>NZ_JBIRNE010000018.1:0-145972 GCF_044331465.1 Streptomyces sp. NPDC017225 | reverse complement strand
CCCCGTATCCCCGGACCACGGACACGATCCGTGCCACCGGATATGGAGCGAACGCGGGCGACCAGGACACCCAACACCGTTCGGGATGTCCGCAGTGTGCAGGAATGGGTCCAGGACTCACTCCTGCACACTGAATAGGAACGGTCAGCCCGTGTAGCTGCGGGCCGTCGAGTCGCGCTGGGCGGGCTCCAGTGAGCGCAGGCGGGCCTCCACCTCCGGCGGCAGCACCCGGCGTTCGCGCAGCACCCACGGCAGGGCGGCCGTCGCCTCGGCGAACGCGCGCAGGGACGCGGTGTCGCGCGGGACGGTGCGGGCCAGGTGGAGGGTGCGGCGCAGGGCCGGGCCGGCCGGGCGGCGCAGCCAGGTGAACCACAGCGTGTTGCGGATGCCGTGCGCCCGGCGCAGTGTCGAGTCCCGGACGGTCGAGGGATGGTGGTGGATCGTCAGGTCGTCGGCGTACGTCAGCCACCAGCCGTTGGCCGCCAGGTCGGCGGCGAGCAACTCCTCCTCGCCGCCCAGCCACAGCCGGGGGTGGAAGCCGCCCGCGGCCCGGAAGGCGTCGGTGCGCAGCACGGTCGCGGCGGCCAGGAAGGACCCGAGGGCCGGCCCCGGGAGCCAGTCCGGGCGGGGCACGGGCGAGTCGCGCAGTTCCTTGACGATCGGGTCCTCGGTGCCCTCGGGTTCGACGAGGATGCGTGCGGTCACCGAGCCGACCGCCGGATACCGGTCGAGCAGGTCGGCGGCTTTGGCCAGGGAGCCCGGCGCCCACCAGGAGTCGTCGTCGCAGAAGGCGACGTAGGGCGTGCCGACCTGGCGGACCGCCAGGTTGCGGCCGACTGCGCCGAGGTTGCGGCCGGGGCGCAGGAGCCGTACGTCCGGGTGGTGGCGGGTGACGGCGGAGGCGGTGCCGTCGGTGGAGGCGTTGTCGGTGACGATCACCGAGGGCTTCTCGGGGAGTTCGGCGAGGCGGTCCAGGGTGCGCAGGAGTTCGGGGCACCGGTTGTGGGTGATGACGACGACGGTGGTCCGCAGGTCGGTCACGACGCCGCTCCGTTCGCCGTGTCCAGGAGGCGGGCGGCGCGCTCGACGTGCGGGGGCAGCGCCCTGCGGGCGCGCAGGGCGGCGGGCAGGCGGGTGAGCGTCTCGCGCAGGGCGCGCCGGGCGTCCGGGTCGCGGCGGGCGTCGGCGGCGAGGGCACGGGTGCGGGCCAGCGCGTGCGGGAGCGGGCGGCGCAGCCAGGCGGTGAGGAGTTCGTTGCGGCGTACGACGGCCGGGCGGCCGGTGCGGGGGCCGGGGTCCGGGTGGTGGTGGGCGACCACGTCGGGGCAGTGCGTGACGCCCCAGCCGCGGGCGGCCAGGTCGTAGGCGAGGAGGGTCTCCTCGGCGCCGAAGAAGAGCAGGGGGTGGTAGCCGCCGGCGTCGAGGTAGGACGTGCGGCGGGCGACGGCGGCACAGCCGAGGAAGCCGAGCACCTGGGTGCCGGGCAGGTCGGTGGCCGCACCGAGCGGGGAGCCGGCGAGCTGGTCGTTGAGCGGGTCCGCGGCGTCGGCTGGGCCGACGAGGGTGCGGGCGGAGAGCAGTCCGAGCCGGGGGTGCTCGTCGAAGTGCCGGGCGGCGGCGCTGAGGGAGCCGGGTGCCCACCAGGAGTCGTCGTCGCTGAACGCCACGTAAGGGGTGTCGAGGGCGCGGACGCCGTGGGTGCGGGCGAGGGCGCCGCGGTTGAACGGCAGGGCGATCAGGCGGACCCGGGGGAAGTCGCGGGCGAGCATGGCGCGGGTGTCGTCGGTGGAGGCGTTGTCGACGACGAGGACCTCGGGCCGTTCGGGCAGGGCGAGCAGGTGCCGCACGGTGACGGCGAGGCTCGCGGCGCGGTTGCGGGTGGCGATGACGACGCCGACGGGGGCGGGACGGGTGGGGTCGGCGTGGGAGCGTTCGCGGGTGGTCGACGGTCCGCGGTCGGTGGCGTGGTTCATGGTGCCTCTTCCAGGGCGTCCGGGGCGTCCGGGGCGTCGCGGACGTCGAGTGCGTCGAGGGCGTCGAGGACGTCGTCGGTGGTGATCCGCAGCAGCGCGGGGTCGGGCTCGTGGCCGTGCGGGTCGCCGTGGTGGCCGTGGTCGGCGTCCGGGCCCGGGTGCCACAGGGCACGGTGGCGGGGGTGCTCGGGCGGACCCCAGCGGCTGGGCGGGACCGGGCCGAAGAGGGTGACGGTGGGCGTGGCGTGGGCGACGGCGAGGTGGGCGATGCCGGTGTCGCCGCTGACGACGGCGCGGGCATCGGCCACCAGGGCGGAGAGCCGGTCCAGGGGCAGGCCGCCACCGAACACGTCCGCGTCGGGCAGGTGCGCGAGCTTGGCCAGCCTGGCCACCGGGTCCGCCTCGTCCGCTCCCCCGGTGACGACGACCCGGTGTCCGCGGGCGCGCAGCGCTTCGGCGACGGCCGCGTAGCGTTCCACGGGCCAGCGGCGGGAGGGGGCGCCGGCGCCGGGGTGCAGGACGACGGCGCCAGGGGCGGGGGACGGTGCGTCCGGGCGCGGCAGCCGCAGGTCGGTGGGGTCGGCGTCGATGCCGTACGCCCGCAGCAGCCGGCACCAGCGGTCGCGCTCGTGCTCCTCGGCGTACCAGGGCGGCCCGTCGATCTCCGGCGTCTCCGGGTGCGCGAACGCCAGCATTCTCGGCGGGCCGAGGCGCGTCAGCAGGCGGTGGCTGGGCGGTCCGTTGCCGTGCAGGTCGACGGCGACGTCGGGGGGCGGGCCGGTCCAGTCGAGGGTGCGCGGGACGGCGCGGCCGGGCTCGGCGGCGGGCAGCAGCCGGTCGACGGCGCCGGTCGCCGCGACGAGGGGCGCCAGCTCGGCGGGGGTGGCCAGCACCAGTTCGTGTCCGGGGTACGCGCGGCGCAGCGCGCGCAGCGCGGGCACCCCGGCCAGCAGGTCACCGAGCCCGAGTGCGCGCAGGACGAGCAGCCGCGGGCGTGCTCCACCACGGGCGTCGGGCGGGTGCGCCGTCGCGGCGGACGGCGGATGCACGGGATCGCCGGTGACCGGGCCGCCGGCCGACGACGGGACCGCCGCGCCCCGCGCTCCCGCACCGTCCACGGATGCCGGGGGCATCCCCTCCCCCACACCGACACCGACACCGACATTGGCCGTCGACCGCGCCCCCCGGTCGCCACGCGTCGGTCCGGCGGACGGCGGACGCACCGGATCGCCGGTCACCGGGCCCCCGGCGGAGGCCGGGGACGCGGTGCCGCCCGTCGGCGGGCGGGCGGCGGACGCGGCGCGGTGCAGCGGTGGGCGGGCGGCCGGGGACGGGGGCCCGCCGCGTCCCGGGTCCGGTGTGGCGGGGCGGGTCATCGCACCCCCTCTGCCGCGCGGGCCATCAGGGCCGTGGAGGAGCGGCCGTCCAGGTAGGGCAGGAGGACCGCCTGGCCGCCCCACTCCTGGAGCAGGCCGGCCTCGGGGAGGTCCGCACCCGCGTAGTCGCCGCCCTTGACCCACACGTCGGGGCGCAGGTCGCCGAGGAGGCGTTCGGGGGTGTCCTCGTCGAAGACGGCGACCGCGTCGACGCAGGCCAGGGCGCGCAGGACGCGCACGCGGTCGGCGAGGGGGTTGACGGGGCGGCCGTCGCCCTTGCGGCGCCGCACGGAGGCGTCGGAGTTGACGCAGACGACCAGGCAGTCGCCGAGCCGCCGGGCGGCCTGGAGGAGGCCGACGTGGCCGGCGTGCAGCAGGTCGAAGCAGCCGCCGGCGGCGACCACCGTGCCGTGCTGGGCGCGGACGCGGGCTGCCAGGGCCTGCGGGTCGTCGGTGTCGGGCGAAGCGGCCGGTACCGGGCCGGTGCCGGCGGGCGGCAGGGCGCCCGCGCCGCCCGCGGCGACGAACGCCGTCGCGGCGCCCACCGCGCCCTCGACGGCCTCCCCCACCAGCGCGCCGTCGGCCAGCAGCCCGGCGGCGGTGGCCGCGAACCGGTCCCCCGCGCCGCAGGAGTCGCCGTGGTGAGCGGCGGGCGCCGGGAAGAGCAGGGGGTGCTCGCCGTAGGAGAGCAGGGCGCCGCGCGAGCCGAGGGTCACCGTCACCGCCGCCACCCGCCAGTCCCGTACCAGGGCGGTGGCGTTGAGCGCGGCGGCCCGCAGGCCCCCGCCCGGGTGGCCGCCCGGCGGGGCGAAGCCGTGCGCCTCCTTCTCTGCGGGTGTCACCAGCCGGGTGCCGGGGACCGGCGGACCCCCGCGCGGGTGCGGGTCCCAGACCAGCGGCGGGCGGGCGGCCAGTACGTCCCGCAGCGCGTCCGCGGTGCCTCGGCCGTAGTCGGAGACCAGGACGGCCCGGGCGGAGCGCAGGGCCGCGCGGGCCTCGTCCGTGGCCTCGCGGGCCCGGCCGCCGCCCCGGTCGAGGCGGACGACGGGGCGGTCCTGCGCCAGGACCCGGGTCTTCTCGGGCAGGGGGCCGGTGAGAGGGAGCGGGATCAGGGTCAGCCAGGGGTCGAGGAGTTCACGCAGGACCGTGCTCGCCGGATCGTCACCCGCGCCCGTGATCAGTGTGACCTCCCGGCCGTCGCGGGCGGCCAGGTACGCGGCGAGCGCGGCGCCCCCGGGACGTACGCGCTCGGCGCACTCCGACACGACCGGCACCGGCGCGTCGGGCGCCAGCCGGTCGGCGGAGCCGGTGAGGTCGCGGTCCAGCAGGGCGTCGCCGACCACGACCAGAGGAGCCCTGTCAGCCATGCGTCCCGTCACCTCCGCGTTCCCTTGTCCTGCGGGCCCCCCGCGTCCCGTGCGCCTCGCACGCCCCGTACTCCCCGTTCCAGCGCGGCGTCGAAGGCCGCGCACACCATGTGCACGGCGACCAGGTGGATCTCCTGAACGGTGGCCGTCGAGGGGGCGTCCACGCACAGGGACTCGTCGCTGCCCGCCATGAGCGGGTTGGGGGCGCAGCCGGTGAGCGCCCACACCCGTACCCCGGCCGCGCGGGCGGCGTCGGCCGCGGAGAGCAGGTTGGCGCTGGCGCCGCTGGTGGACAGCAGCATCAGTACGTCGCCCTCGCGGCCGTGGGCGCGGACCTGGCGGGCGAACACCTCGTCGACGCCGTAGTCGTTGGCGATGGCGGTGGTGGAGGACGTGTCGGCGTGCAGGGCGATCGCGGAGAACGGCGGGCGGTCGTCGCGGTAGCGGCCGACGAGTTCGGCGGTCAGGTGCTGGGCCTGGGCGGCGCTGCCGCCGTTGCCCGCGGCCAGCAGCCGGCCGCCGCCGGCGAGGACGGCGGCGAGCCGCGAGCCCCAGCGTTCGGTGACGTGCGCGGAGGCTCGGAACGTGCCCAGCGCGTCCTGGAGTTCGTCACAGTGCCCGACGACGGGCGGGTGGACGGTCATCACGCCACCTCCTTCGACAGTGCGTGGTCGGCGAGGGTCAGGCGGTAGACCTGCTCCGCGCCGTCGGCGACGCGCGCCCAGGTGTAGTGCCGCAGGACGCGTTCGCGGCCGTTCCTGCCGTACTGGCGGCGCAGCCGTTCGTCGGCGAGGAGTTCGCGGGCGGCGTCCGCGACGGCCTCGGGGTCCTGCGGGGTGACCAGGCGGCCCGTGGTCCCGTCGGCCACGGAGTCGCGGTGGCCGCCGACGTCGGTGGCGAGGACGGGCACGCCGCAGGCCATCGCCTCCAGCGGCACGATGCCGAACGGCTCGTAGACCGGGGTGCACAGCACCAGGTCGGCGCTGCGGAGCAGGGCGGGCATGTCCTCGGGGTCGACCGCGCCGAGCAGCCGGACCCGGTCGGCGACTCCGGTGCGGCGGGCGAGCGCGGTCAGGCGCCGCGCCTCGGGGTCGGCGTCGAGGCCGCCGGCCGGTGGGCCGCCCGCGACGAGGAGTTCGGTGTCGGGGATGTGGGCCAGGGCACGGATGGCCTGGTCGTAGCCCTTGCGGGGCACGAGCCTGCCGCAGGCCAGCAGCCGGTGCCGCTCCTTGCGGGCGGGGGTGCGGCCGATGTCGGCGGTGGGGTGGAAGTGCTCGGCGTCCACACCGCAGGGGACGACGGACACCTGACGGGGCGGTACGCCCATGTCGCCGAGTTCGACGACCTCGTCCGTGCAGGTGGCCAGGACGCGTTCGCAGGCGCGGCCGAGCTGCCGTTCGATGCCGATGCGTTCGTACGGGCTGGTGTCCCGCATGCCCTGGTGGCGTCGCTTGACGGTGCCCAGGGCGTGGAAGGTCTGCACGAGGGGGACGCCGTGCGGCCGTACGCCGATCTGGGAGGCCATGCCGGACATCCAGAAGTGGGCGTGCGCCACGTCGGGCGTGTCCCGGGCCCAGGCGCGGGCCAGGTGTGCGCCGAAGGCGGGCATGTGCGGGAAGAGTTCGTCCTTGGGCACGACCGCGGGCGGTCCGGCAGGCACGTGCTCGACGACCGCGCCGCCGGGCAGCGGCACCCGGTCGGGCAGACCGGTGGCGTCCCGTCGGGTGTAGACCGTGACGTCGTGGCCGCGCTTGGCCAACTCCTCGGTGAGGCGGGCCACGTAGACGTTCTGTCCACCGGCGTCGACGCCGCCGAGCGCGGCGAGGGGGCTCGCGTGCTCGGACACCATGGCGATCCTCATCGGGTCACCTCCTTCAGCAGCCGCTCCCAGTCGTCCAGGAAGCGGGACAGCCCGTAGCGGGACAGGGCCGCCGCACGGGCTCCGTCGCCGGCCGTGCGCGCGTGCGGCGGGTCGGCGAGGAAGTCGCGTACGGCGTCGGTCAGTACGTCGATGCGGTTGGAGACCACTCCGGCGTCCGGGGGCACGGCCTCGGTGACCTCGGTGGTGGCGAGGGCGACCACGGGCATGCCCAGGTGCATGGCCTCCAGGAGGGACAGGCCCAGGGAGGTCCAGCGGACGGGGTGGACGTAGACGCGGCGGCGGGCCAGTTCGGTGTGCAGGTCGCTCTGGGGGACGTCCCGCGTGCGGCAGCGTCCGGGGTCGACGCCGATGTGCTCGGCGAGTCCCTCGGTGCGCATGCCGAAGACGTCGAGCGGGGCGGCGCGGGAGAAGGCGGGGAGCAGGTCGGTCCCGGTCGTGCGCCCGCGCCGGATCGGCTCGTTGACGACGACGGCGGCGCGGTCCAGTTCGCCGGTCCAGCGGTGGCCGGGGTCGACGATGCCGTGCTCGACGACCGTCGTCTCCCTCGGGCCCGCGTCCCACATCAGCCGGTTGAAGTGGGTGACGTGGACGAGGGTGGTGATGCCGGGGAGGTCCGCGGCGGGGTGGCGGGTGTCGGGCACGTCGCCGTCGGGGGCGTTGTGTTCCAGGTACACCAGCGGCGGGCGGCGGCCGAGCCACTGGTCGACCAGGGCGAGTTCGTGCGGGCGCTGGATGATCACGAGGTCGATGTGCTCGTCCCGCAGCCGCTGAGGCGGTACCTCCACGACGGAGTCGGGCCAGTCCCAGGTGCGGGCGCGGCCGAGGCCGTCGGGTCCGCGGTCCGGGGTGACGGGGACGAGGTAGGTGTGCGGGCCCTGCACGAAGGCCGTGGTCCACGACCCGTGCACGTGCCAGATGAGGATCCTCATGCCTCCCCCAGGAGTTTCTCGACGGCGGCCGCCACGTCGGTGGCCGTGACGGTGTCCAGGCAGGGATGGCCGGGGACGGGGCAGTCCCGGGCCCGGCTGTCCGCGCAGGGCGCGTCCTGGTCGCCGAGCAGGACGTACGGGACGCCGTACGGCCGCCAGCGCTCGGCCGGTACGACCGGCGCGAACAGGGACACGACCGGGGTGCCGACGGCGGCGGCGAGGTGGGCGGGCGCGGTGTTGCCGGTGACGACGACGGCGGCGCCCGCGAGGACGCCGGACAGTTCCGGGGCCTCGGTGCGGCCGCCGAGGTCGGTGCCGTGTTCGCCCGCGACGTGGGCGGTGAGGTCGCGTTCGCCGGGGCCGCCGGTGACCAGCACGCGGTGCCCGGCGGCGGCGAGTTCGCGCACGGCCTCGGCGGCGCGTTCGGGGCTCCAGGCGCGGGCGGGGACGCTGGCGCCGGGGTGGAGCACGACGTAGGGGCCGGGGCCGGTCAGCGCGTCGGCGCGGGGCGGTGTGCGCACGCGCAGCCGTCCGTCGTCGGGGCGGGGGAACCCGGCCGCCTCGGCGAGGTCGAGCGCGGCCTCGGCCTCGTGGGCGTGCGGGGCGCGCTGGTGGCGCAGGTCGAGGAGGGAGCCGGGGTAGTCCACGCTGTCCGCGGCGATGTGCCGGACGCCGGCGAGGCGCAGGACCAGGGCGGTGGGCAGCGGGGACTGGTGGAAGGAGGTGAGGATCAGCGCGGTGTCGGCGTCGATCCGGTCCGCGAGCGCGTCGATGTCCGCCCGGTTCACGTCGGGCGGCTGGAACCCGCCCCACGGCGCGTCCCACACCAGCACCTCGTCCACGCCGGGCAGCAGGCGGGCGGCGGGCGCGCCGCGCGATCCGCACAGCAGCGTGACGTGGTCGGCCCGGGCGGCCACGGCCCGCACGGCGGGTCCGGCGAGCAGTACGTCGCCGAAGCTGTCGAGCCGGGTGACGAGCGCCTTCATCGCGGCCTCCCGCGAGTGTGCGCGGCGGCACGTGACCGGGCCGCCTCGGGGGAGGTGGCGGGGGCAGAGTCGGTGACGGAGTCGGGGGCGGGGGCAGGGGCAGGGGCGGAGTCGGGGGCGGGGGCGGGCCCCGTCCCGAACGCCGCCCCGATGGGGCGTTCGTCCGCCAGGACCCGGCCCCTGGGCGGGCCGTCGAGTACCGCCCGTACGGCGGTCAGGAGGTCCGGGGCGACGTGGGCCGCGCCGGCCGTCTCCTCCGGGCGGGTCCGCGCGTTGGGGACGAGGATGCCGTGGGCGCCCGCGCGTTCGGCGGCCTCGATGTCGGCGCCGATGTCCCCGATGACGACGCAGTCGGCGGGGGCGGTGCAGACGCGTCCGGCCGCCCACAGGACCAGGCCGGGCCGCGGCTTGCGGCAGTGGCAGCCGTCGTCGGGGCCGTGCGGGCAGATGGCCCAGACGTCGAAGGGGCCGATGAGGTCGTCGATCCGCCGGTTGACGTGGCGGACGTCGGTGTCGCTGATGAGGCCGCGGGCGACACCGGACTGGTTGGTGACGACGCCGACGCGGATGCCGTGTTCGCGCAGCAGCGCCACCGCCTCGCGGGCGCCCTCGACGGGCCGGACCCGCTCGGGGTCGCCGTTGTAGGGGACGTCGTGGACGAGGGTGCCGTCGCGGTCGAACAGCACGGTCTTGACGGGGCTCATGCGGTCACCTCCCGCCAGGCGGGGGCGCGGCGGTGCCGCCACATTCCGCTCAGCCGGTGCCATGTCGCGGCGGGCGGGATGAGCGCGCTGGTGGCCAGCATGGTCGTGACCTCGTCACGGGTGCGCGGTCCCGCGGCGATGCGGGCCCAGGCGAACTCGGCGATGCCGGCGGCCCAGCCGAGCCCGGCGACCGCGGCGGCGCGGGGGCGGCCGGCGGCGGCGAGGGCGAGGGCGGCCACGCCGGCGGCGGTGACCGCCGCGTGGCGCCGGATCCGGCCCTTGGGGGCCACCGCCTTGGCCCACCAGTCGGGGCCGTGCAGCCGCAGCATCAGGGCGTCGTCGGCGTTTCCGCGCTGCTGTTTCAGGGACGCCCAGCGGGAGGCGTCGCGTACGGGGTGGCGGGTGGTGCGGCGGCCCCGGCGGATGCGCCACCCCGCGTCGAGGACGCGCAGCGCGAGGTCGGCGTCCTCGCGGAAGGCGCGGGTGAAGCGTTCGTCGAAGCCGTCGACCTCTTTGAGCACGTCGGTGCGGTAGGCCATGTCGGCGGTGATCCACTGGGCCCGCGCGAGGCCGGCGGTCCCGCGCTCCCAGTCGGTGGGGCGTCGCTCGCCCGGCAGCGGCACCGCGATCACGCCCTGCACGGCACCCGTGTCGGGGGCCGCCTCGGCGAGGTCCTGGACCAGCTGGTCGCACCAGTGCGGGCCGACCTGGACGTCGTCGTCGAGGAAGGCGGTCCAGGGCGAGGTGACCGCGCGGAAGCCGGTGTTGCGGGCGGCGGCCGGCCCCCTCCCGCCGCTGCGCAGCACCACCGTGCGCTCGCGCAGGTCGCCCAGGACGCTGAGCGGATGCTCCAGCGCGCCGGGGTCGGCGTCGGGGTCGGGCCGGTCGTCGACGAGGACGACCTCGTCGGGATCGGGGCCGATCGCGGCGACCAGCGCGGCCAGACAGTCGGCCAGCGTGTCGCGTACGAGAGTGGGGACGACGACGGCGTAGCCGGTCCTGGCACCGCCGGCCTGGGGGAGGCCGGTCATGCGAACGCCTTCCCCCGGCGGACCGCGAACGGGCCGATGGCCAGCAGGTCCACGGGTGCGGAGCCGAAGCACTCCAGCGCGTCGCGCGGGTCGTCGACCATGGGCCGTCCCGCGGTGTTGAGGCTGGTGTTGACCACGACGGGCAGTCCGGTGCGGCGTTCGAAGGCGTTCAGCATCCGGGCGACGAGCGGCTCGCGGCGCTCCTCGACGGTCTGGATGCGGGCGGTGCCGTCGACGTGCACCACGGCCGGGATCCGGTCCCGCCAGGCGGGGGCGACGTCGTGCACGAAGAGCATGTACGGGCTGGGGAGGGGCCCGGTGAAGATGTCGGCGGCTCGGTCGGCCAGGACCATGGGCGCGACGGGACGGAACTCCTCGCGGCCCTTGACGTGGTTGAGCCGCTCCAGGTTCTCCGAGCGGCCCGGGTGGGCCATCAGGGAGCGGTGCCCGAGGGCGCGCGGCCCGAACTCGCCGCGCCCCTGGAACCAGGCGACGACGCCGTCCCGGGCCAGTTCCTCGGCGACCGTCTCGGCGATGTCGTCCGGCTCCTCGTAGGGGATGGCCGCCGTCTCCAGCCAGGCCCGGATCTCGTCGTCGCTCCAGCCGCGGCCGAGGTCGGCACCGGGCATGGGCTCGGGGGCGGTGCCCTCCTGGGCGGCGGCCACGTGCAGGGCGCTGCCGAGGGCGGTGCCCGCGTCGCCGGCGGCGGGCTGCACCCACACGTGCCGGTACGGGCCGCGGGCGGCGATCTTCGAGTTGGCGACGCAGTTGAGCGCGACGCCGCCCGCCATGGTCAGCGCTTCTCCCCCTGCCTCGCGGTGCAACCAGTGCACGAGTTCGAGGAGGAGTTCCTCCAGGACGGCCTGGGTGCTCGCGGCGAGGTCGGCGTGGCCCTTCGTCCAGTCCTCGCCCTTGGCGCGGGCCGGGGCGAGGGCCGCCCAGTCGACGCCGTGGGCGCGGAAGCCGCCGTCGCCGGTGGCGTGGATGTGCTCGCGCAGGCGGTCGAGGTGGCGGGGGGTGCCGTAGGAGGCGAGGGCCATCACCTTGTACTCGTCGCTGCTGCGCAGGAAGCCGAGGTGCTCGGTCAGTTCCTCGTAGACCAGGCCGAGGGAGTGCGGGAGTGCCTGCGTGGCGAGGGTGTCGAGCTTGCCGTCGCGGTAGCGGCCGGCCAGGTGGGAGGCGGACTCGCCGCGTCCGTCGAGGACGAGGACGTCGTTGTCGGGGTGCGGTGAGGCCGGTCCGGCGGAGGCGGCGTGCGCGACGTGGTGCGGGACGAAGACGACCTGGTCGGGGTCGAGCCCGGGCAGCGCGTCGGCGAGGAACTCGGGGGCGCGGCGGGCGTACTCCAGCCGCAGCGGGTCCCACGGGTCGTCCAGGCCCATGTCGCGGGCGGGCCGGGCGAGCTTCGGGTCGAAGGAGTACGCGACGGCGTCCAGTTCCCCGGGCCGTATCCCGGCGTGCTCCAGGCACCACCGCGCCGACAGCTCCGGCACCTCCCACGCGGAGAAGGGCACCGGGCGCTTGCCGTGCTTGCGGCGGCTGAAGCGCTCTTCCTCGGCGGCCGCGACGGTCCGGCCGTCGACGACGAGCGCGGCGGCCGGGTCGTGGAACAGGGCGTTGATACCGAGGATGCGCATGGGGGGGTGCTCCGTCCCGGGCGACTACTGGAATCTCTCGCTTCTCAGGGCTCGCGGGTGCCGCAGTGCGGCTGACTCAAACACTTGGAGACAACTCAGTTCCGGATATGAGCGGACATGTCACCGTAAGTAAGTGTCTGTGCTGCGCGATCAGGCGCGGCTTGTCCGTGCCGCGCGGTCGGGCAAGTCCGTGCTGCGATCAGGCCGCGACGGAGTGCGCGAACCAGCCGATGGTCCGCTCCAGCCCCTCGCTCCAGCCGACCCGCGGCTGCCAGTCGAGCCGTTCCCGGGCCAGGGTGGTGTCGGGCCTGCGCCGGCCGGGGTCGTCGACGGGGCGTTCGACGAAGCGGATGCGGGAGCCGGAGCCGGTGAGTTCGACCACGCGGCGGGCCAGTTGCAGCATGGTGATCTCGTCGGCGCCGCCGATGTTCATCGGCCCGCTCTCACCGGACGCGGCGAGGGCCAGGACGCCGTCGACGGTGTCGTCGACGTAGCACAGGGAGCGCGTCTGCCCGCCGTCGCCGGCGACGGTGAGGGGCATGCCGTCCAGTGCCTGCGCGATGAAGGTGGGCACGGCGCGGCCGTCGCCGGTGCGCATGCGGGGCCCGTACGTGTTGAAGATGCGGACGATGGCGGCGTCCGTGCCGTGCACCTGGCGGTGGGCGGTGACCAGGGCCTCGGCGAAGCGCTTGGACTCGTCGTAGACGCTGCGCGGGCCGACGGGGTTGACGTTGCCCCAGTAGCTCTCCCGCTGCGGGTGTTCCAGCGGGTCGCCGTAGACCTCGGAGGTGGAGGCGAGCAGGAAGCGGGCGCCGTCGGCACGGGCCCGCTCCAGGGCGTTGCGGGTGCCGGTGCTGCCGACGTCTAGGGTCTCCAGGGGCAGCCGGAGGTAGTCCGCGGGCGAGGCCGGGCAGGCGAAGTGCAGCACCAGGTCGAACCGGCCGGGCAGAGCGCGCACGGCCGCCGGGTCGGTGGCGTCGGCCCGGACGAACCGGAAGCCGCGGTGCCGCTCCAGTTCGGCCACGTTGCCGTGGGAGCCGGTGGCCAGGTTGTCCAGACACACGACGTCCGTGCCGGCGTCGAGCAGGCGGCCGCACAGGTGGGAGCCGACGAACCCGGCCCCGCCGGTCACCAGCGCCCGGCGCCAGCCGCGTCCGCTCACGGGGATCTCGCTCACGGGGTCCTCCTCACTCTCGGCGTCACTTGCGTGTCGGCTGAGTAACCCGGCGAACGCCCCCACTACCTCGAACACTTACTCGACAGAGCACTATGAACTGCGTCTATACTCGCTATGTATAGTCCTCGCATGCCTTCGCTGAGCGGGAAGATGACAAAAACGGGGACCAGGTTGCGTGTGGTCGCGGCACTCGCGGCCGCCGCCTCGCTGACACTGGCCCTGAGCGGCTGCACGAAACTGGAAACGACCTCCCCCAGTTCCGTCCGGGGCGCGGCGGGCGCCCAGGCGCGGGCCGGGTTCGGCACCGTCGACTGCGGCCGGGCCAAGTGCATCGCGCTGACCTTCGACGCCGGACCGAGCGAGCACTCCGCCCGGCTGCTCGACATACTCAAGGAGAAGAAGGTCCCGGCGACCTTCTTCCTGCTCGGCAAACGGCACATCGACACGTATCCCGAGCTCGTCAGACGCATGGCCGACGAGGGCCACGAGGTGGCCAACCACACCTGGACGCACAAGATCCTCACGGACGCCGAACCGGACGAGATACGCGAGGAGCTGGAGCGCCCGAACAAGGAGGTAGAGCGCCTGACCGGGAAGCGTCCCACCCTGATGCGCCCGCCGCAGGGCCGCACCGACGACACGGTGCACGAGATCTCCCGCGAGCTGGGGCTGGCGGAGGTGCTGTGGAGCGTGACCGCCAAGGACTACCAGACCAACGACTCCGGCCTGATCACCGAGCGCGTACTGAAGCAGTCGTCCCGGGACGGCATCATCCTGCTCCACGACATCTACGACGGCACCGTGCCCGCCGTGCCCGGGATCATCGACGCGCTGAAGAAGCGCGGCTACGTCTTCGTGACGGTCCCCCAGCTCCTGGCCCCCGGAAAGGCCGAGCCGGGCAAGGTCTACCGCTAGTACGGACGGCCGGTTGCCTACGATCGTCCCGTGGCCACCTTCTCGCTCGAACGCACCGCCCCGCTCCCCCTGGACGAGGCATGGCGCCGGCTCACCGCGTGGGAGCGGCACGGCGACGCCGTGCCGCTGACCCGGGTCGCCGTCACCACCCCCGGGCCCACACGCCGGGGCACGGTGATCGTGGCCCGCACGGGCGCCGGCCCGCTCGCCTTCGACGACCCGATGGAGGTGACCGTCTGGCAGCCACCGCACGACGACACCCCCGGCCTGTGCCGACTGGAGAAACGCGGCAAGCTGGTCGGGGGCTGGGCCGAGATGGAGGTCCACTCCGGCCCCGGCGGCCGTACCCGCGTCGTGTGGCGCGAGGAACTGAGGGTCCGTCTCCTCCCGCCCCTCTTCGACGGCGTGCTGGGCCGTGCGGGGCGGTACGTCTTCGGCCGCGCGGTCAACCAGCTGCTGCGGCGTCCATGAATCCCCGGTCGCGCGCGGGGGACGGGACGCGGACGGGTTCGCGTCGTACGTCTCGCGGCGGACGTTTCCCGCGTACCGTGCCGTCATGTCTGTCAGAGCCCGCACCTTCATCCAACTGTCCGTGACCGGCGCCCTGTTGAGCCTGGCGCTGGCGACCCCGTCCGCCTCCGCCGCGCAAGGGCACGCGGTCCCCCTGCGCGTCGCCACGTACAACATCCACGCCGGCACCGGATCGGACGGCGTCTTCGACCTCGACCGGCAGGCCGCCGCGCTGCGCGCCCTCGACGCGGACGTGATCGGCCTCCAGGAGGTCGACGTGCACTGGGGTGCGCGCAGTCAGGGCCTCGACGTCGCCGGGGAGTTGGCGCGACGGCTCGGCATGCGGATGTCGTTCGCCCCCATCTACAGCCTCGACCCCGTGGAGGCCGGGAGCCCGCGGCGCGAGTACGGCGTGGCGGTGCTGTCCCGCTTCCCCATCCGCTCCGAGACGAATCACGAGATCACGCGCCTGTCCACGCAGGACGAGAACCCGGTGCCGGCACCCGCGCCCGGCTTCGGCGAGGTGACGCTCAAGGTGCGTGGGGTACCGGTGCAGGTGTTCGTGACACACCTCGACTACCGGTCCGACCCGGCCGTGCGGGTGGCGCAGGTCGCCGACACCCGGCGGATCATGGCGCGGGAGCGGGCGGACCTGCCGGGAGCCCGGCAGGTACTGCTGGGCGACTTCAACGCCGAACCGGCGGCGCCCGAACTGCGGCCGCTGTGGGCGGGTCTGCGCGACGCCGGAACAGGCACCGGCGGCACGTATCCGGCCGCGGCACCCGTGAAGCGGATCGACTACGTGGCCGTGGGCAAGGGCGTGCGGGTGCACGACGCGTCCGTCCCCGAGGAGGCCGTGGCCTCGGACCACCGGCCGGTGGTGGCGGACGTCTCGCTGCACAGGTAGGGGTAGGGACCTTCGCTGGTCAGCGCGCATCCCGCTTGTCGGGCCACCGTGTACGCGGGGGCAAGGCCGCCTGGGTCCGTCGGCCCCACGTGTAGCGGGATGGTGACGACGGCGGGCCTGGCGCCAGAGTCCAGGTCCGCCACAACCAGACGTCTCGGAGGACTGACGCCTCCCTTGCAGGTCACCGGCACGCCTGCCGTCCCAGGTCAGCTTCTTGCGCTCGTCCGCGACGCGAGGCGGCTCGTGAAGCCACTCGACACAAGCCGTTCGTACGCGCGAATGACTCCGTCCGGCACGTCTTGCGTGATCATGAAGCCTTGCGCAGGATAGATCAGCAAGCGCTGCAGGGAGCCGACGAGCATGTCGACGACCAGCCGTGCGTCCTGGATCGAGTCGACGTACGCGGGAAGGGTCATGGAGGCCGACGCGCTGACGAATTCCGTCCCCGGCCACAGCTTCCGGGCCGTGGCGTAGGCGCGACGTTCCTCGTACGGCTTGCTGACGAGGAGTACGGAGGGCGTGTCGATCCCCTGCTCTTCGAGCAGCGCACGGGAGAGCATGATGTTCTCCCCCGTGTTCCGCGCCTGCGGCTCGACGAACATCGCAGTGGCCGGAACCCCCAACTCCACCGCCCGCTCACGGTAGTGCTCAGCCTCTCCGCGCGGCATACGGTCGCGAGTGGTGCGGCTGGTCGCTCCGGTGAAGACGACCAGCGGCATCATGCCCCGGTGGTACAGATCGGCGGTCGTCTCCGCGACGCCGAGATCATGACTGCCCAGCCCGATCCCTACGGAGCAAGGGCGCGGTTCGTGGCCCATTAGCTGGAAGTCCCACAGCCGTTGAGCATCGGCCCATGCCTGTGCTGAGATCACTTGCGCTCGTCCCCCGGTTTCGCCGAGTCGGGAACCTCGAAGTCGTACGTCCATGAGAAGCGCGTCGCCGCGTGGACACCGATCGCGAATTCCACCGCGGTGCCGTCGGCCGTGTACGTCGTGCGGTGCAACTCCATGACCCAGTCACCCGGAGCGAGCTGGAGGAGCCGGGCTTCCCCGGCCGTGGGAACACGCGCGAACAGCGTCTCCCGCATGTGGTCGATCTCGTATCCGGCGTCGTACAGGACACGAAAGCCCCCGCCCGGACCGGCGGGCCCTGGCGTCGGGTCGACAATGCGGGTTCCTTCCACGTGCTCGGGACGGTAGTAACTGGTCAGCGTATGCGTCGGCTGCGAGCCCTCCCTGACCAAGCGGGCACGTGCGTAGACCTCGGCACCTTCCGGCAGACCGAGCGCCTCAGCGACGGCAGCCGGCGCCGCCGCACGACTGACGGTCTGAGTCTGCTCGTTCCGCTTGTACCCCCGTCCGGACGCCACGCGGTCAGCGACGAACGCCACTTCATCGCCGTCCCGCCACTTGGCCTTGTCGTATCGCGCAACACCGAGCCGTTTGAGCGGAGCCCGCTCACGGACGACTGTGCCGTGCCCCCGCGAGGAGGTGACCAGCCCTTCGGCTTCCAACGCCTTGTAGGCCGCATGGACCGTCGACTTCGAACCTTCACCCGCTTCCACCAGGTCTCTGATCTGCGGCAACTGGTCACCGGACGCGTACTTGCCCTCACGGATCTGTTCGGCCAGCCGGTCCGCGAGCTCCCGCCACTTGGGCGCCATACAGCCCTCCTCTCGACAACAGCCAGTGAAACACAGTCCCAGGACTGCACCTGAAGGTGACTGACGATGAAGACGGCGACGGCAAGGAGCGAACGCACGTGGCTTACACGATTGACCGATATCCCTGTGAGGAGTCGCCGAGGCTCGGGGCGATGACCTTGCATCCGGAACCAGAGTCCGTCCCGCGCGCCCGGCGCTGGTTCCGGAAGTTCATCGCCCCGTACAACCCGGTCTGCTCGATCGACGACTGTGTCCTGCTGATCTCCGAACTGGTCACGAACGCCATCTGCCACGGCACGTCGGAAGATCCGTGGCTGGTGCAGGTCGAGTGGTTCCGTGATGGGACCTCACTCCGCGTCGAGGTCCACAGCCCCGGCCTCCCGGCAGGCGTACGACTGCGACACCCGGACACGCACGACACCCACGGGCGAGGGCTGCACCTCGTCGACTCCCTCGCGGCCTCTTGGCAATCCGGCCCCAGTCACCTCGGTGGCACGGTTGTCCCGTTCGTGGTCGCTGATGCCTGGCCGGCTCGAGAGAAGGACCAAGCCGCGCCGTGGGCGCCCACCCCCAGCGAGACGTCTCCCAGCGCGGACCGAATGCCTCCCCTGAGCTGAAGTGTGGCGACGACACTGGAACTCAAGGATGACCGGGGTTTTCGAGTGCCGAGAATCGCTCGCGCTCCCAGCTTGGGAGGTGCAGGTCAAGCAGGGGTCGGCACTGCTCAGGCCACCGACCCGATGCGCCCCCCCGGTGTCGACGGGCCGTCGTGGTGGATCGGGGTGTGGGCGCCGGTCAGGGAGGCGCCCGTGCCGCCGCGGCGGGTCGCGATGATCTCGGCGGCGATGGACAGGGCCGTCTCCTCGGGGGTGCGGGCGCCGAGGTCGAGGCCGATGGGTGACCTGAGGCGGGTCAGCTCCAGGTCGCTCACGCCGACCTCGCGCAGGCGGGCGTTGCGGTCGAGGTGGGTGCGGCGGGAGCCCATCGCGCCGACGTAGGCCACCGGCAGGCGCAGGGCGAGCCGGAGGAGCGGTACGTCGAACTTGGCGTCGTGGGTCAGGACGCACAGCACCGTGCGCGCGTCGACCTCGGTGCGTGCGAGGTACTCGTGGGGCCACTCGACGACGATGTCGTCCGCGTCGGGGAAGCGGACCTTCGTCGCGAAGACGGGGCGGGCGTCGCAGACCGTCACGTGGTAGCCGAGGAACTTGCCGGCGCGGACCAGTGCCGAGGCGAAGTCGATCGCGCCGAAGACGATCATGCGGGGTGCCGGGACGGAGGACTCGACCAGAAGTGTGAGCGGTGCTCCGCAACGCGAGCCCTGCTCTCCTATCTCCAGGGTGCCGGTGCGGCCGGCGTCCAGGAGGGCGCCCGCCTCGGCGGCCACCGTGCGGTCCAGTTCGGGGTGCGCCCCGAAGCCGCCCTCGGACGTGCCGTCCGGATGGACGACGAGTGCGCGGCCCGTCAGTTCCGCGGGGCCGCTCACGATCCGGGCCACCGCCGCCGCCTCACCCCGGGCGGCGGCGGCGAGCGCGGCCGCCAGTGCCGGACGGGCGGGGTCGTCCGCCCGTACCGGCGTGACGAGGATGTCGATGACCCCGCCGCAGGTCAGGCCCACGGCGAAGGCGTCCTCGTCGCTGTAGCCGAAGCGCTCGAGGACGGTTTCGCCGTCGTCCAGCGCCTGCCGGCACAGCTCGTACACGGCCCCCTCCACACAGCCGCCGGAGACCGAGCCGATCGCCGTGCCCTCGGCGTCCACCGCGAGGGCGGCGCCGGGCCGGCGGGGTGCGCTGCCGCTGACGGCCACCACGGTGGCCACGGCGAAGTCGCGTCCCTGCTCGACCCACCGGTTCAGCTCTTCGGCGATGTCCAGCATCTGTCGGTCTCCTCACGACGCGGTGATATGGAAGGGGTTCCCGTGGCCGCGGCTAGTGCACGCCCAGCCAGCTCTCGATCGGGTTGAGGGCGAAGTAGACGATGAAGATCACCGTCAGGACCCACATGAACGCGCCGATCTCGCGCGCCTTGCCCTGGGCGGCCTTGATGGCGACGTAGGAGATGACGCCGGCGGCGACACCCGCCGTGATGGAGTACGTGAACGGCATCAGGACGACGGTCAGGAAGACCGGGATCGCGGTGGCCCGGTCGGCCCAGTCGACGTGCCGGGCGTTCATCATCATCATCGCGCCGATGACGACCAGCGCGGCGGAGGCGACTTCCTGCGGCACGATCGCGGTGATCGGCGTGAAGAAGAGGCAGGCCGCGAAGAACAGGCCGGTGATCACGGAGGCCAGTCCGGTGCGGGCGCCCTCGCCGACGCCGGTCGCCGACTCGACGAAGACGGTCTGGCCGGAGCCGCCCGCCACACCGCCGATCGCGCCGCCTGCGCCGTCGACGAACAGCGCCTTCGACAGGCCCGGCATCCGGCCCTTGTCGTCGGCGAGCTTCGCCTCGGTGCCGACGCCGATGATCGTGGCCATCGCGTCGAAGAACCCGGCCAGCACCAGCGTGAAGACGATCATGCCGACCGTCATCGCGCCGACCTCGCCCCAGCCGCCGAACTCCAGGTCGCCGAAGAGCGAGAAGTCCGGCACGGAGACGGCGCTGCCGTGCAGTTCGGGGGCGCCGTTGGCCCACTGCTCGGGGTCGATGACGCCGGTGGCGTTCAGCACGGCGGCGACGATCGTGCCGGTGACGATGCCGATCAGGATCGCGCCGGGCATGTCGCGCGCCTGGAGCATGAAGATCAGGAGCAGGGTGCCCGCGAAGAGCAGGACGGGCCAGCCCGCGAGTTCGCCGGCGGGTCCGAGGGTGAGCGGGGTCGCCTTGCCCGCGTGTACGAAACCGCCCTTGACCAGGCCGATGATGGCGATGAACAGGCCGATGCCCATGGTGATGCCGTGCTTGAGGGCGAGCGGGATCGCGTTCATGATCATCTCACGGATCCCGGTGACCACAAGCAGCATGATCACGACACCGTACATCACACACATGCCCATGGCCTGCGGCCAGGTCATCTGCGGGACGACCTGTCCGGCGATCACCCCGGACACCGAGAGTCCGGCGGCCAGGGCGAGCGGCACCTTGCCGACGAAGCCCATCAGGAGCGTGGTGACCGCCGCGGCGAGCGCCGTCGCGGTGATCAGGGCCTTCTGGCCCAGGGTGTCCCCCGCGGCGTCCCTGCCGGACAGGATCACGGGGTTGAGCAGGACGATGTACGCCATCGCCATGAAGGTGGTGGTGCCGCCGCGCACCTCACGCGCGACGGTGGATCCTCGGTGGGTGATGTGGAAGTACCGGTCGAGCCAAGACCGGCCGGCGGGGACGCGGGAGCCCGCGCCCGCGTCCTCGGCGGTGGTCTTGGGCTCCACTGACTGCTGGGTCATGGGGCCGTCTCCCAAGGTTCATAGGTGCACCCGGCTCGACCGCGGGAGCGGTCGCGGGATTTGGGATGGGTACGACCCGGGGGACGGCCCGAGACGAACGCGAGTGGTGGTGCCTGAATCCCCGCGAGCGGAGCGGGGGCCGGGGTGTGCTCCGGGCGGCGCGGAGTGTGTGACGTTCCGTGCGCCGCCCGGAGTCCTTGTCACGCCGTGCCGGTGAGGTGCTCCGGTCGTACCGGCGTGCGGTCGAGCGCCAGCCCGGTCGCGTTCCGGATGGCCGCGAGGACCGCCGGGGTCGACGACAGGGTGGGGGCCTCGCCGATGCCGCGCAGCCCGTACGGGGCGTGGTCGTCGGCGAGTTCGAGCACGTCGACCGGGATGGTCGGCGTGTCGAGGATGGTGGGGAGCAGGTAGTCCGTGAAGGACGGGTTCTTGACCTTCGCGGTCTTGGGGTCGACGACGATCTCCTCCATCACCGCGATGCCCAGGCCCTGGACGGTGCCGCCCTGGATCTGGCCGATGACGGAGAGCGGGTTGAGCGCCTTGCCGACGTCCTGGGCGCAGGCCAGCTCGATCACCTTGACCAGGCCGAGTTCGGTGTCGACCTCGACGACGGCGCGGTGCGCGGCGAAGGAGTACTGGACGTGGCCGTTGCCCTGGCCGGTGCGCAGGTCGAAGGCCTCGGTCGGCCGGTGCCGCCACTCCTCCTCGACCTCGACGGCCTCGCCCTCCAGGACATCCACGAGGTCGGACAGGACCTCGCCGCCGTCGGTGACGACCTTGCCGCCCTCCAGGAGGAGTTCGGCGGTGGCCCAGGCCGGGTGGTAGGAGCCGAACTTGCGGCGCCCGATCTCCAGGACCTTCTCGCGCACCAGCTCGCAGGCGTTCTTCACGGCGCCGCCGGTGACGTACGTCTGCCGGGAGGCGGAGGTGGAGCCGGCCGAGCCGACCTGGGTGTCCGCCGGGTGGATGGTCACCTGCGTGACACCCAGCTCGGTGCGGGCGATCTGCGCGTGGACGGTGACGCCGCCCTGGCCGACCTCCGCCATGGCGGTGTGCACGGTGGCCACCGGCTCGCCGCCGACGACCTCCATGCGGACCCTGGCCGTGGAGTAGTCGTCGAAGCCCTCGGAGAAGCCGACGTTCTTGATGCCGACCGCGTAGCCGACGCCACGGACGACACCCTCGCCGTGCGTGGTGTTGGACAGGCCGCCGGGCAGCTGCCGTACGTCGGCGCCCTCGCTGGACTCCCACTGGCGCTCGGGAGGCATCGGCATCGCCTTGACGCGGCGCAGGAGCTCGGCGACCGGCGCCGGGGAGTCGACCGGCTGACCGGTGGGCATGATGGTGCCCTGCTCCATGGCGTTGATCCGGCGGAACTCCACCGGGTCCATGCCGAGTTCCTTGGCCACCTTGTCCATCTGCGCCTCGTAGGCGAAGCACGCCTGGACCGCGCCGAAGCCGCGCATGGCGCCGCAGGGCGGGTTGTTGGAGTAGAGGGCGACGGCCTCGATGTCCACGTCGTCGACCACGTACGGGCCGACGGCCAGGGAGGCGGCGTTGCCGACGACCGCCGGGGAGGCGGAGGCGTAGGCGCCGCCGTCCAGGACGATGCGGCACTTCAGGTGCGTGAGCCTGCCGTCGCTGGTGGCGCCGTGCTCGTAGAAGAGCCGGGCCGGGTGGCGGTGGACGTGGCCGAAGAAGGACTCGAAGCGGTTGTAGACGATCTTGACCGGCTTGCCGGTGCGCATCGCCAGCAGGCAGGCGTGGATCTGCATCGACAGGTCCTCGCGCCCACCGAACGCGCCGCCGACGCCGGACAGCGTCATGCGCACCTTGTCCTCGGGCAGGCCGAGGACCGGGGCGATCTGCTTCAGGTCGGAGTGCAGCCACTGGGTGGCGATGTAGAGGTCGACGCCGCCGTCCTCGGACGGCACCGCGAGGCCGGACTCCGGGCCGAGGAAGGCCTGGTCCTGCATGCCGAAGTAGTACTCGCCCTTGACGATCACGTCGGCGCGGGCGGCGGCCCCGTCGGCGTCGCCGCGGATGATCGGCTGGCGGTGCACGATGTTGGGGTGCGGGACGTGGCCGATGTGGTGGTCGTCGCGGTTCTCGTGGACGAGGATCGCGTCGGCGGCGGTCGCGGAGGCCTCGTCGGTGATGACGGGCAGTTCGCGGTACTCGACCTTGATCTTGGCGGCGGCGCGGCGCGCGGTCTCCGGGTGGTCGGCGGCGACGATCGCGACCGGTTCGCCGTGGTGGCGTACCTTGCCGTGCGCGAGGACCGGGGTGTCCTGGATCTCCAGGCCGTAGGCGCGGACCTCGGTGGGCAGGTCGTCGTAGGTCATGACGGCGTGGACGCCGGCCATGGCGAGGGCCTCGCCGGTGTCGATGGAGACGATCTCGGCGTGTGCGACGGTGGAGCGCAGGATCTGGCCCCAGAGCATGTCCTCGTGCCACATGTCGGAGGAGTACGCGAACTCGCCGGTGACCTTGAGGGTGCCGTCCGGGCGGAGCGTGGACTCGCCGATGCCGCCCCTGGTCTGGGAACCCTGGGTGATTTTGGTGGGTGCGCCGGTGGCAGCCATGCTCAGACCCCCTCGGACTGACGGGCCGCGGCCAGGCGGACCGCGTCCATGATCTTCTCGTAGCCCGTGCAGCGGCACAGGTTGCCCGACAGCGCCTCGCGGATGTCCGCGTCGGTCGGGTTCGGGTTGCGCTCCAGCATCTCGTCGGCGGCGACCAGCAGACCGGGCGTGCAGAAGCCGCACTGGACGGCGCCGGCGTCGATGAACGCCTGCTGGACGGGGGCCAGTTCGGTGCCCTCACCGGTCTGGGAGTCGGTGCCCTTGGCCTGCCAGCGCTTGGCCTCGTCGAGGGTGGTGCCCTTACCCGTGCCCGTGCCCGTGCCCGTGCCCTTTCCGTTGCCGTTGCCGTTGCTTCCGCTGCTCGCGCTGGAGCAGGCGCCGGTGGCGCAGGCCTCGGCGCGCTCCTTGGCGAAGTCGGCCAGGCCCTCGACGGTGACCACCTCGCGGCCCTGCGCCTGACCGGCCGCGACCAGACAGGAGCACACCGGAACGCCGTCCAGGCGGACCGTGCAGGAGCCGCACTCGCCCTGCTCACAGGCGTTCTTGGAGCCGGGCAGGCCCATCCGCTCGCGCAGCACGTACAGCAGGGACTCGCCCTCCCACACGTCGTCGGCTTCCTGCGGACGTCCGTTGACAGTGAAGTTGACGCGCATTACGCCGCTCCCTCCGTGGTGTGGCGGGCGCCGCGGTACGACTCCCAGGTCCAGGTCAGTGTCCGGCGGGCCATGACGCCGACCGCGTGGCGGCGGTAGCTCGCGGTGCCCCGGACGTCGTCGATCGGGTTGCAGGCGGCCGAGCACAGGTCGGCGAACTGCTTGGCGACCGACGGGGTGACGATCTTTCCGTTGTCCCAGAAGCCGCCCTCTTCGAGCGCCGCGTTCAGGAACTCCTCGGCCGCCTTGGCACGGACCGGGGTGGGCGCGGCCGAACCGATGCCGGTGCGGACCGTGCGGGTCTCGGGGTGCAGGGCGAGGCCGAAGGCGCACACGGCGATGACCATGGCGTTGCGGGTGCCGACCTTGGAGAACTGCTGCGGGCCGTCGGCCTTCCTGACGTGCACGGCGCGGATCAGCTCGTCGGGCTCCAGCGCGTTGCGCTTGACGCCCGTGTAGAAGTCGTCGATCGGGATCAGGCGCCTGCCGCGCACCGACTCGGCCTCGACCTCCGCGCCGGCCGCCAGCAGCGCCGGGTGGGCGTCGCCGGCCGGGGAGGCGGTGCCGAGGTTCCCGCCCACGCCGCCGCGGTTACGGATCTGCGGGGAGGCGACCGTGTGCGAGGCGAGGGCGAGACCCGGCAGCTCGGTGCGCAGGTTCTCCATGATCCTGGCGTAGGGCACGGAGGCACCGAGCCGTACGGAATCCTCCGCGACCTCCCACTCGGTCAGGTCACCGATGCGGTTCAGGTCCATGAGGTACTCGGGCCGGCGGTGGTCGAAGTTGATCTCGACCATCACGTCGGTGCCACCCGCAATCGGCACAGCGGTGGGGTGCTCGGCCTTCGCGGCGAGCGCCTCCTCCCAGCTGGCGGGGCGAAGGAAGTCCATGACCGGCTCTCTTCTTCGTCTACTTGTGGGGCGTACAGATTGAGCCAATCCGTGTGCGGCGGGCCCGGCTCGTTCAAGTGCTGTTCACGTGGAGTGGGCTCAGTACACCGCCCGGTGCTCCACCAGGGTCAGTCGCAGAAACCATGAAGGAGTTGGCTGGCCAGCGCGGGCATCTTGTAGATTCGTATGAAAGGAGGTCCTCAGTGACCTCCTCGCTTTCCTCCGGAAACGGGCGACACAGCCGCGTGACCTGGAACACTTCGAGACAAAGAACGGCGGCGACGAGAATGCGGCTGCGCGCACTGCTGGACACCGACGCGCTGGGCCTCAAGCTGCTCGGCGGCGAGGACGAGCTGGACCGCTCCGTGCGGGGCGTGATGACCACCGACCTGCGGGACCCCAGCCGCTATCTCTCGGGCGGGGAGCTGGTGCTCACCGGCCTGGCCTGGCGCCGGGACGCCGCCGACTCCGAGCCGTTCGTCCGGATCCTGGTGCAGGCCGGGGTGGCGGCGCTGGCCGCCGGTGAGGCGGAGCTGGGGCGGGTGCCCGAGGACATGGTGGCGGCGTGCGCGCGGCACCGGCTGCCGCTGTTCGCGGTGAACGAGTCGGTGGCCTTCGCGACCATCACCGAGCACGTCGTCCGCCAGGTGTCCGGTGAGCGGGCCGGGGACCTCGCGGCCGTGGTGGACCGGCACCGCCGGATGATGACCTCCGGTCCGGCGGGCGGCGGACCCGACGTGGTCCTGGACCTGCTCGGCTCCGACCTGGACCTGCGGGCCTGGGTGCTCTCCCCGACCGGGCGGCCGGTCGCCGGCCCGAAGGACTCGGGTCCCGCGCTGAGTGCCGAGGTGTGCGCGAAGCTGGCGGCGGAGCATCTCTCGGCCACCCGCGCGGGCCGCCGCGCGCCGCATCGGGCGACCCTGGGCGCGACGACGTACAGCCTCTTCCCGGTGCGCGGCGCGGAGCACCGTTCGGCGGTGCCCGGCGCGGGGCGTCTGCCGCAGGCCGCCCGGGACGTGCGCGAGACGGTGCTGTCCGACTGGCTGCTGGTCGTGGAGGCCGACGCCGGGGAGTGGGCCGAGGAGCGGCTCGACCTGCTGTACGGGGTCACACAGCTGATCGCGGTCGAGCGGGACCGGCGGGACGCGGCGCGCACGGTGCGGCGGCGGCTCGCGCAGGAGGTCCTGGAACTGGTGCAGACGGGCGCCGCGCCCGCCGAGATCGCGGCCCGGCTGCGGGTCGCGGCGCCGGTCCTGCTGCCGGGCCTAGGCGCGGCCCCGCACTGGCAGGTCGTCGTCGCCCGCGTCGAGTGGGCGGACGGCCCGGACGGCGGACCGGGCCGCGGACCGGACGGCTCGGACGGCTCGGCGGAGACCGGTTCGGTCGCCCAGACCCTGCTGGAGGAGATACTCGTCGACCCGCTGGCCACGGGCCCCGAGCAGTCCGACCGCATCGCCGTGGCGCACACCGGAGACGAGGCCGTCGCCCTGGTACCGCTCCCCGCGGTCTCCAGCGAGCACGACGGCTCCGAGGCCGGCATCCTCGCGGACGCGCTGCTGGAGTCCGTACGGGAGCCGCTGTCGGCGGGGCTGGACGGCGACGGGCGGGTCACGCTCGGGGTCAGCGCGGCCGTGCACTCGGCGGAGGGGCTGCGCGGCGCGCTGGAGGAGGCACGGCACGCGCGGCGGGTCGCCGCGGCGCGCCCCGGCCGGGTGTGCGCGGCGGGCCACCACGAACTGGCCTCGCACGTCCTGCTGCTCCCCTTCGTCCCCGACGACGTCCGCCGGGCCTTCACCGCCCGGCTGCTGGACCCGCTGCGGGACTACGACCGCCGCCACCGCGCCGAACTGATCCCGACGCTGGAGTCGTTCCTCGACTGCGACGGCTCCTGGACGCGCTGCGCGAACCGGCTCCACCTGCACGTCAACACGCTGCGCTACCGCGTCGGACGAATCGAGCAGTTGACGGGACGTGACCTGTCGCGGCTCGAGGACAAGCTGGATTTCTTCCTGGCACTGCGGATGAGCTGAGTCCCAGGGCATCCGCCCGGCCCGGGGTGCTCCCAAACCTCGGGACGGGAAGTCCCACGACTTTGTGAAAAATTTCACCCATACCCTTGGCCGGGCCGCCGGATCCGTGCTGAGATGCGCCCACCACTCGAGAGCTCGATGGCGTGCTAAGGGGAGGGCAACGTGGCGCATTCCGCCATGGCTGGTTCTGGTTGGGGAACGACCGAGGGTGACGATCCGCTCCAGACCGCGGTGTGGCGGTTGCGCTCGCGCGCCTGCTGGGCCGACGCGGCGGCCCTGCTGGAGCCGGTCACCGCGGCCACCGCGTTGCAGCGGACCGCGCTGCTGGTCGAGCGGTGTCTGTACACCGAGCAGGGGTGGGCCCAGGCTGAGGACGCGCTGCGCACCGCGGAGGCTCTGGCCGACAGCGACGACGAGCGCGGGGCCGCCGCCTGCGAACGCGGGCAGCTCGCGTACGCCGCCACCGTGCACGGGGTACGCGACCGCGCCGACGAGGCACGGGCCGCGCTGGGCCGGGCGGCGGCGCTGATCCCTCCGGGGGCCGGGGGGCGGGCGTTGCTGGACTTCCGGCGCGGGCTGCTCGCGGAGAACCTGACACGGTCGCCGCAGGCCGCCCGGGCGGCGTACCGGCGGGCCCACGCGGGGGCGACCGCGCACGCCGATCCGCTGCTCCAGTCCTTCACCTGGCGGCATCTGGCGGGACTCGCCCTGCGGGAGGGGGAGTTGGCCGACGCGCGGCACGGCTTCGCCGAGTCGCTGCGGATCCGTGAGGAGCTGGGATACCTCGTCGGTACGGCGCCGGCGCTGGTGTCGCTCGCGGACGCGGAGGCCGAACCCGAGGCGTCGCGGTTGCGGGAGGAGGCGCGGCGGCTGTTCCGGCTGCTCGGCGGGGTGCCGACGTGGCTGGCGCGGCAACTGGCACCGCCGGCGCCGGGCGCGGCGACGGCCTGACGGTGCGCGGCGGGCGCGGCGACGGCCTGACGGTGCGCGCCTGCCGCCTGCCGCGGGGCTGCGGTGCCGCGGGCTGTCTGCCGCCTCCCGTCAGGAGGGCGCCGTCATCGGCCGGTGACCGTCACTGGTCACCGCCGTGACGGGGGTCCCCACCGTCACCGCCGTCACTGGTCACCGCCTCGTTGGCCGCCGCCGTCACGGGAACCTGCTCCAGCGCGGGGCCGTGGCGGCCCAGGCGGCGTCCCATCCGGCGAGGTTGCGCCGTCGCAGCACGAGGCAGGTGGCCGCGTACGCGGCGAGGCCGGCGAGGACGACGCCCAGGAAGGCGAGGATCGCCCAGCCCATCGTGCGGCTGCGGGCCTGCTCCGCGGTCAACGGTGGTTCGGCGATCTTCCCAGCCGTGTCGACCCAGACGAGAACGGTGCTGTCCGCGGGCAGCCCCGGCTCGACGTCGGTCTCCCCGGTCCGCGTCCGGCCGTCCGGGCCGGTGAACCGCACCTTGACCGGGTACCGGGTCTCCCTCGCCTCGTCCGATCCGGGCTCCGGGTGGCGCGGGGCGTCGTACACGAGGACCGCGGGGCGGTGGTCCCGGGTCTCGGCCTCGTGCTCGGCGGTGCCCCGGTAGTGGCGGTGGGCGGCGTCACCGACCGCGAACATCGCCGCCGGGGCCGCCGCCAGCACGGCGAGCAGCAGCCCGAGGGCGACCCACGCCCGCAGCCGGTCGGTACGGCGCCGCAGCGGGTTGCGGCGCCACTGCCACAGCAGGAGGTACGGATGTCGTCCGGGGTCGGGAGCGGCGGGCGGTGGCTGCGCCGGAGGTATCTCACCAGCCACGGAGTGCCTCCTTCCAAGGGGTGGGGCAGCCGGTTCGGCACCGTCGACGCCGACCCGGCCTGCGACCGGGGGGGGCCGGGGTGGGGCTCGGGTCACGGTGGGCGGGCGGTACGGCCGGAGCGCACGTGGACAGGACTGGAGTGCCGTATGCGAAGGGGGCGGGCACGTGCGCGAAGGGGGCGGGCACGTGTGTGAAAGGGCCGGGGCCCGGGCGCGCCGGGCGGGTGTGCGCCGGGTGCGTCCCCACGGACGGGCCGGGGCCCAGCCTCCCCCGCCCCCGCCCCCTCGTGCGTCACCCCGTACGGCGGTAGCCGGTCAGCGCGGGTGTTCGTCCGGTGGGTCCGTGCCCGTGGTCGACGGGTGGGAGTGCGCGGCTTCCAGCAGCTTGGCGGCGCCGCGGAGGGCGGCGGTGTGCGGGGCCGGCACGGCACGCACGGGCACGTGCAGGTTGTTGGTGAGCCGGCAGGTGATCTCGGGCCGCAGGGCGCCCCCGCCCGCGAGCAGCGGGCCCCGGCTCAGGGCGTCGACGGTGAAGGACGTGTCGTCCTGCCGCAGCATCGAGGTCGTCATGTCGGCCACCGCCTCGCCGATCCGCGCGGCCGGGGTGGCGTCGTCGA
This sequence comes from Streptomyces sp. NPDC017225, assembly GCF_044331465.1. Taxonomy (NCBI): domain Bacteria; kingdom Bacillati; phylum Actinomycetota; class Actinomycetes; order Kitasatosporales; family Streptomycetaceae; genus Streptomyces; species Streptomyces sp. NPDC017225. The sequence continues at coordinate 116,969 of NZ_JBIRNE010000018.1, read as the reverse complement.
TGTCCCCCGTGCCCAGCGCGGTGCGGCGCGCGTCGAAGACGGCGCCGTCCACCAGGAGCACCACCTCGGTGAGGTGCGCGCCGATGTCCATCACGAGCAACGGCCGGGACAGGTCCGCGCCCGCCGCGAGGGCCACGGCCCGCGCGCTGGGGACGGTCAGCACGCTGCGCGGGCGCAGCACCTCCACGGCCGTACGGGCCTCGGCCCGGTAGGCGAACCCGTCCAGCACCGGCGCGGTCACCACGACCAGGGGACGGGCGAAGCGGGGCAGTCGGTGGCCGAGCAGCCGGTCGAGCATCCGGGCCGTGCCCTGGGTGTCGACGATCGAGCCGCGCTGGATGGGGTACACCGCGCCGACGCCGGGGAAGGTCACCGTCGGCACGTCGAGGATCATGCCGCGCCCGGCGACCCAGGCGCGGGTCCGGGCGCTGCCCATGTCGAGGGCGACGCCGGTGCACTGCCGGCACAGGGGCCACGGGCGATGCCGGCCGAGGACGGCACGGGGCCGGCGGACCACGGTCATCGTCCGGCCTCCCGCACCTGCTGGCAGCGGGCGCAGTAGCGGGCCTGCGGCACGATCACCAGGCGCTCGCGGTCGATGGGACGCCGGCACAGGTGACAGACGCCGTAACGGCCCTCGGCCATGCGCTCGAGTGCCGCCTCCACGTCGGCGAGGACCATGCGCGCGGAGGCCACGAGCTTGACCCGCACCTCGGTCTGCGCGGCGGACCGCCGCTGGATCAGCTCGTCGGCGCGGGACGGGACGGCCGCGATCTGCCGCAGCTGCTCCTCGCGGAACAGCCGCTGCTCGTGCAGGTTGTCCCGGAGCGCGGCGAGGTCCTCGGGCGACAGGGACGGCAGAGGCGACAGGAGCGTGTCGCGGTCGCCGATGATCTGGTTGTTCACCACTTCACCCACTTCACCCCTTGGGCAGGGCGGGAGACGAAGACTGGACGGACGGTGGTCAGGCGGCGGCGCGGCGCTGGCAGGCGACGCAGTACCGGGTGTAGGGGAGGATTTCCAGGCGCTCCCCCGGGACGGGCTTGCCGCAGCCCAGGCAGGTGCCGTAGGTGCCGTCCTCGATACGGGCGAAGGCCTCCTCGATCTCCTTGAGGACCCGGTCGATGGCGGCCTTCTGCGCGGACATCAGCTGGTCGTCCGCCTGGCCGCTCTCGCCGAGTGCCCGCAGCTGGGTCATACGGGTGTTGCGGGCGTGCTCGAGACGCTGGCGTGCCTCGTGAGCCGTCAGGCGTTCCGGGCGGGGTTCGATGCGGGAGGTGTCGAGAGACACGGCGATTCCTCTTCTCAACCGGGCCTGCTTCTCAGAAGGGCCTGCGGGTATGCCTGTCGCCGGGCCGAACGGACCCGGTCAGCCTCAACCATGGCCGGGCCGTCGGAGGAAGCCCATCGGGCGCAGGCCCCATTTGCCCGGGGACGGAGCATCCACTCGGCGGCGTCGCGGTGTGGCGGCCACATGGGTGTGCCGTGATCCAGAAATGGGGGTCAGACCCCATCGACCGCCGAGGGCCGGACGGGCAGGCTGGTCGTTTGCTCTGTCGCGAACCAGGCCGCGGCTCCCACCGAGGGTGCGCGATGACCGACAGTAGAGGCGTACCAGTCGACGCGTCGCAGAAGGAGGCGTACCCCCCGGTGTCCCTGTTCTGGCGGATCTTCGGGCTCAACGCGGTGGTGCTGGGCTTCGCCACGGCACTGCTGCTGTGGGCTCCGGTGACCGTCTCCGTACCGGTCCTGCTGACCGAGGCCGTCATCCTGGTGGGCGGGCTGGGCGTGATGCTGGTCGCCAACGGCGCCCTGCTGCGCTGGGGCCTGTCGCCACTGGACCGGCTCACGAAGCTGATGACCACCGTCGACCTGCTGCGCCCCGGCCAGCGGCTGCCGGTGTCCGGCGGCGGTGAGGTCCCCGAGCTGATCCGCACCTTCAACGCCATGCTCGAGCGGCTGGAGCACGAACGGGCCACGAGCACCGCCCGTGTCCTGCTCGCCCAGGAGGCGGAGCGGCGCCGTATCGCCCAAGAGCTGCACGACGAGGTCGGGCAGAGCATGACCGCGATCCTGCTGGTCCTGGGGCGTGCCGCGGACGACGCCGACCAGCCGCTGCGCGAGGAGTTGCAGCAGGCGCAGGAGATCACCCGGGAGAGCCTGGACGAGGTCCGCCGCCTGGTACGCCGGCTCCGGCCCGGTGTCCTGGACGATCTGGGCCTGGTCAGCGCGCTGTCCTCGCTCACCCACGACTTCGCCACCCACACGGGGCTGCGGGTGACGCGTCGTTTCGACGCCGATCTGCCCGACCTGGACCCCGAGACCGAGCTGGTCCTCTACCGTGTCGCGCAGGAGAGCCTGACCAACGCGGCTCGCCACTCGGACGCCGAGCGAGTGGAGGTGGGTCTCGCCCCCGCCGACGGCGCGGTGACGCTCACCATCGCCGACGACGGCCGCGGCATCGAGGCGGCGTGCGAGGGTGCCGGCATCCGCGGCATGCGCGAACGGGCCCTGCTCATCGGGGCCGCCCTCGACATCACCTCGGCACCCGGCGCCGGCACCCGCATCCGGCTCACCGCACCCGTCCCCAGGAAGCAGCCCTGACCATGTCCGACCCGTCCCTGCCCGAGCCGACCGCGTCCGGCACGTCCGCCTCCGGCCCGACCGCCTCCGGCACGTCCGCGGCCCCCGCGCCCGGTCCGGCCAGGATCCGCATCCTGCTCGCCGACGACCACGCGCTGGTACGCCGCGGCGTACGGCTCATCCTCGACCGGGAGCCGGACCTCGAGGTGGTCGCCGAGGCCGGCGACGGTGCGGAGGCCATCGACATGGCGCGGACCCACACCGTCGACCTGGCGGTCCTGGACATCGCGATGCCCCGCCTGACCGGCCTCCAGGCCGCCCGCGAGCTGGCCGCGCTGAAGCCGGGGCTGCGCATCCTGATGCTGACGATGCACGACAACGAGCAGTACCTGTTCCAGGCACTGAAGTCGGGGGCCTGCGGATACGTCCTGAAGTCCGTCGCCGACCGCGACCTGGTCGCCGCCTGCCGGGCCGCGATGCGCGACGAGCCCTTCCTCTACCCGGGCGCGGTGACGGCGCTGATCCGCAACTACCTCGACCGGGTGCGGCACGGGGAGGAGAGCGCCGACCACATCCTCACGCCCCGCGAGGAGGAGGTGCTCAAGCTCGTCGCCGAGGGCCACTCCTCGAAGGAGATCGCCGAGATCCTCTTCATCAGCATCAAGACCGTCCAGCGGCACCGGGCGAACCTCCTCCAGAAACTCGGTCTGCGCGACCGCCTGGAACTGACCCGCTACGCCATCCGGGCCGGGCTCATCGAACCCTGACGAGCCCGGGCGAGCCCCGAGGCCCCCCGAACCCCCCGAACCGCCCGAGGTTCTGGCCGCCCACTCCCCGGCCGGAGCCCCGGGCTCGCGCACCGCCCGCACCGCCCGCACCGCAGTCCGACCGACCGATCGCCCACCACGAAAGGGGACGGTGCATGCGCCCCGCACGCCGCACCGCCCCCACGCCCGTCTGCGCCACGCGGCACGGGCCGGCGGCGACACTCACCGTGCTGCTGGCCGTCCTGCTGACGCTGGTCCCGGCCGGACCCGCGGCGACGGGCGCGTCCGTCGCCGTCGTGGGGCAGGTCCCGGTGCCCGCGGCGACGACCCTCCCGGACCCGGACACCGGGTACCACGCCGACGACGGCTGTGCCACCGCCTGCGCCGCCCAGGCCAGGTCCCGGCACGACCACCTCGGTGAGCGTCCGGCTCCCCCGGACCGCCTCGCCACCACCGCGCGCTTCACGGGCGCCGCCCCGGCCGCCCACGGGCGGACCACGGCGCCGTCCGGCTCCGTTCCCGTGTCCCCCGGCCGCACGAGTCACGACCGCGTGCGGGCTCCCCCCGTCTCCTCCGGCACCTGAGACACCCGTCAACGACCTTTCACCTTCCTTGCCGCGGCCGCGCTGGGCCGCTGCCGCGGCGTGCCCGCCGGAGGCCCGTGTTGAAACGTTCCCGTCCCCGCTCCCGTCCGCACTCACTGAAGGGGCGAGCGCTCGTCGCCCTCCTCGTGATGGCCGGGGCCGTGGCCATCGCCCTGACCATGCCGATCCGCCTCGGGCTCGATCTGCGGGGCGGCACCCAGATCGTGCTGGAGACCAAGTCCACCGAGACCACCAAGGCCGACCGGGAGGCCACCGACCGCACCGTGGAGGTGCTGCGCGGACGTATCGACGCGCTCGGAGTCGCCGAGCCGACCATCGTCCGCTCCGGTGACAACCGCGTCGTCGTCGAACTGCCCGGCGTGCAGGACCCGAAGAAGGCGGCCGACGTACTGGGCCGCACCGCGCAGCTCACCGTCCACTCGGTGCTCGGCCCGGCCGAGGCGGAGGGAGCGGGAGAGGCCGAGGGAGAGGCCGCCGCGAAGGACGCCGAGACCTCGTCCGGCACGGAAGGCGAGCGCGTGCTGCCGGACGAGTCCGGGATGTCGCTCCGGCTCAAGGACGCCACGCTGACCGGGCAGGACGTCAAGGGTGCCGACGCCCGCTTCGACCAGCAGGGCGGAGCCGGGTGGCACGTCACCGTCGACTTCAAGGACGCGGGCAGTGACCGCTGGGCCGAGGTGACCGGCCAAGCCGCCTGTCACCCGGCCGGCGATCCGCAGCGCCGGGTCGCCATCGTGCTCGACAACAAGATCATCTCTTCGCCGCAGGTCGACCCCTCCGTGGCCTGCGGGGCGGGCATCACCGGCGGGTCCACCCAGATCACCGGCTCCTTCGACGACACCGAGGCCCGCGATCTGGCCCTGCTCGTCAAGGGCGGCGCCCTGCCCGTACCGGTCGAGACCATCGAGCAGCGCACCATCGGCGCCACCCTGGGCGACGAGGCCATCTCGGCCGGCGCCTGGGCCGCCGTCATCGGCACCGCCCTGACCGGGCTGTTCATCATCTTCGTCTACCGGCTCATGGGCGCCCTCGCGACCGTGGCCCTGCTCTGCTACGGCCTGATCTCCTACGCCGCCCTGGCCGCGATCGGCGCCACCCTGACCCTGCCCGGCCTGGCCGGCTTCGTCCTGTCCATCGGCATGGCGGTGGATGCCAACGTCCTTGTCTTCGAACGCGCTCGCGAGGAACAGGCCGCCCGTACCCGCCCGAGTACGCGCTCGTCGCTGACCGCCGGTTTCCGCAGTGCCTTCAGCGCGATCGCCGACTCCAACATCACCACGTTGATCGCCGCCGCGCTGCTGTTCTTCCTGGCCTCCGGTCCGGTGAAGGGCTTCGGCGTCACCCTGGGCATCGGTGTCCTGGCCTCCATGGTCAGTGCCCTGGTGATCACCCGGGTGCTGGCCGAGTTCGCCGCGAGCCGCCCGGCGGTCTTCCGCCGCCCGCACATCACCGGCATCTCCACCACCGGCCCGGTCCGCGACGCCCTGCTGCGCCGCGACCCGTTCCTGATGCGGCGGCCGCGCCGCTGGCTGGCCGCCTCCGCGCTCGTCCTCGTGGTGGCCGGCTCCGGCATCCTGGTCCGCGGCCTGGACTTCGGTATCGAGTTCACCGGCGGACGGCTCATCGAGTACTCGACGGCCACCCCGGTCGACGCCGACCGGGCACGGGACGCCCTCGCCGACGCGGGCTTCCCCCGCGCCGTCGTCCAGTCCTCCGGTGACAGCGACCTCACGGTGCGCACCGAGAAGCTGACCAACGCCGAGGCCGACACCGTCACCAAGGCCATCGGCGAGCTGGGCGGCGAGACGGAGAAGGTCCGCGACGAGCTGATCGGCCCCAGTCTGGGCGAGGAGCTGCGAAAGGACGCCCTGATCGCCCTGGGCCTGGCCCTGGCCGCCCAGTTGCTGTACCTCGCCGTCCGCTTCCGGTTGCTGTTCGGAACCGCCGCGGTCGGCGCGCTCGCCCACGACGTGGTCATCCTGGTCGGGGTGTTCGCCTGGCTGGGCAAGCCGATCGACGGGGTGTTCCTGGCCGCGCTGCTGACCGTGATCGGCTACTCGGTCAACGACTCGGTGGTCCTCTTCGACCGCATCCGGGAACTGCTCGGCGGCAAGGAACGGAAGCAGTCGTTCGCCCGGCTCACGAACCAGGCGATCCTGCAGACCCTGCCGCGCACGGTCAACACCGGTATGGGCGCGGTGCTCATCCTCGCCTCACTGGCCGTCCTCGCCGACGACTCGCTCACCGACTTCGCCCTCGCCCTGCTGATCGGCGTGGGGGTCGGCACGTACTCCTCGGTGTTCACGGCCTCTCCGCTGGCCATCGAGATGTACGACCGCGGCAGCGGGTCCCGTCCCGCGCGTCGCGAGGGCCGGAGCACGGAGAAGAAGGAGAGGTCGGAGAAGAAGGTGCCGGCCGGCCGCACGGAACGGCAGGAGGTCCCGTAGGGAAGCCGCGCTCGCGACACCCGCGCCCGCGCCACTCACCCGGGCGCCCGACCCGGGGCGCCCCACCCAGAGGGCCCCACCCGGGGCGCCCGTACTCAGGGCGCCCCGGTGAAGTGCTCCCCCACCAGGCTCCGCACCACGTCCGGATCGCCGGCGATCAGCGCGTCCAGCAGTGCCGTGTGTTCGTGCGCGTCGGCGATCAGGTCGGCCCGCCCCCGCACCGAGGGGGCGCCGGCCGGCGGCCACTGGGCGCGGCGGTGCAGGTCACCGGCGATCCGGACGAGCTGGTCGTTGCCGGCCAGGCCGAGCACCGCGCGGTGGAAGGCGCGGTCGGCCTCGGCGTACGTCGCCGGGCAGCCGGACGACGCGGCCCGGACGGTGGCCTCGGCGAAGGGGCGCAGCTCCGCCCAGCGCTCGGCGGGCACCGTACGGGCCAGGCGCAGCATCACCGGGACCTCGATCAGGGCCCGGACCTCGGCCAGCTCGGCCAGTTCCCGGTCGCCGCGCTCGACGACGCGGAAGCCGCGGTTGAGGACGACCTCGACGGCTCCCTCCAGGGCGAGCTGCTGCATGGCCTCCCGTACGGGCGTGGCCGAGACACCGAACCGCTCGCCGAGCGCGGGCGCCGAGTAGACCTGGCCGGGCCGCAGCTCGCCGGCGACCAGAGCGGTGCGCAGGGCGTCGAGGACCTGCCCGCGCACGGAGGAGCGCTGGACCAGGGCGCGCGGCCGGGACGGGGGAGGCTCGCTGTGCGTGTGTTCGCCACGCGCGGCCCCGGCCGGTTCCCCGGCACTGTGTGCCCGGTCCCGGTCCCGGTCCGCGCCCCGGGGCTGGGCCGGGACCCGCACGGACGCGGCCGGACCGGCCGCGTCACCGGTACGGAACCGTCCGGCCCCCCTCCCGGTGGGACCCTGCGCGCTCGGCTTCACGGGTCCTCCTGTGGGACGTGTCGGTACTTGGGGTCATTACGGCGGCTTGTCACCTGTCCGTCAAGCACCATAAGGGCACGGGCCGTCAGTTCAAATCCCAAGGATTTTCGGTAAGGTAAGGCTTACCTGAAACTGCCCGTTGTCCTGACGTGGATCGGTGGTCCCGCATGCCTGTCACCCGCTCGGCCTTCACGGACGCCTACACGCGTCTGTCCGAGGTCCTCCCGGGGCTGGCTGTCACCGAGCCGGCCACGGCCGGCGAGGTCCCGCGCGGCGGCGGATGGGTCGGCGCCGCCTCGCTCGCGGCGGGCGGGGCCGAGCTCGAGGCGTTCCTGGCGTGGGACGACGCCCAGGTCCTGCGGGACTACGGGCAGCGGGCCCGGCCGGACGTGGTCGCGAGCTTCGGACTGCACCGGTACGCGTGGCCGGCCTGCCTGCTGATCACCGTGCCCTGGTTCCTGCACCGCAGGGTGCCCCGCTACCCCGTCACCCACGTCGCCTACGACCGCTCCGCCGCCGGTCTCCCCCTCGGCCGGATGGCCGTACGGCCCGCCGGCTTCGCCTGCCTGCCCGGAGATCCGGCCGCCGCGCTGCCCGGCGCCCGCGTGGTCGCCGACGAGGAGGCGCTGCGGACCGAGGTGCGGGCCGCCGTCGCCGAACACCTGGAGCCCGTACTGGCGGGATTCGGACCACGTATGCGGCGCCGCGGACGCGCCCTGTGGGGCATGGCGACCGACGAGGTCGTCGAGGGCCTGTGGTACGTCGCCCACCTGCTCGGTGAGCAGGAGCGGGCCCGGCACGAGCTGGAGCTGCTGCTGCCGGGCGCGACCAAGCCGTACGTCGGCGACGCCGCGTTCCGGGAGCTGAAGGGGCCGGACGGCCGGCCGCTGCACACCCGGGACCGGGCGAGCTGCTGCATGTTCTACACGCTGCGCCCCGAGGACACCTGCGCCACCTGCCCGCGCACCTGCGACGCGGACCGCGTCGACAAGATGCTCGCCACGGCGGGTTGACGCTTTCCGCACGAGCGCACACTCGCACGGACAGTTCTATTCGAACCCAACTACCGTCCCTCACACGGCAGTTCGAGTAGAACACCGTCCGGGAGTTCCCCTCGCACCCTCTTGGCTGCCTCTTGCCCCGAAAGCCCTTGAGGGACACCGGGTTTGGGCCACCATGGCGGGCGTTACGCCCCATCCCAATGCGAGGGACCCCTAGATGAGATTGACCGACATATCGCTGAACTGGCTGCTTCCGGGCGCCGTGCTGCTCCTGGGGATGCTGGCGGCGGTGGCGGTGCTCGCGCGCGGCAAGCGCTCCTCGGGGAAGGACGCGGGCGCGGACGACTCGTGGGAGCGCATGGAGGAGCGCCGCAGGCGCAAGGAGGCCCTCTACGGCAGCGTCTCCTACGTCCTGCTCTTCTGCTGCGCCGCGGTCGCCGCGGCGCTCTCCTTCCACGGTCTGGTCGGCTTCGGCGAGCAGAACCTCGGTCTGAGCGACGGCTGGCAGTACCTGGTCCCGTTCGGACTCGACGGGGCGGCGATGTTCTGCTCCGTCCTCGCGGTGCGCGAGGCCAGCCACGGGGACGCGGCGCTCGGCTCCCGCATACTCGTGTGGACCTTCGCGTTCGCGGCCGCCTGGTTCAACTGGGTGCACGCGCCCCGCGGCATCGGTCACGCGGGTGCCCCGCACTTCTTCGCGGGCATGTCCCTGTCGGCGGCGGTGCTGTTCGACCGGGCGCTGAAGCAGACCCGCCGGGCCGCCCTGCGCGAGCAGGGCCTGGTGCCGCGTCCGCTGCCGCAGATCCGCATGGTCCGCTGGCTGCGGGCGCCCCGGGAGACCTACCGCGCCTGGTCGCTGATGCTCCTGGAGGGCGTGCGCAGCCTCGACGAGGCGGTCGACGAGGTGCGCGACGAGAGGCGGCAGAAGGAGGAGAAGAAGCTGCGGCGGCGCGAGCACGAACGCCTGGAGCGGGCGCAGCTGAAGGCGATCAGCCGGGGCCACGGCCCCCGGGGCTTCCCCGGACGCGGCGGCGGCCGGCCGGTCGGGATCGAGGTGCAGCAGGTGGAACGGGGCACCGAACGCGTCGCCGCGGAGCCTGCCATATCCACCCCGGAGCCACTGCCCTCGGGACGGCGTCCCTCTCTGCAGCCCGTACGACGCGAAGCTGACCAGGTCACCGTCGACCTGACCGCGGAGGACGACACCCAGGCCCTGCCGCGCCTGGACTCCCTGGAGCGCAAACTCAAGGACCTGGAGCAGCAGTTCGGCTAGGACGGCCCGCGGTGGCGGCCATCGGGGGCCGTCACCCGGGCAGGTGGCCCGCGGGACACCACCACCCGGGCGAGGGGGCGCGACCGCCTGTCACGCCCCCTCGTCCTTCACACGGCCTCGGCGGCGTCCAGTCGGAACCAGACCGACTTGCCCACCCCGTGCGGCCGTACACCCCACGCGTCCGCGAGGGAGTGCACCAGGACCAGTCCCCTGCCGTTCGTGCTCTCCTCCGGCTCGGGAGCCCTCGGCCCGGGCAGCCCGCCGACGAAGTCCCGTACCTCGACCCGCAGTCCCTCCGGACCGACCGTCGCGGTCAGGACCGCGTCATCGTCCGTGTGAACGAGCGCGTTGGTGACCAGTTCACTGGTGAGCAGCTCCGCGATCTCCGACCGTCCGGGCCTGCCCCAGTGCCGCAGCAGGTCACGCAGCGCCCGGCGTGCCTCGGGCACGGCCCGCAGGTCCGCCTGGGCGAGTCTGCACCTGAGCTGTGGCACCGCCCGCCTCTTCCTGTCCCCCGTCCTGGTGCCGATGACCGTTCCCTTCTCCTCGAATCCCCTCGAACGCGTTCACGGTTCACGGGGGAATCCTTGCCCGGCCGGGCACCGGGCAGTCATGTCGATGCCCCATGACCGGTCGTTCGGCCACCGGAACGGCCGAACTGGCCGGTTCCCGCCGTGCGGACACCCTCGCCGGGCGGGAGCCGGCTACGGCCTCGGTACGTTGCGGAGATTCGAGCGGGCCATCTGGACCATGCGTCCCACGCCGCCGTCCAGGACGATCTTCGAGGCGGACAGGGCGAATCCGGTGACCATGTCGGCGCTGATCTTCGGCGGGATGGACAGGGCGTTGGGGTCGGTGACGACGTCGACGAGGGCCGGCCCCTTGTGCTTGAACGCCGCCTTCAGCGCCCCGGCCAGCTCCTTGGGCTTCTCCACCCGCGTCCCGAAGGCGCCGCAGGCCTCGGCGACGGCGGCGAAGTCGGGGTTGGCGTTGGCCACGCCGTGCGAGGGCAGGCCCGCGACCAGCATCTCCAGCTCGACCATGCCGAGCGAGGAGTTGTTGAAGAGGACGACCTTCACCGGCAGGTCGTGCTGGACGAGGGTGAGGAAGTCGCCCATCAGCATGGTGAAACCGCCGTCGCCCGACATGGAGACGACCTGCCGGTGCCGGTCGGTGAACTGGGCGCCGATCGCCATCGGCAGCGCGTTCGCCATCGAGCCGTGCGAGAAGGAGCCGATGACGCGCCGCCGCCCGTTGGGCGAGATGTAGCGGGCCGCCCAGACGTTGCACATGCCGGTGTCCACGGTGAAGACCGCGTCGTCGTCGGCGACCTCGTCCAGCACGGCCGCCACGTACTCGGGGTGGATCGGGACGTGCTTGTCGACCTTGCGCGTGTAGGCCTTGACGACTCCCTCCAACGCGTCCGCGTGCTTCTTCAGCATCCGGTCGAGGAAGCGGCGGCTCTTCTTCTCCCGTACCCGCGGGATCAGGCAGCGCAGGGTCTCCTTGGCGTCGCCCCACACCGCGAGGTCCAGCTTGGAACGCCGGCCGAGGTGCTCGGGCCGGACGTCGATCTGGGCGATCTTCACGTCGTCGGGCAGGAAGGCGTTGTACGGGAAGTCCGTGCCGAGCAGGATCAGCAGGTCGCACTCGTTGGTGGCCTCGTAGGCCGCGCCGTAGCCGAGCAGCCCGCTCATTCCCACGTCGTACGGATTGTCGTACTGGATCCATTCCTTGCCGCGCAAGGCGTGCCCCACCGGGGACTTGATCTTCCCGGCGAACTCCATGACCTCGGCGTGCGCGCCCGCCGTGCCGGCGCCGCAGAACAGGGTGACCGTGTCGGCGTCGTCGATCAGCCGCACCAGCCGGTCGATCTCCTCGTCGCCCGGGCGGACGGTGGGCCGGGAGGTGACCAGGGCGGTCTCGGCGGCCTTCTCCGGCGCCGGATCGTCGGCGATGTCGCCGGGCAGGGAGACGACGCTGACACCGCCCAGTCCGACGGCGTGCTGGATGGCCGTCTGGAGCAGCCTGGGCATCTGTTTCGGGCTGGAGATCAGCTCGCTGTAGTGGCTGCACTCGCGGAACAGCCGGTCGGGGTGGGTCTCCTGGAAGAACCCGAGGCCGATCTCGCTGGACGGGATCTGCGAGGCGAGGGCGAGGACGGGTGCCATGGAGCGGTGGGCGTCGTAGAGGCCGTTGATGAGATGGAGGTTGCCGGGGCCGCAGGAGCCGGCGCACGCGGTCAGCTTCCCGGTGATCTGGGCCTCCGCCCCGGCGGCGAAGGCGGCGGTCTCCTCGTGCCTCACGTGCACCCAGTCGATGCCGGAGTGGCGGCGCACGGCGTCCACGACCGGGTTGAGGCTGTCGCCGACGACTCCGTAGAGGCGTTTGACTCCGGCGCGGGTGAGGATGTCGACGAACTGTTCCGCGACGTTCTGTTTGGCCATGGCTCCAGCTATGGCACAGCGGGCGCCGTCACGCCTCCCAGACGGCGGCGGCCGTACGGTCGTCGGCGTAGCCCTTGACCCGGACGCGGCTGTCGGCGAGGAAATCGGCGAGGCCGGGCGGGGTGCGGCCGGCCCATCGCCGGGCGAGGAGTTCACCCAGGTCGGGCTCGCTCAGCAGCGGTTCGGCGAGACCGGCCGTGCACATCAGGAGCACATCACCCGGGCGGGCTACGGAGGCGCGGAAGCGGAACGGCTCGCGGGGCGGCTCGGCGAGCGGTTCGTCGTACGCGCCGGGGGGTGTGGTGATGCCGAGGTCCATGGTGAGCCGGTCGCCCCCTGGCGCCGCGCTGGACGGGGCGCCAGGCTTTCCGTTCGCCGTTCCGTTCGGCGTTCCCTTCGGCGTTCCGTTCGGCTTCGCGTCCGGCCTTCCGCTCGGTGGTGAGCCGAAGCCGACGACGGGCTCGCCCGTGACGGCGCCGGCAGTCGGTTCCATGTCCTGCCAGGCGCCGTTCCGCAGCCGCAGCAGTCCGCCCGGGCCGACGCCGAAGAACACCCGTGTACGGCACTCGGGATCGGCCGGCAGCAGCAGGCAGCGCACGGTGGCCGCGTACTCGTGAGGGGCGAGGCCCTGCTCGGCGGCGCCGGCGCGCAGCCTGCCGAGGCTGCGGTCGGTGAGTCGGTGCAGGCCGGACTTGAGGTCGCCGCGCCGGGCGGCCCGCAGATCCTCGGCCAGCCGGGCCTGGCTGCGGCCCACGGCACTGCCGATCCACTGGCACACCTCGGCGGCGGCGCGGTGCGCCCCGGCGGTCGCGCGGGCCCCGGTGGCCATCGCCACCAGGACGAGTGCCTGCTCCGCCGCGCCGAACCGGGCGACGAGCAGCGCGTCGCGGCGCGGGTCGCCCCGGTAGCGCGCGGAGTCTCCCCGCACCGACACGGCCCGCAGCGTGCAGGTTCCGTACTGGGCGCCGTCCAGCACGGTGTCCGCCACCAGCCCGTCGAGCCCGTCCGGGTCGGCGGGCGGCAGCGCGGTGGGCTCGGCGTCGTAGGTGGGCGGCCCGGAGCCGACGTAGTCGCGCGCGAAGGGCGAGGCCTCGCCGGTGCCGTCCCCGGCGTGCGGGGGCAGGGGCCGCGGCGGCTCCGAGGGGAGGAACGGTGGCGGCAGCGGGGGCAGGTGGGGGGCGATCCTGGGCGGAGGCGGTGGTGCTCCGGGGGCCGACCGGGGGGCCGGGAGGGGCGTGGCGGGGGGCTCGGTGAGATCGGCGGGGCCGGTCCCCGAGGTGGTGCGGTCGTGCGGGCCCTGCCGAAGCCCGCTCGGCGGTGAAGGCGGAAGCGGCGGCAGCGGGAAAGGCGGGGAACACGGCGAATCGCTGCCTGGGAGGCCTTCTTCGGCGTCCGGTGGACGTGTGGACGGTGCCGGCCGCGCCGGTCGCGCGGTACGGGGAGCGGGGATGCCGGGGGGATCCGCCGCCGCCCACCAAGGGGGGCGGTCTTCGGCCGGAGGTGGTTGCGGCGGCTCCGGCTCCTCCGCCTCGGTGTCCCGGCCCACCCGGCCGGCCACCGTCCCCGCCGCCGAGGCGAAGCGGTCGTCCAGGGAATCCGGCGCGGCCGTGGGACCGGTGTCGTCGGTGGAGTCGTCGTACAGCTGCCCCCACCAGTCGTCGTCATGACCGGTGGGCCTTGCCCCCTGCTGACTCATGCTCCTGATTGTCCACCGAGGGAGCCGTAGGAAAACGGGGCATCCGGAAAATCCGGCGCACCGGCGCGCGCCGGGACGGCGTGTCGGGGGACGCGTCGAACGGTGTTGCGAGGTGGGGTGGCCGAGCGGTCCCACCCCCCACGGGAGAACCGCCCGGCGACGCCACATTGGCAGAGTGACCGGCGGTACGGCGATGATGTCCGGAGGCGGGTTCCCGCCGTGGCCGTTTTCCGCCACGGAGGGTCACGCGCGGGGGATGAGGAGCTTGGTCTCGGGGAGGGGCGACGTCTGATGCTGGGAGTGCTGGGAGTGCTGGGGCTGGAGGACACGCACGAGTCGGCGTATCGGGCGCTGGTGTCCGTGGGCGCGGCCGACGTGCCCGATCTCGCCCGGCGGCTGACGCTCGGCGAGCAGGACACCGAGCGGGCGCTGCGCCGGCTGGAGCAGAACGGGCTCGCGGCCCAGTCCTCGGCCCGGCCCGGCCGCTGGGTCGCCGCGCCGCCGGGGGTGGCGCTGGGCGCGCTGCTGACCCAGCACCGGCACGAGCTGGAGAAGGCGGAGCTGGCGGCGGCGCTGTTGGCCGAGGAGTACCGGGCGGCGGCTGCCGAGCCCGCCGTGCACGACCTGGTGGAGGTGGTGACCGGCGCCGCGGCGGTCGCCCAGCGCTTCCTCCAGCTCCAGCTGGGGGCGAGCGAGGAGGTGTGCGCGCTGGTCACCGACAACCCGGTCGCCGTCACCGGCATGGAGAACGACGCGGAGGAACAGGCCACCGGACGCGGGGTCCGCTACCGGGTGGTGGTCGAGCGGTCGGTACTGGACCAGCCGAACGGCATCACGGAGCTGACCGCCGCGCTGGGCCGCGACGAGCAGGTGCGGGTGGTGGACCAGGTGCCCACCAAGCTGGTGGTCGCCGACCGGTCACTCGCCCTGGTGCCGCTCACCGCGCGCTCCTCCGAACCGGCCGCGCTGGTCGTCCACGCCAGCGGCCTGCTGGAGCTGCTGTCGGGCCTGTTCGAGTCGGTGTGGCGGGGCGCGCTGCCGCTACGGCTCGGCGCGTCCGGCGTGAGCGAACACGACCCGGACGGACCGGACAGCACCGACCTGGAGATCCTCTCCCTGCTGCTGGCCGGCCTCACCGACGCGAGCGTCGCCAAGCAGCTCGACCTGGGTCTGCGGACCGTGCAGCGCCGGGTGAAGCGCCTGATGGAGCTGACCGGGGTCACGACCCGGCTCCAGCTGGGCTGGCACGCGTACGAACGGGACTGGGTGGCCCGCACACCCTGACCCGGCCCCCGACCGTCGCGCCCCTGCTCTCCCCTGACCCGTCTCCCTCTCCGTCCCGCCCCCGTCTCCCCTCCCCCAATTCCCCTCCCCGTCTCCCCTCCCCCATTCCCCTCCCCGTCCCCATCCCCCTCCCCGTCCCGACTCCTCCCCGCGTGTCCTCCCGCTCCGCCCGGACATCTGCGGACCGCGCCCGACTCCGGCACCCTGGACAGATGGGAGCGTGGGACCTCCTGCTGGCCGGCCTGGTCATTCTGCTCGGGCTGTGCGGCGTCCTGCTGCCCGGCGTGCCCGGATCCTGGCTGGTGTGGGCCGGGGTGCTGTGGTGGGCCCTGAAGGATCCCCGGCCACTCGCGTGGGCCGTGCTCGTCGGCGCCACGATCCTCCTGCTGCTGTCCCGGGCGGTGCGCTGGTCGCTGCCACCCCGGCGCCTGCGCGGGGACGACGCCACCAGCCGCGTCACGGCGTACGCGGGCGCGGGCGCCTTCCTCGGCTTCGTCCTGCTCCCCGTCATCGGCGCGATCCCCGGCTTCCTCGGCGGCGTCTACCTCGCCGAGCGGCTGCGGCTCGGGCGGCACGGCGAGGCGATGGCGGCGCTGCGCACGGTGATGCGCTCGGGCGGCTCCAGCCTGCTGACGGAGTTGTTCGCCTGCCTGCTGATCACCGGGGCGTGGCTGGGAGCGGTGCTAGCGGGCTAGCGCGGCGCCCTCCAGGGTGAGCAGCCGCGTCTTGCGTTCCAGGCCGCCGGCGTATCCGGTCAGGGAGCCGTCCGCGCCGATCACCCGGTGGCAGGGGCGCAGGATCAGCAGCGGGTTGGCCCCGATCGCGCCGCCGACGGCGCGTACCGCGGGGCGGGAGGCCCCGATGCGCGCGGCGATCTCGCCGTACGTGGTGGTCGCCCCGTAGGGCACGGCGTCCAGGGCGTCCCACACGCGTTCCCGGAAGGCGGTGCCCTCGGCGCGCAGCGGCAGCCGGAACTCCGTCAGCTCCCCGGCGAAGTAGGCGGCGAGCTGTTCCCCGGCCGCCCGGAAGGGGCCGGCGTCGTGCCGCCAGCCGTCCTGCACGCTCCGGCCGCCCTTCTGCCCGGGAACGGAGAGCGAGGTGAGCGCGCCGTCCGGGCCCGCGGTGAGGAGCAGCCGGCCGACGGGGCTGTCGGTCTCGGTCCAGTACGTCGTGGTCGTGGAGGTGGTCGTCATCGGTGCTGCTCCCGTTCTCCCGCTGCGCGCAGGTGGTTCAGGGCGTACGAGCGCCAGGGGCGCCAGGTGTCGGGCACGGTCGGTCCGGGCGGGGCGACGTCCGGGTCGCCGAGGGCGCGGGTGCGGACGACGGCGGCCGTACGGGCGTCCAGGCCGGGCACGGCGAGCAGCGCGCGCTCGGCGTCCTCCCGGTCGGCGCCCGGGTCCAGGCGTACCGCGCCGTCGGCGAGGGCGGCGGTGAGCGCGCCCAGGGTGCCGTCCGGTTCGGCTCCGGCGAGGACGGCCGGTTCGGGGAAGAGGTGGGTGAGGGTGCCGCACGGCGTGTCCAGCCTCTTGCCGTACCGCTGGACCAGCCGCTCGGCCTCCGCCCGCCCGGCCAGGGCCCGGACGGCGAGTTCGTCGGGGTCGGCGGTGCCCGGTGAGCGGAGCCCCGGGCGGGCGGCGACCAGCGGGGCGAGCCGGGGGTCGGCGCCGAGCCGCTCGTCGACGGCGTACGGGTCGGCGTCCAGGTCGAACAGCCGCCGCAGCCGATGGACGGAGGTGGTCAGGTCGCGGAGGTCGGTGAGGTGGAGGCGGGCATCGAGCCAGCCGCCGCCGGTGCGCGGGTCGCCCGGCCGCTCGTCGACGGCGACGATTCCGGTGCCGTACGGCAGGCGCAGGGTGCGCCGGTAGACGCGGTGGCCCGGCGGTCCGCTGACCTCCTCGACGCCCGCCACGGCCTCGCGCTGGAGCAGGTCGAAGACGGGCCCGGGCTGGTAGGGGCCTCGGTGGGCGAGCCGCAGCGGGATTCCGGCGGCCGGGGTGGCGGCCCGCCGGGAGGCCGCCCGGTCGCGGGCGGGAGCGGCGGCGCGCAGCGCGCTCGGGGTGGCCGCGTAGACGGCCCGGATCGTGTCGTTGAACTGCCGCACGCTGGCGAACCCCGACGCGAACGCGATCTCGGTGACCGGCAGGCCGGTGGTCTGCAGCAGGACACGCGCGGTGTGCGCCCGCTGGGCGCGGGCCAGGGCCACGGGTCCGGCGCCGAGTTCGGCGGTGAGCTGCCGCTGCACCTGGCGGGCGCTGTAGCCGAGCCGGCCGGCGAGTCCGGCGACGCCCTCGCGGTCGACGACGCCGTCGCCGATCAGCCGCATCGCCCTGCCGACGACGTCGGCACGGACGTTCCAGTCCGCCGAGCCCGGCACGGCGTCCGGACGGCACCGCCGGCAGGCCCGGAAACCCGAGCCCTGCGCGGCGGCGGCCGTCGCGAAGAACCGCACGTTGCGCCGCTTCGGCGTGACCGCCGGGCAGCTGGGCCGGCAGTAGATGCCGGTCGTCTCGACGGCGAAGAAGAACGCGCCGTCGAACCGGGCGTCCCGGCTGCGCACGGCCTCGTACCTGCTGTCCTCGTGCGGCTCGTGCGGCTCGTACGGCTGCTCAGCTGCCTCGTGCCGCGCTTTCTCCCTCACGTGCTCCATCACGCTGTCCAGTCTCCGCCAGGCCGGGACACCGGGCTGGCGGAAATCGGACATCACGCCGGAAGCCGTGACGAGGCCGCGTCCGAAGCCGTGACGAGGCCGCGCCGGAAGCCGTGCCGGAGGCCATGCCGGACACGCGTCGGAGACCGGCCGGGAGGGAGGGCGCGAGGGAGCTGCCGCTACCGCGCGCGGCCCCGCTTGGCCTCCATCGCCGCCTTGCCGATGGCGCCCCGGCGCTTCCCCTCCTTCCGCAGCTCGGCCCGCATCCGGGCGTCGGTCTTGGCGATGATGCGCTGGTTCTCCCGCATGAGCTTGCGGTAGCTCTCCAGCCGCCGTACGGACAGCTCACCGGTGTCGATGGCGACGACGACGGCGCAGCCCGGCTCGCTCTCGTGGGCGCAGTCGTGGAACCGGCAGCCTCGGGCCAGCTCCTCGATCTCGGCGAACACCTGCCCGACCCCGGTGCTCGCGTCCCAGAGCCCGACGCCCCGCAGTCCGGGGGTGTCGATCAGCACGCCCCCGCCGGGCATCACGAGGAGGTTGCGGGTGGTGGTGGTGTGCCGGCCCTTGCCGTCGACGTCCCGTACGGCCTGTACGTCCATGGTGTCCGCGCCGAGCAGTGCGTTGGCGAGGGTGGACTTGCCCGCGCCGGACTGCCCGAGCAGCACCGCCGTACCGACGGCGACGACGGCGGCGAGGACGTCGAGCCCCTCCCCCTGCTCGGCGCTGACGGACAGCACCGGTACGCCGGGCGCGGCGGTCTCCACGTCCTGGACGAGGTGCGCCAGGGTCACCGGATCGGGAACGAGGTCGGCCTTGGTGAGCACGACCAGGGGCTGTGCCCCGGACTCCCAGGAGAGTGCCGACTTGTGCAGCAGTGCCTCACCGCTCGAACTGGACATCGCAAGCGCGAGGAACCGCTCGATCCGCCCGAGGTCGAGTTCGACCGCGAGCGACACACAGATGATGATGTGATCGATGTTAGTGGCCAGCACCTGGCCTTCGGAACGCTTGGACGACGTCGACCGTACGAAGGCCGTACGGCGAGGGAGGATCGTACGCGCGTACCGCGGACTACCGCCCTCGGGATCGACGGCGACCCAGTCCCCCGTGCAGACGACCTTCATCGGATCACGGGGAACGACGAACTCGGTGTCGGCCCGGACAACGCCGGCGGGGGTGGCGACGTCGCACTGACCGCGGTCGACCCGCACGACCCGGCCGGGGACGAGCCCTTGGGCAGCGTAGGGGGCGAACTCGGCCTCCCAGCCTTCGTCCCAGCCATAGGTGGCGAGGACCTGCTGAGCGTCGGAAACGGAAGACGTGTTGGGTGAAGCGTTGGACAAGGGGGGACCCTTCGAAGGGTGGCCCCGGCGGCGCGCTCTGCGCGGAAGTCGAGTGGTGTCAGCCGGAGACCACAGGGGTGGGAACGATGAACTCCTGAATGCGGGCCGTGCCCGTCACCGTGACAGTCATCAACGTCCTCACCTCCTGCTTCTTCTCAACGATCCGACACCGTCCCCTCGGGAACGGCCGAGCAGCACCCTAGCTCCGCCCCAGGGCGCGGCACCACCGATTAAACGCCGGTCTCGCACGACATCGGCTGCCGCCGGGCCGACGTCATGCCGCGAGCCGTACAGCGTCCTGGACGAGGGTCCGGGTGTTACCGACCTCGATGACCGGCCGCCGGTAGCTCACGGCGACCCCGGAGCGCGTGGTGATCTCCACCAGTTCGTACCGCAGCACACCCGAGGCGGGACCAGCCGCCACGTCCAGGGCGGCAGTCAACGCGGGCAGCTCGGCGGCGAGTTCCCACGAAGTAGATACGAGGGAGAAGACCCCTAGCTCGGGACGAGCCGCCAGCCGGAAGCCGATACGAACCTCCGGCATCGGCCCACGACCCGCCTGGGCCGCCGCCTTACGGTCGGCCAGCCTCACCGGACAACCGCACAGCGATCCGCGTGCACTTGCCGGCTCCAGCAACCGAGCTCCGTCGCAGACGTGGAAAGCCCTACCGCCTCCGCGCATCACCATGCGAAACGAGACAGCCCCGCTGCCCCCAAGTAGGACTGGTACCCGATCACAGCGGGTCAGGACCTCCACCACACGCTCGTCCCCGGTGTCCAACAGCTGCGGCACACCTCCATAGAGCCCGCCCAGAGCATCGGCCACCGCCGGGTCCTCCGTCGTGACGCGCCATGCCGACATCGCGATGGGCCTTCCACCCCGCTGTCGCGCCACGTGGAAGCGGCCCACGGAACGACCTCCGGATATGCCCGTGAGATCCGCCCCATCGTCATCAGGCGTCTGATCCCGACTGGGGTTGTGGTGCAAGTGGTGAGCCATGGTCTTCCTCTGACGACGCGATGTTCCGGGCCTCCGATGATCTGGAGCACTCAGCGCTTGGCCGAACCGGAATTCGCATGTAGAGAGACGCCGGCCGCGCGCCATCCGGTCTGAGGATGACCTGATCAGGCCCATCAGCACCGCCACATTCGCGGCGACCCACCTGCCCATCTACGTATTACGAGACCATGAGCGTTCGTGCTGCACCGCGCCTGGTCGTGCTGCCGAGTGATAAAGGCGTCCAGCCACCGGTTGGCCACCGGGAAGAGCATCGTCGGCGACAAGTAGCGGGTTCACCAGGGTTTTCGGCCTCCCCCCAGAACTCCTGCGATAACCCCACACTTCCAACGGATCGTTACTACGGGTCAACGGCCGTACCGCAAAAGCGTGGCGGGGTCTCGGCACTTCGGCGGTAGGGCCGCATTTCACCGTCAGTCAGATGTAGTGCTTATTCTGTCGTTTCGCTTCTCAATCGAAGGTGCCCGCCCACCTCGTCCCCCTCCGAGGATCTTCCCGATTTCAGCCAACGTCTCTTCGTTGAGCAACGAGGGATTCGCCTCAAGCATCAGTGTGACGCTGTCCTCAATTCGCTTAGGCGTAAGCGTCTCCATTACGCCATTCAACCCCAAAGGGCCATCTTCATCCTCGATCCGAGCATGGCGCAGAGTTCTCAACTGCTCTTCACTGAATACCCTGGCCACGAGAGCCGCAACAAAGCGCTCCCGCGCTTCCACACTGCTCATACTGGCTCTACACCCTTCAGGCGAAGCAACCAATTCTTGCGAAGCCTCTGAAGATACAGATTCGACCAAGGTGGGCGACTCAGGGGCGATGGCTTGACTGTCAGTCTTGCGAGTCCGGGCCAGTCTGTTGCGCGTCGACTGCATGAATGGGCGGGCCTGATCATTCCACCATCTCTTGAGGTGTGGCGCAGCCCTCTCCGCAGCCTTGATGAGAATAACCAGGGCCTCGATTATTTCCTCGGGTTCCAAGCGCTCCCGCGCTCGGGAATCCGCCCCGTACTCGTCGGTGACGTAGACGACCGGCGGCGGGTCCGTCAGTGAATCCCCTTCACCCTCGTCGATATCATAAATCTTTACCTGCCCCTTAACACCTTTCGATCCAGGAACAAACAGGTTTGGACTCGATGCACCATCGCCGTCTCTTGATCGCCCAAGCTGAGTGCCCTCTTCATACTCAATCTCGACTCTTTTTCTCACCATTTCTGTTATTACCTCCATACTGCGGGCGCGGTGGTTTCTTCGGGAGCCATTCTCTAACTGCACCTGTGCAGGCGACGATCCGGTCAACGAGCTTGGCTCCCAAGACGAGACCGATTAGCCCAGGTCCTGGCGAAGGCGGCGGAGATAGGCGTCGATCTGCGCCAGCCCCGGCCAGTCGCTTCCCCGTAGATGGGAGGTCTCCGACCGAAGGCGGTCACCGACCTCCAGTGCCTGGGGCAGGTTTTCCGCCGCTGCATGCAGGCTCATGAGTCGTGCGAGGGTATCCAGATGGCGATTGACGCCGTCCTCGTCGTCGGGAGCAGGCGTGATCTCCGCGACGTGATCGAAGGCCTGGATGGCGGCGCTCGCTTCACCAAGTTCCATCCGGCACTGTGCGGCGTAGTACCAGCACAGCTGTGCTTGCTCGTCCTCGTCGCCGTAGCGGTTGGTGTATTCGTGGGCGAGTGGCTCGAACAGGGCGAGAGCCTGACGGTGGCTTCCTGCCAGGAACTTCACTTGGGCGAGGCTGAACTGCATGCCTTCTCTGAGCTCTGGATCGGTGGCCCTCGTGATTGCCTCGTCCAGGGCGTCAGCGGCCTGGGTGAACTGGCCCTCCTGAGCCAGCCGAGCTGCCCGGTCCGAAATCGCGTCCGCCTCCTGCTCGGTCAGTGCGGCGGTGCCTGACTGTGCTGCTGCTGGCGGGACTGGGACCACCACGGTGGGTGTGTAGGAGGCGGCGACGCCGGTGCTGCGCGCCCGACCGCCGAAAGGGCGCAGGAACGGCAGGCGGGGGTCGAGGACACCGTCGTCTGTCGCGGCAAGTGTGCCGGCGGTGGCTTGAATGAAGGGCAGAAGAACGTCGTAGACCTCCATCGCGCCCATGCGCTGCTCGGATTCCTTGGTGAGCATCGCCAACAGCAGCTTCTCGATGTCGGTCGGCACATCCGGTCTCAGGGAGCGGATGGGAGGAGGCGGGGTGTGGACGTGGTGCCACATGTGGGAGCGGCTGTCGTCGGGAATGAACGGCGGTTTCCCAGTCAGAAGTTCGTGGAGTACGCAGGCGAGAGCGTAGACGTCTGCGGAGGGGCCTACGGCGTTGGCCAGGCTCTGCTCGGGTGACATGTAGGGCGGGGTGCCAACGGTCATGCCGACCTGGGTGAGCCGGGGCAGTGTGCCGACACCGCGCAGGGCTGCGACGCCGAAGTCGAGAACCTTGACTACCCCGCCGGGGGTGATCATCAGGTTGGAAGGCTTGATGTCGCGGTGGACGACATCGCGGCCATGCACGGTGTCTAGGACAGAGGCGATCTGGGCGCCGACAGCCGCGGCCCAGGAGACAGGGACCTTTTCGCTTTCGTAGTCAGTTTCGTCGATGAAGGTCTGCAGCTCGCGGCCCTGCAGAAGCTGCATGACAACGAACAGCCGTCCGCTTGCCTCGTCAGTGCCTGTGTCGTAGACAGCCGGAACGCCGAGGTGTTCGATGCCGGCGGTGATCTGGACCTCGCGCAGGAATCGGGCTCGGCGAGTCTGCAGAGTCTCCTCGAAGGCCGCTCCTTGGAACCCAGGCGGAACTGGGCTTTCCGCCAACATCATCTTCACGGCCACCCGGCGGTCCAGGCGTTCGTCGTACGCCTGCCAGACCTCGCCCATGCCGCCCGCGCCGATGGGCGTGTGCAGCCGGTACCGGCCCGCGATCACGCGGGCCGGATCCCCGGCGTCGGAGGTCGGCGTGCCGTGCACCATGCGCGGTGCCTCTCTTCAAGGGCGGAGCGCAACCACCCCGCTGGGCTGGTGATATGACGTACTGTCGGGCAAAGGTTATGCGGTCGGTGGCTCCGCCCGGCGGCTTCCGGTGGACTTGAGTTCGGCGGCCCGCTGCTCGGTCGCCCGGCGCTCAGCCTCGCGCCGGACCGGGCGACGGATGAGCTGATACGCCTGTTGGGTCGCGACCTGCTTGAACAGGCGGTTGACGTTGGTGTCGTCGAAGTAGCGAACCATGAGGGCGTCGTTAGAGGCCGCCTGGTCGATGACGATCCGGTCGAGGTCCTTCTCCAGTTCTCCGCCGAAGACGTCCTGGTCCTGGTGCAGCGCGATGGCCCGCAGTTCGGGGTCTTCGCTGACGGCGACCACCAGCTGACCGAGCAGAATCTGGTCGGTGGTTGACAGCCCAGTTCCGTATTCGTCGTTGACGGACTGGATCACCTCGGCCAGTGACATCTCCTCCGCTTCGGCCACTGCCCCGCCCGCTTCGGGCACCAAGCCCGGCAGGACCTGCGCGCCAGCTGCCTCCAGGTGCAGTTCAGGGGTGCCGGTCTGGGTGATACGCATGTGGCTCGGGACTGCGGCACCTATGTCTGCGCCGGCGCTGCGCACGGGCGCGGGCAGGCGGCGCAGCAGGAAGCGTCCGTACTGATAGAGCCGTTCCAGTTCGAGGTTCTCGAATCCGATGACATGGGAGAGCCAGCCGTACGCCTTGGTATAGGAGTCCAGGGCGCGGCGGAATTCGGCGGCGGTGTCCGGTTCGGTGGCGTTGAGGGCGTTGAAGCGGTCCAGGGCGGGCTGCAGGTAGCCGTAGAGGCGGGCGTGAGCCTTCATGATGGCGGTGTCGGTGGCTGAGCCGCCCTGGAAAGCGGCGAAGTACGCGGTGACGAAGGCGTCCATCTCGGCTTCCACCAGGAGCTGGTAGGCCATCACCTCGCGTTCGCGGTCGAACAGGAGGTTGGGGTCGGTGGGCTCGCTGACCGACGCCTCGTAGTACTGCTGGAAAGCCTGCTCGATGTCCTCGGGTCGGTTGGCGAAGTCGAGGATGAACAGGTCCTCGGTGGACTTGAGCCGGTGGGTGCGGTTGAGCCGGGAAAGGGTCTGCACCGCGGCCAACTTCACCAGGACCTTGTCCACATACATGGTGGTCAGCAGCGGCTGGTCGAATCCAGTCTGGTACTTCTCAGCGACGACGAGGATGCGGTGCTCGGGCTTGGGAACGGAAGGCGGGTTCGGGTCGCCCGCGCGGGTATAGCCGAAACGTGCCGGCAGTTCGCGTTCGGGGAAGCCGTTGAGCTTGGCCTCGGTGTACTCGATCCCGTCGAGGCTCAGTGCCCCGGAGAACGCGACCAGGGTGCCGCAATCAGTGAAGCCGCGCTGGTCGATGTAGGCCCGCATGGCCTGGTAGAGCCGAACGGCGTGGTCGCGACCGGAAGTGACCACCATCGCCTTGGCCCGGCCGCCGAGGCGCGGGCTGGAGTGCGACCGGAAGTGGTCGACGATGATCTTCGCGCGGGAGGCCATTGACGCCTCCGACATCAGCGCGGCCCGCACCAGCTTCGAGCGGGCCTTGCGCGGGTCCACCTGCTGCTCCGCCTCCTCGGCGGCGGCCTCCTGGAGCTTGAAGTACGTAGCGTAGGTGATGTAGTTGCCGAGCACGTCGAGGATGAAGCCCTCCTCGATGGCCTGCCGCATCGAGTAGACGTGGAACGGTCCCTTCTCCTGCTCCCCCGAGCCGGGATTGGCGTAGGGCGTGCCGAAGAGGTCGATCGTCTTCGCCTTGGGGGTGGCCGTGAACGCGAAGAAGGACAGGTTCGGCTGCTTGCCACGCGCCAGAGCCGCAGCCGTCAGCGGGTCGCCGTCCTCGTCCACCGCGTCCGAGCCGAGACGTCCCAGCGCCTTCTTCAAAGCCGCCGCGCTCTCCCCACCCTGCGAGGAGTGCGCCTCGTCGATGATCACCGCGTAGCGCTGGCCGCCCAGCCCCGCGACCTTGTCCAGGACGAAGGGAAACTTCTGCACCGTGGTGATCACGATCCGGGCCGTCGGTCCGGTAAGCGCGTCCGCGAGCTGCTGGGAGTTCTCGTCGATCCGCACGACCACGCCGGCCTTGTGGTCGAACTGGTAGATGGTGTCCTGGAGCTGCTTGTCCAGTACCCGCCGGTCGGTAATGACGATGACCTTGTCGAAGACCAGCTTGTTCGCCCCCAGGCCGGAGGCAAGCGCGGCGGGCGCGATCTGCCCAGGGTCATGGGAGGTGTGCAGGCTGGACAGGTGGTGCGCGAGCCAGGCGATGGTGTTGGACTTGCCCGAGCCGGCGGAGTGCTGGATCAGGTAGTTTTCCCCCGCGCCGTGGCGGGCCGCGTGCGCGATGAGCTTGCGCACAGCATCCCACTGGTGGAACCGCGGGAAGATCAACGGCTGCGTGTGAGCACTACCCGGCTTGTGCGACGGCGCCCGGCCGGCCTTCGCGGCAGCGTCCTCAACGTGCAGGAACCGCTGCAGCAGCTCCAGCCAGTTGTCCCGGGCCCACACCTCGTCGAAGAGGTAGGAGGTGGGGTACTTCCCATCGGTCGACGCCGGGACGTTGCCCGCGCCGCCGATCTGGCCAGGGCCACCGGAGCCAGTGTTGAAGGGGAGGAAGCGGGTGGCGTCGCCGGCCAGGCGGGTCGTCAGAAAAGCCAGCGTCGGATCGACCGCGAAGTGGACCAGGCTGCGCTTGGCGAAGAACAGTTCCTTCGGGTCGCGGTCGCGCCGGTACTGCCGCTTGGCGTCCTCGACGGTCTGGCCGGTCAGCCCGTTCTTCAATTCCACCGAGGCGACGGGGAGCCCGTTGAGGAAGAAGGCCATGTCGAGGCTGTCGGCCGGGTCCGCGACGGAGTAGTGGAACTGACGCACGAAGACGAGTCGGTTGGCGTTGTACTCGTCCAAGGCATCGACGGCGAGGGTGTGCGCGGGCCGGAAGTACGCAAGCTGGATCTTCACGTTGCGGTCATTTACGCCCCGACGTAGTACGTCCAGCAGGCCGCGCGAGTCGATCTCCCGCGCCACCCGCTTCGCAAACCGGCCGATGGCCTGCTCTTCGTCCTCGCCGTAGGCGGCCTGAAGCGCCAGCCACGCGTCGTTCTGCGACGCACCGAGGAACGCGGACAGCTCGGAGGTGTCGATGCCGAGCGTGGGGTTGTAGGTGTTCGACAGCCCGCGCTGCCAGCCGCTGCGCAGCAGCGCTGCTTCCACAGCGTTCTCGAATGCCTTCTCGGTGTATACGCGGGCGTCGTTCATCTGAATCCCCCTCAGAGATCGCGGTCGTGCGCGGGGCGGGCGGTGGTGACGTCGAGCCGGCCAGTAACGGCAGCAGTGATGAGTGCCTGGCGGCGAGCGGCTAGTAGTGCCTGCGCTTGGTCGAGCCGCCCAACCAAAGACAGCAAGTCGCTTACCTCACGGTTCAGCGCGGCTACGCGAAGGTCACCATCTGGAGGAATGGGAATTCGATACTCACGCAACTGCTCACCCGTAAGATGCGGGATGGTCGCGATGTTCCCATCGGCCTCAAATACGCCTACGTGCTTGGCCAAGCGGAGCCAGTACATGAGCCACTCAACAGGAACGGGCCCTGCCCGTCGGACCCGATGCAACGACTTCTGGTAGTAGCAGTCCGAGATTCCACCGTTCCATACCGCCGCCTCGGCGACTCCCGCGCCACCTTCGCAGACGAGTAGATCGCCAGGTGCCACGGAGTAGCGACGCGTTTCTGAGGCATCGAACGACATCGTCGCCATGTCTGAAATGTCAATTTCATACCAATGGACATTAGCGTTGCGAAGGTACGGACGCTGACGATCCCCTGTAGCTCGCTCCGCGTTGAGCATCTTTCCAAGCTCGGTGGAGAAATAGGCGTACACTGGCCCAATCTTCCAGTCCGCAGGAATTGCAGGAAGCCAGGGCATTCCGGTTGAACGACCACCCTGCGGACTCACCCCACCTGACAAGGTCTCAGCAATGAGCGAGAGTTCCCGCTCCTTCAGAGTGGATTTCTGAGACTCCCTTGCAGCTGCAATGCGGTCAATGTGCGATGTCTCGACATCGAGGAAGTCGGCGATGCGGCGCTGCTCGTCCAGCGGAGGAAGCGGCACTGGAGCCTCACCGAGACGCTCACGGTTGAGTTCGATCTGATTTGTCGCTCCCACGACGAGGGCCGCATACACATACTCCTGGAACGGTTGAGACGCGAGCCAGTAGTAGGCGAAGCGCGGATGCAATTCGCGCAGATCTGCCCGTGCAATCGTCACATGGCCGTCCGCCATGCAAGGAGATCCATCCGGGGAGCTGAGGAACTGCCCGACGCGGCCCAGCGTGCCCGTTCCGGTGGAGTTGATGATCACATCCCCAGGCTGCAGATAGCCCTTCAATTTGCGGGGGTCTCCCGAATATGTGTGGAACCTTGTCCGGGACCAATCCAGCCCGCCCGGCTGGTTCGCCGCCTGGCTTACAGCATGCACAGGCCCATCTTCTACGTAGGTGGGCGCGGATCCCCGATTCAGGACTGTGGTGACGTGCTTTAGGGGTGAGGAAGACCACCCGTCGGGAAGAGGCAAGCCAAGAACAGAGGTCACCTCGCCACCTTCCCCAGCAGCGCCTGAATCTCGTCCTCCAACGAGTTCAACTCTGCATCGATCTCCGCGAGCGGCCTCGGCAGCGCGTAGACGTAGAAGTGGCGGGTAAAGGGAATCTCATACCCCAGCTTGAACCGCTCCATCTCCTTCGTCTTCGGGTTGCGGGTTTCCGCAACCCAAGCGTCCGGGACATGCGGCAGGACCGCGCGGGCGAAGTACTCGTCGATGTCCTCGCCCAGCGGGACGTTTTCGTTGTCACGCAGGTCGGGGTCGGGCTCAGGGTTGCCCTTGATGAACTGGACCTCGCCCGCCGGGTCAGCCACGCCCACCGCATCACGCAATGCCTTCTGGAACGGTGCGACGGAGGGCCACAGCACGCCTCCGGCCACCATCGCCGTCCGCAAAGCGTCCCACGCCTCAGCCTTGGTGGACCACTGCGATCCGAGCAGCGGCCTGAGCGCGGCCAGCAACAGCTCGACCGCCGCCTCGCCTCCGACCGCCTTCTTCACGGCGGCCGACGCCCCAAGCTGAGTCAGGCTGTCATCGGTCAGTTCGAAGCGGAGCTTGAGTGGCCGGTCCACGGTGATGCGCTGGTAGCCGAAGTCTCGGTTGGCGAAAACCTTCACCCGCGCGTGATCCGGATGGCCTTCGTCACCGGCAATGCTGAGCGCGTCGCGGTAGGTCGCGCAGATGTGCCCGATCTGGGCCCGAGTCATCCTCTTGCGCTTCTCACCGAGAGACTTGCGCATCTTGGTCCACTGGTCGCGAGCGTCGAGCAGGATCACGCGGCCCTTGCGGTCGGCGGGCTTGCGGTTGGTGACGATCCAGAAGTACGTGGAGATGCCGGTGTTGTAGAAGAGCTGGTCCGGGAGGGCGACGATCGCCTCCAGGTAGTCGTGCTCGATGATCCACCGGCGAATCTCCGACTCGCCCGACCCTGCCCCGCCGGTGAACAGCGGGGAACCGTTGAAGACGATGGCCAGGCGGGTGCCGCCGACCTCGTCGCCCGCCGCGTCCTTCTTGAGCGGCTGCATCTTGCTCATCATGTGCTGCAGGAAAAGCAGCGAGCCGTCGTTGATCCGGGGTAGGCCAGCACCGAAGCGGCCGTCGTATCCCCGGTCCTCGTGCTCCTGGCGGACGGCCTTCTCGACCTTCTTCCACTCCACGCCGAAGGGTGGGTTAGCGAGCATGTAGTCGAAGGTCTCGCCGTCGTGGCCGTCCTGGCTGAAGGAGTTCCCGAAGCGGATGTTCTTGGCGGTATGGCCCTTCAGCAGCATGTCGGAGCGGCAGATCGCGTACGACTCGGCGTTCAGCTCCTGTCCGAACAGGTTCACGCGCACGCGCGGGTTCAGCTTGCGGATATGCTCCTCAGCCGCCGAGAGCATGCCGCCAGTGCCGCAGGCCGGGTCGAGGATCTTGACGACCTGTCCTTCTCCGTTGAGCCGGTCGGTGTCCGGGGCAAGCAGCAGCTCGACCATCAGCTCGATGACCTCGCGCGGGGTGAAGTGCTCACCGGCGGTCTCGTTGGAGGCATCAGCGAACTTGCGGATCAACTCCTCGAAGATGTAGCCCATGTCGTGGTTGTCCACGGCTTCGAAGCTCAGATCCAGGCCGGCGAACTTCCGCACCACCTGGTAGAGCAGGTCGGCATTGTCCAGGCGGTCGATCTGGAGGTGGAACTCGTAGCGGTTGATGATCTCCGTGGCCTCCGACGAGAACCCCCGGATGTAGTCCTTGAGGTTCTTCGCCACGTTGGCCGCGTCGCTGCTGATGGTGTCGAAGGTCTGCTCGGAGAGGTTGTAGAACTTCAGCTTGGACGCCGCCAGCAGGAGTCCGTCCTTGTTCTCTCCGGTGTAGGAGGCCGCCCGGTCCCACACCGCCTGGCGGGTCGGGGCCATGACGCAGTCCAACCTGCGGAGCACCGTCAGCGGCAGAATGACCTTTCCGTACTCTGAGCGCTTGTAGTCACCGCGCAGCAGATCGGCCACCGACCAGATGAAGTCGGCCAGTTCCTGGTTCTTACTCAAAGTGTCCTGTCCTCTCGCCCCACTGCGGCGTCTCCGTCGGTCGTCGTGCTCTGGTGTTCAGCGCTGCCGCCGTCACGGGTCGGCGGCGGATCGAGCGCGCCGCCGGTGAGGCCATCGCGAGCGAGCCTCGCAGCTCGGTCGCCGATCCTGGCGAGTTCGGCAAGTTCACGCTCGAACGCGCCCAACGAGCGAAAGGCGTCGCCGTAGCGGTGCTGTCGCTCAACGTCCATGCGGGGTAGGCGCGCCACCTGCAGGTCCGCTCGGAACGTACCCGATGAGGACGTGCTACGACGGGCGTTCGCCGCGCTACTTGCGAATCCGCGTACGTAGTCGGGGTCCAACTGGTCGCTGGCGGAGATGAGATCGCCGCCTTCCAGGCTGACCAGGCCGGCGGCCAGCAGGTCGCTTACCGCGACCGGTACGCCATCGTCCAGGCCGTCGGACTGGCCACGAGGGGGAAGCTCGGGAAGTAGCGCCCGCAGGCGGCTCAGGCGCGTGTCGAGATCCTCGCGCAGCTTGGCGTACTCCACCGCGTAGTCGGGTTCCGGCTCACGTACGTAGCGGCCGGGCGTAAGGTCCACCTCATTGTCCAGCAGATCAATCAGCTGCACCTCCGTCTCCTGGTGCGGCAGAGGCTCCCACGGTCCGTCCGGGCTGTTGGCGCTGAGATCCACCATGCGTACGGTCCCCGCCGACCGCCCAGGGTCGGCGGGCCGGCTCAGCAGCCACAGGTGTAGCGGAAGTGCGTGACTGGCAGCCAGGCCCGGCGGGAGAGCCACCACACCGGTGACACAGCCGCGACGCACCAACTCCGCGCGGATCCTGCGACCGGAGCGGCGATGGGCGACCGACGCCGGCAGCACCACCACGGCTCGCCCGCCGGGTGCCGTGTGGTGGTAGCAGTGCTGGAGCCAGGCGAGCTCGCTCTCCCCTCGCGAGGGCACACCCGCCTCCCAGCGCGGATCGACGAGCAACTGCTCACGGCCCCAGTCGGCCACAGCGGTCGGCGGCTCGCACACGACCAGGTCCGCGCGGAGGTCGGGGAACGCATCAGCCCGCAATGAGTCGCCCGCCGCGACCTGAACCGGCGCTGCCGGCCCGGTGGTGGCCAGGGCCGCGCGCACCCGGGCCACGCGCGTCGCGTCCACGTCCGTGTCCTGCCCCAGCCTGCTCCCGACCGCATCGCCGCCCACCGCGACGAGGAGCGAGCCGATGCCGCACGCAGGGTCGAAGACGGTACCGGAGGTCTTGCCAGCAAACTCTCGGACAGCGCGAGCCAACCGCAATGTCGAGGCACCGTCCAGCGCGGCGCGCGCGGTGGACTCCAGCAGCCGAGCGACCAGCGCGTCCATCACCTCAGTGGGCATCCGGTCGGCGACCAGCCCGCCCAGCGCCTCGCGGGCGGTCTGGTCGGTCAGCTCTTGCGCATCGCCCTGGAGATGTTCTCCGACAGCAGCCAGCGCCCGGACCATTTCTTCGCCGTAGGTGCCACGCAGCGCCTGCCAGAGCCGGACCTCCCCACTGACCTCTCGCCCCTCGCGCTGCCCTTCCAACCACTGCCGTACCTCGGCGAGTGAGAACAGGGGACTAGCCGAGGTGCCGCCGACGGGTGCGGGAAAGTCCGAGCGGCGCCTGCGCCAGTTGGATACCGCGGCGCGCGTCACCCCCGCCAACCGCGCGATCTCCGCAGCGGTCACCGCGGCTTCGGATACCTCGTTTCCTCCGGCCATGACGCGACCGTACACCGGGAACATTCCGAGCAACAAGTTACATTCAGTTGACGGTGCTAACGCACCCCTGTTTACTGGTCATCACGCGCCAGGAACTCCGACGCACAGCACAGCGCCCTGCGCGCGGGAGGAGAGCCGGGCATGAGCACGAAGTCGCGCGGATCGAGGAGAACACCTCCGCGGGCACCGACCTCCGGCCCCTCGACTCGAAGGAGCATGATGTGACTGCCAAGGAGAAGAGCAGCACCGGCACCCGCAAGTCCACGCTGCACCGACTCACTGTTCCCAACGGTGGCGAGGTAGAACTCCGCACCCTTGTTCGCCCTCACTATCTCGACAGACCCGGTTACCAGGTCCGCGAGTTCGCCTGGGAGGGCGTCACCGGGCTGCTGGTGAACGGGGGGATCCCCCGGGACCGCGCCGACTGGTGCCCGGCCGTCGAGCGGATCACCGGCTTGGAGGTCAACGAGCGGAATCACTCCGCTGCTGGCCTGGTGCTCATGCGCACCGAGCGCGGCCTGTACGCCCTGAGTTACGGGGTTGGCCAGCACATGCTGGACCCGTACTACCGTGATGATGAGTTCGGCCTGGAGTTCGCCACCCGCTGCCTCGACGAGGACGGCATCATCAAGGTGCGCAACCAGATCATGGACGGACGAGGGCGTGTCGACGAGTACTCCGTCGCCCGGGGGGAGCGTATCGACGGCTTCGGGCTCGACCGGTTCGGCGCAGTCGTCCGCCGCATCTGTGGAACGGTCAGCGGCATCCCGTTGACTTCACTGCCCTCCGGTACCACCAAGCACGTTCGGGTCGAGTGTTCCGAATCGACCATCAAGCTGCCGCTGGCCACCACCCCGGAGGAATTCCTCAACGACCTGCGCGCGATAGAGGAGGTCTGCTCGCGCCCGGATCCGCTGCCCGAACTGGGCTTCGTCGATCGGCTCCGCACGCTGGACAACCGCAGCCGCAAGGCGGTAGACGCCCAGGCAGTCCTTGAGCGCATGCTCGCCGACCCGAGTCACCCGCGGATCACGCTGGGAGTTCCGGAGAGCTGCCAGGAGGGCTTCGGCTCTGCCCAGGCGTTCCGGATCAGCTCGGGTAGCCGCAGCATCGACGTCACCGACCTGGACCTTCCTGTCCTCCTCGAATTCGTCTCGGACAAGGCCGAGGGCGAGCGCCTCAAGGCGCTCGCCCAGGTACGGGTCGTCATGTTCAGCGACGACGACCTGAAGACGCCGGCCAGCGCCGCGAGCACCGGTAAGGAGTGGCTCATCGCGGACGTCCCCGTGGGAACGGCGCGGTACTTCTACGGCCACGGAAAGTGGTACGAGGTGGGAGCCGGATTCCTCGAAACGTTGGAGGAAGAGCTCCGGGAGCTACTGGGCAAGTCGTCCAGTGTCCAACTGCCGGCCTGGCCGAAGGGAGTACCGAACGCCAAGGGGCGGGACTCTCACGATGAGGACTGGTACAACAAGCAGGCAGCAGGCCAGGACGGCTACCTCCTCTTCGACAAGAAGAACATCGTCACGGACAAGTTCAACGGTGGCGGACTGGAGGTCTGCGATGTCCTCGGCCCGGACAACCAGCTGATCTGCGTCAAGAAGGCCACCAGCAGCGACGGCACCGCGCCGCTGAACCACCTCTTCGCCCAGGCGGTCACCGCCGTCGAAACCCTGCGCAGCGACGAAGCCATCCGCAGCGCCTTCCTGAGTCAGGTTGCGGAGCGCACTCCCGACCACCGCCTCCTGAGCGACTTCGGCACGCTGAAGGTCGTGCTCGCCATCCTCCTCAAGGATGGGAAGGAGATCACCGTCGACTCCCTCTTCGCCTTCGCCCAGGTATCCCTCCTTCAGTCGGCACGTCGCTTGCGCGCGATGAACGCAGAGGTCGAGGTCGTCGCAATCCGACGCTGAACCCACGCCGCCCTGGGGGCGATCCCCAATCCCACTTCGCGGGCGCGGCACGCGTCCAACACCTGTCCGAATCGGACAAGCCCAACGCAGCTGATCATCTTTCCCGAACGACCCCGCGGCGTCCACGTTGGCCGAGAACAGCGAGAGGACGGGTGGGGCATGACGCGCACGTTTCCACTGGAATACCCGCAGGCCGGTTTCGATTGCCTCTCCTGTAGTGATCACGGAGGGGGACGATGGTGAGCGACCTGAAGCTGTTCCGGCTTGACGCTGCCGGCCGGGACGTCGAGCTGCGCGGTTCGACGGTGGCGTTGGAGGTCGAGTTGCAACGCCGGATCGAGGCCGGCATGGAGGACATGCTTGGCATCCGCTTCCTCGCGTCCGAGTACCCGACCGGGCCGTGGCACCGAGGGCGCATCGACACCCTCGGGTTGGACGAGAACGGCAGCCCGGTGGTGATCGAGTTCAAGAAGGGCACCGACAGCGGGGTGATGTCGCAGGCCGTCTCGTATCTGGGCTGGCTGCGCTCGGCGCAGCACGAGTTCGAGGCGCTGGTCCGGAAGGTGCTGGGCACGGAGGCCGCCGAGTCGATCGACTGGCGGCGACCGCGGATGGTCTGCATCGCGGCCGGCTTCTCCCACCACGACCGCGTGGCCGTGCAGTGGCTGCCCGAGCGGATCGATCTGGTGCGATACCGGGTGTTCGAGGGCGGCCTGCTGAGCCTGACCCTCGTCGACTCCTCGCCCGGCTCGCCGAGCGCCGCTTCGTCCCGGCGGAATCGGGGGCGGGACTCGGCGGTCGACAGCGCGCCGGCCGTACCGGCGGCTCCTTCGCCAACGGGTGCCGGCCTCGTTCCCGAGTGCCTACGGGACCTGTACGGGGAGCTGGACGAGGCGCTCACCGCGTGGGGCGAGGTCGAGGTCGCGGCCCTGCGGCACTACATCGCCTACCGGCGCCTGGTGAACGTAGCGTCGGTGATCTTCCGTCCGAAGCACGAGGTGATCCTGGTGTACCTCAGACTCGACCCGGACTCGGTCGAGCTGGAAGAGGGCTTCACCCGGGACATGCGCGGCATAGGGCACCTGGGGACCGGGGACCTGGAAGTGCGGCTCGTCTCGGCGGCCGGCCTGGAGAAGGCAGTCCCGCTCATCCGGCGGGCGTTCGAAGCGGCCTGACGCAACGGGAAGGGCGGCTGGTGCATCGACTACTCGATGCGCCAGCCGCCCTTCGGCGTCTGCGGGCCGCCGTCCCCGGGCTCTCCGCTCTCACACTCATGCCTCCGGCCCGGCCAGCTCGAAGTCGTCCTTCGTCAGCTCGGCGCGGAGCCGCTGATCGGCGACGTCGGCGTAGTGCGAGGACAGCTCGACGCCCACAAAGCGGCGTCCCTCGCGCAGGGCCGCGACCCCTGTGGAGCCGCTGCCGGTAAACGGGTCGAGGACGACGCCGTCCTCAGGGCAGACCTGGACGAGCTGCTGCATGATCTCGACGGGCTTCTGGGTGATGTGGACCCGGCCCTTGCGGGGCTGGGAAGCGATGTAGTGGCCGGGCATGTAGAGGTCGCGGGTGTTGTCGAGGGATCCCTTGACGCCCCACACGATGAACTCGGAGTCCTGCTTCGGCCCGCCCTTGCGTGGCCGGCTGGCGGGCTTGATCCACGGGATCGTGCCGCTCCAGGTCCACCCTGCCATCTGCAGGGCGTCGGTCGTCGTCGGCTCCTGACGCCAGTCAGAGAAGACCATGACCACGGCGTGCTCAGCCGAGGCCCGGTACGACTCCGTCAGCAGCTCGGTCAGCCAGGAGCGGTAGGAGCGCTGATCGCGGTTCTCACCCGGGAAGTTGGCGAGGTCGTGGGCGCTGTTGCTGGTGACGTACTTGGCTCGCGCGGTGCGGCCGGTGCGGTCCGAGCTGGTACGTCCGCCGGAGTTGTACGGGGGGTCGGTGATCACCGCGTGGACGCTCTCGTCCGGAAGGGACTTCAGGACAGTCAGGGCGTCGCCTCGGTGCAGCGTGTAGCTCATGGGAGGGCCTCTCTTCGGGCACGGCGGATCGGGACCTGCTCCGGACAGCGCTCAACGGCGTTTGTCCCGGGCGAGGTTGCACCGGAGGTTAACGACGATCTCCGGCCGCACCTAACGAGGTGACCCCTGTTGCGGGCCCCGGAGCGGGAGTCGTTTGGTGCGGCCGGAATCCCGGTCTACTGTCTCGCCGTGTCACCGGGCAGGAGCCTCGCTCCACCCCCGTTGACCTGTGCTTATCCGTGCTGCCCGGTCCAATCGAGCAGCGTCGGGGGCCACGTTGTCCATGCATTTCCGCGCGTCGTCCGGAGGTCCCGGTGTACCGCCTGAGATTACGAGCGCGGCTGGCTGCCGCGCGTGACCTGAAACCGGCGTCCGGGAGCTACCAACCCCTCTGACCGGGCCCGCCAGAGGGCGGATGCACATCGGCGCGGTGCCGGCGGCTTTGCACGAGAAGTCGGCACCGCGCCTCCTACGAACACCGAGGAGCCGCTGCGATGCAGCATGCCTTGACACATCCGCGCCCCGACCCACCTCCGTCACCTGGCCGGCACCGCCGTCGCGGTGAACGGCGGCGGCGATGAAGAAGACGACCGGAGCCCTTGTCGGTCTCTGCGCGACCGGCTCGCTGCTGCTGGCCCTTGCGATCCTTGCCATCGGCGCCGGGACCGCCTCGGCCTCGTGCTCGACCGACGGTGCTCAGGGTGTGGATACCCCCGCAGTCGCCAAGCAGGTGAAGGCCATCCTGGACGGTGGCGACAAGGGCTCGATCTCCGTGCCGGGCCTGGACGCCCCTGCCGATCAGGTGCCCAACGCCAAGACGATCCAGGCCACGGGCGTCGCGATGAATATCCCCGCCCGAGGGCAGGTCGTCGCCCTGGCGACCGCCCTGCAGGAGAGCGGCCTGCGGAACCTGACCTATGGCGACCGCGACAGCCTGGGCTTGTTCCAGCAGCGGCCGTCGATGGGTTGGGGAACAGCGAGCGAGACCCTCGACCCGGTGCACGCCAGCACCAAGTTCTACGAGGGGCTCAAGAGGGTCTCCGGCTGGCAGTCCCTGTCCCTCGCCCAGGCCGCCCAGGCGGTGCAGAAGTCAGGCTTCCCCGAGGCGTACGCCAAGTGGGAGCCGCTGGCCACTGCCCTGCAGGAGGCCATCGAGCCCCTGCTGCAGCAGGCCGGCAACCCATCGCCGAGTCCTTCGTCCTCCGGCTCGGCCGACAGCGACAATGCTCCACCCAGTACCGCGGGCGGCTGTTCAGCGGACGGGGACGGAACCGACTTCGGCACCATCCCGGCTGGCGCCCTGCCGACCGAGTACAAGATCCCCGCCAATGCTCCACCGAAGGTTCAGACGGCGATCCGGTGGGCGCTGGGACAGCTCGGTACGCCGTACCAGTGGGGCGGGAACTGCACGGACTCCCACGGCAAGGACGCGATGGGCCGGTGCGACTGCTCGTCCCTGATGCAACAGGCGTACAAGGCTGCCGGGGTGACGCTGACGCGGACCACGTACACGCAGGTCAAGGACGGCAAGGCCGTGTCGGTCGACGCCCTCCAGCCGGGAGATCTCCTCTTCGCCGAAGGTACGGCCGCCGTGCCCGAGCACGTCGGGATGGCGATCGGGCAGGGCTTGATCGTCCACGCCCCGCGCACCGGTGACGTGGTGCGGATCACGACCCTCGCGTCCTGGAAATCGCGAATTCTCGCGGCCCGCCGAGTCGTCTGACCGGCGCTTCCCCTGCCCCACCCTCTTCTCACACGCCGCTTCGCCCGTCCGGGCTTTGACGTGCACCAAATCGTACTGGAGTTCCCCATGTATCTCGCTGACCAGGTCATACAGCTCGCCTACGATCCCGGGATCAAGCCGAACGAGGGCGGTCTGCCGGGCCTGTCCGTCCTCAAGCAGGTGATGGGCTCGATCAACCTCTTCGGACTCATCGCCGTGGTCGGCGCCCTCGCCGTCAGCGCGGGCGTGTGGGCCTGGGGCCACCACTCCGGCGGTCACCAGGCCGAGGCGAACGGGAAAAAGGGCGTGTTGGTGAGCGCCGGCGCGGCCCTTCTGCTCGGTGCGGCCAACGGTGTGGTGGCCTTCTTCTCGACGCTCGGGACACAGGTCCACTGATGGCTCAGCGCTCCACCCACCCCGGCGGCGCATCCCGCGTGCGCCGCCGGGCGCTGCTCGGCACCGTCGTCCTGGCGGTGCTCGTCGCCCTCGCCGGCCTTGCCGCATACCTCACCCGCGACGGCCGGAGCCCCTCCGAAACTCCCCCTCCACCAACGAGTTCGCCCACGGAATCCTCCTTGCCCGCAGCACCGTCCGGTCCGCACCCTCGACCCCGCGCCCTTCCCGTCCCACCCAAGACCCACGACCCGATCAAGTACGGGAAGGCAGCCGCCACAGCGCTGTGGTCGTACGACACTCGCGCCTACTCGCAGCCCGAGCTGCGGGAGGCGCTGCGTGGCTGGCTGATCAAGGAGTCGAAGTACGCCGACCCGGACTCGGTCGACAAGGCCGTCCCCTCCCCCGTGCTGTGGAAGGAGATGGCCGCGAACGGCCAGTTCGCCACCGCCACGGTGAACGAGGGGCACTTCCCGCAGGCGTTCACCCAGGCCCTGCAGGACGATCCCGGGGCGATCACCCACGCGTACGTCTACGCCGTCACGGTCTCCGGCAAGCAGTCGATCGCCTGGAAGGGCTCGCCCGCCGGCGGGGCGGAGAGCCGTTCCACCACCCTCGCGGTCCAGTGCCGCCCCGACCGTCCCTGCGCCCTGGTCGGCGTCATGCCGTCCGTGGCGCCCTGACCCCCCGTTCACGGAAGGAGGTACCGCCATGGACGTCTGCGAACTGCCCTTGATGGGCAAGGTGTGCACCGCCGTCGACTTCGCCACGAACCCCGGTGGAACCGTCACCGACGGCCTTGGGGCCTGGATCGCGAAGTCCGCGGGTGAACTGGCGGCCAGCGCGGCTGACCTGGCCGCCGAGGCCGTCAACAAGACGACGGCCATCGACCTCAACGCCGGATGGTTCCGGGACAACTACGAACTGCTGCTGCCCATCGGGCTCGCCCTGACCGTTGGGATCTTCTGCATCCAGCTCATGACCGCGGCCTGGCGTCGTGACGAGCGCGCCCTCGCCAAGGCCGCTTTCGGCACCATGACCGGTGTCCTGTTCAGCTTCTCCGCCATCGCCTTCACCACCGTCGCCATCACCGTGGTCGACGCGTTGTCCGACGGGCTGTTCCAAGCGGCCAACACCTCGATCAACGACGCGATCCGCCGTGTGGTCAAGGTCGACCAGTTCGGCTCGATGTTCAGCCTCGGCTGGGGCGTCTCCGCACTGGTCGCCCTCGGTTGCGCGATCGGCGCCTTCCTCTACTGGGGCGTGATGGTCGCCCGAAAGGTCGGCGTCCTGATCATGGTCGCGCTCGCCGTGTTCGCCGGGGCCGGCGGGGGCTGGGAGGTCGCCAAGCGGTGGCGGCGCGCCTGGATCGAGGCCACCGGCACCCTGATCGTCTCAAAGCTACTGATGACCGTCGTCTTCCTCATTGGCGTCTCCGCCATGGGCAAGAGCGACGCCAGCGACGGAATGGCGGCCCTGTCCGACGCGATGGCGGGCATCGTCGTGATGGTCCTGGTGCTGCTCTGCCCGTACGCGACATACAAGTTCGTCCACTGGGCCAGCGACGGCGGCGGCCACGACGACATGCACCGTACCGGCGTCGCCGGCATGGCAGTCGCCGCAGGCGCAGCGAAGACCGCGGGCGGCCTCGCGCTGCGCGCCAGCACCGGCACTCCGGCCCCGCAGGGGCCGAACCAGGTCCCCGGTGCAGGGACCGACGGTGTCGCCTCCGGCATCAACCCCTCCGGCGGCAACCTCAGCAAGGAGGGCATCGACGCCGGCCCACCCAAGCCGCAGACCCGCTTCCGGTACGGCGAAGACGCGAACTCCACCGGCGACAAGGGCCGGGCCCTGATCCAGCGCCCGGGGGTCCCGCCTCTGATCACGCGTCCCGGCGAGGACGAACCGGAAGGGTCCCAGGTGACCGTCCAAGGCGCGGCGGGCGGATCCGGTCATCTCGCTGGCGCATCCGCTCCGGGCGGCGACATGACCTCCATGCCACCTGCCGGTCCGGCGCCTTCGACCTCCAACACCCCGGCCGCGGCGCCGTCGGCCGCCGGTTCTGCCACGCCGACCAACTGGGTCTTCCCCGCCCAGCCGCCGTCGGGTTCCTGACACTCCCCCCCCCTCGAGGGGCGGGCTGTACTCCATGGCCCGCCCCCACCTCACCCGACCAGCAGGAAAGTTTCGCCATGACGTCCAGAAGAGCGCCGCGCGCCCGTCCTCCGCCCGCTCCCACCGTCTGGAAACACATGTCCGGCAAGCACCAGTCCCCCACGCCCACCGTGAAGTTCCCCCACCGCAGCAGGCGCGGCGTTCTGCTCGGCCTGACCGTCCCGCAGTTGATCGTCGCCGGGCTCACCGGCCTTCTCCTTCTCGCCGTGGTCCTCACCCGCGGCGTGGTCGGCGCTCTCCATCTCATCCCGCTGTGGGCCATCATCGCCCTTCTCGTCTTCGTCCGCCACCGGGGCCGTGCCCTGGCGGACTGGGCTCCGATCGTCGCTCGCTACGCCCTGCGCCGGTTGCGCGGCCAGCTCGTCTGGCTCACCCGGCCTTCCTGTCGGCCCACCCGCGAAGGACTGCTCCACCTGCCCGGCACCGCCGCCAGCCTGCGCGTGGTCACCGCTCCCGACGGCCGCTACGGCGCGGTCCACAACCCCCACACCGGCACGCTGACCGCGGTAGTCAAGGTCTCTTCCCGCGCCTACGCTCTGCTCGACCCGAGCACCCAGCAGGCCAACGTCGGCGGCTGGGGACGCGCGCTGGCCGCGCTGGCCCGCACCGGGCAGATCGCCCGCATCCAGGTAATCGAGCGCACCGTCCCGGACTCCGGCGACGCGCTTCGCCGCTACTGGGAAGAGCACGGCCAACCCGACGCCCCTATGGCCGGCGCGATCTACAACGAGCTGATCCAGAGTGCGGGCCCGGCAGCCGCTCCGCACGAGTCGTACGTCGCGGTGTCCCTGGACACCAAGGCGGCGCGACGCCTGATCAACCAGGCCGGCGGCGGCCTGACCGGTTCCTTCAGCGTCCTGGCACAACTCGCCTCCACTTTCGACCAGGCCGCGCGGACCGCCGGACTCACCCCGACCGGCTGGCTCACCGCCCGCGAGATCGCCGCCGTGGTACGCACCGCCTACGACCCCAAGGCACTGGCGACGCTGGACCGGTGGTCCACCGCCGGCCGACCCGAGGCCGACCCCGCCGCCGCAGGACCCGTCGTGGTCGTCGAGAAGGCGGACCACATCGAGACCGACTCGGCCGTCCACGCCACGTACTGGGTGGAGAACTGGCCCCGAACCGAGACGTCGGCCGGCTTCCTGCACCAGCTCCTGTTCACCGGCGGGGTCCGGCGCACGCTGTCGCTCTGCTACGAGCCGAAGGGACTGGACGCCGCCCTACGCGATGTCCAGCGCAGGAAGTCCAGCGTGCTCGCTGACGCCGCCGAGCGGGCCCGGCGCGGCCAGGTCGACTCCGAGGCGGACTCGATCGAGTACCAGGACATCAAGACGCGCGAGCGTCAACTCATCGCGGGGCACGCCGACGTCGCCCTGACCGGGCTACTGACCGTCTCCGCCGACTCCGAGGACGAACTGCGCACCGCCTGCGCTGTGGTGGAGACCGCGGCCGTCGGCGCCCAGCTCGACCTCCGACCGCTGACCTGGCAGCAGGCCGAGGCGTTCACCGCCGCCGCCATGCCGCTCGCGCTCGCCGCCTGACTCCCTTCCTTTCGAAAGAGCACCCTCATGTCACGCACCGCCAGCCCTACCGCGCAGGACTTCGTGCCCTTCGCCACCGCGGCGCTCGATTTCCACCGTGCACTCAACGTCCCGGGCGGCCCACTGGTCACCACCCGCGCCGAGCTGGACGCCCTGCACGCTCACCTCGTCGCGATGTACGGGCTGCTCGATGCCCACACCGCCCGTACCGGGCAGCTCGTTCCGACCGAGGGCGACCAGCTCCGCACCGCCCGCACCCGCATCTGGCAGGCCGCCGAGCGCCTCCACGCCGCCTACCACGCGGCGCCCCGGCCGGACTCCGGCGAGATACCCGAACCCGAGGCGTGCCTGGCCGGCCTGCCCGAAGGGGCGCCGGAGCTGACCATCTGCCAGCGCCATCAGCGCACCGCTCACCTGGTCCGTCGCAGCACTACCCCGGCTGACCTGCACGCGCCCTTTACCGGCCTCGTCCGCCGCTGACCCGCCACCCTGCCTGGAGA
Organism: Streptomyces sp. NPDC017225; assembly: GCF_044331465.1. NCBI lineage: Bacteria > Bacillati > Actinomycetota > Actinomycetes > Kitasatosporales > Streptomycetaceae > Streptomyces > Streptomyces sp. NPDC017225. The sequence continues at coordinate 75,327 of NZ_JBIRNE010000018.1, read as the reverse complement.
AACGTTCATGTCCCGCACGCGCGCCAGCGCCTCACCTCTGTTCGTGCCCCGCAAGACGTCGCGCACCGAGCAGCGGGCCGCCCGAGCCGGCCTCGCCGAAGCCCGCCGCCAGGCCCGCCTCGCCGGAACCCCGCCCAAGCACCACGCCGAGCAGACCCTCGCCCCGGAACTGCGGCCCACCTACCCGCCGACCGGTCGCCCCGGCCCGACCTCCGCCCGAGGCGGCAAGCTCGACCTGCCCGCCCACCGGATGACCACCGCCACGGCCTCGGGGGCCTACCCCTTCGTGGCCGAGGGCGGCCTGGGGGCGGAGGGGGTGTTCATCGGCCGCGATGTCCACGCGGAGGCCGCCTTCTGCTTCGACCCCTTCTCGCTGTACAACAGCGCCCGGATCGAGGGCTTCACGAACCCGAACGCCGTCCTCGCCGGCATCATCGGCATGGGCAAGTCGGCGCTGGCGAAGTCCATCGCCACCCGGTCGATCGCCCACGGCTACCGGATCTACATCCCGTGCGATCCGAAAGGTGAGTGGACCGGCGTCGCACAGGCCCTCGGCGGCTACAGCATCGCGCTGGGCCCCGGGCTCCCGGGCAGGTTGAACCCGCTGGACGCCCCGGCCCGACCCGCCTCCGTCAGCGAGAAGGACTGGTTCGCGGAGGTCCGCAAGCGCCGTCTGCTCCTCCTGGCCGGCCTGGCACGCACCGTGCTCAAGCGCGATCTGCTGCCGATGGAGCACACCGCCCTGGATCTCGCCCTGGACCTGGTCGTCGCCGATGCCGCCGCCCGTGGCACGGTGCCGCTGCTCGGCGAGATCGCACACGTCCTCGGCTCCCCCGAACGCCTCGACCGCGCTCTCGGCCACCGGGCCGGACACCTCGGATCGGCCGCCCAGGACATCGCGCACGCCCTGCGCCGCCTGGTGCACGGCGACCTCAGCGGCATGTTCGACGCCCCCTCGACTGTGTCCTTCGACCCGACCACACCGATGCTGTCCATCGACCTCTCCCGCCTCGGCGGCTCCGGCGACGACACAGCGCTGGTCCTCGCGATGACCTGCGCCAGCGCATGGATGGAGTCCGCCCTCTCCGATCCCGACGGCGGCCGGCGCTGGGTGATCTACGACGAAGCGTGGCGGTTGATGCGGCACGTCGGCCTGCTGGAGCGGATGCAGAGCCAGTGGAAGCTCTCCCGGGGCCTGGGCATCGCGAACCTGATGGTCATCCACCGGCTGTCGGACCTGCTCTCGGCGGGCGACGCCGGCTCGCGCGGCCGAGTCCTGGCCGAGGGACTCCTGGCCGACTGCTCCACCCGCATCATCTACCGCCAGGAGTCCGACCAGCTCGCCGCCGCCGCGTCCCTGCTAGGCCTGACAGGCGTCGAGACACAGGCGGTGTCCGCCCTGACCAAGGGCCGGGGCCTGTGGAAGGTCGCCGGCCGCTCCTTCATCACGCAGCACATCCTGCACCCGGCCGAGCGCGAGCTGTTCGACACCGACGCCCGCATGGCATAGCCCAACGACCGGCACAGGAACGAGGATCGATCATGTCTGCTTCCTCCACTTCTCCCGCCTACGGCGAGAACCAGCTGCCGACGGGCGACGACCCCCTGGCGTGGCGACGGCACCTCCCGGCACTGGCCTCGGCCGCCGTCGGCATCAATGAGGCGTCCGACGCCTGGGATGCGGTCTCGGACTCACTCTGCGACGCGGACGGCTGCCCCCTCGACGAGGACGTCTACGCGGACAGCAAGGTCAAGCGCGACGCCGAGGCGTGGAAGCACGCCGAGGTGTTCCTCGACCACGGGCCGGAGGTGCTGGCCGGGGTCCGCGCCGCCGCCGACGGTCCCGACTACGTCGAAGGACCGATCAGCGACGACCTGCGTCGACTGCGCGGGATCGACACCACCCTGGTCCGAGCGGACGCGCTCCGACATGAGTGGAACCAGATCATGGCGCTCATGGAGGGCTCACAACCGGGCTCGCTCCAGCTCTACCAGGAGCACGCGGAGGAGCACCGCAATACCGAGGGCTGGCACTACGCACACGAGCTGTCCTACCAGGGCCCAGCGCTCGTCCGGGCCGGCGAGTACCTGGCCAACCGAGCGGACGCTGAACGGGCGTCGCACACCGAACGAGCGCGCGTGGCCCTCACCCGGTCCGCTCCCGGCGCCCGCGGCGCCCCGCCCGCTTCGCCTCCTCTCCCCCCGGCATCAAATCCGCCGACCTCGAGTCGTTCCCGCTGACGCCACTCAGCACCAAATCGCGGCAGCACCAAGCCGACCGATCACCGGATCCTCATGGACCACCGCACCCCTTCCAGCCCCATGCACCTGGCGGCTCATGCCGTCCGCCGGGGGCGTCCGGCAACGGAGATACCCCATGCACCCCGGCAACACCCTCATCACCTTCGAGCAGCAGGAGGGCTCGCGCGTCCTCGCGTGGATCAGCCCGTCGTCCTCCCCACCTGCGGCTTCCGGACAGGACCACCGGTACGCCGTCCTCACCGCTGCCCTGCGGCAGCGCGGCCTGGAGTGCACCGTCGAGTACGGCCTCAGCGACTACATCGTCCACGCCGAGCTTCCCGACGGCAGTTCGCTGATCATCTCGCCCCCGCAGGAGCCTCCCTCGGTGCACCCCGAGTCCCCCGAGAGCTGGATGGTGACCTGTCACCGGTCCGCCGAGCCCGCGGTGTACGAAGTGGTCTACGACTCGGAGCCCGACGGCCCCGACGCACGGCACGGCGGCAGCGTCCCCGATCTGCTCACCGCCGTCGACGCCCGCCTGGACCGACTTGGCGTACAGCCGCGCCAGGAGCACGAACGGTCCGTCGAGGTACGCGCCGCCGGCACAGTGCTCTACCGCGCGGGCTTCATCCCGGCCGTGACGTTCGGCGGTACGCACTACTACCGGCTGCCCTCGGCCATGACCGACCCGGCCGAACAGCGACTGACGGTGACCCGGGCCTTCAACATGCTGCAGGCCGAAGGCTTCCACCTCGCCGGCGACCCTGCTCTCCTGAATCCCAGCATTGCTGTTGCCCGGAGCCACGAGACGAGTCTCAGTGACCGTCTCGGGCACCTTGCCCAGTCCGTCCGGGCCGCCACGCACACGAGTGAGGCGGTCGCCCCGCTGAGCGAGCTGACCGCGCCCGGTGACGGCGTTCTTCAACGGGTCGTCGAGATCCTCGACGCGACGGCCCACTGGTGGGAGGGGCTCGGAGACACGGCCGACCACCACTCCGCGAACCACCTGCGCCTCATCGCCGAGGACCTGGAGACCTACGCGTTCAGGCTCCAGGCGATACGCAACGACCTGGCCGGCAGCCACACCGTCCACCCCAACAAGGCCCAGGCACAGGCGGGCAAGCCCCTCTCGCCGACGTCTGCCCCGTCACGGGTGAGTGCCGCTCTCACCCCTTCGCCGTCAGCCCAACAGCACGCGCTCCCGGCCGGTCCGCCGGCGGAGTCGTCCGCGCGCGCCGCGCCGCCACCCGCACGTCCCTCGTCCGCCCCCGGTCGCTGACCGTCCACCGTCTTGGAGTCCTTCGTGTACCGCACCAGCAGAAGCAATTCGTCCCTCGTTCAAATCTGCGACCGAGCCCACCCTGGATGGATCTGCCATGCCCAGCCACTACGACGTGTTGCCCGACTTGTCCTTCGGCCACCACCCCGTCTACGGCATCGTCGCCGCGAACCCGAAGAACCTCGCCGCTAGCACCTGGATGCTGAAGGGGTTCGGTTTCCACCCCGTCCCAGACGTGCCGACGTTGTACGTGATGGCCAACCAGGAGCGTGACGGGCAGGGCCGAACGACCCGAGCAGTCGAGCTGCTGCGCAAGGCCGGCTACCGGGTCGACGTGGACGCCGCGTTCGATCCCTCGCTGGCACCCGATGCAGCGCCCGCCCGCGACCGGGGCCCGCTCGGTGAACCTGATGTCGCCTTCGCCGAGCATCCTCAGCTCGGCATCGTCGCGGCCATCGACGACCGTGCCTCCGGCCTCACCGGGCTCGCGCTGGTGGAGCACGGCTGGCGACACGACTCGAGCCTGGACATCTACACGTTGCCCGCCACCACCGGCCGGGACGAAGCCCTGGGGAAGGTCGCCGGAGCCACGCTGGCCCTGCACCGCTCCGGCGTCCAGGTCGCAGTGCAGCCGCGCCTCGCTCAGGACGTAGCAGCACGTCCTCACCCTGCTCCCGTGTCGGCCGCGTCCCGTGAACGCGGCCAGGGCACCCCTCGTACGTCTCCGATCAGCGCCGCCGCGCTCGCCGCCAGCCCGGCCCGTGCCGGCCTCCCGGGCAAGGCACCGGTCGCCGCCCCCGTCATCCCGGCAGCGGCGGTCCGGCCGGTCGATCCCCGCATCGCGTTCTCCCGCGACCGCTGATCCAACTCCCGTAAGGAGAGCCTCCCATGGCCGTGAAGACCATCTGGCCGATCAACCACACCTGCGGTCACCAGGCCGACCGCGACCTGTCCGACCGACCGGCCGACCGCCGGGCGGGCTTCGCCGAATGGCTCGCCAAGCAGGAGTGCACCGAGTGCTGGCGCGCCTCCAAACAAGGCGACGAGCAGGACAAGGCCGCCTGGCTCAAGGCCAAGCGCGCTGAGGAGCAGGCCGAGTCCGAGGCCTGGTCCGAGCAGTACCGCATGCCTCCTCTGGACGGGACCGAGCGGGCTGTCGCCTGGGGTGTGCGCTGTCGTCACCAGATCCTGACCGCCGCCTACACCGCCCTGGTCACCGAGGGCGAAACGAACGAGGCGGAATGGGAGGGTATTGAGGAAAGCACTCGTACCGTCACCCGCGCCGGGTGGTGGATCGACCAGCGCTCCTCCCAGCCAGACGACCTTACCGAGCTGCTCCAAGCCGCCACCGGGGCCGACCGGCCGACCGAGAACCCCCACTTCTGAACTACCGACACCTGGCTTGGCGACAGACGGCAGTCATCCCATTACTCCAGTTTCCCCGCGCGTGCGGGGGTGGCCCCGTTACTCTCACCTGTGGGTCCATCCCCGCACGCGCGGGGAGCGCTCTTACCTGATGGGGATCTCAACGATCAGATCAGGGCGCTCGCCGGTCTGATGGCTGAGACTGCCATCAGGTGAAAGTGCTCCCCGCGCGTGCGGGGATGGACATCAGAGAGAAGAAGAGGCAGCCGCCACTGCCTCGTATGTGCTAGAGGTTGACCTGGGGGTCCACCCTTTACGTCCTTGATTGTCACTTGTGCGTCGGCCCGCCAACGACGCTGAACCCAAAAACGCGGGCCGCGGTGCGTCAACACCGCGGCCCGTCACGTCACGGTGCGAGTAACACCGTGACGTAGTGCGCCTATAGGCGCACGACTGTCACAACAGTCAGAAAGGGACCTGGGCTGTCAGTCGCGCCACCATTCGCGCGCCTTGTCGATCGCTTCGAGAAGAAGCCGACCAAGCGTTGCGAAGAAGGTGGCTCGGTTCCAGCCCGGGTCCTCTTTCCTGCGGCGAACACCTCTGCGTCCCATGACGCCCCCTTGCAGTAGTGCCTAACTACGGTGTGCGCACCAGGGGGTGGCGTAGTGACGACGCAAAGCTACTGCCAGGGATGACCCTAGAAGAGCGGGACCGGGCGCGTAGTGGTTTCACCTGATCTGGTTGAGACCGCGTAGCTCGAACCATGGCCGAGCCGTGAGCTGGACTGAAGCGGGAGCCGACGGCGCGTGACCAGCCCACACATGGCTGCAGTCATCGTTCAATGTTTCTTGCCCGGCTGAGTAGTTCAAGCATGGAAGCGGTCCGACACGTCATGCAGGACGAATCCGACAAGCGGTGGCCCGGTCAAGGGCAACGCCTTATGCATCAGGCGCGGATCTCGGCCACGTAGCGGGCAGCATGCCTGTGCGGACTCCTTCCCGTCTAGCAAAACGGGGCATTACCACTGTTCTCCGGCGGCGCCAAATCGCAGATCCTGTGGATCCTCTTCCCTTGACGGCCCGAACACCGGACTCATGTCCGCAACTTCTCTGAGGTAGACACCGTGATCGCTCACCTACAGCGCGCCAGCGACACCGCAGGGCTGCTCTCGTACATATACGGTCCTGGCGGACACGGCGACCACATCAGCCCTCAACTGATCGTAGGTGAAGGCCTTGGGACCCCGATCGAACTGTTTGCCGAGTCTGGCTCACTGCCTTACTTGGCCCACACCCTCGATGCGCCGTCGAACGGCTCAGGACACGTGCACCCGAGCGGCCGACGCGGGTCTGCTCAGTCTGCTCGGTCTGCTCCGAGCCTCGCCAGCCGGATCTCACCGACTTGCAGTCGGTCACTATCGCCTGGCGCTTGGTGGACGCCACCGGGATCACCCCGGAAGGTGATCCGGACTCCTGATGGTGGATCGCCGTGCGCAACCAGCCCCGGGAGGTGCACGTCGTGGACACCCTCGCCCGCGAGGGAGGCGGTCTCCACGACACCTGTCGCGACGTCTTCCGCGCGCAGACCGAGTGCCGATGCCTCGCCGCCGACCTGGGACACCTGCCCGCCGTCCCCGACCCGACCCCCGATCCCAGGAGATCCACTTGCCTGACCGTTCGATCACCATCACGTCCGAGTTCAGCGGCAGCGTCGTCGCCAAGGGCGCTACCGACGACCTCTCCGCCCAGCTCCTCAAGCACGCCGGTTTCCAGCAGATCGACGACTGGCACGGCCGGCGCCATCGCCTTCCCACCACCACCCCACTCGCCGACAAGGTCGCCATCGCCACCCACGCGGCCGAGATGCTCCGCGCCGCCCGCTACGACGGCAATCTCCCTCCCTCTCTCCACACGGCCCGGATGAGCCCTCCGGTACCCCCGCTCGGGCCCTACACCGCCGGAGCGGAACTCCTCCGGCTCACGGACCGGATCCGGGCGGCCCAGAACGGAGCCGACCTCCAGCAGGCGATCGACCACCTCCTTCACCCCGAGCACGGCGCCCTGGAACGTGTCCGGGAAGCACTGGAGGCAGCAAGCGAGCAGATCAACAACCTCGACGACGAGGCGTACGCACTCGCCGACCGGTTCGGCTTCGCCTCGGAGTTCATCAGCTCGGCGCAGTCCGAACTCGTCGACTGCGACGCCGAGCTGCGCCATGTCGGCACCGCGTCAGAAGCCCACACCACGGCACGGACGAGGTCCTCGACGCTGCCCGACCACCGGGGCGCCGCTATGGCCACGTCGCCCGCAGCGGCCAAAGCCAAGGTCTCCTCGGTCCCCGGCTCCGAAACAGCGCAGTCCAACGCGATCGGACACCCGCCGCGCGCCTCGGGCCCTCGACGGTGACCCAGGTCATCTTCGTCAGCGCCAACCGCCGGCCTGCCTGCCACGGGCTCCGACCTGGCTCGGCCGTCCAGAACAGCGGCCGAGGAGGAAGCACGCCCGAGTACTACTCCAGCATCGGCGAGGCCGAGGGCGCCACCATGCAGCACAACATCCGGCTCGCCCACCGCAACGGGGCACCCAACTCCGACAAGCCATTGCAGGTCCGGCACCTGCCCAGTGCTTCCGCTGACCCGTACTCCGTCCGCGGGATGATCACCCGTGTCACGGAGGACGCGACGCCCGACGAGGTCGCGGGAATTCTTGAGGAAGTCAACGGCGCGCTCGTCGGCGCGCTGCCGCAGTTGACCGAACTCGTCGCCGCTGCCGCCGACCGGACCCGTGTCCGTCTGGCGTTCGACGACCCGCACCACAACCCCACCTTCGAGACCTGGACCCGGCTGGCCACCGCCCACGTGATGCTCCAGGACGTTCGCGAGCAGGTGGAGGCTGCCGTGGACGGGGTCGCCGCGTGCCCGGCCGAGCGGACCGACCTCTGGCACCACCTGAGGGTCAACATCCTGCGGACCCGGGAACTGCTCGACGACGTCCTCGGCGCGGGCCCGGACGCCGCAACACCCTCCGTCCGGGATCCGGACGCCGACGATCCAGCCTTGGCGGTCAGCGAGGTCGTCAATCCCGAGCCCCGGCGTCTGGCCGCCGCTCGCCAGGTCTCGCCCTTCGCGACCAAGGCCGGCACCGACACCACCCCGTTACTCGCCGCGCCGTCTCCGCTTTCGGCACGCCCCGCTACCCGTCCCTGCTGAAACGTTGCCGTTCGAGCCCCAAGGAGTAAACCCGTGAGCTGCACGAGAGCCGAGCGCGCCCCGCACCCTCCCCCTCGCACACCCAAGGAACCGCCGTGCCCTCCCCGCGCACCAGCGCGCCCTCGACCACCACCGGGTCGGACGCGCTCCTCTACCTCCTGTTCGCCGTCCTCGGCGCCGCTATGGCCTTCGGCTCTCTCGCCTGGCTGACCGGCAACCTCACCAACACCCTCATCGGCAACGGGCTGTGGGCCCCGTTCCGCGCCACGGACGCCCTGCTGCACCCCGACGTGCTGTGGCCAGCCCTGAGCAGCACCGCGCTGCTGATCGGTGCCCGCGTCGTCCCCGGCTTGATCACCCTGGCCCTGGTCACCACCGGAGTGGTGCTGTGGATGCGCCGGCGGGCCGGCTCCAAGTCCGGTCTCGCCCGCAAGGCCGACCTGGCGCCCCTGCTGGACAAGGAGATCACCGCCAAGGCGAAGAGCCTGCGGCCGTCACTGGGCGACCGGGAGGGTAATGAGGTCGCTCCCGCTGACCGCGGCATTCTGCTCGGCACTCTTGGCCCCGGTCGTGCCGAGGTCCGCGCGTCCTGGGAGGACGTGATCGTCGCGATCATGGCCCCGCGTTCCGGCAAGACCTCCGGGCTGGCGATCCCAGCGATCCTCTCGGCGCCCGGCCCGGTCCTGCTCACGAGTAACAAGGCCGCGAACGACGCCTTCACCGCCACGGTGGACGCCCGAGCCGAGGTTGGCACGATCTGGACCCTCGACCCCCAGCAGATCGCCCACCACCCCCGCGAGATGTGGTGGGACATCCTGGCCGACGCCCGCGACCTGGCGGGGGCGAAGCGCTTGGCCGGGCACTTCGTCACCGCGAGCGTGGACGAGTCCAGCGGATCCGACTTCTGGTCCACCGCCGCGAGCAACACCCTCGGCGCCCTGTTCCTGGCCGCCGCCAGCCACCGGCGGCCGATCACCGACGTCCTGGCCTGGCTCGCCATGCCGGCCGACCGCACCCCGGTGGACCTGCTCACCGACGCCGGCCACGACTCAGTCGCTGCCCAGCTCCAGGGCACCGTCTCCGGCGCAACCGAAACCCGCGACGGCATCTACGAAACGGCGCGGCAGTACGCGAGCTGCCTGCTCGACCCCGACGTCGCCGCCTGGGTCACCCCGAACGAGGACCTCCCCGAGTTCCAGCCATTCGCCTTCGCCACATCCCGCGACACCCTGTACCTGCTCAGCAAGGACGGCGGCGGCAGTGCGAGCGCGATCATCGCAGCGGCGGCCGACGCCGTGATGCGCGCGGCCGTGATCGTCGCCGAGCGCTCCGGCGGCCGACTCGACCCGCCAGCCTTGTGCGTGCTCGACGAAGCCGCGAACGTGTGCCGCATCAGTGACCTGCCGGACTTGTACTCCCACCTGGGCAGTCGGGGCGTCATCCCGATGACGATCCTGCAGTCCTACCGGCAGGGCCAGCGGTGCTGGGGCGAAGCCGGCATGGACGCCCTGTACTCCGCCGCCACCGTAAAAATCATCGGAAGCGGCATCGACGACGCCGACTTCGCCGACCGCCTCAGCAGGCAGGTCGGCGACCACGACGTCCAGACCACCTCGGTGTCCACCAGCGAGAGCGGCAAGTCCACCTCGGTGAGCATGCGCACCGAGCGGATCCTGCCGCCGGACGCGATCCGCGCCCTGCCCAAGGGCAAGGTACTGCTGCTGGCCACCGGCATCCGGGTCGCCATGCTCAACCTCAAACCCTGGTACAAGGAGCCCTGCGCCAAGGTGGTCGGCCCGGCCTCCGCCCGCGCCACGAAGGTGATCACCGAGCGGGCCCTCGCGAAGAGCATCGGCGACGACAACCTCGGGCTGTCGGCATGAGCGCGCCCGCATCGCGTCACCGGCGGCTGCCCCACTCTCCGGTCGTTCTGCGCGACGGCCGGTGGTGGCTGGTCGGCGGGGCCGGCTCGATTCCCGCCTCCGACCCCGCCTTCACCGCCGTCCTAGACGACTTCGCCCAGGCGATGGCCGCTGCCGACCAGGCAGTCGCCGGCCTCCGCCTCCGACAGAGCGAGCCCTCTGCACCTGATTCGGGTGACAGTCGATGACCCCGCTGCTGAGCGCCGAGCAGGCGGTTCTCGGTGCCGTGCTTTTCGACCCCGACCAGCTCTCGCACCTGAACTGGCTTGCCCCGGATCACTTCCACCGGCCCGTCCATCAAGCGCTGTTCGGCGCACTCCGCAAACTCCGCAGCGACGGCCACCCCGCACTCTCGGCCGATGGTCCGTTGCCGCTGTCGTGGGTGACCGACGCGGTCGACGAGGCCGGCCTGCACGTGCGAGGGCTGACCGCGGCGTACACCCACACCTTGATCCAGGCGTGTCCACGTACCGAGCATGCTCCGGTATACGGCCGCATGGTGCTGGAGGGGGCGATCCACCGCACCGTCGCCCAGCACGCGATCCGCCTTCACCAGGAGGCTCGGGCCAACGCCGTCCAGGGCGAGGTCGAGGGAGCGCTACGTACAGCGGACGTCCTGACCGGAGTACTCACCGATCTCGCGCGACGATGGGGAACCGATCCACGTCCGGTCGCGCCCACCGCGGCGCCGGCCGCCGCCACGGCCGTCCCGCCGCCGATCCAGTCCGACCAGGTCGCCGAGGACGAGCGGTTCCTTGTGGCCGTCCTCGCCGAGCAGCCGGGGGCCATGGACGAGGTGGTGGCCTGGCTGCGGCCGGGGGACTTCGCAGACCCGGCCCATGGACAGCTCTATCGGTGCTTGGGAGCACTGCACCACCGGGGCGAACCCATCGACCGGATCACCCTGCTCTGGGAGGCCCAGCGGCGCGGCCTCCTGGCCGACGGCGCTCTGTCGAGCGAGCAACTGACCGCCGTCTGCGACGGCATGGTCCCCGGCAGCGCCAACTGGTTCGGGCACCGGGTGATGCGCTCCTCCCTCACCCGCACCGCAGCCGCCTCCGCGCGCACCATCCGGACCTTGGCTGAGAACGAGGTCCTGGTCCCCGGCCGGCTGATCAATCACGCCCTGCACGCACTCGGCCCACTCGACGAGGTGCGTGCCCGCTGGGCGACCGCGAACGGCAGCCCGGCTCCGAAGCCGACGGCTTCCGCTCCGTCAGCGGGCGGACCGCCTTCCGCCCGTGTGCAGGCCGCCCGCGCCCGCAGCACAGCACACCCAGCCGCATCGCCCCCGGCCCCGACCGGTCCCGTCCCCGCGCCGGCCGCCACACGGCCGCCCTCGCGCGGCCATCGCTGATGCCCTCACCGCCCAGCCCATGTGTCCGCTTTCTCCCTGGAATTCGCCTTGCTTGACGCCCTCTCCTCCGATTCCCTGGAACATCGCGCCACGACGTCGGGCTTCGACGCCCCCGCGCGTCCTCCGCTGATCGGGTCGCTCTGCTCGGGGTACGGCGGTCTGGACCTGGGCGTGCAGTCCGCCTTCGGCGGCACGCTGTCCTGGCACGCCGAGGTCGACCCGAACGCCTCGCGCATCCTGGCCCGCCACTGGCCCGGCGTCCCCAACCTGGGCGACATCACCACCGCCAACTGGTTCACCGTCCCCCGGGTGTGCGTCCTGACGGCTGGCTTCCCCTGTCAAAGACGTCTCGGTCGCCGGCCGCCGGGCCGGACTCAACGCCCAAACCCGCTCCGGGCTCTGGCTGCACGTCGTCCGTGCGGTCGAAGCCCTCCGACCCTGCCTGGTTGTGATCGAGAATGTGCGCGGCCTCCTCACCTCCCCCGCCGGTTCCCCTGGCGACGTGGAATCCTGCCCGTGGTGTCTGGGAGACACCACAGGTCAGCCTGCTCTGCGGGCACTCGGTGCCGTACTCGGATCCCTGGCCGACATCGAGTATGACGCAAAGTGGCTCGTGCTTCGTGCCTCCGACGTCGGGGCCCCGCACCGCCGCGAGCGGACCTTCCTCACAGCTTGGCCCGCCGAACACCCTGCTCAAGACGCCGACCAGCAACATCGCCAAGAACGGCGGTTCGCAGCACCCGTCGAAGAGGAAGAGCGGGGGCCACGGGCCGAACCTGGCCGACGAGGTCGAGTGGCTTCTGCTGCCGACCCCGAAAGCGTCGGACGGGATCAAGGGTTCGCCGAACCAGCGGCACGGCAATGGCGACATGACTCTGCCCAGTGCGGCGGCGTCGCTGCTGCCCACGCCGAGGGCCAGCGACACGGGCACACTGGGCCGCCGCCCCGGGAAGGGGTGGCGTCCCCCCTTGTCGGCGGACGTCCTGCCGCTCTGGGCGGAGGAGTCGCCGGAGGCCGAGGAGCGGACCAGCGGTGGGGAGCGTACGGAGCCGCCATCACCCGATGGGAGAGGCTTACTCGTCCCGCCCCGGCCCCTACGGACGCGGCCGGTCGGCTCCGCGCAGACTTCGTGGAGTGGATGCAGGGTCTCGACGCAGGCTGGGTCACCGCCACCCCGGGGCTGGGGCGTCCGGCGCAGCTCACCGCGCTCGGCAACGGCGTCGTTCCCCAGCAAGCTGCTCGTGCAATGCAGTTGCTGGCACCACCCTTCCCGCGTTGCCCTCACTGCGCAGGCCGATAGCGCTCCACTACCGGGTTTTTCCGGCCGAACCAAACCGATGTTTCTCCGGATCCTCTCGGGCATGTCGCCGTCTCACAGATGGAGCACGCCCCCATGTCCGACACCAGCCCGACCACCACCCCCGGTCCCGAGCCGTTCCGCGTCTCCGACGGAGACCTCGACGACCTTGCCAGCACACTCGCCAAGACCATGGCCGAGGTCAGGCAGCACGGCGTCATACTCGACCGCCTCGGCTCCGAGCCCGAGCCCGTCCCAGCTGTCGGCAAGCGGGCGGACAACGCTCCGGAAGCCGAGGCGGCCGACGGCAAACAGGCCGACGGCCCCGCCTCGGTGTTCATCCTCGCCCTGGGCGGGGAGGCGTACGCCGTCGAACTCGCCGCCCTCAGCGACTGGGTGAACTACCTCTTCCTCCCGGTCTACGGCCGGGAGATCAGCACAAGTCGTCCGTGGTGTGGGCAGTGGCACGAACACCCGGAGGCCGTCGCCCGGCTTCACGCACTCTGGCTCGCCTGGCAGCAGTTCACCGACACAGAGGCCGGCCTGTCCGGTCCGTCGACCTGGCACCGCGACCACCTGGACCAGACATTGGTGCAGCTGCGCGCCCCCGACGGGCCCTTCGCGGCGTGCACGACGAACGCGAACCGCCCCAACCATCGTGTGCTCGCCACCCCAGCGCCCGAGCAGGCGGAGGTGGCGGCGTGAACGCCTTCGACCTCGACTTCGCCGACCTCGCCGATCTCTTGCCTGCCGATGACGCCTCCGAGGAGGCGATGGAGACGTTCCGGGCCGGCGACCTGACTGTGCTGTCCCAGCATCACACCTCTCCCAGCGGCTCCCACAGTTTCGTCCTGGCCCACGACCGGTCGGTCACATGGGGGGCACCCGGCGAGCCGCAGCTCTTCGCGATCGCGGTCGCACGGGATCTCAGCCGGTCCACGTTCACGTTCGAGACGAGCTACCACGCCACGGCGTCCTTTGCCCAGAGCTGGCTCGTAGAACGCGGCTGCCCGCCCGAGCGGATTGCTCTGAGCGGTGGTGACTACGTCAAACCCGCCGACGACCTCACTGTCCAGGTGGAACAACAGATCCGGGGGTCGGGCACTCGCTACGAGGTCCTCGACACCTACACCTCCGACTACGGCCCCAGCGAGACGTGGACGCTTGTCCGCGACTCCCGTGCCGCTCAGGCACCGGTCCGTGTGTTCCATGAGGAGTGGGACCACGAGGCCGACACGTACACCATGCGCGAGGGCGCCTTCGCCGACGTCGGTGTCGCCCAGACCTGGCTGGACGAGCGCAGCGGTCCGCTGCCCGAGCCACCGGAGTACAGCGATCACGACGGCGCTGTCGTCCGGGCTCGCATCGCCCGCATCGCGCTCGCCCGGTCGGCCGGTGCCTCCGCGACGTCGAGGGCCGTCCTCGACGCCTCCCGCACGACGGCACCGGTCCAGCGTCCGGTGCAGGGGAGGCTGCTGTGAGCCGCGCCCGTTTCGCCTTCGCCGCGCACCCCGACGCCATCGCCGACCTGCGGGAACTTCCCGAGAAGATCCGCAATTTGGCGCTGCTGGAGCTGCAGAACCTGGTCCATGGAAGTGACGACTGCATGCCGTTGAAGGGCCGTCTTGCCGGCTTCCACAAGGTCTACGTCGACCCTTCGGTCGCCTATCGGATGGTCATCCAGTTCCGCCAGGCCCCGTCGACATCGGCCCACAAGCACGAGATCTACCTCGTCGCCGCCGGAAGCCGGAAGGACTACGCGGTCTACCGCTCGGCGCACCTGCGCATCGGTCCCCTGCAGGACGTCGAGACCGATTCCGCCACCGAGGCCCGTGTGCAGGCCGCCCGGTCCCGGTCGCCGCTCACCGTCGAGTGGCCGACGGCAAGCCCGACAACTCCTCCAGCAGCGGCATCGCCCCCGGCTGCTGCTCCCCGAAAGGTTCCCCAGCGATGACCGCTGACCGCACCCCGCTGACCCGTACCGTACTGGCGGACCTCCTCACCGATGCCGCGCAGAGCGTCTCCGGCATCCTCACCGCCGATTACCCGACCGCCGTCGGCCTCTCCTACCTGCACCCCGTGCTGGGTGCGCTGTCCGCCGGACCCCGAGTGGTCGGCGAGCTTAGCGACCGGCTCGAAGGGTTCGTGGCCGCCGAGCCGCGCCCGGCCACGCCGACGGGCCTGTTCGCCCTGGCCTCCTATGCCTCCGCACTGGGGTGGCTCACTGAGTCCTTCGCCGAGCTGACCGCCTCGGTCGACGAGATCTGCACCCGCGTGGGCGTCCCCACCGAGCCCAGCAACCCGGTCGTCGCCGCGCCCGGTGGTGCCGAGCGGGGCGTCGAGTTCGACTTCGCGTTCAGCTCGCTGGAGCTGGCAGCGATCCGCACCGCGGCCGAGGCCACCGGCCTCGCGCCGGACGACTATGTCGAGGTGCTGTCCCAGTCGCTGCTCGCCGCCTTTCGGATCACCGACGCCTGCTACGAGATCTCCAACGGCCTGCTCGAAGACGCCGCGTACGTGCTGAACGGGGCGACCGACCACGTCTGGCTCGGCGACGGGCCCAACGGCCTGCCCACGCTGATCCGTTCTCTGCTCACTCGGATGGAGGCGGCAGAATGAACCCGTACGACGCGAACACGCACCCCGGTACCCACCTCGTTGCCGAGACGCTCGGCTTCGCCGAAGGTCGCCCTGCGGAGGGCCTCGTCGGCTCCGCGTCCTGCAACGGCGACCACGCGTACCCACGTCGGTGTCCCGCTGGGCGCGGACGGTGCCCGGACCGCGGCAGCCTGGCGGCGGAGCGCTGCCGCGCCGAACGCCCTGTTCAACCACGCGCCGCAGCCGCGGGTGCCGACGGCCGTGACCTCCCAGTCGGCACCGGGCCGGGTTGGTGACCCGGGCGCTGAGAGCCAGGTCCATCTCATCACTGCCACAGCGTCCGCGGGTGCTTCAGCCGCTCGTCCTGCTGCGCACGCGGGTGCGTTCCCCTCCTTCACCCTCGGAGCCTCGACCATGCACGCCCCTGATGACCCAAGCCGGTACCAAGAGGTGCTGGTCAGCCCCATGTACCTGGCCGGTTCCAGCGGAACTGGTGACGCCGGCTTCGCCCCGGTCGCTCACTGGCCGCACCACTTCATCGACGAGGGCCCCTGTCAGCTCGTGGTCACCTCGCCCGACCAACGGATTCGGATCGGCTGGTTCGGTGATGACTTCGAGTTGTGGAAAATCACCGCCGCTACCGAAGCCGTCTGCGCGCCCCGCTGGACGGTCACCTTCAACCACGTCACCCCGGGCCGAGATCGTCGCCGGCCTGACTACCGCGCTGGCCCGCGACTACGCAGAGTCCGACGCCTACGACGACAACGCACGTTTTCTGGCCAATCCGTCCTACCGCTGGGCCGACGCTGTCCGGCCGCTCGCCGACGCCGGCTGGACACGCGACGGCGGCGCCGAGCGCGGCACCGTCGAGATCGTCGCCCCCGACGGGCTGGCTGGCGTCCTGATCGACAACCGTCTCCATGGGTGGGACGACGAGACCGTCACACTCTGGGCCGGCCCGCCGGGCTGGGGCACTCGGGCAGAAGCAAAATTCACGGCCCTCACCCCGTCCCACCTGATCGCTGCGACAGCGGGCGTCATGGCGGAGTCGGCCCCTTTGATCCGTGAACGGCACCAGGTCGACCGGCGGATGGATCACCTGGTCACGCTGACTCCGGTGGCTCCGGTCACCCCGGTCGCCGATGCTCAGGTCTCCCACGCTCCGACTCCGCTCGACGTGCGTCGGACGGCGGTCACCCAGGCAGTCCACCGCGCCGCGCGCGCCCCAGGCACCGCAGCCGACTTGCGGGTGATCGCCGCCCAGAGCCGCTCCGCGGCTGCGGTGCAGAACCGGTCGGGCAGCTTCGCGCCCGCATCCGCTGGGCTACCGAGCCGCTCGCCGGCTCCACGGCACGGCCGCTGACTCCCGCCCCGGCCCTTTCCGGGATACCGCACCTACTCGAAACCGTCCTTGCACAACGGGAGTTCCGTCATGCCCACCACCATGCTCGACCAGGCCACCGCCCTGATCGAGAAAGCCTGGGGCCAGCCCATCGAAGCTCTGGAAGTCCTCGCAGTCCGCCGCCCTTGTGAGGACCCGCTACTGCGCGCGGCCGTGCACACCCGGACAGCTCTGGCCATCACCGACAACGCGGTGGCCGTCCACCAGGACCGTCTACACGCCCTGACCCGGCCCGGGTACGTGCCGGACTTCTACGAACTGGACCGGATCACCGAATCGGCAGTCAACCTCCGCGTCGCCCACTCTGAGAGCCGTACGTACCTCCAGGCGATCAGGCGCGTGGTCGAGGCTCGTGAAGCCGCCGCGCCCGCGGCCCGAGCCCCGGCGGTTCGCCTGACCCAGGCCGCTGTCGCCCGCTCCGGGCACGCACCGCACGCCCCGGGCCAAGCGCCCGAACTGCCCACGCCTTCGGCCGTCGTCAGGCCGCCGGTGCCCGCCACGGGGCCACGTCGCTGAACGGTCAGGCGAGGCCCTCGTCGCGGTGGGCGTCCTTGGCCCGGGGGCCCACCGCGCGGGCCAGCTCCTCCATCGTCATCTCGATGCGCCGGCCTTCCACGACCCGGCGCTCCACCATCTCCTCGTTCGGCCACCGGGCGGGCTGCGCGCCGACGCCCCACTGGCCGTCGGCGACCATCGCGATGTCGCCCACGGTCCAAGGCCGCCCGGCAGCGCGGATCTTGCGCTCCAGCCCGGCACCGTCCCAGTGTCTGCTCGCCTCGGCCATACCTGCTCCCCCTTCGATCCCGTGCGGTCCGTCGCCGCAACCCAGGTACGACAACCCGCGTGCGCCGTTTGATTCCCCGGCCGTCGGCCATCTGCTGGCGCCCCCAGTTCGCCAACGGCAGACGTCACCGCCGGGGAAACGACTACGCACTTCGGCATGACGCATGCCAACGTACGGGTGTCGGGAAAGCCGCAGGTCAACGAAGGGATTGTCCAACCTTGAGCATCTCTGCCACCCTCTTGCCCGCCGTCGTCCGCCCTGCAGCGGACGACCTCCATTGGCTCTCCTCCGACCACTGCGCGGGTCCGGTACTCGACCTTCTGAGTGCCCTCGGCTGGGCGATCGTCGACACCCCGGAGGCCAACGTCCACGCGACCAGCCCGGACGGTCGCGTCTACGTCGGCTGGCTCCCGGAGGACGCCACCGCCTGGAAGCGGGACGTCGTCTGGCACGTACGGGTGCAGCCCACCGACGGTGACGCGTGGGTCCAGGAGTTCGGTCTCTACACCCCCGCGGAAGCTGTCGCCGGATTCCTCGCCGCCCTCGTCGCCCACTCCTCGCGCTGACTCGCACGTTCTTGTCGCCTGGCCCCTGACTCCAACGTCTCCGGACCGACCGCCCCCGGCCCCCCACACACCGCTCTCGGAGGTTCCGTTGCCCCAGTACCTGACCGTCGGCCATCTGCTCCACCAGCTGCAAGAGCTCGACCCCGACCTGCCGGTTCGCCTCGCCATCAACCCCGACTTCCCCTTCGCCCACTACGTGGCGGCCAAGGTCGTCGTCCGTGACGGCAAGGCGTTCATCGTCGACGACGGCCAAGAGGACTACCTCCCGGTGGGGGCTCGCGACGCCCTCGCCTGGGCCTGACCAGTTCCCTCGACACCACGGAGACTTCCATCTCGCCGCGCTCTCGCCCTTCGCCTCTCCTTCCACTGCAGGGCCTCGCCGTGCGCCCCATGCCACACGGCGTGCGCGGCGCGCTGGTCCGGCGCGTCTCCGCCCGACCCAACGGCCCGCTCGACGTCACATGGCTCGCCGTCGGAACTCCCCGCCTCCCCTTCGGTCGCATCCGTCTGCACTGGGAGCCCGCCTCCCTCGCCGGCTGGGACGTCACCGCCCACCTGGGTCTGGCCACCACAGAGGTCCATCTCGGCTCCTGGCCCGCAGCCCCGGACGACTGGCCGTGCCTGGTCCGTCCGACCATCCACGAGGCGATCGGCCTGTGCGCCGCCCTCGCCTTCGCGACCGACGCCCTCGACCTCTCGAACCGCCTCGCCGGAGTCTGACCGAGAACGGCACTCGGCCGCCCCGCGCCGATCAGGCAGGGGCGGCCTTGCCGTACGCCCACCCGCGTGATGCGTACGCTCATCCCGACGAACGAGTAGGGCAACGCCGTGCTCGGCTTGATCGTCAGTAATGCCGTCGAGTCGGTCCCTAGGGCCCCCGTGGAGGAGGCCCTCCTGCAGGCGATGGTCCAGGCTGTTACGAGGGCCATGTCCAGGGTGAGGACGAGTGCGTGCCCCTGGTGTGACTTCCGGGGCGGGCTGTCGACGGACAGCGCGCGCGTGACTGACCACACCTGAAACGCCGAGGAGCGCCACCGACGTATCGGTGGCGCTCCTCGGCGTTTGGTCTGTTGCTCGCCTACTCCAGGTAGGTGCCGGCGAAGACGCCGTCGAAACCAAGCGCGAACAGGCCCGCTTCGACGCTCGGGTAGGTCGTCCCGTTCGGACCGCCGACCAGGGCGTCGAAGTCGGCGCGGCTGATCTCGGGTTCGAGCCACTGGTTGCCGCACCGGCAGTGGATCCAGACCTTGCGGCCGTGGTTGATGAGCAGCCAGTCGCGTCGGGCCCGGCAGGCGGAGCACATCACGGGTATGCCGCCGAGAGCGAGTTCGCGTGGATGGCCGACGCAGCGGGTCGCGCCGGGGCCGTCGGCCCGCTGCGTCTCGTACTGGAGCTGCAGCAGGGGGTCGGTGCCGGCGGGGAGGACGGGCTGCGCGGGTGCCGGCTCCGTGGTGCGGTCGGTGGTTCTGGGCACGAGCGTCATCTCCCGGTCGAGGGTTGAATTTTCATCCATAACAGCCGCTGGAACCGGCTGTCCAGGCATTTCGTGGAGTCCGGTCGGCCAGTGGCCGGCTATCCGGACGAGCTGATCAGCGACGCGGTCGGCGGCTGCTCGGATCGGAGACGGCAGGGCGCGGCGCCGCTGCGGGGGCGTTCCGATCGCTGGTCCGGCTGGCCGAGGTCTTGGCCGGGCGGGCGCCGGCCTGCGGGTGACGCGGAGCTTCGCCCGGGTGGGCGGGGAGGTGGGCGATGCGGCGAAGGCGCCAGACCAGGACGTCGTTGACGTCCTCGGCGGTGTCGAGTTCGCGCATGTCGATGGCCTGCCGCAGGAGTGCTTCGGGGTCGTGGCCCGCCTGCTCGGCCTGGTCAAGGGTGGCGACCAGGGCGTCGGTCCTCGTCGGCATGCCGTCCGCTCGTACGCTGTGCTCCGGCAGAACGGCGCGGAGGGTGGCCTCGTGCGTGCGGCGCCGGGCCTCGGGCAGGGCGCGGCCTTGGTCGTGCAGCGCTCGCATCGGGGTGGCGGCGGCCTGGCGGTAGGCAGTGCGCAGGTGCGCGGCGGCTTGGCGGGAGGCGTGGGCCTGCTGGGCGTGACCGCGGGCGGAGTGCCAGCGGGCGGCGGCGAGAGTGACCAGGACAAGGGTGGAGACGAGCATGGCGGTGGTGCCGCCGTCCTCGCCCCGGCCGAGCGCGCTGCCGGCCTGGACGATGCCCCGGGCGGCCGAGCGGAGAGCTCGGGTGTCCTCGCGTTCCGCTCGGATGTGGCTGCGGGTTGACCGCTCGAAGGCGCGGGCGGCGGCAGCGAGCTCGGTACGGGTGGCGGCCGGGGAAGTCTGGGCGACCGCGTCCAGGAGTTCTCCGACGCCGACGAGCTGGGCGGCGGCTTCGCCGTCGTCGTCGCGGTCCAGGAGGACGGCGGCGCGTTCGGCGATGCCGGTGGCGTTCCGTCGTTCTCGGGCGGGCGCAGGCCAGACCGTCCGTCCGTCGGCTGCCGAGGGCGTTGTTCGCTCGGCGGTACCGTCGGCCAGCCGGAGGCGAATCTTCGGCAAGGAGAGGTCGGGGGCCAGCTTGGAGCCGGGGTACCAGACCGGCTCGCCGTGGCGGTTGCGGTCACCGGGCAGGGCCACGTTGTAGCCGAGGGGGTCACCGGACGGGGCGTGGCGCACCTTGACCCGCAGGCCCGCCTCGCGCAGACGAGTGAAAAACTCCTTCTCATCGTCGGCTCCGGCGAGGGCCTGGCGCACGGCTTCGCGGAGCGTCTCGCGAGAGGTCTCGGGTCGGCCGGTGCGCTCGGCCTTGAGCTTCTCGGCGCTGGTCGGATTCTTCGCTGCGGTGCCGTCGCCGGCGTTCAGGCGCCGCAGGCCCATCTCCTTCTCAATGCGGCGGCATTCGGCCTGGGCCTTGTTGAAGTCGTAGTTCAGGCGTGGGTTGCGCAGGTCGCCACGGACCAGCGTGGCGACGATGTGGATGTGGTCCTCTGCGTGGCGGACTGCGATCCACCGGCACCCGTCGGGATCACCGTCCGGGGCGATGCCGGTGGCGTGGACGATGCGCTGGGCCACGGCGTTCCACTCCGCGTCGCCGAGCCGCCGGTCGCCGGGGGCGGTGCGGACCGAGCAGTGCCAGACGTGCTTGACGGGCGCTCGGTCGCCGGCCTGCTTGACCCGGAGGTCCAGGGCGGCGGTGAGCCGGGAGAGGGTGACCTTCGGGTCGGGATCGAGGCTGGTGTCGCGGCCGGGGTCGGGGGCGAAGCCGTCCCAGGAGCCGACGAGGTGCGCATCGGTGTGCTCCTCACGCCTTCCGGGACCGTACAGGTAAACGAGGAGTCCGTGGGTGCGGGAACCGCGTCCGATGTCGGGAACCATCACAGCCGCCTGGTCACCAGGTCGTTCGCCACGTCGTCGACGCGGGCCAGAAGCTCGGTCAGTGCGCGCAGCGCGTGCTCGAGTTCGCCGGCGCGCGGGTGGCCGCCGCTGTTGAGGACGTAGGCGATCTGGTTGATGTTGTTGCCGATGCGGGCCAGCCCGGTGCGCAGGGCGGCGAGTTCGTCGATCGCTGTGTCGAGCTGGTCGTGGCTGTGCACGGCGGCGCGCCCGCGGGCGGCGGTCAGGCTGGCGGTGGCGAGGAAGCGGGCGACCGTGACGCCGCGCTGCGCGGCGGCGGTGACGATCTCGGCTTTCTCGGTGTCAGAGAGGCGGGTGGTCGTCTTGCGGGTGCGCTCGCTCGGGTTGCGGCTGCGGCGGCGCGGTGCGCGGTCGGGGAAGGCGGGCGTGCTCGGGCTCGGCTGCTCGCGGCGGTCGGCTTCTCCCCCGGTGACCGGCACCCCCTGGTGCCGGTTGCCCGGCTGGTCCCCGTGCGCCCTCGCTCGGGGACCAGCCGGGCTTCCCTCGCCCTCCCGAGCGGGGGCAAGTGCGTACGACGGGCCGTAGGACCGTCGTACGCGATAGCTTGCTCCGCCAGGAGCCGTCGTGGGGTCACGCTGCTGTCCGTCGGTGGTCGCCGCCGGGTCGTCGGTGGTCACCGGCTCGTATCCGGATTCTGCTGCTGGATCTCGCGGACGAGTTCCTCGATCCAGTCCATGGCCAGGACCGGGTGGTGCAGGGTCCAGGGGCGACTGCACTGCTCTCGTTGCACGATCCAGGTGGTGTCGGGGCCGGACTGGGCGCGGTGGAGGTGCCCGTGCTGGTGCAGGACGGTCAGCCAGGAGTCGACTTCTGCGGGAGTGGCCGGGTGGGTGCGCATCGGGTGTTCTCCGCTTCTGCTCTGGAAGGGCGTGGAGCGTGTATCCGGAGCGGGCGACCGGCCAGGGTGACCGGCTCGGTCACCCGCTCCGTGGTGTCCGGTCAGGTCCGGGCGGAGGTGACCGACTGTCCGTGCTGGGCGCGGAGCTGGGCCATCAGGGCGGTCAAGGTGTCGCTGGAGAGCGGGATCTGCTGACCGCGGATTGCCTGGGCGACCACCTTGCGGGTCAACTTGTCCTCGGCCCTGACCGCTGACCGTGCGATCTTCAGCAGCTCCTCGGTGTCCGGATCGGGCCGCCGGTCACCGGGTGTCCGGGCCTCTCGGTCAGTGACCGGCGGAGGAGTGACCGGTGGTCCTGTGACCGGCGCCGGGCTGTCCTGGTCGCCGGTGACCGAGGTGGTGCCGGGGCGGTCTGTGGTCGGCCGCGCCATGTCCAGCTGTCCGTGCAGGTCAGCGGTCTCGTGCGGCTGACATCGGTCACCGGTGGCCGAGTCGCTGCTGTCCGCCGGAGCGCTGCCCCCGGTCAGTGACCGGGAGGCGTGGATCGACTTGTCCAGGGACAGTGGTGGCCGGTCGGTCAGGGCGGTGACCGGCTGACCGGCTTTGACCTGACCGACCTCCGGCTGCTGACCGACCCGGTCGGTCAGGGTGACCTCGGTGGCGTCGCGCCGGTCGGTCTGACCGAGGTGGGCACCCTGACCCAGGGCCTCGCGGTCACTGCCCTGGAGCGGGCCCCGGGCGATGAGGATGTAGAGGTGGACCGCTCCGGCCAGGGCGAGCGGCGCGATGGTGGACAGCACCGCGACCACCGTGTCGCCGAGCCGGAGCCCGGTGCCGACGACCGCGTCCTCGTTGAGCCGCACCGCGTGGAGCGCGTTGGCCCAGATGCTGGCGGCGGTGGCCGTGCCGAAGAGGGTCCAGACGTAGAGTCGTGCGCGCAGGGGCGCGTTACGGAGGACCAGGAGTGCCCGGATGCCGTAGGCGATGAACCCGTCGATCACCAGGGGGAAGAGGTAGGTGAGGAAGCCTCGGACGTGAATGGCGACGGCCATCTGCTGGAGGGCGTCGTACGACAGCGCGCATCCCGCGCCGCCCAGGGCAATGACGACTGCGCGGTCCCAGCCGGAAATGTGCGCCGTCTTCAGCACGCTCGTGGTGGTCATGCCGCCGTCCCGAAGTCATTGCGGACCAGGCGCTCGCTGCCGGCCTCGGATGGCGGGGTGGTCGGCGCGGGCTGGTCCAGGTCTCGGTTGCGCAGGGCGCGGCGGAGTTCGCGGTACAGCTTCTGGGCGTGCTCCTCGGTGATCTTCAGGAGCCAGGCCAGGCGCTGCTCGGTCACCCCGTGGCGGAAGGCGGCGTAGACGACCGCGCGGCGCTCAACCTTGGTGAGGTGGACGTCGCGCCCGGCGATCGTGTCGTTGACGCGGCTGTAGTCGAGGCGGTGGGCAATCTTCTCGTGCAGCGGCCCGCGCTCCTCCTCGGTCAGTCCGCCTCGGATGCCGTGGGCGTTGCCGCCTTCCAGCGCGGCGTCCAGGCAGGCGCGGCGCACCGGGCACTGACTGCACAGCGCCTTCGCGGTGGTGATCTTGTCGGTCTCGTCGGGCTCCGGGAAGAAGATCTCGGGGTCCACCGGGTTGTACTCGGTGCTCTGGCAGACGGCCTCGTCCTGCCAGGTGTGGTCGCCGAGCGACCGGTGGCGGGCAGGGCTAATGGTCATGCGGGTTACTCCGATCGCTCTCCGCGCACAGGGCGTCGGCGGAGAGGTGCGCTGGGTCGGGGAAGGTGCTCCGGGCGGCGCGCAGAGGGCGCGGCCCGGGGTGACGGCCTGCGGCGGGTCAGCCGGCGGCGCTCCGGCGTCTGCGGTCGACTGGCTCGAATTCGACCCGGGTGGTCATCTGCGCAAGCCTGCTGGTGACGCGGTCACCGAGGTAGGACCGGAGGTCCTTGATCGCCAGATTGGTGGTGATCAAGGTCGGGAGCTCGTAGTTGTACCGACGGTTGATCAGCCGGTACGTCACTTCCTCGACCCACTCGCTCGCCTTGGCCGCGCCGAGGTCGTCGATGATCAGCAGCGGGCAGCGACTGACGGCCTCCAGCTCCCGCTCGCTGTCGACGCCGGGTCGAGGGCGCAGGTCGGCGTACAGGTCGGCGGCGGTGGTCGCGCGCCAGCGCACGCCGACTCCGCTCTGCACAAGCCGCCGGACCGCGCCGTACGCCTGGTGTGTCTTGCCCGCGCCGACGACCCCGGCCATCAGCAGGCTGGAACCGGTAGTGACCTGCCGCCGGGCTCCCCGGCTGGGGGCGACGGCCGCCTCGACGACCTCCCGTACCCAGGCCAGGACCTGCGGGTGGTCGGCGACGGCCGCCTGGTAGCGCGGCGGCATCCCGGCCAGCAGGGCGTCCAGCGGGGAGAACGGCTCGGGCTCGTCGGGGAGCGCGGCGACGGCGGCCGGGTCGATGTTGCGGGCAGCCAGGATCCGGGCCATCCGGTCCCGGGCAACCTCGCCGAGGAGCTGCGGTTCGCGGTTGCGGGTGCGCATCACAGCTCCTCGGCGTAGGCGGCGGCAGCGTTGGCCGGGTTGGTCCACGCCTGGTGGGCGGGGACGTTAGGCCGGATTCCCGGCCGCGCCAAACCGCCGGAGCGTGCGTTCATGGCCTCGTTGACCATGCTGGTCAGCACACTCGGGTGCTTCGGGTTGGCCGCGAAATTCGCCAGCCCGGCCCTGATGTGCTCCGGGGCGATGCCTTCTGCCAGGAGCTTCTTGGCGATCCGCCCGAGGTGCCCGAGCACGTCGCTGGGCGGGCGCTCGTCGCAGGCGGCGAGATACTCGCCGACGAGCTGGTTGGCCGAGACGGTGGCTGCGGGCGCGGTGCGCCCCGTAGGGACAAGAGATCCAGGATCCAGGATCCTAGATCCAGGCGCCGAGCCCTCTCCGACGTTTCGGGGAAGGTTCGGGGCGTCCTCGGGGAGCGCGTCCTGACCTGCGTTTTTCGTTTCACCGCGGCCGGGAGCGCCGACCGTGCAGTCGGTGGCTTCCTGCCGATCAGCGGGAGCCCTGCCCGCGCGTCCGGGAGACGTCGAGGTCCTTTTCACGGGCAGGTCGAGGGCTCGGGGAGCGTTCGGCGAGGTTTCGGCGAGTCCTCGGGGAGCGGTGGACGAACCCTCGGTCCGCTTGGTGCAGGCGCCCTTGCAGGGAGCGCACCGGTCGGCAGCCTGGTGCTGCGCGCAGGAGGGCAGGCGCGACTGGCTCGGCTTGTCGATCTTCTGGTGGTCCGACCAGGTCACGATGTGGAGGTACAGGCGGCCGTCGCAGCCGGTGTACCGGCAAATCAGGCCGGCGGTCGCGAGCTGGTGGAGGTCGTCCTCGACGTGGACCGAGGTGTGCTCGGCACGGAGGGGCCAGAGGAGTCCGGCGATGATCGCGGCGGAGTCGCGGTGGCGGCCGTGGTCGTCGGCCTGGGTGAGCAGTCCGAAAAAGGTCCGCTCGGCCTCGACGCTCACTTCGGCGAGCGACTCGGAGATGAACGCCTCCGGTTTGATGGTTCGTATCCGCGCCATGTCAGCGGCCCCGCACGGTGGTGATCAGGTCGCTGCGGGTGAGGGTGGCGTCGACGAGGTGGAAGGTGTGCGGACGCGTCCAGTCCACCTCCGGCCAGACCCGCAGGATCCAGCGGGCCGCCACCCTGGCGGTGGTTTGGGACGGCTCCATGATCTTCCCGGCCTCGCCCTTGACTGTCGCGTGCAGATGGGGCCACGTCTGCTTCGGGTCCGTGAGGCTGACCCGGATGGTGGCAGCGCCCGGGATCATGTCGGCGAGCTGGGCTGCGAGGCGGCGCCGGCGGCCGGTATCCGGGCAGGCCGAGGTTCCGCTCGGAAGGGCGAGCATGCGATACTCCGTTGTTCGTAGGAGCGCGGTGCGGCGGTTCTCGTGCAAAAGCCCCGCCGCTCGCGTGATGTGATTGGCATCCTTAGCGGTGCCGGCCCGGCGCTTGGGAGTTGGTAGCTCCCGGGCGCCGGTCACTTTTACCCTGCAGGTTCATGGTCCGTGTACCTACATCACCCTTTCCCTCCTGTTCCGTCCCCGGCCAGTGATCCGGTTGCGCGGGACCAGACCATATGGGGACCCCTGGCACAAGTCCAGACCCTTTAGACCCACTCCGACCAGGTGCGGAACACTTAAGTGGACGACTTCGAGGGCAAACGTACACTGCAATGGCACGTCATCGTCAACTGCGGTGGTAGTGGGCGGGCCAAGGCTGGACGCAATCACCACTGGAGTGGATAGGATGTCGGTCATGACGAAGGGCAGGGGATGACGACCGAGAAGAGCTTCGCGGAGCTGCTCGACCACCTATTCCGGACGGTGCACCCGACGGGACGCGGCTCGTACACGTACGCGGAGGTCTCTCAGGGCATCCGCGACGCCTCCGGCGTGGCAATCTCCGCAAGCGCCATCCAGCAGCTCCGCACCGGGGTCAACAAGAACCCGAAGATGCAGACCATCCGGGCGTTGGCCGGCTTCTTCGGGGTGGAGCCGAGCTACTTCTTCGACGAGGGGGAGGCCGAGCGCCAGCGCGCCGAGATCCAAGTGGTCGCCGCTATGCGCGACCAGGGCGTGCGCCGGATCGCCCTGCGCGCCAACGGGCTCAGCCCGGAGAGCCTGGACATGCTGACCACCGTGATCAACCAGGCCCGTCGGCTCGAGGGGGTGCCGGAGACGGCAGACTCGGAACTGCTCGACGACGAGTAAGTCCCTGCCGGAACGCGGCACACACCTGCCCGGATTCAGGCGCCACCGACTCCACGGCGGTCCTCCATCAGTACGACCACGCGGAGGAGATCGCTGCGCATCGGGCGCAAGGCGACGATGCGAACAGCCACCTCGCAACCCTCGTGATACGGCAGCCTGAGTCGGCGTAGGGCGCCATGGGAGTGCTCGACCACCTCACGGCGATCCCATATCTCCCGCGCAGCCGGCGACCCCGTCAGGATGTCCCGCTCCAGGCGCAGGAGCGCTTGGTTCTTCGGGTGATGGGTCCGTTCATAGCGAATCTGCCCCAAGAAGGGGCGTGCCCAGTCCTGCTCCCAGGCCACGAGCTGCTCACGAGCCTCCGGCGCCAAGAACGTCCATCGCATCTGATTGGCGGCCCGGTGGGCGGCCCAGGGGAACCAGTCCCGCAACGGCTGGTTGTGGCTGATCACGTTCCATTCGAGGTCCGTCGCGAAGGCGGGGGCGGGGGCCTGATTGTCCAGGAACTGCTGCAGCAGTGCCGCGTCCATCTCTACCGCCTCACCCTCTTCCGGCGGTGTGGCTAGGGCCGGTGGGCGGCCGACCGCCTTCAGGTACAGAGCGCGGCGTTCTGCGGGGTTCAGCCGTAGCGCGGACGAGACCCGGTCCAGGAAGTCGGCCGAGTAGTCGGCTTCAACGCCGCGCTCCAAGGCCCCGTACCAACGGACACTCACCCCTGCCAGGCGGGCCACATCGCTCTGCGTCAGCCCTTCACCCCTTCGCCCGGCGACCACCAGACCCGGGATCTTCAGGGGGTTTATACGCCTGCGCCATGATCGCAGCAGCGCAGGCAGCGGCTCACCGTTGCTGTCACTGCCCTCGACCCACCCACCCCGAGAGTCCATGACCTGAAATTAGAGACCGTCGCCGGGTGACATGTGCCACAACACCCTCCGAAACACCGCCAACGGATCATGGATCAGTCATTCAGCGTAGTCAGACATAACGGGTGGTCAATCTTTCAATCAACCTGACAGCGCGATACGCCACCCCGAGCCGGTCGGCATCAGATCGTTTCCGGAAAGATCGAAAGGCATACCGCACGCCGGTCGGCGGCACCCTTGCGGCTCACTTTGCGTGATCGGAACTGTGACTTCCAGGAAGCGCGAGTTCCACCTTCCTCTTGACATCCTCATGGCCGCTCACCAGCAAGGTGGCACATAGCCGAGGCCGAGGGGGATTGCCATGCCCTTGCCAGAGAACGACGAGAGTCGACTGCGCGATTGGTGCGAGGAGCAGGTCGATCTCCTGCGCCTGCCGTACCGCTTCAGCACGCGGGAACTGCGTGACGCGATATCCGAACAGCACGGGAAACCGATCATCCTGAAACCGCTGACCACGCTCGGCGCCGTCAATGCGCCTTGCGGCATACGGATGGAAACCCCGGAGGCGGACCTCCTCTTCTACGAGGAAGGCACCTCTGTACACCATCAGCGGCACATCCTCACGCACGAGCTCTGTCACGTGTACTGCGATCACCCGGGAGACCTGGAAGTCGACGCGAAGACGGCCCGTGCCCTCGGGGTGAACCCCACCCTGGTGATGCGCATGTCGGGACGTACGAGTTACTCGACAAGCGACGAACGTCAGGCGGAAATGATGGCCTCGGTCATCCGACGGCGCATCTATCGCGATCGCGAATCTCCTTCCCGCTGGCCGGAAAAGGGACCGGACAGCTGGGACGCGCTCTTCGCCCAGCCTTTCAGGAAGGGTCGGTTCGGCCGATGAACGCTGTATTCCTTGGCATGGCTCTCCTGCTAGCTGCGGCAGCCGGCTACTGGGTCTTCGGTCGAGGGACGCCCCGTCCGACTGGCACATGGGCCATGGGCGCGCTCCTCGGAGCCTTCGCCCTGGCCTTCGCCTCCTACGCGCCGCTGGTCGACGACGCCGTCGAGACGATCGTGCCGCACGTCGCCCGGCTGCTGAGCAACTGTGCGTCACTGGCTGCTGCCACGGCGGTCGTGGCCGTCATCCTCCAGCTCAACCTGGATCCCGAGGAGGCTCGGCAGCGAATCCGTTTGCGCCTCGCCCTCCTCGTCGCGGCGGTCTCCGGCATGACCGTCCTGTTCGCCATCGAGGGGCTGACCCACCGTTCTCCGCAGGTGTACGCGCTCTACTTGCTCCCCTACGTCTCCTACCTCGGCTTCGCGGTCGTCGACTTCCTGACGCAAGCCGTACGCCAGTCGAACTCGACACGGCGAGGCAGCGTCCGGACAGGCCTTCGGATGGCAGCGGCGGGTTGCGTCTTCGCCCTGGTCTACGTCGCCTACAAGCTGACGCGACTCGTCGGCCTGGGCCTCGGGCTGGGCATCATCGACGGCAATTCGGAGTGCCCCTCGCTCGGCGGCAGATGTGCCTTCAGCGTGACCGCTCCGGCGCTCGCCGTCCTGCTGATCTGCCTCGGCCTGACCTTGCCCGCTGTGGCCTACCCGATCAACCAGGCCCGCCGCCGGCGCTGGGAGGTGCAGTCCTTCGAGAAGCTCGGCCCCCTGTGGCAGGACCTGTCGGCCGCGATGCCGCATATCGCCCTCTCGTCCGTGGACGCCGAGAACTCATCGGCCGAGGCGACCGACTCGGACTTCCTGCTTCAGCGGCGGGTCATCGAGATCAGCGACGGCATCCTCGCTCTGCGGCCCTACCGGCCCCTCGAGGTGCAGCAAACGGTTCAGGGCACTGTCGACGCCGGAACGGTGCGAGGCGCCGCTGTGGTCGAGGCAGCCGTCGTAAGAGCAGCGCTGGTCGGCCTGAAGGCCGGACGGGTCCCTGACAACGTTGCCCCGCCCTCGTCGGTGGCCGCCTCCCGCAGAGACCTGCGCGCGGACACAGAGTGGCTCCTCCTGGTGGCGCGCGCCTACGCCAGCCGTAACGGGCGTGTCGCCGATGACGGCCAGCCGAAACCCATTGGAGCCTGAGGTCATGACCGACCCGACTCAGGACCCCCGCTTCCTCCAGGACCCCTATCCGGCCTACGCGGCCATGAGGTCCACGTGCCCGGTACAGCCCGTACGCTCCGGCTCCGGCGGACGTCCCAGCTACCTGGTCACCGGCTACGCGGAAGCCAGAGAAGCCCTCGGCGACGCCCGACTCTCGAAGGACACGGCCGTCTTCTTCGCGGGCAAGGAGTCACGGCGCCGCCTACACCCCGCGGTAGCCCACACCATGCTGGCGAGCGACCCGCCCCAGCACACCCGGTTGCGCAAGCTGGTGACCAAGGCGTTCACCACCGGGGCCGTCGCGGAGCTGCGCCCGTTCATCGCCCGGTTCACCGACGAACTGCTGGACCAGTGGCCCGCAGATGAGCCGTTCGACTTCGTGGCCGGCCTGGCGGTGCCACTGCCGGTCGTCGTGATCTGCGAACTGCTCGGAGTTCCGCATGCCGACCGGCCCGATGTCCAGCGCTGGTCCGCCGAGCTGTTCGCGGCAGGGGCGCCCGACGTCATCGACGCAGCCTCGCACGCGATGGCCGACTACATGACGGGCCTCATCGCCGCCAAGCGCTCGGACCCCGGCAGCTCTCTCCTCGACCGACTCATTTCGGCTCGCGACGGAGACGACCATCTGAGCGAAGAGGAGTTGGTCTCTCTGGCCGTGCTGCTGCTCGTGGCCGGCCACGAGACCACCACCAACGCCCTGGGCAACGCCGTCCTCGCGCTGCTTCTGCACCCGGCTGCGCTGGATCGCCTGCGGGTGAATCTGGAGGAGGTCCCAGTCGCGCTGGACGAACTGCTCCGCTTCGACTCTCCCGTGAGCACGGCCACCTTCCGGTACACCACGGAAGCCGTCCCGCTCGGCGATACCGATATCCCAGCAGACACCCCTGTCCTGGTCGCCCTCGGGGCAGCCAACCGCGACCCAGCGCGGTTCCCGGTGCCGGACCAGCTCGACCTGGACCGCAACGCGGCTGCCCACCTCGCCTTCGGCCACGGGATCCACCGCTGCGTCGGCGCGCCCCTGGCCAAGGCCGAGCTGGAAATCGCCCTGCGAGCAGTGCTGACCCGGTTCCCCGGTATCCGCCTTGCCATACCGGTTGATCGACTGGACTGGCGGCGCACCCGTCTCGTCCGCGGACTTGCGTCGCTCCCCGTCCTGGCGTAACCACGAACTACAGGGGCTCGAGTATGGCCCCGGCTGAAGAGCACTCACGTCGCGATGACGGCATCGCTCTGCGCTGGTTCGGATCAAGTGCTTGTCGAGGCCCTTGACCCCAGGTTTGTGACGAGTCGGTCGAGATTGGCCGCCTCCTAGAGGACGGCTCCGTATGGTTGCCGAACACCGGCGTCGGCCCGGAAGGCCTCGACTTCCTTCCCCAGAACAGCAGTCTGAGGGTCGCTCTTCAGGTCCTCGACCGCGTCCAGCGTCTGCGAGAGTATGGCCGTGAGTACTATCCGCCCCCGCCCACAGCCCAACGAGGTCGCACGCGTGACCTCAACGGCCGCGGAGCTCCTGCAGGCTCCAGCCGTAGATCGTGATCTTCATGGTTGGTGGGCGGCCTAGCGCTGGTAGTGGCAGGTGCGGGCCCGGGCTTGACGGCGGCGTCGCCAGTCGGACCAGCGGAGCCGGTGTGCGGCTGTGTGGATGGGCTGGGTGACGAGTGTGGTGAACAGGCGCTGGTTCTCGTTGCAGGTCAGTGGGATCAGGTCGTACATGCGGCACGTAGCCAGTTGACCGCCCCAGCCGGGGACCAGCGTCTTGACCTCGGGCACGGCCTGTGGGAACCGCAGAGCCGCATCCTTGTAGCCGCGCGGCCTGTTCATCTCATCGATCGGGCACTCGACCACGCGGCTCGTCATCCGGTGGGTCTCGACCCTGGGCCGCAGCTCCAGGAACAGGAAGTACATGGTCAGCGCCTGTGCACAGCCAGCCAGGTGTTCCTGGACGAGGTGGAACCCGTGGCCACGGGAGCAGAACGTCGGCGGGCTCAGGGAAACTCATGGGATGTCACACCAACGGCGTCCTGGAGAAGGTCGAACGCGCAACTCAAAGACTAGGAACCGCTGTCCTGGTCCAGGATCGCCGCCCTCGCCGCCCAAGCCAGGATGCTCTGTGTTCGCATGGACAGCCCGAGCCGGTTCCAGTGGAAGATCACGTGATAGCTGAGCACCTGCCTCAGCCCCCGGTCGAGTGTCCCGTCCTGTACGGCGCGACCGAGAGCCTGCCCCGTGCTGCGGAAGGCGGCTGCCCACTCGGCGACAGGCTCCAGCGGTCCTCCGGAACGCAGCAGGGCATCACAGTCGGCGAGTAGCAGAGAGCGGATCTCCTGGGCACGGGCGTCAAGCCGTTCTGCGGGTACGGCGCTGATGGCCGATCGGTGTTCCTTCGTGATGACGCGATGCCACACATCTCCCTGCTCGTACCACTCCAGTCTGGCGGCGCGCATCATGATCGTGCAGAGGAGGACGGACAGTTCCCTTGGCCCGACGGCAAGGTCGCCACGCCGCCGCAGCCGCTGAGCCTCCCGGCTGTCGGTGATGAAGAGAGAGTTCGCGGTTGTCATGCTGGTCGCGCCGCCGAATGCTGCGGTCTCCGGCTCGTAGATGCCGGGCCACCACCGTTGCAGGTGTCCATCTACAACGAGGCGGTCGAGGCCGTCACCGATGTCGAGCTTGGCTCCGATCCGAGGTCGTGGGCGGAGGCGCAGACGCCAGCAGGGGTGCTTCCTGGTGTACCACCAGCCGTCGAGGGTGCCGTCGGCCTCCGCTTCTTGCAGCAAGGGCAGCACGTGCGTGGTGAAGGTGGCGTCCGCGTTCGTCCAGTCGGTGAAGTGGATGTAAGCCTGCCACCAGTCGCCGGTGGCGGCGTGGCGGGCCAGGGCATCCCGGCCCGCCTGGTCATAGACGGCGGCGGCGTCGGACAGGGTCGTGGGGTGTATCCGGTACTGGTGTGCCGTGTCGGCGATGGGAAGACCGGTTAGGACGGCGAGAACCGCGTGCTGGATCGGACTCGGTTCCGCCTGGATCAGTTGATCAGGAGACATGCGTCCCATCCGGTGATCGGGGCCTGCTGCGAGGCGAAGGTGGTGAGGGCGAGCGCGGTACCGGCATCACCGTTGATCAGCCCCGCCGCCGGGACGGTGCCGGGCCGAGCCTGCGCCGCGAGGATGGCCCCGAGGCGCGTCGGGAGGGTGCGTAGCCGGGGGTCGAGCGCGTCGGCGGCTGCGCGGACGGCGGTCTGGTAGATGCCTGCCCAGCCGTGGCACAGGCCAGGGTCGGTGACCTGGGCGAGCTGCTTGGGATCGGTCAGGGCTCGGTACAGGGCGTCCTCGTGGAACGCCTGGACGTCGGGAGCGCGCAGGGCGAGGCCGGCAAGTTGCCCGGCCCGTGCGATGCCCGTCGTTCCGTAGCACCAGCTCGGCCGGACGGGGGCGTCGTGGTGAGGGTGTCCGCGGTCAAGGTCGTTGCGCGAGATGTACTCGGGCCACCAGGGGCCGGCGGGCCCGGGCTGGGACCATGCGTCGAGGTGTTCACAGATGGTCCACATGGCCTCTCGGTGGCCGCTGACGGTGATACCGCGGCGCATGGCCTGGGCCAGGAGGAGGAGCGGGCCGGTGATGCCGTGCGCGGCACCGAAGTTGCCGTGCCCGCCAGAAAAGTGGGGTGACTCCCCGCGAGCCGGGTCATGGCGGACCCACCAGCCGGGCAAGCCGCGCCGGCCGGGCGCGAGCGGCCGGGTCAGTGTGACGAGATACCGCAAGACCCTCTCCAGGGCGGGCCCTTCGGGATCGGTGCGCAGGAAGTACGCCCCGAGACCGGTGAGACCGTAGAAGAGGTCGTACTCGGCGAACGTGGGCAGGTGGCGTTTACGGATGCGGGTCAGCGCGGCATCGACGCGGCGCTGGGTCAGGTCGGTGATGTGCTGGTCGAGGGTGGTGCGAGCGGAGGCGTACAGGTGCTGGAAGGGCGGCGGGACGGTGGTGAGGAGGAAGCCGACGGCCGGGGCACCGAGGAACAGCCCGGTCGTGTCGGCCGCGCTGATGTGCCCGGCCGCTGCGGTGGTGATCCATCGGTGGGCAGGCCGCCAAGAGCCGCCGTACCGGCTGGCCATCTCGATGTGTAGCAGGCTGATTCCGGCGGCGCCGTCGGCGAGGGACTGCACCGC
This sequence comes from Streptomyces sp. NPDC017225, assembly GCF_044331465.1. Lineage (NCBI taxonomy): Bacteria > Bacillati > Actinomycetota > Actinomycetes > Kitasatosporales > Streptomycetaceae > Streptomyces > Streptomyces sp. NPDC017225. The sequence continues at coordinate 41,184 of NZ_JBIRNE010000018.1, read as the reverse complement.
CCAGGGCTCGTTCGAGGGCGGAGCAGAGGGTTGCGCCAGATGGGCGGCGTACTGTTCCAGGATCGCCGCGGCGGTGGCGGCCTGCGCGGTCATCGGGTCGCCATCCGGTGCTGAAGGGCCGCGGTTCGTACGAGCCGGATCGTGGTCTCCTCGGTGCGCGGGTCGACGCCCAGGGCCCGGACGTGGTGCTGGTGCAGTAGCGACCGGGCGACATCGAGCGGATCACGCTCGCCGGTCAAGGTGTTCCGGTAGGTCTCCACGGCGGCGGCACGGGCTCGCCACGCGTTGGTGAGCAGAGAGCCGCCGGGGAGGGCCGCGAGAGCGGAGGCAGTGTTCGGCGCAGTGAGTTCGAGTACCTGGCCACGCAGTGCCCGGTCCAGTCGTCCCTGACCCTTGGGAAGGTTGCGTACCAACCACTCCTCGGCTGCGGCGGTGGTCGGCGCCAGGGGGGTGACGAGGTGCAGGACGCTGGCCGCTGCGAGGGCCTGCGGGGCGAAGGCGTCGGTGCGCTCGGCGAGCTGGATCTGCGCGAGGGCGGCGGCGGAGTCCGCCGCGAACACCTGGTGCGCGGCGTCCATGGCCGCTCCGCCGCCGAAGCGCCCGGTCTGCGGCTGATAGGGAGCCAGCACGAGCCCTGACGCCAACCCGAGCCCGTGCAGACTGTCTGCCCAGGTACGGAAGTGCTGGGCGGCGGACACGTATGCGCCTTGCGGCAGGTGCAGCATGAGGTCGAGATGCTGGTCGGCATCCGGGCGAGCCATCTCCCGGTGCCGCGTGAACCACCAGGCCGGCTGTGTCTCACCGAACGCGGCGAGAAGGTGGGGCAGATATCGGCTCAGGATCTCGTCGTAGCGGCGCGGGTGGGCATGGAGCTGCGCAAGGAAGACCTCCCCGGCTCCTGGGAGGTGCCGCTCGGGAGCCGACGGCGTGGTGGGGCGGAACCGGGGGGCGTCGGTGGTGTCGGACTGGGACCGGCCCAGGGAGAGCCAGATTTCGTGTGCCCTCCCGATCCAGCCGTGGGCGTCCCCGTCCGGTACCTCGCGCAGCTCCAGGCGGCGGGTGCTGTCGAGGTGTGCGCGCAGTACCCGGCGGTGGACCGGGTGGGACAGGTCGAGGGGGAGGCGCTGGTCGTACTCGATGATGGCGACCTGCAGCGGAACCCTCAGTCGGCCGCGCCAGGCGGTGAAGGCGTGCTCCCACTCCTCCGTCGGGACTGTACGTCCGGGCAGGTCGTCGGCCGTCAGTAGCCATCGGGCCTGAGCGAGGATGGTGCGGCGGTAGCGCACCCGTGGAAGGAACGGGAGCCGGGAGGCGGCTCCGAAGTCGAACGGCTTGTAGGCGGCGTACCGTCCGTTGGCCACTTCGGCGAGGAAGCGGGCCAGCGGTGGGGTCTGGGTCCCGCCCTCCAGCGCGTGCAGGACTCGCACGTCGATTGGCCGGCCGGTTGAGAGCTGTACGAGGTGGAAGCTGCGCGGGTCCGCGGTGACGGCGATGTCGGCGAGCTGGATCGTCGTCTCGTCGGCCTCCTGGTGGCTGGACAGTTCGATGACGTACGGCAGCAGCCGCGGTGTACGGGTGACGTTCTCGTTGCGGTGTCGGCGCGGCGGGAAGACGAGCTGCGCCGTGAGACCGCCCGGCGCTCCGTCGTACGTGGTGGCGAGCGCGTCCTGATGCTCGGGTGGCAGGAGGTGAGCAAATCGGCCAGCCATGCTGCTACCGGGGCGAGGCGCTGACGTGAGCACGACGTCGAAGGAACCGTGTGACAGAGCCGTGGTGCCGGAGGAGTGCACTTCGAAGGCGGCCTCCACGCGGGGTACGAACAGCCGGTCGTCGCTTCCGGCAGCCTTCTCCAACGCCTCGACCATGTCGTCTGTGAGCCGGAGTTCATCGCGGCCGTCCAGGAGGACTTGTTGCAGCAGAGCCACCAGTAGTTCATCGCGGTCGGTGCGCAGTTTCAGGGCGGCGGAACGTTCGGAGCCGATGTATCCGGCGGGCAGGCCCAGGCCGCTGTCGGAGACCAGCTCCATAACCGGCACCAGGGCGCCGACGCCGTACCGGGCCCGGAACCGGCTGTGGTAGTCGCGCCAGTGCTGGTAGCCGTAGGGCTGCGGGGTGGTCCGGTACAGGGCGGACACGGCTGCTTGTACTTCCGCGATCACGGTCTGCGGGAGCTGGGTCTCGCAGTCGAGGGCGGTGTCAATGAACAGCGGTGTCGGAGTCACGGGGGTGAGGTCTCGCATCCGCGCGGCGAGGGCGCTCGCGCTGGTGCCGGAGAGTGTCGGCTGGTGGGTGGACACGTCGTCGCTCAGCGCGTACAGCGCGTGAACCAGGTCCCGCACCTCGGGGACGTTGTCCGCTTGGTGCCGTTTCAGTTCGCGGCACAGGTGTTGGAAGGCGTCCACGGTGGTCATGGGTGCCCACAGGCTGGTGATGAGGAACTGCTGCTCGACCAGACTGGTGAGAAGAGCGTCGATCTTCTCGGGTGTGGCCTGCGGGAATCCGTCGCGCAGATGGCCGTGGAGGTCGCTGTAGGGGATGAGGGTGCGGGCCGCGTCCATGGCGACGGCCACCGGCCGGGCGTTGCGGACGGATATCTCGACCGGGGCCAGAAGGACGGCGTGGCCGTCAGAGGGCGGGCCCGGCGCCACGAGCCGGTCACCGCGGGTGCGGGCGGCGTTGTTGGCGACCAGCGGTAACCGCTTCAGTAATGCGGGGGTGCGCTGGAGCCGGAGGACCATTTCGGTGACCCATTCGGCATCCGGCCGAATCATCGCGCGGTGCTTGTCGCGCCACCGCGCGCTCGCCCGGGGCCTGACAGACACCGGCGCGGTGCCGGCGAACAAGCCGAGCGGAGTCGGTCGGTGCTGCCATCGCAGAAGGTAGGAGACCGTCGACAGTGCCGTGCGGCGGACCTGACGGGGCTTGGTCTGCCTGCCCTGGACGACTGCCTCGATGGCGTCGGACAGGACGGGAGTTGCCAGCTCCAGCGCGCTGCGAAAGTCCCCGCGCTGCCAGACGCGGCTCAGCCATCCGCGGGTGACGGCCACGTTGTCCAGATTGAGGGTACGAGGGATGTCTGCCGGCCCGGGGCTGGTGGTGGCGCGCAGCAACGCAACGCCTTGCCACTCGTAGTTGGCGACTGCTCGGGAAGCCATGAGGCCCTTCCATGAGGCGGCGCGGGTAGGAGAGGGGATGGCAGGCCGGGCGAAGTGCTTCGCCCGGCCCACCGGTGAGGACGGCCTGGATCAGGCCGGGTCCTCCGTGAAGGAACCGCAGGCGGAGGCACCGGTCGCGCAGGTGGTGCCGCAGCCGTCGCCCGTGGAGCACATGAGCTTGCCGTACGGGTGCTCGGCGATGACGACCTTCACGTCCAGAGGCGCGAAGTCGTCGTCCAGGCCTGCCAGCGGGGCGGGCGGGGCCAGAGTGGCGCTCGTCATGGTGTGCCTTCCTCTTGTTGGGATGTGCGGGACGACCTGGCTCCCGGCGTTACGCCGCGGGCCAGGAGAGCGAGATCCGGCTGTGCACCTTGTCGATGACCCGGTCGGCCGGGATCTGGTCATCGGGGGTGTTGGCCGAATAGACCCGGATGACCGGGCCGGGGCCGCCGCGCCTGTTGGCCTCCCAGTCGCGGAGCACGTAAGCGATCTTGTCAGCGAACTGCTTCGCATTCGGACCGAGAGCGTGCACGCCGTACTCCAGGTGCTTGTTGTCCTCGGTGCGGCGGGTGACGAGGTAGCCGAAGGTGTCGTCCTCGACGGCGGCGAGGGCGAACCGCTTGTTCACGGGGGCGACCAGGCCCGTGTCCAGGTCGTCATCGACAGCCATCGTGCAGAAGCCCGGCAGGCTGATCGCCATTGCCATCTGGAGGGTGTCGATGAGTTCCTGGATCCGAACGGTGACCCCGGTCCACAGTTCGTGCCGCGGTGTCGCGACGGCGTTGTCGAGCCGGTGCGGGTCGGCCGGCAGGCCATCATCGAACTTGAGCCCGATCTCCGGGGTGCCGTTGACCAGGAGGAGTTCTTCCCGGTGGGCGGTCGAGCCCCGCATCGGGACGAAGCCGCAGATCCGCGCCGACTCGCTCTCCAGGTAGGGACCGTGCTCGCCCGTGATCCGGGTGAAGGAAACCGACCGGGTCAAACCCCGCATCCGCAGCGGCACCACGAGCCGGCCGCCCTGTTTGAGCTGCGCGGTCCACGCCGGGGAGATGTCCCAGGCCCCGGCAGTCACCATGACCACGTCGACTTCGCCGAGCTCCGGAATGGGCTCGGCGGCGTCGGCGGTGACGACGTGCACCCGACTGTAGCCTTGCTCGCCCAGGAGCCGGCGCGCCCGATCGGTGACGACGGGGTCGATATCCACGGTGACGACCTCACCGTCCTCGCCGACGAGCTCAGCGAGGTAGGCCGCGTTCAGGCCGCCCGAGCCGATCTCCAGCACCCGCATCCCGGACTTCACCTGGGCCTGCTCCAGCATCATGGCCTGGATCTGCGGTGCGGACACAGAGCTGAGCTGCACACCGTGCTCGTCCGTCTTGGTGATCACGGCGGCGTACGGGTCGTACGCCTTGTCCAGCGAGGTGTCGGGGATGAACTCGTGCCGGGGCACCTTGCGCATCACCGCTTCGATCTCCGGGGAGGAGATGTTGCCGTCCGCGCACAGTTCGTCCACCACCTTGTTCCGCAGGCGGGTCGCCTCGTCGGGTTCGACGGTCGTGTTCGTCATGAACTTCCTTCGGTCGTTCGTGTTCGGGGGAGGTAGACCAGCACCGCGTGCCGGTGGGCCGGGAGGTTATCGGCGAACGATCTCCGTTCTCGCCGGACTGGCCAAGCTGGGCGGTGGCGTTATGGACGGCGCGCGAGTGCTCTGGCGCCGGTGGTGAGCCGCCCGGCGGACCTGTCCGTATCACTCAGGGCCGTCAGGCGGCCGTCTATGCGGCGGGCATGAGATCGTCCAGATTGACGACCTCGTAGTCCCGCAGCTCGCACACGAGTTGGCTCGCCAGGAACCAGCCCAACTGTGGGTGCTCGTACGCCACCGGCCCATCGTCGTCCTCGACCGGAAGCGGCTCCAGGCCGGTGGCGGTAAGGCGGTACCGGGAGCCGATGACGCCCCAGACCGCTGTCGCCCGCGCGCGGAAGGCGACGTGCCCCTGCCGAAGGTGCGGGCACAGCTCTATGGCCGGCCGCAGATGCTTCAGGCACACCGGCGGCTGCGCCGTCCTCACCGGTTCACCAGCTCGGTGAGACGCGTCTTCCGCGGCCCCGGCGAGGAAGATGTACCCCCGGTCGGTCTCGGCCGGGCAGAAGCCGACCTGGCACCGAAGCTGCTCCATCGCCTCCCGCTGCCGGATGGGGTTGACCAAGCGCCACCGCGGCTTGCCCGTCGGCTTCCCGGCAGCATTGAGCGACTGGGAGCACCGCGCCCACAGCTCACCGCGCGGCCCACGGTCGGTCGGGGTTTCGTCCTGGTAGGCGAGACGCACGGAGCCGAAGGCGTTCATGCTCAGCGCGAGTTCCGACTCCAGCCCGCCGTACTCGCCCTCTCGCGAGGTGATGTACGGGACGAGTCTCGGCGCTACGCCGGCCCGCTTCACGCGGCTGCGCTCACTGTGTCGCACAGCGGACTCCAGCCCTGTTCAGGGCGGTGAGCGAAGGGGCGCGCGGCCTCCCTGTCCGGATGCTCAGCCGTGGGGCACGGCGGGTTGTGCGCACACATGGTGCTCGTCCTCTCGGGTGGGAAGTCGGGCCCTCTTCGGCGAGCTACGGTGCCGTGGGGGAACACGGAACGGAGATTGTCGAAGAGGGAGTCGTAAGGCGCTGCGGTACGAAGTCGGCGATGGCTGCTTCGCTGTAGCCGTAGAAGCGTCCAAGGGTGGTGTCGTCGCGGTTGCCCCACAGCGTCGGTGGTCTCTCTCCCCACTCGACAACGGCGCAGGTATCCGGGTGGGTCGACAACCGCAGGCGCGCATTGGGGAAGCCAGGATGCTCCAGCAGGAGGTCACGGACCTTGATCCCGACGCAAAGACACGGCACCGGATAGTACCCGCCTTGCCTCGTGCCTCCGACGGGGACCGCGAGGAACGGCACGCGCAGAGTGCGCACAGCGACGCTCTTCTCCAAGAGCCAGGTGTCGGCGATCCGCTGCTCGTAGAAGTCGAAGTCGTACGCGTCTCGTGGGCCGGCCATCACCTCGGCGGTCACCGCCGGGTGCCTCACGGAGTTGGGGCTGTGCATCACTCCGGCCCCTTGAGGTAGCGGGCTTCGATCAGCTCTTCGACCAGGTCGGAGGTCACGAAGGCCAGGCGACGAGCAAGGCCGACAGCCTGCCGGTATGCGACCGGTGTGTACTCGCCTCGCAAGGAGAGCCCTTGTTCGACGAGCTGGACCATCGCCGCGGTGGGCGGGTACCGCTCGTCCGCGACGGCGATGTCGCTGAGCTGCTTCAGGTGGCCGCGGAGGCGGTCGACCAGGGGGCCGGTCGTCGCGACGGGCGGCGGCTGGTTTCCGATTGCCGTGTCGAGGTCGTCGCAGACTTCCTCCACGTCAAGCGATTCCCAGTCCTTGATCCGTTCCAGGACGCACCTCAAGCCCTCTGCGTCGAGTGGAAGTGTCCACTTCGGTGTGCCGGGCTCGTCGGCTGGCGGAGGAACCACGTCGTTCTCCGGGACCAGAACGGTGAGGGACATCGAAACTCCTGGAGAGGGCCAAGTGCCGGCCGTGAGGGGGGCTAGAAGTGCTCGGTAGTTTCCGGGGCCACTAGGAAGACCCACACGTCCTTGCCCGCTGAAGTCACGGACACGGAAGTGTCGTCAGCCAAGGCGCGCAGCAGCATCAGTCCGCGCCCCTCTTCGGCAAGGAGGTCCGGAGACGTGTACACAGGCGGGCAAGGGTCCTGGTCGCGGACGACGGCGGTGACACCGTCCGGCACCTTCTGGAGGAGCAGACTGGCCATCCGGCATCCGTCGGCATCCGCAGGAGTGTGCTGCAAGACGTTGGTGAGAAGTTCGTTGACCACGGTCAGCATGCGGTGCACGGTGTCGTTGTCGACGCGCCACCAGCAGAGGTGCGTTGCAACGATGTCCCGGACGGTCCCCAGGTCTTCAGCCCGGACGTCGAAACTCATGTCGAGTTGGCCGTCCACGCTTCTGGACGTGGCTCGAACAGAAGCGTCCCGCTTGCGGGGGTCGACGAGTAGTTCCATCGCTGCTTCCTCCGTTCTGCCAGAACCCCTTCATCAGGGGTGGTTGCGGTGTGTACTGGACTGGAACCGATCAGCAACCATTTAGGCAGAGCGCACCGAGAACGTGCAGAGCCTGATGCCGACAGGTGAAAAGTTCGGCATCAACGACTTCGGGGACAGAACATGCCGCAGCCGATGAAGCAGCTCGACCCGGGGGCGTCCCCCCAGGAGTGGTTTGGGAACGAGTTGCGCAGACTGCGCCTGGAGCAGGGACTGTCAGCCAAGGAGCTGGGACGGTTAGTACAGGTCAGCGACGACATGATCTTGTCGATCGAGAAGGGGAAATACCCGAGCTGCCGTCGCGACGTGGCTCAACGGCTCGACGATGTGCTCCACACGGGAGGGCTGCTTGACCGCGCGTGGCCGATGGCCTTCGTCAACCGTGATGCCGATAAAGAACGGGCTGATGCCGAAAAGGCTGCCAAGCGCAGAGGGGAGCAACCCGTTCAGGCGCCGACAGGCCGCATCCTGGGCAGAGACGAACCAACTCCTCGCCCTGGGAGCCATGAGCCCGTGATTCGACGCTCGTTCCTCCAAATCAGCGGCCTCGCCGCCCTAGCCCCCCTCGACCTCACCGACGTCTTCGCCCCCGCCGAGCTGTCTCTCCCGGCAAACGTCAACCCGAGCCACATCGACCAGGTCTTGGCAGCGGCCACCGCCATCAGCGGCATGGACAACGAGCTGGGCGGCGGTGGCATGGTGCGTGACGTAGCCAGTCGAGCGATGCAGTGGTCGGCCGGCCTGCTACAAGCGCAGTGCCCCGAAAACCTGCGAACCCAACTGTTCGCCGCTGTATCGCGACTCGGCATCGTGGTCGGCGCCTCTGCCTTCGATGCCTACCACCACGCTGAAGCCACCCAGACGTTCCGGTTCGCAGCAGACTGCGCCGAGGAAGCCGGCGACTGGCACCTACGAGCCAAGACGTACTCGTTCCTCGCACGGCAAGCCGTATGGATCGGAGCCCCCGATGACGGCCTCACCTACGCCGAGAAGGGACTCGTGCGCTCCGACCGTCTGACCGCGACGGAGCAGGCGATGCTTCACACAGCACGGGCCAGGGCCTTCGGGAAGATGGGCAACGTCCGCGACACCATGGCGGCCGTCGGCGCCGCGGATGAAGCGTTCACCCGGGCCAGGCCCGCCGAAGAATCGCCGTGGATGGCCTACTACGACGAGGCGCAGCACAACGGGGACACGGCTCACGCCCTGTTTGATCTCGCCATCCTTGCGGGACAGGACCCGGGCCGGGCAGCCCGCCGATTCGACACAGCGGTGAAGGGACACACCGACGCCTACAAGCGGTCCCGAGCGATCTCGCGGACCAAACTGGCCTCCCTGATCATGGCCAAGGGCGACCCTCGCCAGGCGGCGGCGCTCGGCCACGACGCCTTGGACGAGGTTGGCCGGCTCACCTCCCGGCGAGCTGCCGACGATCTACGGCAGCTCGGCCGTTTCGCCTCGAAGCACCGGGGGGTCCAAGAGGCTTCGGGGCTGCGAGAGCGGATCGCCGCTACGGTTTCCGCATGACTTCTTCGGCAGCCGCACCTGCGCGCCACGTCCTGGAGCAGGCATGCTCAACGGTCGGATTGGACTCCGACGGAGCGGAACCTCTACGCCTGGCCGAAAACCAGATATGGCGGCTACCTCATCAGCGGGTGATCGTGCGGATCGCACCGGAAGGCCAGAGTGCTGCAGCGGCCCGCGAGGTGCGCGTCGCACGTTGGCTCGCCCAGGAGAACGTCCCGGCTGTTCGCCTGATCGACGTGGAGCAGCCGGTTCAGGCAGACGGTAGATCCGTGACCTTCTGGGTCGAACTTCCGCCGCCAGAGCACGGATCCGTCCAAGAAGTCGCCCAACTCCTGTCACAGCTCCACTCCTTGCCCACACCAGACATCGAACTGGGGTACCTCGATCCCTTCGTCCGGGTCGGCGAACGGCTGCAAGCGGCCACGACGATCCGCGACGACGACAAAGAGTGGCTGCAGGACCTTCACCGCGACCTCGCAGCGGCCTGGGCCGGGCGGCCGGCTGGTCTCCCCGACCGGGCTGTGCACGGCGACGCCTGGCCCGGCAACATCGTCCGCACGGCCGACGGGGTCCTGATGATAGATCTGGAGCGCTTCTCTGTTGGGCCCCCGGAGTGGGATCTCGTGTCCACCGCCGTACGGGCAAAGACTACGGGTGCCGTCAGCACGCGCGAGTACGACCAGTTCTGTGCGACCTACAGCCATGATGTGACGGAGTGGGAGGGCTACCCCATCCTCGCGCGAGCCCGAGAGCTGCGGATGGTGACGTACGCAGCCCAGCACGCAGCCAGCAACGCACAGTGGATCCCCCAGGCGCAGCACCGGATCGACTGTCTGCGTGGTCGATCCGGCCCCCGGCCGTGGTCATGGAAGGGAATCCTCTGACTGGGGGCGTTTCAGGGCGCCCCATCCGTTTCTGTTCAGCTTCCCGTCCGACCTCCTGGTCCTCTACATCAACCAAGGTCGCGTCGAGGCCGACCACGCTGCCCTTTCCCCTGCAAGGTCACCGGCCTGCTCACCCGCCACCCCGACCGCCTCGACGAGGACCAGCACACTCTGCGCAACCAGCTCGCCCACGCCTGCCCCGACATGGCCGTACTGACCGGCCAGATCCATGCCTTTGCCGACCTACTCATCCCGCGCGAGGGCAACGCGGCGAGGCTGACGGCCTGGATCACCCGGAGCCGCAGCGCTGACCTGCCCTTTCTCCACTCCTTCGCGAACGGCCTGGAGCGCGACCGAACCGCCGTCGACGCCTCCCTCACCCTGCCCCACCACAACGGCCGCACCGAGGGTGCCAACACCAAGATCAAGCTCCTCAAGCGGCAGATGTATGGCCGTGCCGCCCACCGCCTCCTGTGTCACATCATCCTGCTCAACTGACGCACAGTCACGGGCGATCAACGCCTACGAAAATCTTGGAAGGTCCCGGTGAGCGGTGTAACTCTCGAGTTTGAAGCGACAGTTGATGACTGACGTGACGAGTGATATGAAGGCGGTGGTGAGTGGGACGGGCGCCGTTGGATGGCGGGCTGGTTGCCGAGCTGGTGGCCCGGGCTCAGGCTGGTGGGGTGAAGCTCACCAGGGAGGGCGGCCTGCTGCAGCAGCTGACGAAGCGGGTGCTGGAGTCCGCGCTGGAGCGAGCTCACCGATCATCTGGGCCATGAGCCCGGTGAGCGGGCCGAAGGCGGCCGGGAGAACTACCGCAACGGGCACCGGTCGAAGACGGTGATCACTGAGTCGGAGCCGGTTGAGATCGTGGTGCCGCGGGACCGGGCTGGGTCGTTCGAACCGCAGCTGGTCAAGAAGCGGCAGCGCCGGTTGGGCGGGGTGGACGAGATGGTTCTGTTCCTGTCGGCGAAAGGGCTGACGCACGGGGAGATCTCCGCGCATCTCGCCGAGGGCTACGGAGCGGACATCTCCAAGTCCGCGATCTCCACGATCACCGACAGCGTGATGGCCGGCATGGCGGAATGACAGAACCGTCCCCTGGACAGCGTCTACCCGGTCGTCTTCATCGACTGCGTGAACGTGAAGGTCAGGGTTCTGTCGACGATCTTGTGATCCAGCGCGGAGGTCGTCACCGTGCGAGCAAGACGCGTTTGCGAAGGAGATCGAGGCGATCCACTCTTCGAGCCGGTCGCCTTGGCGTGCGGTCATCATGACAGCGAACTTCCTGACGTGGCCGGTGAGCCGGTCCATTTCGGGGTCGCGCTCACGCAGGCGGTGCAGCTTGTCGGCATCGCCGTCGTGGAGGTGTTCGGGATGGGTCATGATCCATGAGGTGACCTCGCGGACCGAGGGAGGCTTGGGGCCGACGGCGGGTGCATACCCGCGCCCGGTGCGGTAGCGCCGCAGCTGACGCTGGACGGCCAACTCGCCTCCGGGATAGCCGAGTTTTTGGATCTCTCGGTGGAGCTGTGCGGCATTTCTTATGCCTTCGTTCCAGCGTCGGTGCAGGTAGCCGACGTACGGGTCGACGACATGCGCCCGCTGCAGGGTCTTGGCGACGACATCATCAGCGGAGCGGGCGTTGACCAGCTTGCGGACGGTGGCCTGGTGCGGCCCGAGCTTCCGGCCGATCACCGCCTTCGACATCCCCTGGGCCCGCAGCTCGTGGGCGACGGCATGCTGCTACCGCAGTCGGGTCACGATCTTCAGCTCCTTGGACGGCTACACCACCTCGGGCTCCGTTTCCGGGTGGCCAGGGCCGTCTTCCGCTGCGGCAAGCGGTTCGGCCAGGTGGGAGCGGTGGGCGTTGACCGTCTTCTCAACCGCCTGGCCGAGGTTGGCCCACAAGTGATATCGGTCCGCGACCTGCTGTGCCTGGGGCGCCCCGACCCGCGCGCCCTCCCCGTAACCACTGGAGCGGTCCCGGCAGATGACCTTCACCTCGGGATGGCCTTGGAGCCAGGCGGCCAGGTCCTCGCCGTCGCGGCCGTCGTGGAGATGCAGCGGCCGGTGGGTGGCCATGTCGATCAGCACCGTGCCGTCGTCGACCGCACGCGTGCCCGCAGTACTACCTCGTCCGGCTGTCGCTCGACCTCCTCGATCAGCAGCGCGGACAGGTACGAAAACAGCTCCAAGAGCACATCACGAGAACACCCGATGCGTGATCGCGAACAGTCGGCACAGGCCGCTCAACCCTCCGGATCACAAATCTGCACGCCCTTAGGGCTTGCCGGGAATCAACACGTTGGTTTGATCTTGGTTTCGTCAAGGTCGAGGAACCGGGCGACGTCGTCCGGTGTCCGGAAACGGGCTGTTGAAGCAGGGAGGCGGACACCGTTGGCTTCCAGGAGTGGACGGACGTCTTTCGCTGCACGGCTGATGGTCATGGCAGTGGTGTTGAAGAGCTGGCCGAGAAGCTCCTGAAGCGAGTGTTTCCGCAGGTAGAGGATCGTGACCAGGATCTGGTCGGCGGGGGTGAGTGTGGGTTTGCGGCCGGTGCCCGGGGCGACGCGGCGTGGGCCGCCGCGGGCTGCTTGGCGGACTTGTTCGCGGTGCTTCTCCAGCGCGGGGATCAAGGTTTCGATGAGGTCGCTGAGTTGCTTGCGGGGCATGCCGGTCAGCTCAGGGTGCTGCAGGTCGTGGAGCGGGAGGGGGCGAGAGCCCTCGACTGCCCGCCCGCGTTGCCGGGGCAGGCGTGGGCTTGGTTGATGGTCTGCGGGGTGAAAGGTGTAGTTCCAGTCTCCGTGGAAGCGGTGGCGTGTGATCAGCAGGGCGGCGATGGCCTCGTCGGTGATGCGGATGCCGGTGGGGTATTCGCCGCTGTCGAGTTCGGCGTGCACCGTCAGGCCGGTGCGGCTGGTCGTCGCTGCGATGGTCTGGAGCATGACTTCATGGCTGGTCAGGGGCCTGCCGCGCCAGTTCATGGTGATGTGGGAGAACAGCCTGTGCTCGATCTTGTTCCATTTGGAGGTGCCGGGAGGCAGGTGACACACGGTGATCTCCAGGCCGGTCTCGGCGGCGAGGTCGGCCAGGTGGGTCTTCCAGCCGCGGGTGCGGTAGCCGTTGGAACCTCCGCCGTCAGCGGTGATCAGCAGACGGCGAGCGTGGGGGTAGTCGTGCTGGCCGACCGCCTGCCACCAGCGGCGGATCGAGGCGACGGCGAACGCCGCGGTGTCGTGATCGGTGCCGATGCTGACCCAGCCGGTGTTCGCCGCCAGGTCGTAGATCCCGTACGGAATCGCCTTCTCGGCCTGGCCGGGGAAGTCGTGCGTTTTGACTCTCACAGGGTGTCCGGCGGGCCGCCATTCCTGCCCGGCGTTCTTGTAGTCGCCGATCAGCTCCTTCTTCTTGGTGTCCACGCTGATCACCGGGTCACCGGCGTCCCGGTGATTACGTGCCTGCTCGTTGAGGTAGTTGAACTGGGCATTCCGGTCCGGGTGTTGGGCACCCTCGAGGGTCTTGGCGTTGCCCTGCAGGCTGAAGCATTCCTCCCGCAGCAGGCCGGCGACGGTGTCGGCGGAGACCCGGTGGCCCTGCCGGGTCAGCTCCACTGCCAGTTTCCGGGTCGACTTCGTCGTCCAGCGCAGCGGCGACATCGGATCGCCCCGCTCGTCGGGCTCGACCAAAGCCAACAACGCCGGCCGCAGCCCCGCATCCAGCTCGGTCGCCTTCTTCCGGCCTCCACCAGGACGACGGACCCGCCCCAACGGGGTCTCACCGGACTCAAGTTCAGCCACCCCGCGCGAGACTGTGCCCTCCCGCACTCCGGCCGCAGCGGCGACGAGCCTGATCCCGCCATGCCCCAGCGACCGCGCTTCCGCCCCTATGGCCAGTCGACGCTGACGCTCGTCCAGATGCGGCAACAACGCCTGGAACTTCGCAGCCAGGACGGTCTCGATCCCCTCCGGTCTCCCCATACCAGAACAACGATCCCCGCAGCCGGAAGCCACGACTTGTTTCCCGGCAAGCCCTTAGGCTGCACTCCAGAACTCGGCCGTTCCGCGCCGCTCCCACCTGGGGCCCGGCCAACGCCGCTGTGACCGGATGGGTTGGCCTGTCGGCGTTCGCAGCGGTTAACACTAAGGAATGGCCGCTGCCGCCTTGGGTGCGGCGGCCAGCCGCAGGCCGACTTCCACAAGGGTCCAGCCAAGGCGGCTACGGAGATGCCGGGGGCGCCAGGCCGCTGCGGCGAGGCGGTATGCGTCGGCTTGGGCACGGAGGTCGGCGGCGCGAGCGTAGTGAAGGGCGAGGTAGGTCTCGGGGTGCATCGGACTGTGGCCTTTCATTCTGTGGTGAGGGGGAACGCGTGTGTGTGGATGCGTACCTGGGCGGTGTTGGCGTCGTCCTCGCCGGCGGCCCGGTCGCGGTAGGTGTCGACGAGTGTGTGCATCTTCTCGACGAGTTCCCGGGTCAGTTCGGGCGTCAGTTGCAGCGTCGCGCTGCTCATGTCCCAGGCGCGGTTCCACTCCTCCGGCCATGCCTCGCGGTTGCCGAGCCAGGTCGACAGATCCCGGGTCTGGGCGGTCGCGACCTCGTGCAGGTACATGTCGGCGGCCCCTCGAACGTCCGGGTTGGCGTCCGTGAGTAGCGCATCGTCGAAGCGCAGGCCCTTGTGAACCGCCCTCCACCACCGCTCCCGGCCCTTGCCGCGCTCGGGGGCGTCCTCAATGAAGCCGTGAACGGCGAGCTGTCGCAGGTGGTAGCTGGTGGCACCGCTTGACTCGCCCAGTTTTTCGGCGAGTTGGGACGCGGTGGCCGGACCGCCGTAGCGCAAGGCAGCCATCAGCTGCATGCGCAGTGGGTGTGCGAGCCCACGAAGGGATCGGGCGTCGAGACTGCGGACCAGTGGATCCTGGTGCTCGTTCATGCCTACAAAGTAGCGCCGCAAAGACATATTTGCAATGGACCTTTTGCAGCCGGTTCTTTGTGAGTTGTTACACCTCGCAGCGCCCAGTGGAGTAGTGCAATTTCGGCATGTTAAACCCTATTAGTGACGATATGGATGGATGCGCATTTTGTCGACTGGCCTGGGTGGAGTCCGGAATCGAGGGACCTGGTCGCGCGGAGCTGCTCATGTTCCTCGTCCCATAGCTCGGAAGGCCGATGGGCACCTGGATGGCGAGGTGAACGTTCGTCGTGGTCGACATCACCGAGATTTGCAACAACTGGTACGCAGGCCGCTAGTAGTGCTTCGTTACGTTGTGTGATCTCGGCTGGTGGTGGGCAGCCTCCCAGAGTGAAGCTGGGGGAAGTGGAACGGATCCGGGGCGAGTTGGCGGGGTTCGTTGCCGAGGTGTTCGGGTCGTTGCCGCGTCGGGATCAGCGGCGCTGGGGCGAGTGTTATCTGCGGGGCCTGATGCTCGATGGCCGGCGGAAGTCGGTCCAGCCGATGGCCGAGCGGTTGCCGGACGGGAACATGCAGGCCCTGCAGCAGTTCGTGAACCAGTCGCCATGGGATCCGCTGCCGGTGCGGCGGCGGATCGCTGAGCGGCTGTCCGAGGTGATCACGCCGGAGGTGTGGGTGGTCGACGACGTGTCGTTCCCCAAGTGCGGCAGAGCATCGGTCGGGGTGGCTCGTCAGTACTGCGGAGCGGTCGGCAAGCGGGCGAACTGCCAGGTCGCGGTCAGCGTCCATGCCGCCACCGACACCGCATCCTGCCCGCTGAACTGGGAGTTGTATCTGCCGCGCGAGTGGACGGACGAAGCGGACCGCTGTCGCCGGGCCGGTGTCCCCGACGGCGTCGTCCACCAGGAGAAGTGGCGTCTCGCGCTCGGCCTGCTCGACAGCCTGACCGACTGGCGGTTGAAGGCGCTGGTGGTGGTCGCCGATGCCGGCTACGGCGTCAGTACCCCCTTCCGCCTCGGTCTCGAGGAGCGAGGACTGTCCTACGTCCTCGCGCTGACCGGCAAGGAAGTCGCTCACCCGGAGGAGGCCGCGCCGCACCAGCCCGTCTACGGCGGGCTCGGTCCGCCGACCCTGCCCCGCTACCGCACCCCACCACGAGCCGTTTCCGCCCTTGCGGCGAAGGCCGGTGCCGGCCGGTTCACCGAGGTGACCTGGCGCCGCGGCAGCAAAGGCGCGATGACCTCGCGGTTCGCGGTGCTGACCGTCCGGCCTGCGGGCAAGCAGTCCCTGGCTGCCGCCCAGGAGGCGGGCGGCGGCCGCAACCACTGGAACGGAGTCCTGCCCACCCAGACCCTGCTGGTCGAATGGCCGGACGGCCAGGACGCTCCGACGGACTACTGGATATCGAACCTGCCCGCTTCGACTCCGGTCGCCGACCTGGTGCGGTGGGCGAAGATGCGCTGGCGGATCGAGCACGACTACCGCGAACTCAAGCACGGCCTCGGCCTGGACCACTTCGAGGGCCGCACCTGGCGCGGCTGGCACCACCACGTCACCCTCGTCACCGCCGCCCAGGCCTTCCTCACCCTCAGGCGGCTCGACCCAAAAGTCCACACACCGGCCTGACCCTCTACCAGGTCCTCGACGTCCTTCAGGACCTGCTGAGGTGCTGGGCCGGTACCTGCTCCACCTGCGGACGCCCCCTGCCCGCCCGACGAGGCCGCCACAGACAGCGCAGAACCTAACGAAGCACTACAGTGCTGTGACCGGATTGGTTCACCGGGTTGGCGGTTGTGACTGAGCGTTCTAGTTGGCCACTGAGCGTTGTAGTTGGCCAGCTGGGTGTTCGGCTTCTGTCAGTGTCCGTCGTGCGAGGTGCGGGCGACGCCAGCGCAGGCCAGCACTGTCGTGGCAGCGGCGTTGAAGAAGAGCACGAACGCCCAATGCCCATCTGCCGTCCTGATCGAGCCGATGCGAAGAACCTCGTCTTCTGCGGCGTCGAGAATGCCGAGCGTCTCATCGAGGCCGAGCGTTGGTTGCCCGTGCCTCTGCGCGACCCGGTGGCGAACCCGGTAGGTGTGGAAGAGCTGGCCGACGGGGACCAGGCCCTCCCAGACGTCGAAGGCTCCTCCGGAGAGCAGGGCCTCCCGCGCGGGGCCGCATGCAGGCGTCTGCTCGGAGAGCATCTCGCAGAGGTCATCGCGTGTCATGTGCCAACCCTGCCGGGTCTCGCTCAACTGGCCAACTAGAGGACTCAGTCACAGCGGTACTGTCCGCGCATGCATCAGTTCCCATGCACTTTGGAAGCCCTCGTTGTGCGCACCGATTTCTCGGCAGACGGTGCTTGGGACGCTCTGCGGGCGGCGCTGTACTCGCCCAGCAGGGACGGCTTCTTGGCCAACGTCGCACTTGTCGATGACCGGAGATACGAGGGCTTGACGCCCGAGTCGGCCCTCGGCCTCATCCCGGCGGAGTATCAGCATCCACTTCTTGTCCTTGCAGACCCTGTAGCTGTCGCCTCGACTGACTTGCCGCTTCTCGTAGTGGATCTGCGGCGTGAGCGTGGGCGGTGTGTCCGCGTTGTGGCAGCCGAGCTGTGGAGCATCGAGAACAACCTCTCGGAGGCGAACATGGACTTCGAGGAGTTCGCCGGCGCCGTCGACGACGACGGCGTTTTCCGAGGCTTCTGAGTCACTGGCCGCCAGGCGGTGTTCAGGCTGCGGGTGCGAGGGGGCGCCCGCCCCAGCGGATGCCCGTTTCGCTGCGGATGCGGGCGCGTTCTCTGCGCTGGGCTGCAAGGACGTCGGGGTGGCGGGCATTGGTATTGCGCCAGCACAGGTATCGGTGCAGGGCCCGGGTTTGCGCGGGGTGGCTGCGATGGTTCGAGTTGGCCAGGGTGAACTGCCGCAGCGGGCCGAAGTGGGCCTCAATCGGGTTGGCCCAGGAGGCGTAGGTCGGAGTGAAGCACAGCTCGACCTTTTTCTTCTCCGCCCAGCGGCGGATGTCCACTCCGGTATGGGCGGAGAGATTGTCCAGGATGACGTAGATCGGGGCTCCGTCTGGCCGGGCGGCGCGGATCGATTTCAGCGCGGCCAGTGTGTTGGCAGTGCCCTTGCGGCGTCGGTTGACGCCCCACAGCCGATCGTCGCCCACGGAGTAGCAGCCGTGGAAGTAGGTGACGCCGTGGGTGCGGCGGTAGGTTGCCGGCAGGCGGTCGGGCTTGCCCTGCTTCGCCCAGCAGGAGCCTGCGATGGGTCTGATCCCCAGGGGCCCAAACTCGTCGAAGGCGAACGGGCCTTGACCCGGAATCTTGGACACGGGCTATGCGGCTTGGGCCAGGGTAGTTGATGTTGTGTCGAGTGCTGTCTCGTAGGCGATGGGACTGCGTTGTCCGAGGCGGGAGTGGCGGCGTCGGGTGTTGTAGCGGTGCAGCCAGCGGAACGCGTCGAGGCGGGCCTCGCGCTCGCTGGACCAGCGCTTTCGGCCCTGGAGCGTCTCGCGTTTGAACGTCGCGTTGAAGGACTCGGCGAGAGCGTTGTCCGCGCTGGAGCCGATCGCGCTCATGGACTGACGGACGCCGGCCTGGCGGCAGGCGTCGGCGAAGGCCCGGCTGGTGTATTGGGCCCCGTGGTCGGTGTGCATGACCG
The DNA here is from genome assembly GCF_044331465.1 of Streptomyces sp. NPDC017225. Classification (NCBI taxonomy): domain Bacteria; kingdom Bacillati; phylum Actinomycetota; class Actinomycetes; order Kitasatosporales; family Streptomycetaceae; genus Streptomyces; species Streptomyces sp. NPDC017225. Next base: position 22,975 of record NZ_JBIRNE010000018.1, on the reverse strand, counting down.
CCCCGGCGAGGTTGCCGCGGGTTTGTTCGGCGGCGGCCAGGGCGTCGGTGACGAGGTCGGTGCGCATGTGGTCTGCGATCGCCCAGCCGGTCAGGCGGCGTGAGGCGAGGTCGATGACGGTGGCCAGGTAGAGGAACTTCCCGCCGTCCACGGGGAGATAGGTGATGTCGCCGACGTACTTCGTGTTCGGTTTGCGTGCCGTGAAGTTGCGGCCGATCAGGTCCGGGGCCTTCGCCGCGGCCGGGTCCGTGATCGTGGTGCGGTGGCTGCGGCGCAAGTGCACGCCTGCCAAGCCGATGATTCGCATCACGCGCGCGATCCGCTTGTGGTTGACGCGCTCGCCTGCCTCGCGGATTTCGGCGGTGATCCTGGGGACGCCGTAGGTGCCGTCCGACTCGCGGTGCACGGCCCGTATCCGGGCAGCGAGGCGGGCGTCGGCCGCCTTGCGAGCGGCCCGGTCCGCGGCGGTGCGGCGCCAGTAGTAGAAGCTGGAGCGGGCGATGCCGAGGATGGTGCACAGCCGCTTCACGCCGTAGCGGCGGTGGTGGTCGGCGACGAACTGGAAGCGGTTCACCAGCGCGTCTCCCCGGCGAAATACTTCGCCGCCTTCCGCAGGATCTCGCGCTCTTCCTCCAGCTCACGGACCTTCTTGCGCAGAGCGGCGTTCTCCGCCTCCAACGGCATCGGCGGCTCCGCCGACACCTCCGCCCGGCGCCCCCGGGGCCGGCTCGCTCCGGCCGCCCGGACCCAGTTCCGCAGGGTCTCGGGGTTGATCCCCAGATCGGCGGCGACCTGTCTGATCGTCGCCTCGGGCCGCGACTGGTACAGCGCGACCGCGTCCGCCTTGAACTGCGGCGGATAGTTCTTCATGACCACGAGATGTCCGTTCTCAGATCCTCAGGATCCAGTGTCTCGTGTGTCCAGGATCAAGGGTCAAGGCCCGAGTAGAACTCACCCCGGAAGCGCGACAGTTCGGCTACCGGCTCCTGCCGGACATCGCGATGCAGCAGACTCGTCCTCACGGCCTTCATGCAGGACGTGTGTGTTCCTTGGCCGGAGCACATGTTCAGACGAAGGCCACTTCCCCATACGGCAGTTACCGAACCGAGTGATCAAGTACGACGCACCGTTCGACGTCACACGTTAAAGATCAAGTTAGCGGTGGGGCAGTCGGCGTCGGTGCACCAGTTGTTGATTAGGTAGCCTCCACAGTCGGGCTGGGGGCAGTTCTCCACGGGCTCTTCACCGTCGACCTGATGCAGCTCCGGGGTGTCGTCTGCCAGGGTGAGGGCGTCGAGGCCATGACCGACGCGGGTGGTGAACGCGATGGCGAACGTCTCAGTGTTGATCTGCTCGTAGGTGGCGCGGGCTGTCTGCTCGTCGGGGGCTTGGATCACGACAAGAACAGAGGCGGCCGCAGTGAAGGCGAACGTTCGGTCGCCGGGGCGGAGGTTGGTCATGGCAGTGCCCTCGGGCTGAGAGTGGAATGGGCGGGTATCACGCTCCGGTGGGCGGCGGTTAGCCGGGAGGCCTGGGATGCAGGCCGCGCCGGCGGGCCCAGCGACGCGAGGCCGTCAGGGCGAGCAGGCCGGCCAAGACGGTGCCAGTCTTGACGAGCGGCGGCGCGCTCGACGCGGTGGCGGCGGTGGGATATCACGACCGGATTGGCTTTCGCTGGGATGCCGGTGAGCGGGATGTTCGGCGCGGCGTGAGACTGCGGTTAGCCAGGCAATGCGGCGCTACGGTCATGGCGTATGGCCTGCGTTGCCCCGCACCTCAGCAGGCCGGGGAAGTCTCAAGATTCTCCGTTGAACAACAGGAACAACGCCTCGGCAGCTGCCATCCGGCTCAGTTCGCGCGGATCCACGCTCTCGTTCAGCGTGTGGATCCGCGCCTCGGGCTCACCCAGACCAGTCAGCAGTATCTCGGCCTGCGGATACAGCTCGGCCAGGGCCGAGCACAGCGGGATCGATCCGCCAAGCCCCGCCACCCGCATCCGTTCACCGCCATACGCTGTCTCCATGGCCCGTGCCATCGCCGTGTACGAGGGCGTGCTGGTGTCCACGGTGAACGGCTCTCCCTGCCCCACCACCTCCACCGACACCCGCGCGCCCCAGGGCACGTGCGAGCGCAGATGGCTGGTGAGCAGCTCCGCTGCGGTCCGCGCCTGCGCCCCAGGCGGAATCCGCAGGCACACCATGGCACGCGCCCGTGCCTGAACGGCCGGGGTGGCGCCGTTTACCGTAGGGCAGTCGATGCCCATGATGGTGACGGAAGGCTGGGCCCACAGCCGGTCGGCGACCTCGCCCGTACCGACCAGGGACACACCATCGAGGATCTGCGCATCACGCCGGAAGAGCTCTTCATTGTACGAACTTCCCTCCCAGCAACCAAGGTTGCTCAGGCCGTCGACGGCCGTGGCGCCCGCCTGGTCATGGAGCGAGGCCAGCGTGCGGACGAGTGCCGCAAGCGCATCTGGCGCAGCCCCGCCAAACTGGCCCGAGTGCAGGTCTCCGCTCAGGGTGCGCACCTCGATCCGGGCCAGGACCGCGCCACGCAGCGAGGAGACAACCGTCGGCAGTCCGGCCCGCACGTTGCCGGTGTCGGCTATGAGGATCGTGTCAGCGCGAAGCAGTTCGGGATGGTCCCGAGCGTATTGCTCAAGACCGCCGGTGCCCTGCTCCTCCGAACCCTCCACTATCACCTTGACGTTCACCGGTACCCCGACCGTCGCCCGGAGGGCTCGCAGCGCCAGCAGATGCATCAGCACGGCGCCCTTGCAGTCCGCCGTCCCACGCCCGTACCAGCGGCCGTCCGTGCGCTCGGTCATCTCGAACGGCGGGGAATCCCAGCCCGCCTCGTCCAGGGGCGGCTGCACGTCGTAATGCGCGTAAAGCAGCACGGTAGCGGAGCCAGGCGGGCCCGGCAGAAAGCCATAGACCGAACGGGAGCCGTCCGGGGTGTCAAGCAGTGCCACCTCAGCGAAGCCGGCCGCGCGCAACGCATCCGCCACCCAAGCAGCCGCCGCCTCGCAGCCGGCGACGGGAAAGCGCTCTGGGTCCGCCACCGAACGGAACGCGACCAGCTCGGCCAGTGCAGCACGGGCCCAGGGCATCTCATCGGCGACGGCGGCGATGACGGCGGCGGTTGCGGCCGGACGGGCGGCTGCGGCAGAGGGACCGGCTGATTCACGGGGCACCCGTCCAGTAAACGGCACGGCACCTACCGGCACCGGCGAAGTACAAGGCAGTTGTCCGGCGGATGAGAGCGACGGACTTGCCCCACCTCCCACTTGGCGTACAAGGATGGCCAGCATGTCTAAGTCCAAGAACGCATCTCCCTCGCCCCGGCAGATCGCGGACGAATACGTGGATGCCCTGATCAAGCTGGATCCGATCACCGGCACCCACCTCGGCGACCGCGCCAGCCACGCCAGGCTGCCCGATTTCTCCCCCGCGGGGCAGGAAGAGCTAGCGGACCTGGCCCGGTCCACCCTGCGTCGGCTCGCCCCGGCCGGGACCGAGCCTCCGGCCGAGCGGATCTGCGCCCGGCTGCTGCGCGAACGGCTCACTGCCGAACTGGCGATGATCGAGGCTGGCGAGCGACTGCGCTCGGTCTCCAACATCTTCTCGCCCGTCCCGCAGATACGTACGGCCCTCACCGTCACCCCCACCCAGAACCACGAGGACTGGGCGATCCTGGCCCGGCGGCTGCGGGCCATCCCTGAATCCTTAACCAGCTACCGGGCGTCGCTGACCGAAGGGCTGAATCGCAACCTGCCCGGCGGTCCACGTCAAGTCGACGCGCTAATAGGACAGTTGGATGAATCCATCGGCGATAACGGTGGCTGGTTCGTCGACCTCATCACCCCCGGACCTGACGCCCTGCGTACCGAACTGACCGGCTGCGCACGAGCCGCCACCGACGCCCTGGCCCAGCTTCGCGACTGGTTGCGCGACGAGTACGCCCCAGCCGTCGCGGACGCCCCGAACGTCGTCGGCGAGGAGCGCTACATCCGCTCGGCGCGCTACTACAACGGGATCGAACTCGACCTGGCCGAGGCCTACGACTACGGCTGGTCAGAATTCCACCGGCTGCTGTCCGAGATGCACGTCGAAGCGACGAAGATCCTGCCTGATGCCGAGACACCCTGGTCGGTCCTGGAGCACCTGGACACCCACGGCCACGCCATCGACGGTGCCGAGGAGGTGCGCAGTTGGCTGCAGGACCTGATGGACGAGGCGATCCACAAGCTCGGCGGCACCCACTTCGACATGACGGAGCGTATCAAACGTGTCGAGTCCTGCCTTGCCCCGTCCGGCGCCAGCCCGGCACCCTACTACACCCCACCATCGCTGGACTTCACCCGACCCGGCCGCACCTGGCTGCCCACCGCGGGCCGGACCCGCTTCCCGACCTACGAACTAGTCTCGACCTGGTACCACGAGGGCGTCCCGGGACACCATCTCCAACTCGCCCAGTGGGCGCACGTAGCCGGGTCGCTGTCCCGCTTCCAAACCAGCGTGGGGATGGTCAGTGCCAATGCCGAGGGATGGGCACTGTACGCCGAACGCCTCATGGACGAGCTGGGTTTCCTCTCCGATCCCGAACACCGCCTCGGCTATCTCGACGCGCAGATGATGCGGGCGGTACGCGTGGTGATCGACATCGGCATGCACCTGGGGATGGAGATCCCTGTCCACTCGCCGTTCAGCCCCGGCGAGCGCTGGAACCCCGACCTGGCGGAGGAGTTCTTCCGTCGGCATAGCGGCCGACCCGTAGCCTTCGTCCACAACGAGCTGATTCGCTACCAGAGTGCGCCCGGGCAGGCTATCGGCTACAAGCTCGGCGAGCGGGCCTGGCTGCGCGGCCGGGATGCCGCGCGCAAGGACGCTGGCACCGCATTCGACCTCAAGCGGTGGCACATGGCAGCCCTGTCCCAGGGATCCCTCGGCTTAGACGACCTTGAGGCGGAACTGGCCGTGCTGTAGGGATCAGCCCGGCATCGATACACTGCGCCGGCTAGCGGCTGGGCCTCGTGGGCGCGGTGCAGCGGTCGCCGTCCGGCTGGCAGCCTCGAGCCATCGGCCGGCGCGGGTGCTGGGGGGGTGCCCCTATGGGTTTGGTCAAGCTGATGGGGCGGGTTGGGGGTCGTAGAAGGTGCCGTCCCGGAGCATCGCGAAGAGCACGTCGGCTCGTCGTCTCGCGAGGCAGAGGAGGGCTTGGGTGTGGTGCTTGCCCTGGCTGATCTTCTTGTCGTAGTAGGTGCGGGAGGCCGGGTCGGCCAGGGCGGCGAACGCGGAGAGGAAGAAGGCCCGCTTGAGCTGCTTGTTTCCTCGCCGGGATGGTTGCTCGCCGCGGATCGAGGAGCCCGAACTTCGGGTTGCTGGAGCGAGGCCGGCGTAGGCGGCGAGGTGGGCGGCGGAGGGGAACGAACTGCCATCGCCGACGTCGATGAGGATCCGGGCTCCGGTCCTGACGCCGATCCCCGGCATGGACGTCAGGACCTTGGAAAGAGGGTGGTTCTCCAACACTTCCTCAATCCGCGTGGCCAGGAGTTTGCGCTGGTCAAGGACGGCGGTGAGGGAGCCGGCCAGGCTCGGGACGATCAGCGCGGCCGCGTCCGTGCCCGGGACTACGACGGTCTGTTCGTCCAGCGCGGTGAAGATCTCTTCCACCAGCCGCTCGGCCATCCTGGGCGCCTTCGGACGTATCAGCGTGATCAGCCGTCGGCGTCCGGCCTTGCGGATCTGGGCGGGGGACCCGAATCGTTCCAGCAGCATCAGAACGGCCGGGTGCTGGATCCGCGGACCGAGGACTCGTTCCAGATGCGGGTGGATCTGTGTCATCAGGCCGCGAAGCCGGTTGCTGATCCGGGTGGCCTCGCCGGCCAGGTCGTCGTCGAACCCGACGATCATCTCCAGCTCGGCGATGGTCTCGTCCTCGAGATCGACCGAGCGAAGGGTGTGCGGCATGACGCGGGCTGCGTCCGCGATGACGAACGCGTCGCGGGCGTCGGTCTTGGCCTCGCCGGGATAGAGATCGGCGATCCGTCGCATCGTAAGGCCGGGCAGATAGGCGACCGGGCAGCCCATGTCCCGGGCCACCGCCAGTGGCAGAGCCCCGATTGAGGCTGGCTGATCGACTACCACCAGTACGGTTCCGTGTCTGGCCTGCAGCTTGCCGAAGACCTCGCGGAGCCTGGGCTCGCTGTTGGGCAGCCGTTTATCGAATGCCTTCTTCCCCGCAGGCGTGACGGCGGTGGCGTGGTGTTCGCCCTTGCCGACATCCAGGCCGAGGAAGGCACCGATCTCGCTGGTGTCGATCACGTTCGTCCTCCGGTCGTCCCCACCCGGCCGTCCCACGGCATCGATCGCCACATCCACATTACGAAGAGCCTCCCGACCTGCGAAGAAGCCGGTGGTCATGCCCCTAATCAGCGGTCTGTCGATGCCTCCGGAGCCGGTGACACCACCCCCCAAGACATGCGATCGACAGGGGGAGACAGTCATGCCAACTCCGGAGGCCGGGCGCCCCGTTGCGGAGCACCAAAAAGGTAATGGGGAGAGCATGCCGAGTCGGAGCGGCTGCGGACCAAGGGCAGGAACGACGAGCACGATGAGCCGGATTCGGGAAGGGCTTAGCCCAGCGAGACCTGTCGGCACTGCTTTGCCCTGAACGCCGAGTGAACCCGAGCCCCGCACGAACCCGTGGCGGTTCACGGTGTTGTTTCCCCGATCCGTCAGAAGGCCCTTGCCAGTCGGCGCGTGCCTTCGAGGATCTCCTCCGGCGAGTGCGTGACGAACGAGAGCCGCAGTGCGCCGGGGTCCGCGCTCCCCACGAAGAACGGCGCTCCCGGTACGAAGGCCACGTCATGGCGCATCGCCCGGTACAGTACCTCGGTGGCGTCATAACCTGGCGGCAGCGTGGACCAGACGAACATGCCACCCCTCGGCCGGTTCCACCGGGAGCCGTCCGGGAGTGCGTCCGCGAGGCCCTCCAGAAGGGCGTCGCGCCGGGCCCGGTAGGCGGTGCGCAGCAGTGCGATGCGCGCGTCGAGGTCGGCAGTGGTCATGTAGTGCGCGGCAGCGGCCTGGTCAACGGTCGAGCTGTGCACATCGGAGACCTGCTTGACCCTGACGCACGCGGAGCGCACCTCGGCGGGCGCGCGCAGCCAGCCGAGGCGCAGGCCTGGCGCGAAGATCTTCGAGAAGGAACCGAGCAGCGCCGTACGGTCCTCCGCACCCCGGTAGCCCGCGAGCCAAGGGGTCGGCTCACCCTCGTAGAGGAGCTCGCCGTACGGATCATCCTCCACGATCCACAGACCGTACCGGGCCGCGACTCCGGCCACGGCGGCCCGACGGTCGGAGGGCAGGATGCGACCTGTGGGGTTCTGAAAAGTGGGAACCATATAGAGGAGTTTGGGACGCTCGGCCGCAACGACACGGGCGAGTTCGTCCGGATCGATTCCTTCTTCATCGCAGTGGACGGGCACGATTCGGATGCCCGCGAGCCGGAAGGCCTGCAGGGCGGCCAGATAGCACGGGTCCTCGACGACGACGGAGTCGCCCGGCTCCAGCAGAGCCGTCACGAGCAGACTCAGGCCCTGCTGCGCTCCGGTCGTCACGGCCAGGTCGCCAGCAGCCGTCGCAAGGCCCCGGGCGGTGAGGCGGTCGGCGATGCACGCGCGCAGGACCGGGTCGCCCTGGGAAGTGGAGTACTGCAGAGCTCTGCGCGGGCTGTGGGTCAGCACGTGCTGGAAGGCCTCCGCTATACCCTCGGCGTCGAACAGCTCGGGGGCGGGCAACCCGCCGGCGAAGGAGACGACTTCCGGTCGAGCCGTTAGCGCCAGGATCTCGGCGACTGCCGTGCTCCCCTCTGCCGCGGCTCGAGCGGCCAACGGTGGCACTGTGGTGGTCATTCCCGTGAACCCCGGGCATCCGCCTCGGCGTGCCGGGTAAGCCTCACCGGCATCCGTTCGATACCGCCGATCAGGTTGGACCGCACCCGCTTCACCTCACCCGTGAGTTCGGCCAGCTCGGCGCGGCGCAGAAGTTCCTCGAAGAAGATGTTCAGTTCGGTGGAGGCAAGAGCCGCGCCTATGCAGAAGTGCGCACCGTAGGCGTAGGTGAGGTGGCGGGTGGGGTTGCGCTCGATGTCGAAGCGGTCCGGGTCGGCGAAAACCTTCTCGTCCCGATTGGCGGAGGCGAGCCAGAGGGTCACCATCTCGTCCGCACCGATCAGCTGGCCACCAACCTCCACCTCACGGGTGGTGGTGCGCAGCACATGCATGGCGGGAGTGGTGTAGCGCAGAATCTCGCGCACGGCGCTGGGCAGCAGCTCGAGGTCATCGCGCAGCCGGTGCCACTGGTCCGGGTTCTCGATGAAGGCGAGCAGGCCCTGGATGGTCGAATGCCGGGTGGTCTCGTTGCCGCCGGAGACGAGGTTGTTGCAGTTGAGGATGATCTCCTCGTCGGTCAGCGCCCGGCCGTCGATGGTGCCGTGCACCAGGGCGCTGATGATGTCGTCCTGGGGCCGCTCGCGCCGCTCGCGCATCAGCTCGTGGTAGTAGAGGAAGATGTCGGTGTGAGCCGCGGCGATCTGGCCCTTGTCGGCATCCGGAGTGTCGCTGAAGGCGACCTTCGTGCGCTGCAGCATGAAGTCCCAGTCCTCACGTGGGACGCCCAGCATGTCGCAGATGACCGAAACCGGCAGCCGGGCGGCCACATCCGCGAAGTTGACGTCGCCCGCAGCGAGCGCGTTCTCGATGACGTCGATCGCTGTGAGGCGCATGTTGTTCTCGAGCCGACGCACCATCCTTGGGGTAAAGGCGCTGCTGACGATCCGTCGGATCCTACCGTGCTGCGGCGGATCGGTGACCACCATCATCTTGCCCGTCGCCGCTTTGGTGGCGACCGGGTCTGCGTCGAGGCGCATGCCCCGCGCGGAACTGAAGGTGGCCGCGTCGGCGAGGCAGGCGTTGACGTGTTCGTACGTGAGCACCGCCCAGAACGGTCGCTCGCTCGGCCGCTCCACCCGACAGACCGGCGCCTGCTCACGCAGCTGTGCCCAGATTTCGTACTGGTCCCCCGCGTGGTAGAGATTGGGGTCGGACAGGTCGGGGATCACGGGAGGCACCACGGTTCGCGGGCCGGACATTGTTCTTCTCCTCCGTCAGGAACCGGTCGGGGTGCCGAGTTCGGCACGGAGTTCGGCCACGAGCGCGGTCACCAGCGCGCCGAGTTGGTCAGCGAGATAAAAGTGGCCGCCGGGGAAGATCTTGACGACCGTCCGCGCTTCGGTGAGATCGCCCCAACTCGCCAGTTGGTCCGCTGGGACACCCGGGTCGGCATCGCCGCCGAAAACAGCGATCGCCGTGCCCAGCGGCGGGTGTTCTTCGTACACGTACGTCTCGCAGGCGATGAAGTCGTCTCGCAGCACCGGCAGGAGGAGGTCACGAAGGGACGGGTCGTCGAGGATCTCCGACGGGGTGCCCTCCAGCTTCCGGATGTGCTGGAGGAATTCGTCATCGGACAGGCCGTGAACATCGCGTTCCGGGCGCTGCAGTTGCGGTGCCACACAGCCCGACGCGCCGAGCAGCAGGGGCGGTCGGCCGAGTGCGGTCAGCCGCCGCGTCAGCTCGTACCCGAGCAGCGCTCCCATGCTGTGGCCGAAGAAGGCGAACGGCACGGAGCCGGCCCGCTCGCCGAGCGGCTCGACGAGCCGCTCGGCGAGGGTGGCCATGGACCGCTCGGCCGGTTCTGCGAAGCGCGCCTCTCGGCCCGGAAGCTGGGCCGGAATCACCTCTATTCGAGGACCGACAAGTTCCTGCCAGCCCCGAAAGGCGGAAGCTCCCGCCCCAGCGTGATGCAGACAGAAAAGGCGCAGCTCAGGTATCTCCGACGAAACAGCCGGCGGAAACCAGGAACCGGTAGCGGTGGCAGACATTGACTTCTCCAGCGGCTATCAGCGGTTGGCGATGAAGAGACGACCGGTCGGGAATCCGAGCTCCACGGTCTTCACGCTGGAGAATCCGGCACCGAGGAGCTTTGCTTCCCACTTCTGCTCGCTCAGCAGCTTCCGCTTCATGAACTGGCGGTGGTAGTACGTCACAGCCGCGCTGAAGGCACGCTCTCGCTCGTTGCGCAGGTACGGGACCGCGTCAGTGATGGCCATGATGCCGCCCGGGCGCAGCGCGTCCCGGCAGTTGGCGAGGACCTTGTCGGCGATGTGCTCCTCCTCCGGCATCATGTCGTGGAAGACGAAACCGGCGTGGATCACATCGGCGCCCTCGACGGGCGTCGCGTCGTCGGCGATCGACTGGATGGACCGCTTGATGACGGTCAGCCGGTCGCCGACACCCGCCTGTTCCGCGGCTGCGGTGGCGGCATCGCACGACGGGCCGTCCAGGTCGAGGCCGACCCCACTGGCGCCGGGGAAGGCCTGCAGCACCTCGATGAGGAGGCGGCAGGTGCCCGCGCCGAGGTCGGCGACGCGCTGCGGATTCGCCGCGAAGATGGTCTCGAGCGCGGCCGGGTAGAAGGCCTTGGAGCCCATCCACTGTGAGCTCACCGCGACCTGCCGACCGTCTCGGGTGTAGGCGCCGGTCGGCAGCGACTGGTCGGTGAGGTACGCCCGTGCGTTCTCGATGAAGGGACGGTTGGCGTTCATGGTCCAGGAGATGTAGCCCGCCTGGTGTTGCAGTTCCTCGAAGTCGTCCGCGGTGACGAAGGAGTCCTTGTCGAGGGTGGCGTGCCGGATGATCCCGGCCGACTCCAGCGCCTCGAGGTATCCGGCGACACCCTGCTCGGGCAGCTCGGTGGCGGCAGCGAGCTCGGCGGTGGTGAACTCCTTGCCGGGCAGGATCACGTCGAGGACGCCCAGGCGGTCACCCATTTCGAGGAGGGCCGCGGCGGCGGCGAGCCTCGGCGCGGGTCCGCTGGCCGCGATCTCGTCGGCGAGCCGACGCGGGGACTTCTGAGGTGTCATGGTTTCCATCCCTGATCGTTGGTCTGTCTCTCTTGGATTCGCACGTCGGCGCGTTCTCCACGGTGTTGCAAAATGGTGGAGCAACTAAATGTTCCGACCGCCCACTGCGGCGGGGAATTCTCGCCCGGCCCCGTCGAAAGACTTCCATCCTGCCAATTGGACGTCAACGAAACAGAATTCAACTGCCGCCCAACTGCCTGCCTCAGTCGCCGCTCTGCACGGGCTGCATCGGGGAGTTGTCGCAGTTGCCGCCACGTACCTCGACCGGCAGATCCCGGCAGCTTCTCACCGGCGAGGCCAGCAGTATCAGGCCGGCCAGCGGAACGCCGGCGGTGAGGATCCAGATGGCCGCACGGGCCCCGAGCGCGGAGCCGAGGGCACCGCCGAATACAGCGCCGAGCGGCAGTGCACCGTAATTGAGGAAGTACGAGCTCGCGGTGAGCCGGCCGAGCATGTCGGGCGGGCAGTATAACTGCTGGAAACCGGCCTTGATCACGTTCACCGCGACCACGCCCGCCGAGGTGCAGAACCCTCCGACGGCATACAGCAGCAGGCCCGGGCCGGCGAACGTCAGCGGGATGAGCAGGGCCAGCGCGGCCAGGCCGAGCGCGAAGAGCAGAATGGCGCGCGCGGTGCCCATCCGCCGTGAGACAAGGCGGGCGACGATCGCCCCGGCGACACCGCCGGCGTTGGCGACGGCGATCAGGCCGCCAACCACACCTGATGCCAGCCCGACGTCCCTGACCAGGAAGACCACCAGGATTGACTGGTAGCCCATCAGCGCCAGGTTCGAGGCAGCGCCGTACAGGGCGAACGCGCGGAACCAGCGGTCGCGGGCGACAAGTCTCAGGCCCTCGGCCATCTCCTTGAACAACGAACCGGAGGAGCGTGACTCCTTGCCCCGGGCGACCGGGGATTCGCGGTGCCGGATGGCCACCAGGCAGACGAGGCTGACCGCGAAAGTAGCCGCATTGGCGAGCAGACCGTTGATGGCACCCACCGTCTGCACCAGCAGACCGCCGCCGCCCTGCCCGGCGATCTGCGCGGCGGAGGCACTGCCGTGCAGTTTGGCGTTGCCCTCCTGGAGGTCCTCGGGGCCGAGCAGGGACGGCAGATAGACGGTGTACGCGGTCTGGAAGAAGACCGCGGCCACACCGGTGAGCAGGGCGAGCACCAGCAGCCAGGTGAAGTCCAGCAGGTGGAGCGCGTCGGCCACCGGAACGGTGAGGAACAGCAGCAGTGAGCAGGCCGCCGAGACCAGCATGATGGGCCGGCGTGGCAGTCGATCGACCCAGGCGCCCACCGGCAGCCCGATGATCAGCCACGGCAGCCAGGACGCGGCGCTCAGCAGACCGACCGCGAACGTGCCCGCGTCCATGGCGGAGATGGCGGCGAGCGGCATCGCGACTCCTGTGACGGCCGCCCCGAACTTGCCGGAGACTTCACCTCCCCACAACAGGCGGAAGTCACGGTGCCGGCGCAACAGTCCGCCAGGTGTCCCCCGGGTCATGACGCCCTGCCCCTCTTCCACCGGGCTGCCCGTGCGCGCACAACGCGATGATCTGCTCTAAAGGGCGCGGCGTGAAAATCAACCATGTACGACAGGATCGTTCAATCGCCCCCGTCACACCGGCAGTTTGAGGCGGCAGCTGGGCTTGGCGGTGTTCCGCAAGCCGAATCGACTTGTTAGGGTTCCGGACGGCCACTCCGCCTCACCCGCCCGCCGTATGCCCACTGCCGCGTGGCATGACGGGGTGTCCTTCCTCGCGGCAACGCCCTGCCCTGGCTCATCACACCTCCCGTCTTTGCTCGAAGGGATCGACATGACAACAGGGCTCCTCAGCGACGACCGGCTCGCGCCCGCTCCGCCGCCTCGCCATCCGCTCGTCGCGATCGCCGCGGCCCTCGTCGTCCTGCATCGCCGCCAGGGGCACGACCAGGTCTCCCTGTTCTGCACGGTGGCACAGCCGGGTGGTGACGTGGACGCCTTCCGCGGTGTCGTGTCGGTGGACCTGGGCCCGGACCCGACCTTCGACGAGCTGGTGCACCTCACAGCGGAGCAGCTCGCCGGGGCGACCGGCTCCGGCGAAGCGGAGGATGCCATCGGGTTCGTGTACGGCGACGGGCCGGACGCTGGCCCCGCGGTGCGGGCGTCGGCCGACGCACTGGGCCGTATCTCCTTCACCGTCGACGATGGCGTATCGGTGCCGGGGGAGCAACTGGCCGCGGCCCTCGCGTCCGGGACCCTGGACGGCACCCGGCCGGTGTCGGAGCTCTCGCTGCTCGGGCCCGGTGACATGGCCGTGCTGACGGCGCTGAACGGCACGGGTGAGGCGGCGGAACCCGCGCGATGCCTGCATGAACTGGTGTCCGACCGGGCCGCCGAGCGTCCGGACGCCACTGCGGTGGTCTGCGGCAATGTGTCCCTGACCTATCGGGAACTGGTAGACCGTTCCACCGCGCTGGCGTGGGCGCTGCGGGCTGCGGGGGTCACCACGGACTCCGTGGTCGGCGTGCTGCAGCACCGCTCACCGGAACTGATCGTCTCGCTGCTCGCGGTGCTGCGGGCGGGCGGCGCGTACCTGGCGCTCGACCCGGACGACCCGGCGGCCCGGCACGAGCAGCTCCTCGACACGGTCGGGGTCGACGTGATCGTGTCCGCCGAGGAACTGACGGACATGGCGGCAGGCTACGGCCGTGCGCTGGTGACGCCGGGAGCCGCCGCCGACTGCCCCGGCGAGGACGGGGCGCCGGTCGTGGCCCCTGTCAACCTCGCGTATGTGAGTTTCACTTCGGGCTCCACCGGCGAGCCGAAGGGGGTCGGTGTGCCGCACCGGGCGGTCGCCCGGCTGCTGCGCGGTGCCGACTGGGTCGACATCGGCCCCGACGACGTCTTCCTGGAGCTGGCACCGGTCGCCTTCGACGCCTCCACCATCGAGGTGTGGGGTCCGCTCCTCAACGGCGGCCGGGTGGTGATCCACCCGGACCGCACCCTGGAGCTCAGCGAACTCGCCAAGAACGTCGTGGACCACGGCGTGACCGTGCTGCTGCTCACCACGGGCCTGTTCAACCAAATGGTGACCGAGCAGCTGGGCGCCTTCGCGGGCGTTCGCCACGTCCTGACCGGCGGTGACACCGCGTCCCCGGCACACGTGCGGCGCCTGCTCGACGCGTACCCCTCGTTGAAGTTCACCAACGGCTACGGTCCGACCGAGAACACCTCCTACACCACGTGCTGGACCTCCCGGGACCTGCCGGACGACGGGCCCGTCCCGATCGGCAGGCCCATCAGCGGCACCAGGATCGCCATCCTCGACGCGGCGCTCCAACCGGTCCCGGTGGGAGTCGTCGGGGAGCTGTACGCGAGCGGCGACGGGCTCGCCCGCGGTTACGCGGCACGGCCCGGTGCCACTGCGGAGCGGTTCGTCGCCGACCCGCACGCGTCCCGGCCCGGTGCGCGGATGTACCGCACGGGTGACCTGGTGCGGCGGCTGGCCGACGGCGACGTGGAGTTCATTGGCCGGGTCGACCAGCAGGTGAAGGTGCGCGGCTTCCGGGTCGAGCTGGGCCATGTGGAAGCGGCCCTGGAGCGGCGTTCGGGAGTGCGCGAGGCCGTGGTCGTGGCGCAGCGGGACGCGGCCGGCGACAAGCGGCTGCTCGCGTACGCGGTCGTGGAGGACTCGTTCCTCGACGACCTCGAAGGCCTCGGCCGGCAGGTGCTCGCCGAGCTCCGCGCGGAGCTGCCCTCGTACATGGTGCCGTGGGCGCTGCTGTGCCGCCGCGAGCTTCCGCTCAACAAGAACGGCAAGGTGGACCGCAAGGTCCTGCCCGCCGTGCACCGCGCCGTGCGCACCCTGCCCTCCGAGTACGTGGCTCCGGCCACCGACACCGAGCGGCGCCTCGCCGACGTCTGGGGGGACATCCTGGACGTGGAGCCGGTCGGAGTGCACGACAGCTTCTTCGAGCTGGGCGGACACTCCCTGCTCGCGGTGCGGCTCCTCGCGCGGATCAAGCAGGACTGCGGGGTGGAGCTCAACGCGCAGACGCTCTACATGAAGCCGACGGTGGCGGGCCTCGCCGAGGAGATCGGCGGCTAGCGCGCGTCTCGTCGGGCAGGCTCCGCGCGGCACTGTGCCGGCCCCCTCCGGGAGGGGGCCGGCCGGTGTGCTCAGGACCCGGCGATCAGGCCGGACACGGCCTCGTCGAGGTGGCGGGCTGCCATCGTCCAGCGTTCGCGGCGTGCGGCGGATTCCGCGCGCAGGGCGGCTAGTTCGGCGAGCAGGTCCGTGCGGGAGTCCGTGCCGGGGCCCCCTCCGTAGGCGCAGGCCTGTGCGACCGCCGCCGGGTGCAGCCACTCCTCGCCGGCGTCCGCCGGGGCGACCCGGGCGATCTCCGGGACGTCCGTCGCCGCCTTGGCCAGCGAGTCGGAGGTCTCCAGAGCGCTGAGGACGGTGCGGCCCACCAGGTGGTGCGCAGATCTGAAGGGCATGCCGGACGCGACGAGCTGTTCCGCGAGGTACGTCGCCGAGGTGAAGCCGTCCACCGCGCGTGCCGTCATCCGGTCGGCGTCGGGCACCGCTCCCGCCACCACGAGCCGCAGCAGCGTCACGGCGTCGGTGGTGGCACGCAGCCCGGGCCAGACGTGGCGCAGCCCTTCGCCGCCGACCGCGATCGCGTTGGAGTAGGGGGCCGTGACCATCGCGGACGCCGCCGCGGTGAACGCGCCGAGACTCGCGGTGGCCCGCCCCTGGATGTGTTCCAGGAGGAAGGGGTTGCGCTTCTGCGGCATCATCGAGCTCGACCCGACCAGGTCGTCACCGAGACGGATCAGCGCCACCTCCTCGGAGGTCCACGACGAGAAGTCGCGGGCCGCGCGGGCGAGCGCGACGCCGAGGACCGCGGCCGCCGAGAGGAGCCGCAGGCCGAAGTCCCGGGAGGCGACGGCGTCCACCGAGTTGCGGGCGGGCCCGGCGAAGCCGAGAAGCCCGCTCGTGCGCCGCGTGTCGATGGCCACCGAGGTGCCGCCGACCGCTCCCGCGCCGAGCGGGTTGACGTCCAGTTCCTCCCCGGCGGCTAGGAGCCCGGACAGACTGCGCACGACGGCGTGACCGAGGCCGGCGAGGTAGTGGCCGTAGGTGATGGGTACCGCCGGCTGCCCGTGCGTGTAGGCGGGCATCGTCACCGCCCGGTACTCCCGCGCCCGGTCGAGGAGCACCTCGGCGAGTCCCTCGACGGCCTCCAGGAGCGGGGCGTAGTGACCGCGGCCGCGCAACCGGGCCGTGGTGGCGTTGAGGTCGTTGCGTGAGCGCCCCGTGTGCAGGACCCCGCCGGTCTCCTCGCCGAGCTGTTCCACCAGCCAGGACTCGTAGGCGAGGTACACACCTCGCGGCATGAGGCGGTCGCGTACCGGAGCGAAGTCGGCGCGGCGCAGTCCGTCGATGGCCGTCAGGAGCGCCGCGGCCCGGGGCGCGGCGACGATGTCGCGCTCGCTGAGCATCACCAGGTGGGCCCGGTCGACCTCGCTGATCAGACGCAGTTCCTCACCGAGCCCGTCCCGGCCCGGCCCCGGTTCCTCGGGCAGGTACTGGTCGTAGACGATGCGGTGGGCCTCGGCGGCCAGCCCGGTGCGCAGCCGCCCGGTGTCGAGCCCTGGGGTGTTTGGTGCCCCGGGTGGAGTGACGTGCGTGCTCACAGCACCGCCTCCTTCTCCGCCGTACGCGTGTCCAGGACCGCGGCGAGCGCCTGCCTGCCCTTGTCGGCGGCCGGGCCCGCGGCGGTGTGGTCGGTCACCGCGATCACATGGCCGAGGCGGCCTCTGAAGTCCTGGGCCGGGGCCACCTGCTCGCCCGGTACGCGGTAGAGCACCGCGTCCACGACACCCGGCACCGCGCGCGCCGCCGACAGGGCCGCCGCGGTCGCGGTGCCGTCGGCGAGGGCTCCGGGGCGCTCGGCGGTGAGGAACCGGATGGCCGCGCCGCGGGCGGGACCGCCGGCGAGGTCGGCGGGGCGGCCCAGTGCCGCTAGCACCTGTGCGCCGACCAGGTCGATGCCGCGTGCCCGGCGGGCGAGTTCGGGAATCATCCCACCGGCCAGGCGGGGGTTCACCTCGATGACCCGGATGTCGTCGCCGTCCATGCGCAGCTCCACATGGGCGGCACCCCAGCCGAGACCGAGGGCGCGCACGGCCCGCACCGCGCAGTCCTTCAGGCGGGTCTCGTCGGCGGGAGCCAGCGCGGCGGGCAGGTCGTGGCCGAGTTCGACGAAGTCCGGGAGCGGGCCCAGGTACTTGCGCACCACGACCACGGCGGTCTCGCCGAGGACTTCGACGGAGTACTCGGTGCCCCGCGCGTACCGCTCGACGAGGACCCCGGGCGGCACCGCGTCGCCCCGCTCGTTGACGACGGCCGAGGTCAGTTCGGCCGCGTGGGCGGCGGTCTCGGCCGCGTCGGCGCACAGGCGCACCCCGAGGCTGCCGGAGCCCTGCAGCGGTTTGAGGACCACGGGATGCCCGAAGCCCGCGGCGGCCAGGACCGCGCCCTCGACGTCCCGCACCAGGACGAAGTCCGGCACTGGTACGCCGGCCGCCGCGAGCAGCCGGCGCTGCCGGCTCTTGTCCCGGCAGGCGCGCACCGCGTCGGCGTCGGGCCCCGGCAGACTCAGGTGGTGAGCGGTGGTCGCGGCCGTCGCCACGTAGTACTCGGAGCTGGAGGTGACGCCAGCGATCGGGGCCCGCCCGGCCAGTTCGCGTGCCGTGGCGAGCACCGCTGCCTCGCTGGAGGTGTCGGTGACCGCCGTCCGCAGGAGGTCCTCGGCGACGTACGGGTAGCGGGCGGGGTCGGCGGTGACCAGAACCGGTTCGATGCCCAGGTCACGTGCGCGCGCGGCGAACTGCCGTCCGGTGCCGGTGGTGTTGCTCTCGACGAGGAGGAGCAGGGCGGTGGCCGTCATGCCGGGAGCTCCCCGCCGGTGACGCTCTCGTAGCTGCGTCTGGCCCAGATCAGCCGGGACCAGGTGTCGCCCGCCTCGTCCGGGTGCTCGATCAGGCGGGGTCCATCGGTGTTGGGTGACGGGACGATCCCGGTCTCGTCGAGCCAGCTGCTGCTGTAGACGGTCGACTGGTAGCGGTAGCCCTCGTCGGGCAGGACCATCAAGGTGGTGCTGTACGGGTTGCGCTGCGCCCACCAGGAGGCGACCTGGAAGGACGCGCCGCTGGTGGGCCCCATGAAGAGGCCGTTCTCCCGGTACAGCTCGTGGGTGGCGTGGAAGGCCTCGGCCGGGGAGACCCAGTGCACCTCGTCGTACGCGACGTGCTCGACGTTGCCGGGGATGATGCTGCTGCCGAGGCCCCGCAGCACCCTGCGTCCTTCGGCAGGGCCGAAGATGATCGAACCGTGGGTGTCGACGCCGACGAGGTGCAGGCTGGGCTTGCGCAGCCGCAGCGAGGCCGCGAGGCCGCATGTGGAGCCGCCCGAACCGACCGGCCCCACGAGACAGTCCACCTCGCCGAGGGTACGGGTGACCAGGTCGCCGACCATCGCGTACGCCGCCGGGTTGGCGGGGTTGTCGTACTGGCCGGGGACGAAGCTCTCCGGGAACTCCCGTTGCAGTTCGGCGACCCTGGCCAGGCGTGCGCCCTGGATGCCGCCGGGCGCCCCGTGGTCCTCCACGAGCTCGACCCGGGCGCCGAGCAGTTGAAGCCGGTTGCGCAGGTCGTCGTCGATGGCCGAGTCCCCGACGATGGTCAGCGGGTAGCCACGCAGCCGGCACACCATGGCGAGGCCCAGGCCGAAGGTGCCGGAGGAGGTTTCGATCACCGGGGTGCCGGGGGCGAGGACGCCCGCGGCTTCGGCGCGGTCGATGATGTAACGCGCCGGCAGGAGCTTCATCAGGCTGAAGGCGGCGGCGTAGAGGTTGTCGGTGACCCGGATGATCCGGGGCAGTTCCGTGGCCTCGAGTACCGAGCGGTACACCTCCCCCTCCTGCGGGACGGGTATGTGGGGGGCGGGCGGGGGGTGGGCTATCGACTGTGTCTCAGTCATCAGTTGTGAACTTCCATTGCTCTAGGATTCCGATGTCGCCCAGCATCTGCTGGGCACGTTCGGTGTAGGTGTCGACGGCGGGGTCGTCCCGGTCGAAGATGACCCCCGCGATGTCGCCGCTGTGAGCGGTCTGCAGTCCGACCGCGCCGACCTCCTCGACGATGGGGAGGATGCGTTCCAGGGCGGGGATCGGCAGATGACGCTGGTTGATGCGAGTGCTGGCGGTGGCGACCTTGCCCAGCAGCCCGACGTCCTTGGCCAGTACGGCGTCCCGGAGCATCTTCCGCAGCCGGGTGAACTGCTGGATCTCGGCGACCGTGTACCTGGCGGGCGGCAGCGCCAGGGTGTCGGTGCCCCGGCCGCCATCCTCGGGCCGGCAGCCAAAGCCGAGGACCCGCACCGGGGGCAGCGGGTGTTCGAAGTCCTCGATGACCACGCCTTCCCGGTGGGCGAACAGGACGGCGGTCGAGACGAACATCAGTGAGTCCGACGCCGTTTCGGCCTGCACCGCGAGCCGGGCCACGTGCTCGGCGGGCAGCGGCAGCGCGAAGGCGTCCTTGACCGCGCCGATCGCGGCGAGCACATCGCTGGTGGAGGAGCCGAAGCCGCGGCACGGGGGCACGTCCCCGGAGAGTTCCAGATGCCCCCGGACCGGCAGTCGCGCGCCGGTCAGCGTGAGCTCGGCGGCGTGCCGCGCCTTGCTCTTCCAGCTCGGCCACACCGTGAGCCCGGCGTCGTCGCCCGGGCCCGCCGGGGTGAACCTCGCTGCTACGGAGTACATGGCACATGGGAGGGTGACCAGGCCCCGGCTGAGCCCGTCCCCGTGGTGGAAGACGCCCTGCAGGATCTCGCCGTGATGTACGGGGGACGACGCGACGCCCACCCGCCGACTGCTCGGAGTCACCAATTCCCCGGCCCCCTTTCGTCTCTCTTCGGTCCCTGATCGGTCTCTCGTCGATGTCGTCAGGCCTGCGGTCGGCTCAGTCGTGCAGTTGCCCGGCCAGGGTCTTGCCGACGATCCCCAGAGGCTCGGTGCCGGCCATCTCCCAGTGATCGCAGTCGATCTCGTGTACCTCGATCGTCCCGCTCGTGTAGGGGGCCCAGGCGTCCTGCGGGGTGACCGGCCACGGGGTGCGGCCGGCGTCGAAGAAGAGCATCGGCCCGGTGAACCTCCCGGTCAGCTCGTGCTGCTGGCGCAGGGCGAGATTGCGGGAGGTCGCCTCGACGACAGCCGCCGCCTTCGGGCGCTCGAGCATGCCGAGCACCGGTTCCCGGACGCGCAGCACGTCCAGCAGGCGTTCGGTGTCGGGGGGGCCGTCGGCGTCCGGCAGGTCGAGTTCCGCGCCGGCCGTGCCCAGCAGTGCGACGAGCACGTCCCGGCCGGTGACCGGAGACGACCGAAAGCCGTCCGGCAGCGGATACGAGTCGAGGAGGGTGAGCGAGCCGACGGTCTCGCCGGCCGCCTCCAGGCGTACCGCGACCGCGTGTGCGACCAGCCCGCCGAAGGACCAGCCCAGCAGGTGGTAGGGCCCCTCGGGCTGGAGGGTGCGCAGCTCGATGACGTACTGGTCCGCCATCTCCGCCATCGTGCGCGGCGCGTCCTGCGGGGCGGTCAGCTGCCTGGCCTGCAAGCCGATGACCGGGCGGTCCTCGTCGAGGTGGCGCAGGAGACCGGCGTAGCACCAGCTCATCCCGGAGACGGGGTGGACGCAGAACAGGGGGGCCGGGCCGCCCGCTCCCCCGCGCGCGCCGCGCAGCGGCAGCACCGTGTCCAGATCGTTCTCGCCCAGGCCGGTGGCGAGGCCGGAGGCCAGGGCGTGCACCACCGGCTGCCGGAACAGGTCCCGGACGGTCAGTTCGGCGCCCAGGACGTCCCGGACGCGGCTGACCAGGCGGGTGGCGAGCAAGGAGTGGCCGCCCAGGTGGAAGAAGTCGTCGTCGATGCTGACCTGCGGCACGTCGAGGACCTCGGCGAACAGCAAGCACAGCGTCTGCTCCGTGGGGGTGCGGGGCGCCCTTCCGCGCGCGGCGCTGTCGTAGCGCGGCTCGGGCAGTTGCTTCCGGTCGAGCTTGCCGTTGGGCGTCAGCGGCAGG
The DNA here is from genome assembly GCF_044331465.1 of Streptomyces sp. NPDC017225. NCBI lineage: Bacteria > Bacillati > Actinomycetota > Actinomycetes > Kitasatosporales > Streptomycetaceae > Streptomyces > Streptomyces sp. NPDC017225. Next base: position 1,853 of record NZ_JBIRNE010000018.1, on the reverse strand, counting down.
GCTTGGAGGACCACGAAGGCGGACGGCACCATGTACTCGGGCAGCGCTGCGGCCACCGCACGCCGCAGCGCGCCGGAATCCACGGACGCGCCCTCTGCGGGCACCACATACCCGACCAGGCGCTTGTCACCGGGCCGGTCCTCACGCACGACCACCGCCGCCTGCGCGACACCATCGGCGCCGAGGAGCACCGCTTCGATCTCACCGGGCTCGATCCGGAAGCCTCGCACCTTCACCTGCTGGTCGGCACGCCCGAGGTACTCCAGTTCCCCGTTCCGGTTCCAGCGCACGAGGTCGCCGGTCCGGTAGAGGCGGCTGCCGGGCTCTCCGAAGGGGCTCGCGACGAAGCGTTCGGCAGTCAGGTCGGTGCGGCCGACGTAGCCGAGCGCGAGCCCGTCACCGCCGAGGTACAGCTCACCGGGCACCTCGGGCGGAACGAGCGCGAGGTTCGCGTCGAGTACGTAGCCCTGTTTGCCGGCGATGGGCCGCCCGATCGGGACGGGGGCCTTGGCGTCCGTGCCCCGGACGGTGTGGGCGGTGCTGAAGCCCATGCTCTCGGCCGGGCCGTAGCCGTTGACGACGTGCAGGTGGGGATGGGCGGCCATGACCCGCGCGGTGTGCGCGGGCGAGGCCGCCTCGCCCGCGGTCATGGCCTCGCGCAGGTGGCCGAAGACGGCGGGGTACTCGTCGGCCATGTGATTGAAGAGGCTGGCCGACATCTGGAGCGTGGTGATGCCGTGGTGGGCGACCAGTTCGGCGATGTAACGGGGTTCGGTTGTCTCGCCTGGTTGGAGGACGCAGGAACCACCGTGCAGCAGTGCGCCGAAGACCTCGAGGGCGAAGGCGTCCCAGGACATGGGCGAGCACTGCAGGTACGTCTGTCCGGAGCCGAAGCGGAGATAGTCCGGGCCGACGAACGTCGACGACAGGGCGCGGCGGGGGGCGGCGACGCCTTTGGGCACGCCGGTCGACCCGGAGGTGAACATCACGCAGGCGATCGCGTCGGGGTGCGTGGCCACGGCGGGCCGGGTGGCGGGCCGTTCGTGGATCTCGGGAGTCTCCAGGGTCAGGTCGACCACCACCGCGTCCGTGTCGAGGCGCTGCATATGGGTCTGGGTGACGAGCACGGAGGGGTCGACCTGGGTGAGGACCGTGTTGAGCCGGTCCACGGGGAACTGCGGGTCGAGCAGGGTGTACCCGGCTCCCGCTGACAGGACCGCGAGCAGCGTCGCGATAAGGTGCGGGGTGCGTTCCAAGTGGATCGCCACGAGGGAACCAGGGGTGACCCCGCGGGCTGCCAGGTGGTGCGCCAGCTGGTTCGACCAGACGCTCAGCTCCTCGTAGGTGATGGACTGTTCGTCGTGGCGCAGGGCGACGGCGGCCGGGGTGCGGGCGGCCTGAGCGGCGAACCGCTCGACGAGTCCGGGTGGGGGCGTGTCGGGCATCGCACCGCCCCAGGCGAGGAGCAGTGAGCGCTCAGCCGGCGTGAGGATGTCAAGGCCGCCGATGGGGGCGGCCGGGTCGTCGGCGGCGGCTTCGATCAGGCGCACGAGCCGACTGGCGAGGGCGTCGACGGTCTGCGGGTCGTAGAGGTCGGTGGCGTACTCGATAGCGAGGTCGATGCCGTCGGGACGGCCGTCGGCGGTGAACCGCTCGGTGAAGCCGAAGGTTAGGTCGAACTTGGAGGCGGCCGCGTCTACGAACGTCAACACGGTTTGCATGTCCGCCAGTTGCCGCGTTCCTGTGGTTGCCTCGCCCAGGGTGAGCATGATCTGGAAGAAGGGGTGGCGGGCGGCGGACCGCTGGGGATTGAGTTCTTCGACAAGCCGGTCGAAGGGCAGGTCCTGATGGGC
>NZ_JBIRNE010000017.1:26933-149496 GCF_044331465.1 Streptomyces sp. NPDC017225 | reverse complement strand
TGCGCGAAGCGGTCCAGGAACTCGGCGATCTCCCTCGGGCCCTCACAGTACGGCGGATCGGCCCAGATCTCCTTGTACATCGGCAGCACGAGGTCAAGGTGCACAGCGCACTCCAACCCCTCCCACCGCTCCACCACGATCGGTGGACCCTCCATCCGCTTCCTCCCGCCTTCTGCCACCAGGAAAGTCGTCGCCAGCATCGGCTAGAAGGTGCGTGGGCCAACCGGCAGGGACCTGCGAGACCGATCACCCAGGCCGCCCCCACCCCTGATCCTGATCCCCAACCCCGGCAGAGCGAGGCGACGGATGGAGTGACGGCCACCGATGCCGATGCCGCCCTTGAACGTGGCGGGACGACGAACGACCCTGCGGCCGCCTATGCCACTGCCGCCCTTCGCGGTGGCGGAGCGGCGGACAGGCCTGCGTCGGCCACCGACGCTGATGCCGCCGCCCTTCGACTCGGCCGGGCGGTGCACAGGCCTACGAGTACCGATGCTCGGACCACCGGTCTTCTTCGCCGTGGCAAGGCGGTGGACAGGCCTGCGGCCGCCGATACCCGAGCCGGCCTTCGCCGTGGCGGAGTGACGGACCGACCTGCGAGACCGATCGCCGACGCTCACGCCGCCCCTGATACGGATGCCGTTCATCAACGTGGCGGGGCGGCGGACAGACCGGCGGCTACCAATACCCGGGGTGGTCTTCGCGGTCGCGGGGCGGCTGGCAGACGTGCGGTTACCGGCGCCCGGACCGTTCTTCGCGGTGGCGGAGTAGCGGTCAGACCTACGAGTACCGATGCCCGGGCCGGTGCCCTTCGACTCGGCCGGGCGGTACACGGACCTACGAGTACCGACGCCAATACCGCCCTTCGCCGCGACGGGCCGGCTGACAGATCTGCAGCTACCGACGCCCGGAGTGCCCTTCAAGGTGACGGAACTGTGTACCGCCCTGCGGGAACCGATGCCAGGAGTGCTTATGCAGCGGCCTCCGATGCCATGTCCGCCCTTCGCGATGGCGGGGAGGCGAACGACCCTGCGGGTGCCCATACCAGGCCCGCTCTTCAAGGTGACGGAGCGGTGCACGGGCCTGCGAGTACCGATACCCGGACCAACCTTCGCCGTGGCGGGACGGCGCACTGGCCTGCGGCTACCGATACCTCCTCCGCCGGTTTTCGCGGTGGCGGAGTAGAGAGTTGGTATGCCCAGGGCGGGGGCCTCAGCGCCCGCCTCAGAGTCCATGATCGCGATCATGCGTACGGTCCTTCCGACGTCGAAGCGGGCTCTGGCACTGCTGCGTTGGCAGCGTCAGAACAGCCCTGCTGCCCCTGTCCGGGCCGATGGGACAACGAGACACCGCGTGCGACTGCAGCCTCGTTGTCTGCATCACCCCTGTCGGCGAGAGCCCTCTCATCGTCTGCTGACAGCACACCGGTGAAAACCTGAAAGGTTATAGGGCGCCCGACATACACCAGCTGCGCGCCGAGAGAGCACGGGAGCACCCGTGCCAGCGCCTTCCAGGCACACGACCAAGTCGCAGTCGAAGCCGGTGCCCAGGGTCTCGTCCCAACCGCCGCAGTGCACGGTGCCTCTCCAACCGCGCGAGAGCGAGGGCCGGTACACAACAATCACTGGTCACGCCGTCCAGCCTGCCCCGGGCCGGTTCAGTGGACGAGTCGGCCCGGGGCATCATGCGTCATATGCGGGACAACGTTCCCGCGACCGTCCAGCCGCCCGACCCACGCCGTTCCGCAGCAGCCCTCTACTGGCACCGGCCTGACCGCCGCGATAGCCCAGGGGGCCGCCCGGTCCGTCACGGCCCGGCTGGTGCACATGTTCCTCACCAACCCGCCCGACTGGCTCAGAGCCCTGTGGCACGCGCTACCACGACCCTGGGAGTAGCCACAGCAGCCGGGCAGGATCACCCTGCCCGGCCACCTACCGCCGCTCGGACGCCAGGCGGCGTCGCACTCGTGGGCGGGGCCACCGCGCCACTCCCCCTACTTGGACTCCACTCGGTGGTCGGTGCGCACCACCGCACCGGGTGCGCACCATCGGGTCCACTCAGTGGCCGGCCTCCCGGCCGGGGTGCGGTCCGGGTCGTTGTGGCCGGTGCGCCTGCTGGTCGTCCGGGCGCACCGGATGCGCCGTCTCAGTGTCGTCGTGGCGCGTGTAGCGGTTCATCGTGGTGTGGGCCCGGTCGGCCGCCTCGGTGAACGCGTCCTGGAGGTGGCGCAGGCGTTCGGCGGTGACATCGAGGGCTTCGACGTCCGTGCGAGATTCCCTCAGGGCCCGCAGCGCCGTCAGGTCCAGCGCCTCGCGGCGGCCGGGTTTCTGCTCCTGGTCGTCGTCGTCGTGCTCGGGGTCGGCCGGTTCGGGTGTGAGCAGCTGCTCAGGCATCGCTGCCTGCTGGTGGGCGACGACGTCGTACGCCCGGCCCCGCACGGCGGTGGTGGTGGTGCGCAGCTTCTCCCGCACCACGGCACCGGCGAGGACGGCGCGCTCGTACTGGAGCGGGATGCGGGGGATCTCCCACTCCCCCGTGTCCTGGCCCGGGGACCGGGGCGCAGCCGGCTCGCCCGGGTCGGCTGGGGGTCGCAGGTCCGGGTCGGGCGCGGGAGTGGGTGGGCGGCGGCGGGCGGGAAGGTCGGCCATCTCACCCGCGGATGAGACACGAACGCAGTGAGCTTCTTCGAGTTGGCCACCGATCGGGTGATGGGCCGTGAAGCGCAACGAGCGAGGCCCCCGGGCTGTTGATCGAGATGTCTGACGTCTCAATCACGTTGCTCGGGGGGCCTCGTTGGTCATCCATCCTGCCGCACTCGACCTGCCGCACGCACTCGTGGAGTGGGTCACCATGCTCATCGTCACCCGTGAGGGCGACCGCCGCTGCAAGCTCCGCCCGTCCCAGCGCGCGATGGTGGCACTGGTGTACCTGCGCGAGCACACCACTCTGGCGAAGATCGCCGCCGGGTTCGGGATCAGCGAGTCCACCGCCCACGCCTACACCAGCGCGGTCATCCACCTGCTCGCCGAACGTGCGCCGGGCCTGCTGAAGACGCTGCGCGAGCACGAACCCGACTTCGTCCTGCTCGACGGCACCCTCGCCGACTGCGACCGGGTCGGCGACGGCCGGGCCGAGTACTCCCACAAACACCGGCGCGACGGTGTGAACGTGCAGGTGGTCACCGACCCCGGCGGCCGGCTGCTGTGGCTCTCGCCCGGCCTGCCGGGCCGCACCCATGACCTGACTGCCGCCCGCACCCATAGGATCATCCGGATTTGCGAGCGCCAGGGCGTTCCCATCCTGGCGGATCTTGCCTACCAGGGCGGTGGCCCCTGGCTGACCACTGGCATCAAACGCAGGCCCCTGCAGGAACTCACCCCCACCGAGAAGACCGTCAACCGGGCTCTGGCCGCGGCACGGGCACCGGTCGAACGAAGCGTCGCCCGCCTGAAGTCCTGGCGGATCTTCCGCAGAGCCCGCTGCAGTCCGAACCGCATGACGTCAATCGCCAAAGCCGTCCTCACCCTGGAGAGGCAACGCTGAAGAAGCTCAGTGTTGCGGATGAGGAGGGTGCCGTCGGCCCCATACAGGTAGTCGGTGGTCATGCCGTCCTCGGTCAGGCTGGTCAGCCTGCCTTCGTCGGACCGTTCAAGGTCCTGTGTGGCAGTTCCGTCGGGTCGGCTGGTGGTGTTGCCGGTGCTGTCGAACGTGAAGGCGCGGTCAGGGCTGGTGCAGTCCGCCGTCATGCTGGTTCCGGTCAGGACGCGGGGCTGGCCCTCCTTCTCGTAGCAGTAGTTGGTGGTGGTGTTCCCGGCGGCGGCGTGCGTGGTCCGCGTGGTGCGCTGGCCGGCGTCGTTGTACGTGTGGCTGGTCCAGTACGGGGCTCTTCCACCCAGGCTGTGCGCGCTGCGGGTGTCGGAGCACTTCTGAGAGGCGGGGGTCCACGCTTCGGTCATGCGCCGGTGGCCGTCGTAGGTGAAGCACTGGGTTTCCGCTGCTGCGGTGCCGCTGAGGGTGCTGGTGTCGGCGATGGAGGTGACGTTGCCTGTCTGGTCGTAGGTGTAGGCGAAATTCTGTGGCTTGTAGGGGTGGGTCTGGTCGATGACGTGGCTGCCGAGGAGGCGCTTGGTGCCTTCCTCCCAGAGGTTGGTGACGTACGCCTTCTTGTGTTCTTCGGTGTCGGCGGTGCCGAGTGTGAGCTGCCGGGGCTGGCCCCAGGGCGGAGTAGCCGGCGTCCAGGAGGTAGTCGGCCTTGCCGACGATGGAGGTGACCTGTCCGGTGCCGGTGTACTGGTAGCCGACGGCCTCGGAGGGCAGTCCCGCCGAGGGCGGGTTCTTTGGTGCTCTGCAGCGTGCCGTCGATGTTGTAGTTGGCTTCGAACTGCAGGGTGGCCGGTGCCCGAGCGGTGACCAGTGGCTCAGAGCTCGGCAGGGTGAGTTCGGTGGCGGTGGTCCTGGGCCGCTGTGGAGGGAATGGAGGCCGACATCGCCCGGGCCGCGATGTCCTCTCCGCTCTTCTCCGAAGGCGTAGCGGCGGACGGATCGCGGAGACGCGGGCATGCTACATATGAGGTCGCGCGGGTGTGTCAATATCTGCGCCCGCGAGTTAAGATTTCGACGGAACAGACAGGCAGATTCTTTACCGCAGTGAGCGGAGAGGAATTTTTCACCGTACGCCGGCTACTGCGGCGTGCTACTGTCGATCTCAGTTGCAGTTGTGGTTCCCGAAACTCCAAGTGCTCTCTGGTCGGCCTTTGTGTCACTGGAAGCGCTTTTGTATTTCCGGTTTTTTCCGGGCGGGGTGATCATCGCGGCGACACGGCGTCCGCACGGTGCGGGCTCTGACGCACTGCCCCAAAGGAGAATGACATGACTACTGGTACCGTGAAGTGGTTCAACGCGGAAAAGGGCTTCGGCTTCATCGAGCAGGACGGTGGCGGCGCTGATGTGTTCGCCCACTACTCGAACATCGCCGCCCAGGGCTTCCGCGAGCTGCTGGAGGGCCAGAAGGTGAACTTCGACATCGCACAGGGCCAGAAGGGCCCGACGGCTGAGAACATCGTTCCCGCCTGACGCTGACTTTCGCGTACTTGTAGCTGGGGCCCGCATCCTCCGGGGTGCGGGCCCCAGCTACATGCGTTTTCCGTAGTGATTTCGCCTTTGGGCCACAGCCAGGAAATCCGTAGGCTCACCGCGCACGGATCGTCCTTCAGAGGTGCAGACGCATCCCTTCATGGCTACATCGTCGTGAACGCTCCGACCTTTCAGTTCTCACCACGCCACTCATTTCAGCGCCTACGCTCGCACGGATTTACCGTCGGGAGATTCGCTGCCGCCGTTCCGCCGGTCCATTCTTGCAATTCTCCGTGCCGCTCATTGCTGCGGGAATTCCTTGATATGTGCCGCATCGAGGAAGGTTCCGCATGAACCGCACACGCACGAACGACCGCTCCGCCCGCACCCGTAACGCCAGTGCCGACTGGGGAAGGGGTGGCAGCCGCTTCGGCTCGTCGGCTCCTAGCCGGTCGGCCGGCCCGAGCCGCTCCGGCGGTTACGGCCGCCGGTCCGCCACGGTTCAGGGGGAGTTCGCGCTGCCCACGACGATCACTCCCCCGCTTCCCTCTGTGGAAGGCTTCGCCGATCTCGACATGCCCGGGGAACTGCTGGCCGCGCTCAGCCGGCAAGGCGTGACCGTACCGTTCCCGATCCAGGCCGCGACCCTGCCGAACTCCCTCGCCGGCCGCGACGTGCTGGGCCGCGGGCGTACCGGCTCGGGCAAGACCCTCGCCTTCGGGCTGGCCCTGCTCTCCCGTACGGCCGGACAGCGCGCCGAGGCCCGGCAGCCGCTGGGGCTGGTCCTCGTACCGACGCGTGAACTGGCGCAGCAGGTCACCGACGCGCTCACCCCCTACGCCCGTTCCGTGAAGCTGCGGCTGGCCACCGTCGTGGGCGGCATGCCGATCGGCCGGCAGGCGAGCGCGCTGCGCGGTGGTGCCGAGATCGTCGTCGCCACCCCGGGTCGCCTCAAGGATCTCATCGACCGCGGCGACTGCCAGCTGAAGCAGGTCTCCATCACCGTCCTCGACGAGGCTGACCAGATGGCCGACATGGGCTTCATGCCGCAGGTCACCGCCCTGCTCGACCAGGTGCGTCCCGAGGGACAGCGCATGCTGTTCTCGGCCACCCTCGACCGCAACGTCGACCTGCTCGTGCGCCGCTATCTGACCGATCCCGTCGTGCACTCCGTCGACCCCTCGGCCGGCGCCGTCACGACGATGGAGCACCACGTACTCCAGGTCCACGGCGCCGACAAGCACGCAGCCACCACCGAGATCGCCGCACGCGACGGCCGGGTGCTCATGTTTCTCGACACCAAGCACGCCGTCGACAGGCTGACCCAGGACCTGCTCAACAGCGGGGTGCGGGCCGCCGCCCTGCACGGCGGCAAGTCCCAGCCCCAGCGCACCCGCACTCTGGCGCAGTTCAAGGCCGGACACGTCACCGTACTGGTGGCGACCAACGTCGCCGCGCGCGGCATCCACGTCGACAACCTCGACCTCGTCGTCAACGTCGACCCCCCGACCGACCACAAGGACTACCTCCACCGCGGCGGCCGCACGGCCCGTGCCGGTGAGTCCGGCAGCGTCGTCACGCTCGTCACACCGAACCAGCGCCGCAGCATGGTCCGACTCATGTCGGACGCCGGAATCCGGCCGCAGACCACCCAGGTCCGCTCGGGCGACGAGGCCCTCAGCCGGATCACCGGAGCCCAGGCCCCGACCGGCATCCCGGTCGTCATCACCGCGCCGGTGGCCGACCGCCCCAAGAAGCGCGGTGCCACCTCCCGTGGCCGACGCCGCCCCACCTCGGCGACCCGCCCCGCCCCCGCACTCCAGTCCACTGCCGGTGCGGCCGCATAGTGGTCAAAAAAGCCCGGCCCGTCTGCGCAGGAGGCACCCTTTGACGCTGGTCCAGTCACAGACTCATTCCATGAGCGCTCGCCCCGTGCACAGCACGGTGACCGACGCCATGGACCCGGCCGGGCCGCAGGTCTGGTACGACATGACCGTCGAGGTGGCGCTGTCCGTCATGGCCGCAGCACGTGCCGAGCATCTGCTCCTCTGTGACGAGGACGGCCTGTGCCTCGGCCTGGTCACCCAAGCCCGGCTCACCGCCGCCCGGGACAGCCCCGGATACACCGACCGGATCCGCCTGGACGACCTCACCGACGACAGCGGGCCCTTCCTCTCACCGCTGGCCTCGAGGAAGGAAGCCGGGGACGCGATGCCTTTCGAGCGGCTCGGGCCCGTGCCCGTGGTCGACGAGCACGGAAGCGCCCTGGGCGTCCTCGCCCTCTCCCGCTGAACCGCTGACCGGCGGTCGGCCCCGTTTCCTCTTCTGCCTGTGAGGCATCATGCGCTGTGTCATTGCCCGCTTCCCGTTCGACCTGACCAAGAGCGGCGTGCTCGATTCGATGAAGGGCATCAAACCCGAACCGGTCACCGGCGAGTCCGTGATCATCGGACGACGCCACTACCCCGTCAAGCAGGTCGGCCAGGTCATCACCCGCCAGGACCGCCGCGATTTCAGCGCCGGCGAGGTCCTCAGAGCCATGGCCCTGCTCGGCTTCACCTGCCGCACCCTGCCCGAGACCGCCCCCGCGCGCAGCGGAAGTCCGCTGCAGCGGGCATCCGCGATGCTCGGCGCCCCCCTGGCCGTCTGACCCACGCGACAGGCACACCCTGACACCAGACCCGCGGTGAGGGCCCGACCGGCACACGCCGGTCGGGCCCTCACCGCGGGTCTGTCAAAAGAGCGGTGTAACTGGGGTTGTTGAGGGTTACTGGCGTGCTGCGGAGAGGCGGCCGTCGAAGGTGAAATCGAAGGCGTTCAGGGCGGTCTTCCAGCGCATGGTCCAGCGGGCCTGGCCCTTGCCGGTCGGGTCCAGCGACATGATCGCCATGTAGACGCACTTCAAGGCGGCCTGCTCGTTCGGGAAGTGCCCGCGGGCCTTGACTGCCCGCCGAATCCGGGCGTTCACCGACTCGATGGCGTTCGTCGTGCAGACGATGCGGCGGATCTCGGTGTCGAACCGGCGGAACGGAGTGAACTCCTCCCAGGCGTTCTCCCAGAGCCGGACGATCGCCGGGTACTTTTTGCCCCACGCGTCGGCGAACTCCGCGAGCCGCTCCAGGGCGACCTCCTCCGTCGGAGCCGTGTAGACGGGCTTGAGGAGGCGGGCGATCTTGTCCCAGCCCTGGCGGGCGGCATAGCGGGAGGAGTTCCGCAGCAGGTGGACCACGCAGGTCTGCACGATTGTCCTCGGCCAGACGGTCTCCACCGCGTCGGCAAGCCCCTTCAGCCCGTCGCAGACCAGCATGAGGACGTCGTTCACGCCGCGGTTCTTGATCTCGGTCAGGATGTGCATCCAGTGCCTGGCACCCTCGCCACCGTCGCCGGCCCACAAACCCAGAATGTCCCGTCGGCCCTCGACCGTGACGGCCAGGGCAACGTAGACGGGCCGGTTCGCCACCGCGCCGTCGCGGATCTTCACGTGGATCGCGTCGATGAAGATCACTGGATAGACGGCGTCCAGGGGCCGGTTCTGCCACTCGGCCATGCCCTCGAGGACCTTGTCGGTGATCGTGGAGATCGTCTGGCGCGACACGTCGGCGCCATAGACCTCGGACAGGTGAGCCTGGACCTCGCCGGTCGTCAACCCCTTCGCGGCAGAAGAGATGACCATCTCGCCGACGCCCGACAGACGCTTCTGCCGCTTCTTGACGATCTTCGGTTCGAAGAAGCCCTCGCGGTCACGGGCACGGCTGTCTCCACCGGGCCGACATCGGTCAGCACGGTCTTGCCACGGGTTCCGTTGCGGCTGTTGCCGCCGTTCTTCCCCGCCGGGTCGTGCTTGTCATAGCCGAGGTGGTCGGTGATCTCGCCCTCCAGGGCGGACTCCAGGAGCCGCTTGATCAGCTGCTGGAGCAGCCCACCCTCGCCGGTCAGCTGCAGACCCTCGGCCTGAGCGCGGCCGACCAACTCGTCGATGAGCTGGTCGTCCACCTTCTTCGCCGGCTGCGGCTCAGCGGCCTTGACGGACTCGGCCTCGGTCACGTTGTCGCTGGTCATCGATGCATCGTCCTTGATCAGGAGTTACACCGATCGTTCTACAGTCCCACAAGCTCATGGCGTCTCGGTTCCGCCCATGTCCTGTGACAGCGAACCTGGGCCGATTGACACCGGGGTTGGACCACCTATGGCGAGAATGGTGCTCATGCAGAGCAACGAGGAGGACATAGAGCCAGCGGACGAGATGCGGTTGTCCGACGAGGAGGCTGAGGACCTCTCCAAGCTGGTGAGTGACCTGACGGGACTGATGGTCTCGGTGAAGGTCGAGGCGGAAGTTCCCGCAGCGGGGGCGGCCGTCCGGTTCACTGAGCGGATTCGTGCAGAAGTCGGCCAACCGGATTGCCGCATCCAGGAAGACAGCGACGGTGCAGACGCGGTGCTGGGACCGATCAGCGGGGACGCCGACGATCCTGGGCCCGCGTTGAGAGCCGCGATGACCGCTCTCGGTGGCAACTGGGGGGATGTCACCGTCACGACGTACACCGCGGGGCCGGTGCACTACGTCGTCCGCGCCGCCGAACAGAGCCCGGACGAGGCCGGTGCCACACGGATCCATCCATGGGCGGCAAGCGCATGGGCACTCGTCCGTTACGCCGAAGAACACGCATGAGCTCCCGCGCGCCGCGCCATCAGGCAACACACTGACCAGCGGCGGGACCGGTCCGACTTCGATGGCAAACGGTCCAGGTTCACTGTCCCAGGACAGCTGACCTCTGACAAACGATCTTGATCGATTGTCACTGGACTTTGACCGATAGCCGTGAGCACCGGGAGTTCGCCGAGGCGGAGGGCGAGCTGGGTGGACGCGCGGGCGTGGACGATGGGCGAGGGGCCGAAGGCGCCGCGGCGGCGGGGTGGCTGCGGGAGCGGCGGGTCTGCTGCCGGGGTGACGACGCTGACGCGGCTGGTGGCCTCGGTGCGGGAGGCGGCGAACCAGCGACTGTGGGCCACCCTGTACGGGATGCTCGGCGTGGGGCAGCGGTCGGTGCTGGACTCCCTGCTGGACGAGGAGGGGGCGCCTGGCCGCGCTCACCGCAGGATCGGCTGGCCGGACAGGGCCGACCACGGGTGCGTGAACCCGGCAAGGGCCGCAACGCTCACAGCTGCCCGGATCGCACACGCAGCACCCTCCGGGTGCCGGGTGTACAGTTTTAGCGGAACGTATTCCGTTTAACGTTCTAAACGGAATGCGTTCCGGAAGTGAGTCGGGGCGATCGAAGGAGGATGCCGCATGCCCACCGCCCCCCGCAGGACCAGGAGCGATGCGCTGCACAATCGCGAGCGACTGCTGGAGATCGCCGCGCGCGCCTTTGCCGAGCAGGGCCCGGAGGCCACGCCGGCCGCCATCGCCAAGCAGGCGGGCGTCGGAGTCGGCACCCTCTACCGGCACTTTCCGACACGTGAAGCCCTCCTCGTCGCCGCCCACACGCGTCAGATCACCCTCGTGTGCGAGAAGGCCGGCGACCTCGTCGCCCGACACACCGGCGCCGAGGCCACCCGGGCATGGCTGGACCACTTCCTGGACCACGCGATGGCCAACAGCAACATGTGCGCGGCCCTGAACGCCGCCCTCGCCTCCGACGCCGACCCATACGCCCATACGCACACGCTCCTGAAAGACGCCGTCACCACCCTGATCGACGCCGGAGCCCGGGACGGCTCCCTGCGCGCCGACATCACCCCGGGCGACGCCCTGCTCCTGGTGGGCAGCGCCGCCGCCTCGGCGCAGCACAGCACCAGGGAGCAGGCCCACCGGCTCGTCGAACTCCTCATGGACGCGCTGACCAAGAACGCGACCGCAGCCTGAACCCGCACCATCGCACCGGCGGGGCGGCGTTACGCCCGCAGAACCGAAAGGCACCACCATGGCAACAGCCCTGATCATCGGCGCGTCCGGAACAGTCGGATCGCAGCTCGTCAACGAGCTGGACAAGGACCACGAGGGACTTGAGGTCCGCCTCGCGACACGGCGCGCCGATGTCGCCGAGCAGTGGCGCGCGCAGGGACGCGAAGCCGTCCTGCTGGACCTGGACCGGCCCGAGCACTTCGCCAAGGCGCTGGAGGGGGTCGACCGGGTCTTCCTCCTGACCGGGTACACCGCGGACATGCTCCACCAGAGCAAGACGTTCGTCGACGCCGCCGCGCAGGCCGGGGTGGCCCACATCGTCCACCTCGGTGTCTTCAGCTCCGGCCGCCACGCTATTCCCCACTACAGCTGGCATGAGCTCATCGAGACCTACATCGAGGCCAGCGGGATCGCATGGACGCACCTGCACTCCAACGTCATCACCGACACGGTGCTGGCCACGGTCGCCGAGACCGGCTCCTTCAACGTCCCCTGGCAGGAGAACGCACGCGGGTGGGTGTGCGCCGCCGACATCGCCGCGGTCGCAGCTGCAGTGCTGCGTGAAGGACCAGACGAACACGGAGGCAAGAACTACTGGCTGAGCACGGAAATGGCCACAGGACCGCAGGTCGCCAAGACCCTCAGCGAGGTGCTGGGAACCGAGATCACGTGCTCCGTGTCGGGCCCCGACGACTTGGCCGCGTACGCGAGCTCAGTCCCCTCAGCCGCCGAACGCCTCTACATGGAGAGCGCTGTCGCGACGACTCGCCAGACCGTGCTCGGCAACATGGGATTTGAGGCCGTCGTCCACGACGATGTCCAGACCGTCCTGGGACGCCCTGGGACCACGATGGAGCAGTGGGCGCGGGAGAACCTCGGTCCCACGGCCTGAGTCCGGACGATCCGGTGCCAGGCGTACCGGTGCCGTTCAGCGGCGGACGTCGCCCGGAGCCAGAAGACTGGTCAGCTCGGCGATCGCCTCGGGTGACGGCTTGAAGTGGCGGCGGACGTTCTGACGAACCAAGCTCCCGCAGATGACAGGGCGTTATCCGTGGAACAACCTCAGACCGGCCCCGCGACCGACACCCCGCCAGCCGCCCACCAGGGAAGACGAGGGCTTAGCTTGTTCTTTATGGTCGCTGTGACCGACCGCGACAGCTCGCGGGGTGAGTGTGCATCGCTGCCCCAGTTGCTGCGCCTGTGTGGCTTTGTGCTCGGCATCCGCCGTTGTGGGTCCTACCGGTCGGTCACGTGGTTCGAAGGCGGCATCCCGGTCTTCGTTGGTAGCGGAGGTGGGTGGGCACGCTCGTACTGGTCGTGCCAAGCAGCGATCGTGAAACACAGTGCAAGGGCTGCCACGAGCAGTTGGACCGCACCTGCGAACGGATGTGCCGAGTACAGGAAGATCACGGCGATCACGAGCACGCCCAATGTGAACCCGCCGAGCCAGAGGATCGGAACCCAGTCCATCGGGGGCGCCGCGGTTTGCTCGTCCGCACGGCCCCATCCACGGATGACCGACGTCAGTCCCAGCAGAAAGGCGACCGGGATTTCGATGAGCAGGACGATCAAGCTTATGCAGCCACCCGCGAACCCGTCGCTTCGCGAGTCTGAAGGCTTTCCAGGCCGGCAGTCGTTCCCCGGCAAGCGCGGTATACGCGAACTCGGCTCGAAGGGCATGGTCACACGCTCGTACGCCATGCCGTGCGCTGCATCACGGTTCACCAGGCCGAGACCGAGTCGTGGCCGAGCTGAGCACCCCGCAAGCCTCCACCTGCCCTCGAACTGCAAAGTGAACGCACTCGCTCGTACGAGGGTTCCGGGGACGTGAACGGGCCTTGACCCGGGATCTTGGACACGGGCTATGCGGCTTGGGCCAGGGTAGTTGGTGTTGTATCGGGGGCTGTCTCGTAAGCGATGGGACTGCGTTGTCCGAGGCGGGAGTGACGGCGTCGGGTGTTGTAGCGGGTGAGCCAGCGGAACGCACCGAGGCGGGCCTCGCGCTCGCTGGGCCAGTGCTTGCGGCCCTGGAGCGTCTCGCGTTTGAAGGTCGCGTTGAAGGACTCGGCGAGCGCGTTGTCCGCCGAGCTGCCGATCGCGCTCATGGACTGACGGACGCCGGACTGGCGGCAGGCGTCGGCGAAGGCCCGGCTGGTGTATTGGGCCCCGTGGTCGGTGTGCAGGACTGCCCCGGCGAGGCTGCCGCGGGTCCGTTCGGCGGCCGCCAGGGCGTCGGTGACAAGGCCGGTGCGCATGTGGTCCGCGATCGACCAGCCGGCCAGGCGGCGTGAGGCGAGGTCGATGACGGTCGCCAGGTAGAGGAACGTGCCGCCCTCCAGCGGGAGGTAGGTGATGTCGCCGGCGTACTTCCTGTTCGGCTCACTTGCCGTGAAGTCGCGGCCGACGAGGTCCGGTGCCTTCGTCGCGGCCGGGTCCGCAACAGTGGTGTGATGTCTGCAGCGCACGCCCGCCAGACCGGCAGCCCGCATCACCCGCGCGATCCGCTTGTGGTTGACACGCTCTCCCGCCTCACGAAGCTCGGCGGTGGGGCCTTGGCCCAACGGCAGCCGACAATGCCTCCCACCCTCGACAAAGCCCAGCTCAAAGTCCGACAGGAACGGCGTTTCCACTTCTGCCGCGGCAGGACGGGAAACAGGACGTGCACGGGGTGGTCGATGGACCAGCGGGTGACGACGGTGTCGGGGCGGGTGGTGGCCATGACGTGGAAGACATCAGCCTGCTCGAGTTCGTATCGCCAGCCCTTGCTGAAGCCGTAGGCGGCGTCCGCCGTCACCCACCGGAACGGGACCTTGTCGGCGATGGCCCGGCGGACCATCGCCTTGGCCATGGCCACCTTCGTCTCGAAAGCGACGCTGCCGTCGATGCCGGCCCGGCGGCAGTGTTCCCGCTCGTCCGTCCAAGAGGTGGGCAGGTAGAGCCGCCGGTCGATCAGAGTGCGTCCGCGGCTCGTGGCGTATGCGAGGAAGACGCCGATCTGGCAGTTCTCGGTGCGTCCGGCGGTCCCGGAGTACTGCCTTTGCACGCCGGCCGAGCGGATGCCCTTCTTCAGGAATCCGGTGTCGTCGACGATCAGGACGGCATCTGGGTCTCCAAGGTGTTCGACGACGTAGTCGCGTACGTCGCCCAGGACCTCGTCGGCGTCCCACTCGATGCGGTTCAGCAACCGCTGGATGCGATCGGGCCCCGCGTGCCCGGCCTCCTCCGCAAGGGTCCAGCCGTTCTTTCGCTCCAGCGGAGCAACCAGCCCCCGCATATAGGCAAGCGCAGACTGACGCGGCTCCTCCCGGTTGAACCGGTGCACGAACCGCTCATGCACCGCCTCGAGTTCACCCGCCCACAACCTGACATCAGCAAGGTCCCCACCCATGACCCCACCAACGACCAACCTGGCCAGCAGTCACGGCAAGCACCGTCGCAGTACTAGAGATGCACGAAGCCAGCAGGGAGCAGAGATAGTCGGCCAGGACTCTATCGCTGGAGGGATCGAGCAGCTCCCGCAGGTCCGGCTCCACCCCCTGGGCACGGCGGTACTGGGGAGCACTGATGCGGCCGATACCGGCCTCGCGCGCTTCGGCAAGCAGCGATCGGAGGATGCTGTAGCCCTCGTCGTACGGCTTGCCGAAGAGCACACCCGGCGCCCTCCTTCGCGGCGCGCGCCGGGCAGCAGGCCGCGCTCCTCCCAGTAGCGCAGCACCGAGGCATGTACGTGAACTCTGGCCGCGAGCTCGCCGATCGCCAGGTACCGCATGCCTCCCCCTCCCCTTCCTGCTCCGGCCTTGACTTCGAGCGGGCTTGCAGGACGACGGCCACAGCCGCCGGGGCCTGCCGTCCCGCCCGCACCGCTTGGAGGGTACGGACCCAGGCGTGCGTCACTTTGGCTTGACGGCGTGCAGGACGTGCAGGCCGCGCGGGCCCACGGCGTGGTGACGGACCTCGAGACCGGACGCCGTGCACTGGTCGGTCAGCCACTGGGGTGCCAGGCGCAATTTGGGATAGCTGCTCGCTGTGAGGTTCCAGGCTCCGTCCTGCCGGGTGTGCAGAAGATCGTGGACCTGGACCGTGTCGTCGTCGACGTACTCGAGGAAGCACGTGAGGATCCGGTCAGCGGTGCTACGGACCGGGATGAAGCGGTCCGCGCCGGTCAGTTGGCCGGTCAGGTCTCGGTAGGTGGCAACGAAGCTCCCACCGGATCGCATTGCCCGGGCAGTGTCGGTGAGCAGGTTCTGTACGTCGCTCTGGCTGGGCAGGTGGGGAAGGGTGTCGCCCATGCACACGACGGCTGTGAGCGATCCCGGAGTGCTGAGGCGGGGCAGGATGCCCCGGATATCGCCGTGCACCGGGCGGACAGCCTGGGTGAGTCCGGCCCGGCGGGCGTTCCCGGTGAGTTCGTCGAGAAGGTGCTTGCTGGTGTCGACGGCCGTTACGGACGTGAATCCGAGCCGGGCCAGGGCCAGGCTCTGCGTACCGGGACCGCAGCCGAGGTCGACCGCGGCCGCTTCCGCTTCCGGACGTGTGGCCAGCCCGAGGCCACCCAGGAGTTCACCTTGCGCTGCTGCCGCGCTTTCCACGTCTCCTCCGAGCAGCCAGGTGTAGTGCTCGGCCAGCAGCCGGTCGTAATGGTCGGTGGCGGTGGTCATGGTGATCTCCTTTGTGGTTGGGTTGAGGTGGCCCGGCCTGTCGGTCGCGGACTCGCCCGTATGCACCCAAGAGCGAGCGGCGAGGTACACGTTGCCCAGCGCGGACTCCAGTGCGTTGCCGAGGGCGCCCGGTACGTGGGCGTCGTCTCCACGTACCGCCGGCGTCCGTATAGCGTCCTCACTCGGCGATGGCGACGGTGCGGCGGCGATAGTAGGC
Source organism: Streptomyces sp. NPDC017225 (assembly GCF_044331465.1). Taxonomy (NCBI): domain Bacteria; kingdom Bacillati; phylum Actinomycetota; class Actinomycetes; order Kitasatosporales; family Streptomycetaceae; genus Streptomyces; species Streptomyces sp. NPDC017225. Next base: position 133,643 of record NZ_JBIRNE010000017.1, on the reverse strand, counting down.
GATCGCAAGAATGAGGGTGATGGGTCCCCAGGCGGCGAGGGGGGTAACACACACCGTCGCCAACATCTCCCAGGCGGCATTGCTGTATTCGGCAGTGTCGATGATGCCGTAGAAGGCAAGCTCGCGACCCTCGCCGATCGGAACAGTAGTGAACAGAAGCGTGAGTATCAGACCGCCGAGGGCAGCGGGGCCGAATGCCGCCACCGGCCGAACGCGTTTCCCGCCGATGATCGGGATCCAGCCGGGCGCCACCTCCCCCCAGCCCCGGACCAGCCCGATGGTCAGGAACGCGATCCCTTCCGACAACGCGCTGAGCCCGAGGATGTACGGGACGCCCACCCAATACCCCGGCATGCCTGCCTCTTGAACCTGCCCCATGTCGAAGTGCAGAGCGAAGGGCAGCCGCCACAGGCACGACGGCAGCAGCAGTAGCGGAAGCGCATAGGCCAGGCGCATCGCCCAACGAGGAACGGGCCGCTCGGTGTCACTGACGGGCGGGGGCCGGTGAAGGAGCTTCAGGGGCATGCCTTCATCCTCATCAGGCAGGCGCGACGAGACGTCAGCCACGTGGGCAGAACTGTTACGCCGTGGGAAGGAGGCAGCGTCACTAGCACGGCGTAGCAGTTCGAAGGACATCTACTCCTGGGGTCTCACCCCGTGATGCCGTGCCTAACTCCAGCCGCAGGGAGCGATCTTGCAGCACGATCCACACGGCCTCGGTCCGAGCCAGGGCAACCGGTCTGACGAGCCATCACTCATCCGGCCCCCGCCCCTGGGGCCCAGGTTCTGTAGCAACAAGGAGAGACCGGGCCCAGGTAGAGGCCTACGTCCTGAGCGTCACCGGCGAGCCAGTTCAGAAGTCCATTTGTGTCATGTGTTGTTTCTCCGGCGTCTGCTCCTCCCGCGCCAACCACGAGGCACGGCTGCGCAGGTTCCCGCACCTGGCCGCCTCTGCCCTGCGGCTGGAGTACGCGGCGATGGCACTCAATGAGAACTCCAGCCTGTCCGCGAAGACATCCCTGTACCGGAATCTCACCGAGGACGAGCGCAACCAGGCCGTGCTGGAGGCGTTCGAGGCATCGCTGGACCAGGCCGAGTTCGCCGTCTACGAGGTGCGCCGGGTCTATCTCGCCGGGCGCACCCCCGAGTGCCGGATGCTGCATGGCCGCAGCTGCCGCTCCCCGCGATGGTGGTGCCGGCATGAGCGCACCCCCTTGGGCACCGATGGAGTTTGCAAGCGCCTGGGCCGCAAGAATCTTCCGGCGACCGTAGCCGACACGCTGCCCCCGCCGCTCAACAGCGGTCGGAAGACCCGGATCTGGGACGCCGAACAGCTCGATGCGCACCTGGCCGGCCTTGGAATTCCCGAGCTCCCCCAGACGGAGTCACCCGACGGCCTGGTCGGCCAGGCCGAGTCCAGGCTCCTGCTGCAGAACGACATCAAAGAGACGACCTGGGCCGCCTACATCGCGAAGGGCTTCGCCCCCAAGCTCGACGGGGACTGTAAAACGATCGGTGTAACTCCTGATCAAGGAAGATGCATCGATGACCAGCGACAACGTGACCGAGGCCGAGTCCGTCAAGGCCGCTGAGCCGCAGCCGGCGAAGAAGGCGGACGACCAGCTCATCGACGAGTTGGTCGGCCGCGCTCAGGCCGAGGGTCTGCAGCTGACCGGCGAGGGTGGGCTGCTCCAGCAGCTGACCAAGCGGCTCCTGGAGTCCGCCCTGGAGGGCGAGATCACCGACCACCTCGGCTATGACAAGCACGACCCGGCGGGGAAGAACGGCGGCAACAGCCGCAACGGAACCCGTGGCAAGACCGTGCTGACCGATGTCGGCCCGGTGGAGATCGTCGTGCCCCGTGACCGCGAGGGCTCCTTCGAGCCGAAGATCGTCAAGAAGCGGCAGAAGCGTCTGTCGGGCGTCGGCGAGATGGTCATCTCTTCTGCCGCGAAGGGGTTGACGACCGGCGAGGTGCAGGCTCACCTGTCCGAGGTCTATGGCGCCGACGTGTCGCGCCAGACGATCTCCACGATCACCGACAAGGTCCTCGAGGGCATGGCCGAGTGGCAGAACCGGCCCCTGGACGCCGTCTATCCAGTGATCTTCATCGACGCGATCCACGTGAAGATCCGCGACGGCGCGGTGGCGAACCGGCCCGTCTACGTTGCCCTGGCCGTCACGGTCGAGGGCCGACGGGACATTCTGGGTTTGTGGGCCGGCGACGGTGGCGAGGGTGCCAGGCACTGGATGCACATCCTGACCGAGATCAAGAACCGCGGCGTGAACGACGTCCTCATGCTGGTCTGCGACGGGCTGAAGGGGCTTGCCGACGCGGTGGAGACCGTCTGGCCGAGGACAATCGTGCAGACCTGCGTGGTGCACCTGCTGCGGAGCTCCTTCCGCTATGCCGCCCGCCAGGGCTGGGACAAGATCGCCCGCCTCCTCAAGCCCGTCTACACGGCTCCGAGGGAGGAGGTCGCCCTGGAGCGGTTCGCGGAGTTCGCCGACGCGTGGGGCAAAAAGTACCCGGCGATCGTCCGGCTCTGGGAGAACGCCTGGGAGGAGTTCACTCCGTTCCGCCGGTTCGACACCGAGATCCGCCGCATCGTCTGCACGACGAACGCCATCGAGTCGGTGAACGCCCGGATTCGGCGGGCAGTCAAGGCCCGCGGGCACTTCCCGAACGAGCAGGCCGCCTTGAAGTGCGTCCCCGACCGGACGCCGAGCTGACCACCATGGCACGGGAGCCCAGGACGCACGGGAACGTGGCGCGTCAGGTGGAGCGCTTCACCGAGTTCGCGGGTGACCAGTTCCTGGACACCATGGCCCTGTTCGCGGCGCTGTCGACCCGTCTGCGGACGGTCGGCGGGGACTTCGCGGAGATCGAGGACGAGACCGCCCGCCGTTTCCTGGAGGCCGTGCTCGACGGCCGTTACGTCTCGCCGGGAACGCGATGAGCGACGGACTTGGCTACCGTAAGGACGTCGAGTTCCTGGAGAACTGCAACCCGCCGCTGGTGGAGCGCAACGCGGACGAATTCCACCGTATCCAGGCGCTCCTGAAGGCTGTCGCTCCTGCGGCGGAGCGGGCGGAGAAGCACACCGAGTGGCGCAGCGAGGGCAGCGCGCACTACACGGCCAGGCTCACTGAGGGCCGCCGTCTGGTCGACGAGCTCGACGAAGCCTACGGGCACGCGGCGGGCGCGCTGCGTCGCTACGCGGAGGCGCTGACGCTGGCGAAGGCGTACTACTCCAGTGGCCTGGTCAACGAGCAGGCGCTCGCGGAACTGATCGACACCAAGGGCACCGCGATCACCCGCACGGCTCAGGAGGCCGAGCCGATGCGGCAGTGGGAGGACATGCGCGACACCACCGGCGTCCTGGACTTCTTCGCGGAGCTGACCATGGACGTCGACGACATCCGGGACGAGGCCAACCGGCTGCACGACGCGGCGGGCGGTGACTTCCACCTGGCGTGGACCACCGAGAAGGAGGCCCGTGCCCTCTGCGTCCACGAGCTCAAGCAGGCGTACGACCTGGTGCCGGACTTCCAGGTGTTCCTCACCGAGCGGGTGGACGTCGCCGCCGCCATGCCCGACCTCCGGCGCGAGGCGGCCGAGGCGAGCAGTAATCCGGTGACCCGGTTGCCGGGCAGCGGCCCCAAGCAGGACTACTACCCGAGGGCCGGGGACAAGCCGGTCTCCCCGACGCTCCAGAACATCCGCATGCAGCTCGCCTCACTGCCGGGCGCGACGGACAACTACTGGATTCCGCCTTCCGGCGACCAGGAGAAGAGCGAGTGGATCCGGGCCAACAAGGACGTCATCAGGGCCGCCGCGCAGAACTCCGGACTGCCGCCGTCGATGGTGGCGGGCATCGCCTGGAAGGAGATCGCCGACCAGCCCGGCCCGCTCGACGACATCACCGACACCATCCGGGAACAGGCGGACTCCCCGTTGAGTCCCGTCGCGCCGGAGAACCTGCCGTCACGACTGGGCGGCGACCCCGACGAGACGTCCTTCGGGCCGATCGCCATCCAGGTACGGCGTGGTGCCGAGGTGCTCGGCTACGACCCGGAGAACCTCACCGACCAACAGCGAGCCACGGTGGAGGAATCCCTTCAGGACCCGGGACAGAACATCTTCATCGCCGCCGAGTACCTGGCCCAGCTCAAGGCGGAGAGCGACTTCGCCGACGTACCCCCGGAGGAGATGACGGTGGAAGAGCAACAGGAGCTTGCCGCGCGGTACAACGGGGGACCGTACTGGGAGAACGACCAGGCGCAACGTTATGGCCGCGACTTCGCCCATCATCTGGACCAGGCAAGGAACGCGATCCGCTGATGCAGTCCTCGAACCCCTCGCGCACCAGCGGCAGGCAGGAGACCGGTCACTCCCGTCACCCGGTGGATGACCGCCCGCACCACCCCGATGACGACCGCCGTCTGCTCCGCGTGATCCTCGCCGTCCCGGTGGTGCTGCTGACCCTGGCGGCTGCCTTCTTCCTCTGGCTGGCCGTCAGCACCCGTCCGGACGGCGACTGGGACCAGGCGGCGTACGGCGGAATCGAGCTGGCCTGTGCCCTGTGAGTCGTCCTGGCGGGCGCGGTGGGAGCGCTGTGGCTGGCGCCCTCGGTACGGCGGGTGATGCGGTGGCCGTGGGCGGTACCGGCTGTGGTGCTGGGGGTGGTTGCGGTGGTGCGGTGGGTGTCCAGCGGGGCGTGAGTCCCGGTCGGTTCAAACGCTCACGCCATGACACCGGCCGGCTCACTCTCGGCGACCAGAAGTCAGTGGCCGCGTTCACCGCAATGCTCACCGACCGAGCACATCCAGCCCCGTGGACCGGTCGTCACGGCTACATCACCGTACGAGTCGGTGAGTGGAGGGTCTGGAGCACGGCCGCCTTGCCGGAAGACCGGCAGCGAGACGCCGACCACCGCTCGCCCCACCGCCCGGCGTTCATCCACCCCGGCAACGAAACAACCCCTGCGGAGAGGCGCGCGGGCTCTGTTGAACCTGTAGGCCTACAGCCGCGACCGTGCGTTCGGCGCCGCTGCCGTCCGCGCGTGCTTCGGCCACTTGCCGCGTGTACGGGGCGAGCAGGCCCTGCTGTGCGGCGCGAGGGGTGCCGGCCAACCGAAGCGATCCGGCTGCGACCCGAAGGCCGCCTCGGTCCTCTCCTTGACGTCCTCGTTCTCGTTCTCGCATGGCCGAGGAATGGGAGTGGGAACCCGGCCCCGTCCGCTCCCGCCCGGACCGGGACGCCGCTCTGTCGGACGCCCGAACCCTGCTCGACCGGTACGGGCCCACCGCGCGCTACTGGACCAACGCGACGGCAGCCGCCTCCGGCCCGGCCCCGGACTTCCTCGCAGTGGGCCTTCAGGGCACCGAATTCCGCAACTTCCTCACCACCGAGTACCTCAACGGCCTCGACCTCTTCGAGGACCTGGGCCTGATCGCGGTGTCCGACGACGAGGTGGGCGTCTTCTGGTCGATCGGGGCGTGCTGACCACGTTCGGAGAAGGCCCCTGGCGACCATCCATCGCCGCCGTTCGAGGCGGGTCGTGCCCTGGCCGACCGCCTCACGGGTCGGCCCTTCCAGGCTCACTGTGCCCTGCGGTCTCAGTTGCTCCACCGGGCAGGTGGCGGTCCCGGTGTACGTCTCCGGTCTCTGCCGTGTTCGACACCCTCTTCCTGTGTCGCTGCACCACCCGGTCGCCGGTCGCCGCTCACCGGCTGCCGAGCACGCCCCACTGCAGCGGCGCGCTCGCTACAGCGGCGGTCCAGTTACAGCGGCGGGTCCAGCTCGGCGGCGATCCGCCGCGTCTCCGCCTCGGCCGGGTGCGTCGCCGAGGCGGTGGTGTCGGCGGAGGTGGCCAGGTACAGCTCCCATTCCTCGTCGGCTCCCGGATCTGGCGGCGGAGGCGGGGGAGGCTCCTGGTGGCCGCCGACACAGGCGGGGAGTCTCATGTGCGGCCTGAAGGCGTGGAGTGTGTTGATCCGCTCCGCCTCGGCGAGCTCGCGCCCCGGCGTCTTCTCGCTCTCGTAGGTGCGCAGCCAGCCCAGGTGGAGGGCGGTGAGCATCTCCCGCGCCCAGCGGTGCCGGTACCAGCAGGGCGGGATGTCGTAGTGCAGCTCGGCGGTGTGGCGCAGCCACTGGACCCCGGTGCGCAGTTCACGCAGCCGGTCCTGCCGTTCGGACGGTGGCATGGCCGACCACACCCAGCGGCGCGGCGGCGCTTCGCAGGCCACGGCGCTACAACCGCCGCCTGCAACGCATCTTCTATATCTCCGCGTTGTTCAGCATCCGCCATTGCGATGAGTCCCGTCGGTTTTACGAACGCAAGCGAGCCGAAGGCAAGCGCCACGTCCAAGCCGTCCTCGCCTTGGCCCGCCGCCGCGTCAACGTCCTCTGGGCCCTCCTCCGCGACGGACGAACCTACGAACCTCTGCCACCCACCGCTCTCGCGGCTTGACAGACCGCTTGAGGAATCAGGGATACATCGCCGTCCCTGCCGCTGTCGTCCTGTGCCCCGCGCCGGGACGACCCGACCGTCCGGTTCCGCGTCCACAGCCGCATCGCTGCGGCAAAAGGACGTGAGTCATAGCCAGAACATGGCATCGCGCATGGGTGTTCAGCGCATCCTCGGTCGAAGCCAGAGCCCCCCCCCGCTCCGACAGCCCGACCCCAGGCCGGGCTGGGAAACGCGGCCCCTCAGACGTCGGCCTTGCCCGGGATGCCGTTGGGCCGTCCCCGGAGTTCCTCATTGATGCGCTGGGCCTCTTCGAGCTGGTCTTCCAGGATGATGATGCGGCAGGCGGCTTCGACGGAGGTGCCCTGGTCGACGAGTTCCCGGGCGCGGGCTGCGATACGCAACTGGTAGCGGGAGTAGCGGCGGTGGCCGCCTTCGGAGCGCAGTGGCGTGATCAGCCGGGCTTCGCCCAGGGCCCGCAGGAAGGCGGGTGTGGTGCCGAGCATCTCGGCTGCCCGCCCCATGGTGTAGGCGGGGTAGTCGTCGTCGTCAATTCGGTTGAGCGGGGTATCTGGGGTCATCTGCACCTCTGATCGGGGAACGCGTCGAGGGGCCTTGGTGCCGTACGGCACCAAGGCCCCGAGGGATTTGCAACACCATCTGCCGGCTTACTGGACTGCCGGCCTTCTGTTTCCGCACCGTCCCCCGTCGGGGGGCGGGCAGGTGAGGGATCGCGGATGCGTGACCGTGGGACCACCTTCCGTTCCGGGGCCTGCGGTACCCGGGTGAACCGTTCTCGCCCGGGCGATCCTGATGGCGTCCTCCTCCTTCTCTCTTTCACCTCTTGCCACTGCTGGTCCTGCTCAGTACTGGCAGCCCTGATCAAGCCGCCCGGCCCAGCAGTCAGCGGGGGGACCCTGGGAACCTCTGGCCCTACCACTCCACTGCCGTGCCGCAACCACTGTTCTGCATGCGGGCAGTTCGTCCCTGCCGCGCCTCACTGACGTCCTGGCTACAGGAAAACAGTAACCCCAACGACGGCCACATGTCTACATCCGCTACTGCAGCTTTCCGTCCGAACGGGTGACCAGATTTCTGTATCCACGCGATCCGTCCAGGGAGCCGGGGGTGTCTCACTGCCTTCCGAGCTCGGCAAAGGCCCACCGTCGGATCATGGAGTTGCATTGCGTGTCTTTCCTGTCAGATTGCTCTCTGGCGTGCGGTATTGGACGGTCGTCGATGACGGCTACGAGGTCGTGTTCATCGCTGATCAGTGGCTGAGGTTCTTGCGGTTCGGCGGAAGCCGGTCCGAGCTGACGACGAAGGCGTACGCGGCGGCATAGCGCTGTACCTGCGGTGGTGCCGCTCAACCGGGCGCGATTGGTCCGTCGCTGCACGGGACTTGAGCCTGTTCATGGTCTGGCTGAAGTACACGCCGTCCTCGCTGGATGGTGATCCGGCGCCGGTGGTGCTGGGGCCGGGCGCCAACCCGGCTCGCAAAAAGCGGAGGGTCAACGACATCCTGACGGCGGTGCGGGGGCTGCTGTCGTACGCGGTGTCGGTCGGTGAGGCGCCGAGGTCGGTGCTCGGGCAGATCTACGAGCTGGCGGACAGCCGGGACCTGCCGGTGGAGGCCCAGGGCGAGGACTCCGGCCTGACCTACCGGCTGCGGGCTGTCCACCGGAGCCAGGAGCCGGAGGCCGAGGTGGACCGGGCCACCGACGAAGAGCTGGTGGCGATGTTCCTGGGGTGCCGCAACGCCCGTGACCGGCTGATCGTGCTGCTGCTCGGCAGGGTCGGGCTGCGCCGCGGCCAGGCGGCCGGTCTACACCGCAGTGACTGTCACCTGCTTCCCGACTCACGGGCCCTGGGCTGCGACTACAGCGGTGCCCACCTCCACGTCCGGCGGCGGGACAACAGCAACCGGGCCTGGTCGAAGTCGAGGCAGGCATGGACACAGCCGTTGGACTTCTTGGTGGTCCAGGCTTTCGACCAGTACGTCGATGAGCGCCACGAAGTACTCGGGGCGGGCGGCAGCGATTTCCTGCTGGTGAACCTGTTCCGTGAGCCGCTGGGGGCGCCGATGCCGCCGGACGCGCTGGGCGAGTTGTTCGAGCGGCTGAGCCAGCGGGCCGGGCTGTCGCGGAGGGTCGGCCCCCACATGGCCCGCCGGGCTTTTGGCAGCAACGTCGCGGACGCCGGCGGGTCGGCGGACGAGGTGCAGGCCCTGCTCGGCCAGACACACCCGGAGTCGCCCAGGCCCTACCTGATCCCCGACCGGGCCCGATTGCGCGAGGCGATCGAGCGTGTCCCTTCCCCGCGGTCCCCGCACGGGACGGTGGAGAAGTGATCGGGGCACCTCTGCCGCTGGCCCATGAGTTGCAGGACCTGCGGACCCAGGTCATCATCGACGCCCTGGACGCCGAGTTCCTGAGCCTGGTGAGCTGGGACCGGGAGTCGCGTGTCGTGCGCTACCCCAAGGTCCACCCGGTGCTGGGCATGCCGGACTGCGAGATCCCCGGTTGCACGAAGGGCACCCCGCTCGGCGAACCGGTCTGTGTCGGCTGCATCGGCCGCTGGCGGCGGTCCGGCCTGTCCTTCGAGGACTTCGCCGCGGTCCCGAGGGAGAGTTCCTGTCACCGCTCCGACGGGCAGGTCCTCTGTCGTGTCCCGGGCTGTCAGCGGCCGCCCCGGCTGGTCACTCATGGTCTTTGCACCACTCACCAGGCACGCTGGCACAGCTCGTCCGAGCTGACCGTGGAGGACTTCCTGCGGAACTCACCGCAGCAGGGGCTGCCCGGGTTCGGACCCTGTCAGGTCGCCGCCTGCTACCGGCTGCGCGGCTCGGAACGGACCCGCTACTGCGAGGTCCACCGAGGCCGCCTCAACCGCGAACGGCGGTTGGGGACCTTCGACGGAGACGAGGAACGGTGGCGCCTGACGTCGTCGTCGGTGCCGGTTAACCGCGAAGTCAGCCTGCGCGGGCTGCCTGACCGGCTGGTCGCGGAGCTCCTCTACTGCCTTCAGGTCCGCACCGCCAGGGAGGCGAAGACCAAGGATCACCGGATGCGGCACATCAGCGATCAGCTGCGTCTGCTCCAGGTCCCGAGCCTGGAGACGCTGGGAGAGGACGACCTGATCCGCGCAGGGATGGTCGACGACCTGCGGATGATCATCCGTGGTGCACAGACCGCGCTGCGCAGGCTGGGGGCGACTGCGGAGACCGAGCGGCTCAAGGACGTCTGGGACCTGTTCGTCTTCGGCCACCAGGGCACCCTCACGTTCAGCCGGACCCACCAGCGGCCTCTGCAGGAAGCGGTCAAGGTCTGGGCCTATGACGAACTTCCTCGGCGTCGCGGCCGGCATGTCGCCAGTTCCATGCAGAACATGATCCGCGGCATGGAGCAGCTCTCGGACAGCCTGCGGCTGCAGCGAGACGACGAAGGGCATGAGCTTCGGCTTCTCAGCCGCACGGACATGGTCGGCTTCTGCAACCGTGTCGCGTTCATGGAGGACATCCCCGACGAGCCCGAGGACACCGAAGCGGGACGGGACCTGCCGGACGAGGTGATGCGGGAACTCTGTGACAACTTCGATCTGCTGGAGAAGATGAGCAACCGCGAGTACCGCGTCGCGGCCGAGCTGCTTGTCGACACCGGCCGGCGGCCGGACGAGGTCAGCACACTGGCGCTGGAATGCCTGGGCAAGGACCCGGACGGAACCCTGGTCCTGATCTATGACAACTCCAAGAACTACCGGCTGGGCCGTCGTCTGCCGATCGCGAAGGCGACCGCCGCCGTGATCACGGAACAGCAGGAGCGGGTGCGTGAACGCTTCCCCGGCACTCCGGCCGACAAGCTCAAGCTGCTGCCGAGCCCGGTGGCCAACGCCGCAGGGACGAAGCCGATCGGTTCGATCGACGACGCCCACCGGGCCTGGGTCAACGCTCTGCCCGACATCATGATTCCGGTCGTCGTCGAGGTCGAGGGGCAGCTGGTGACGAAGCTGCTGCCGTTCGACAAGTCCAAGATCTTTCCCTACGCCTACCGGCACTCCTTCGTTCAGCGGCACGCGGACGCCAATGTCGACCCTGACGTGCTCATGGATTTGATGGACCATCGTGAACTCTCCACAACTCAGGGTTATTACAACCCTCGGAAATTGCATCAGACGGGCGAGAAACCGCAGGTTGCCTGGTCGCGGCGAGAAGCGGAACGAGTTCGTAGGGTCTATGGACTGGCTTCCTGAGCAGGCATGTTGCCGAGCTGATCCCTTCTGATGCATGATCTGCCCTCCAGAAGGGAGGGTCTGGAGTGGTGCATCAGCGCAAGGTGGCCCTGGCCGGGGCGGCTCAACTGGAACTCGTCTCCGGGGTGGTCCAGCTGCGTCCCGAGGACGCGATGTTCGACGCGATGCTGCGGGGCTGGCGTGCTCAGCAGAAGTCGCGGGGGCTGAAGGACGACACGATCGACCCGAGGGAACGGCTGATCCGCCGGTTTCTGGACTTCACGAACGAGTACCCGTGGCGATGGACGCCCGCCCACCTGGACGAGTGGTCAGCGTCGTTGACGAGCGAGAAGCACTTGGCGCCGTCCACGGTCCGCAGCTACCAGGGCATCGTCCGACTGTTCACCGAGCTCCTTATCGACGCCCGCTACGGCTGGGCCCCGGCCTGCGAGGAAGCCTTCGGCACCTTCCCGATGGCGATCTGCCACGAGTGGAATACTCTCCCTCACCTGCAGGATTACGAAGGGTACCCCGAGGCCAGGCCCTTCACGCGGGAAGAGCTGCAGCTCTTTCTCGACTACGCCGACGATCAGGTCGAACGAGCGGTACGGGCGAAACGCAAGGGTGCCCTGGCGGCCTACCGCGACGCCACCCTCTTCAAGGTGATCTACGGGTGGGGACTTCGCCGGACCGAGACGTCCAAGCTCGATGTGGTCGACTTCGGACGCAACCCACAGGCCCGCCAGTTCGGCCGCTACGGCACGCTCAACGTCCGCTACGGCAAGGCGAAGAAGGGCCAGCCACCGCGACGGCGGAACGTGCTTTCGGTGATGGACTGGGCCGTCGAGGCGGTCGCCGACTACGTCGAGCACGTCCGCCCCCGCTTCGGATTCCCCGATCACCCCGCTCTGTGGATCACCGAACGCGGTGGCCGCCTGCAGCCCGGCTCGATCAACGACCGGTTCGAGGCATACCGGGACGCTCTCGGGCTGACGAAAGAGCTGACCCCGCACAGTCTTCGGCACTCGTACGTCACGCACCTGACCGAGGACGGGGTGGACCGGCGCTTCATCCAGCAGCAGGTCGGCCACGAGTGCGACAGTTCCCTGGCCATCTACACGCACGTCAGCGACGACTTCATGAACACTTCCCTGCACAAGGCACTGGCCCCGGCGTTCGCCGGGGCCTGACAGGAGGGATCCGGCGATGGCCGCCAAGCTCGACTACCACTGGCACCTGCGCAAGGTCATGGCCGATCGCGGGATGTTCTCCACCACCGACCTTCTCCCGCCGCTCGCCCAACGCGGCATCACGCTGTCCACAAGCCAGGTCTACCGGCTCGTCGTCGAGCGACCAGAGCGACTGAGCCTAAAAATCCTCATGGCCCTGCTCGACATCCTCGACTGCACCATGGACGACCTCATCGAGCCCATCGCGGCAGCCGGCACCGCGAAGAAGCCGAAGAAGGCAGCCGCCGCCGGCTCGGCGCCCGAGTCGGAGGGGCTCGGCGGACTGCGTCCGAAGCGGGCTCGGATCAGAGGAGTTGACCGGCCTTGACCACGGCTGACCAACTTGATCGCGCCGTCACGGACCCGATCGGCCTGATCACAGACCTCGTCACCGATGTCGAGAACGAACTCGGCGCCGAGAGAACCCGAGCCGTGGTCACCGCGGTCGCGGGCGGCCGAGCGAAGTCCCGCCAGCTGGCCAAGGCTTTGGCGATGCGGTCCGCCGTCCTGACCGACGGCCGGTCCCCAGCGCCCCGGGCAATCGGCGATCTGCTCATCGAGCTCCGCAAGGCCGGCGCCTCGGCGATCGCGGCACCGGTCTGCGCGGAGTGCGGCAAGCAGCTGCGAACCATCCAGCGCAAGGGTCAGGACTGGTATTGCTCGGTCTGCGGGCAGGAGACCGCTGAGTGCACCACCTGCGGAAACGTCCGACGCGTCAGCTTCCGGGACCGCAAGGGCCTACCCCGCTGCAAGATGTGTCCCGACAACGATGACCGCGATCCCGTGACGGTCGTCCACGAACTGATCACCGCGATCGCCCCGGGCGCTGACCGCGACGTGATCGCCGAAGCCCTTCGCCGCACGGCACCCAACCGTCCCACATACCGGCAGAGACTGGTCTGGGCCCTGGAGGAGAACCCTCGTCTGCTGACAGGGGAGGGCTTTCTGGCGCCGCATCGCGCCATCCTGCGGTTCATCGACCTGCTGGTCGAGGCCGGCGTCGCCGGGATCGTCCGGCCCACATGCCCGCGTTGCCACCGAGTGGTCCGCATCGACAAGCCGCTCGACGGGCAGCGGGTCTGCCGCAACTGCATCGCCAAGTCCCGATTCGAAGAATGCGTACGCTGCGGTGCCCGGCGAGAGCCGGCCACCCGCGACGCCGACGGGCGACCACTGTGTCCGAGCTGCCTGGTCAAGGACCCTGCAAACCTGGAGACCTGCATCGTCTGCGGCGAGTCACGCATGGTCAGCAACCGCACCGCAGACGGGCCGATCTGCCCTAACTGCCGTCCCCTGCCCATCCTGCTTTGCTCGATCTGCGGCCGCACCGCACCCTGCATGCTCTCGAAGCTCACCGGCCTGCCCCGCTGCGGCGGCTGTGACAGGCGCCAAGCTCACTGCACCGTCTGTGGACGAATGCGCGGCATTCACTCCGGCACCGCCGACGCCCCCGTCTGCGGCCCCTGCACCACGCCGGACGCCGAGCTCTGGCGCCCCTGTCCCACCTGCGGCCAAGCCGAACGGCTGCACGCGCCGGGACCGTGCCCCCGCTGCACCCTCAAGCAGCGGCTCCACGAACTCCTCGTCGATGGCACAGGCTCCATAAACCCGGAGCTCCAGTCCCTTCACGAGGCCCTGGCCGACACCGATCGAGCTGGCACCGCGATGCGCTGGCTCTCCAAGGGCATCGTCTCCACCGTCCTGTCCGATCTCGGCTCCGGCCGCCGGCCGCTCACCCATGAGGCCGTGGACGAGCTTCCCGAAGGGAAGGTCGTCGAGCACATCCGCAGCGTTCTTGTCGCCACCGGAACCTTGCCCCCGCGGGACGAGCAGATGGTCCGTCTCGAACGGCACGTGAAGAACCTCATCGCCTCCCACGCGACGGCTGAGGGACGGAAAATCCTGCACCGGTATGCGACTTGGCATCTCCTGCGTCGGCTTCGCCGACGCAGTGGCGGCAAGGAAATCACCCACTACCAGCTCGCCAGCGCACGGCAACATCTGCGGGCGGCCGTCCATCTCCTGGACTGGCTCGAGGAACAGAACCTGACCCTTGCCCGTTGCCGCCAGGCCGACCTCGAACGCTGGATGACCAGCGACGAAGGCCGCCACCGCCGGGAAGCAGGACACTTTGTGCGCTGGGCCCTTGCCCAGAAGATCGCCCGTGACCTCAGCTTCCCAGCCGTCAGGTGGAACGGCCCCTCCCAGGCGATGGACGACGAGGCCCGCTGGGACACCGCCCGTCGCCTGCTGCACGACGCCGCCATCAGGCCCGAAGACCGCCTCGCCGGCTTGCTGTTGCTTCTCTATGCCCAGTGGCCTGCGGCGATCTCCCGGCTCACCGTCGACCACATCGAGGAGACTGACGGGACCGTTCGCATCCGCCTTGGCGCTGTCCCGGTCGAGCTTCCCGCACCCGTCGCTGACCTTGCCCGACAGCAGGTCGCGATTCGTCGCAGCCACGCTGTCCTCGGCCGACGAGAATCGCCTTGGCTCTTCCCCGGGGGCCAGCCTGGCCGGCCGATCAGCGCCTGGGCCATGGGCGAACGGCTCCGCAAGCTCGGCATCCGGCTGGCGGAAGCCCGCTCGACCGCACTGTTCCAGCTCGCCACCGAACTGCCAGCTGCGGTCCTCGCCCGCACCCTCGGCATCGACATCACCGTCGCCGTCAAATGGCAGCGAGCCGCTGCCGGAGACTGGGGCGCCTACGCAGCCGAGGTCAGCCGCCGCTCAGGCACACTCACCGACGCACCCACTCACGACACAGAACAGGGCACCCGATGACCACCCCGGACCTCTCGGTCGACTGGCTCACCACCTGGCAACGCGAGATCACCACCATGCTTGAGCAGGCACTTGCCCGCTTCGAGACCGTCCACGGTTTCCCACCGGGCGACAACGGCGTTCTCGCGGCCGACGACCGAAGCCGGGCCGCGGCCTCGCGGCTGAATGACACCGTCGGCCTCCCAGCCGCCCTGGGCATCTTCTACTGCTCAATCGCAGAGCTGCAGCTGCCAGACATCGACCACGGATACTTCATCCACCCGCCCGACCTGGTGCTCGACCACCTCACCGAATACGGACCCGTTCGCCTCACCGACCATCGCACTGGCATCGTTTTCGGCAGCGACGGCGGAGGACACCTCTTCGCTCTCGACCAGAGCGGGCAGGTCCACCGATCCACTACGGCGTCATGGATCGACGACTTCGAGCCGGCAGCCCCATCCCTGCCGCAGTTCCTTGAACAGCTGCACCGAGCCACCGCTGGCTTCGCGGACGACACCAAGCGCCATTCGGTTGCCGATCACGGCTGACCGATCCCGCTGATGGGCGCCGTCCACGAGGCATTCCGAGAGTTCCAATACCCAAGTGCACCATTACGGGTCAGCCAGGAGCGACGCCGTGAGGCGGTCGACCGGGTCACCGCCTTGCGGTTTGACCGCCGCGGCACCCGTGTCTGGCGCAAAGCACAAGGACTTCTGGACTCCGAGCATGTACGGCGGGCCATCGGCGAAGTCGCCACGGCCTACGGCATCTGCCTGGAACCCCACAACGTCGCGGCCGGCGGCCAGAGCTGCCCGCTCCGCTTCCGCTGCATCGGCTGCGACCACTTCCGCACCGATGTCTCCTACCTTCCGGACCTGGAGCGATACCTCTCTGATCTTCTCCGCAGCCGGGAACGGCTGATGTCGGCCTTCGAGGCCGACGACTGGGCCCGCAGCGAGGCGATGCCCTCCGAGGAGGAGATCAGCCGGGTCCGCCGTCTGATCAACCGGGTCAAGGCAGACCTGGACGACCTTTCCGACGAAGAACGTGCCCAGATCGAAGAAGCCGTCGCCGTGGTTCGCCGCGGCCGCTCAGTGATGCTGGGCATGCCCCGCGTCGGCCAGCCGCTTCCTGACGTCAGGCCTTGGAGGCTGCCGTGATCCCCGCCATGCGCGACGGCCGCCAGGCCGACCCCGAGCGGCGCCGCCAGCGGGTCGCCACCGCAGTGAAGAACGCCGCCAGGAACGGCACGCCCATCAGCGTCTCAGCGATCGCCCGGCAGGCCGGAGTCGATCGCAGCTTCCTCTACCGACACCGCGACCTCTTGGAGATCGTGCACGCGGCCGAGCTCGAACCTGCGGCTCAAGACCCGGCAGGCACTTCACCGGTGAGCCGGGCCTCGCTTCAGGCCGACCTCGCGAACGCCCAGGCTCGCAACGCTCGCCTGACCGCCCGCGTTCAGCAATTGGAGAAGCGGCTCTCGCAGGCGCTGGGAACTCAGGCATGGCAGGAGTCAGGGCTCGGAGCCCCAGCGGACATCGACGAGCTCCAGCGGAGGATCACGAGGCTGGAGCAGCACAACGTCGAACTGACCTCCGCGTTGGAGGAGCCCCGGTCCGATCTCGATGCCGCGAGGGAGGCCAACCGAGACCTGACCAGAGCCCTGAACCAACGCAGCTGAATCACGCAGGGGCGTCGACGTCCTGATCGATGAGGGTCGCGTTGGACACCAGGGCGCAGGCGGTGTCAGCGAAGTACTGCTCGTCGGCACCGGGGGCGAGGCCCAGGATGACTCCCTGCGTGAGACCGACGAACAGTGCCCTGAGCCCGGTAACCAGACGTTGTGCCTGGTGCGACGTCACGGTTTTCCCGTTGTGCGATCTGCCGGTGAACAACGCGATCAGGTGGCTCTCCTGCGTTTGCGCGGACGCGGCGAGCTGGGAACCGAGTTCGGCGTCGTGCAGGGCCATGTCCAGCAGGGTGATCTGCAACGACAGGGCAGAGATCGCGGCCGGGGCATCGCAGCTGCGCCGGTAGTACCGGGCGAAGGCTTCAACCGCTTCCAGGAGATCCATTTCTGCGGGGATCACTCGTTCGATCTCTTCATAGTGCGGCCGCAGGTAGTCGGTGACCAAGGCTGCCACCAGGCCGCCCTTGCTGCCGAACAGTGAGTAGACAGCGCCAGTCGTCAGGCCTGCCCGCTCTGCGATCTCGTCGAGCCTGGCGCGGTGCCCATCCCGGGAGACGACTTGGAAGGCAGCATCCAGCAGGGCGCGGCGGTTGCGTTCCTTGGTTTCTGCTCTCGTCATTCTCATAATCCCATTATTCTAGTAACGAAGTTACTAGAGTGGGACAGGAATCAGGGAGGAACGCTCATGACGCAGGCCCAGGCTGCGACACCGTCAGCGACGCGCCGCTTGGCGGGGATCATCGCCGACGGTGTCTTCAAGGTAGTGCTCGGTGCCGCCTACTTGATTGGCGCTTCCTGGCTTGGCGATCTACTTGGCGTGTCCGCCTGGTTGATGGCCGTCTCCGGCGTCGCCCTGCTGATCGGCGGCGGAATCGAGATCAAGTTTGTGCGCAGTCGCCCGATCCGCACCTACATGCGGCTCATGGTCGCCTACGACAGCGGCTGGGTACTGACGGCGCTTGTCGGCTTACTGATGGCGTGGCAGGACGGCAGTGCCGGGGGCGAGGTGTGGATCGGGTATCAGACAGCCGCTCCCCTTGTGTTTGCCGCACTGTTGCTGGTTGCCACCCCCGTGCCACCAGCCTCCGACATCCGTGAGAAGGGGGCCGAACACTGACACCGAACCTCTGCTGCCGGGTCGGCAATCCCGCTTGGCGAACCGGCAGTGGCGCCACAGGTGTTGCACACGATACTGTCGATCACACCGGCGCTGAGCTGCACAAAGTGGTCTTCACTCGCCTCGCGCCACACGGTGACCCCCAGAGAAGACGGCGCACGGCGCAGCCCACTTCGAGACGACAGGCGAAGCCGAGCGCAGCGGCTGTACGACCTCGTGCGGGCATCCTTGGTCCAGGAGCCGCCTTCCTGGACCTCTATGACCGCGCCGGAAGCAATACGGCCTGCGACGGCGCCAACCGGGGCATCGGCGGCCTGCTGGAAGACTCCACGCCCGACCTCTTCGGCCAGCAGATCCGTGGTACGCACACCCCAGCGAGAAGGGCCGTGACATCCAGGCCGAACGCGTGACCGCCAAGATCGAAGACGTCCGCAACCGCCGACCGGGGCTACACGGCCCCGAACCCGGGTGACCACCTCAGGTCCTTCCTGACTGCGTCACCCACTCCTGAACGAGGCCCCAGGTCGCAGACCTGGGCCTCGCCGCGCAGCGCCCCGGGACCGACACCGATCATCAAGAGCACGTCGGCGTCGGGCGTACGACCAGGCGGTGAGATCGGCGCCGGCCAGGGGCAGGAAACCGAACACGACCAGGTGCGCGGGCCAGGCCCGCGCCACTGCCGGGGTGCCGGTCCCGCGGCGGCGGGCCAGGCGCGGCTGGAGCCGCTTGAACGCGGGGCGGCCGGACTCCCACACCACCAGCTCACCGTTTATGTGGGCTGCCACAGGTGTCTCATCGGCAGGTCCTCACTGCCGCCGGTTTCAACCTCCCCTGACCGTGGTGTGACGGTGTGGTGTGTGGTCAGTCCTTGCGGGCGGTGGCGATGATGACGGGCAGCAGCGCGAGGGCGATGACTGCTCCGGCGGTGGCCAGGGCGGAGTAGCCAACGACGGCGACGACGAGGCCGGAGAGCATGCCGCCGACGGCTCCGGAGATGGCTACGGCGACGTCGACGAGTCCCTGAGTTTTGGCGCGGGTGGCCAGGGGGGCGGAGTCGGTGACGATGGCGGTGCCGCTGACCAGGCCGAAGTTCCAGCCCAGGCCGAGCAGGACGAGGGCGAGGGTGAGCAGGGCGACGGAGCCGTCCGGGGCAGTGGCGGCGAGGACGCCGGAGGCCAGGAGTGTGAGGGCGGCCCCGACGGCGAGGGATGCGGCGCCGAAGCGGTCGACGAGCCGGCCGGTCAGTGGGGAGGGCAGGTACATGGCGCCGACGTGCAGGGCGATGACGAGACCGGAGGCGCCAGCACCATGGCCGTGGGCATGCATGTGGACGGGGGTCATCGTCATGACCGCCACCATCACGGCCTGCGTGAGGACCAGGACCAGGACACCCAGTTTCAGTCCGGGCCCGCGGCGCGCGGTGCCCGGCGCGGTCGTGGATGCCTCCGGCGCGCCGGTGGGCTGCGTCGTGTCCTTGTCTGTGCCCGTGTCGATGTGCAGGGTGCGGGTGATCAGGAGGGGGTCGGGTCGCAGCCAGACCAGCAGGACGAGGGCGGCCAGGGCGAAGGCCGCGGCGGCGACGATGAAGAGACCGGTGAGGCTGGGCAGGCCGAGGGCTTCGGCCAGGTTGCCGGTGGGGCCGGCGAGGGTGGGACCGGCCACGCCTCCGACGGTGGTGGCGACCAGGACAGTGGAGATGGCGCGGGCGCGGTGGGCCGGTGCGGCGAGGTCGGCGCCGGCGTAGCGGGCCTGGAGGTTGGCGGCGGTGCCGGCACCGTAGAGGAACAGGGCGGCGAAGAGCAGGGCAGGGCTGTTGAGGACGGCGGCGGCGATGACGCCGACGGAGCCGAGTGCGCCGACGAGGTACCCGCCGGCCAGTCCGGGACGGCGGCCGCGGGCCTGGGAGAGGCGGCCGACAGCGATGGCGGCCAGCGCGGAACCCGCGGTGAGCAGGCCGCTGCTCAGTCCGGCCAGCGCGGTGGAGTGGAGCATGTCCTGCACGAGCAGGGCGGCGACGGTGGTGCCCGCGGCGAGCCCGAGTCCGCTCAGGACCTGGGAGGCGAACAGGACGGTGAGGATGCGCTGTTGTGTGCGGGCATTCAGCGGGCCGCTGCCCTCAGCGGGAGTTTGGGGAGACGCTGTCTTCGGGGCGGTCGTGTGGTGGGCCATGGCTGATCCAGGAAGGAGGGGCCATCAGGCGAGCCTGTGGCGTACCTGAGGCCGGCGGGAGGGCCGGATGTCTCGGTGGGTGGGAGTCGGCTGCCTCGATGAGGTGGATACGGATGAACGTGGTGTGCTCATCCGTCGGTGGAGCGGGCGCAGATGCGGGGACGTGCGGGACGCGGGTGGGGGTGTGGCCGGCGGGCCGGCACACCCCCACGGGCAGGCTGGGGTTGGCCTGTTCAGTTCAGCTGCAGGCGGTCGGTGAGCCCTGCGGCGGTGAAGGCGGCCTGCAGTTGGTCTCGGCCCTCGGTGAAGTGGGACCAACTGTCGAAGTGGACGGGCACCACGCGGCGGGCGTCGAGGATCTGGGTGGCCTCGGCGGCCTGGGCGCTGTCCAGGACGATCAGACCGCCGTCGAAGATTTCCGCGAAGCGCGGGGCGCCGGCGAAGAGGATCGCGGTGTCGATCGGGGCGAAGCGTTCAGCGATCTCCCTGACAGCGTCCAGGGAGGCGTTGTCGCCGCTGACGTAGACGGTGGGCAGACCTTCGCCGGTCAGGACGAAGCCGATGACCTGTCCGGCGATCGGTTCGACTTCCTCACGGGTGCCGGGCCCGTGGATGGCGGGGACGGCGGTCACCGTGAGCGTGCCGCCGCCGGGGCGGTCCAGCTCGACGGACTCCCAGTCGGCCAGTCCCCTGGCCTTGTTGCCGAGGCGTTCGCCGCCGCCGGTGGTGGTCAGGGTCAGCGGGATGTCGGCGAGCAGGGCACGGCCGGCGTTGTCGAGATTGTCGTCGTGCTCGTCGTGCGAGAGCAAGACCACGTCGACGGGCCCCAGGTCGGCGGGGGTGCCGGTGGAGTGGGCCGTCTTGGTCAGAGCCGGGGCGCCGGGAGGGGCGGGGTAGGTGCAGGGGGCATCGAAGGTGGGATCGGTCAGAAACCGCAGGCCACCGTACTCGAACAGGGCCGTGGGACCGCCGAAGACACGGACGGGGAATTGCGTGGTCGCAGGGGAAGCAGACATAGGAACCTCACGGTTGAGAAATAGTTGAACCGTGATTGACTATAGACAGGCATCACGGATGGCAGCAAATCAAACCGTGAGTCATGGTTGCGTCCAGGTCATACCATGAGGGACATGGAAGAAAGTCTCGTCATCGAGTCCGGGCTGCCGCCCGCTCCGGGCGCCGAACAACACCCTTCGATCGCCCTGGTCAACAGCGCCGTCGCGCTGCCAGGCGGGCACTACGTCGACCAGCTCGGCACGCCTGCCGGCGCCGACCAGTGGCTGACGCAGCAGAGCCTCACTCCGGTCGACGCGGGCCTGCTCGAGATGTGCGCCGCGCAGCTGCGTTCCCTGCGTGAGCAGGTCCGGGCGCTGTTCGCGTCCCGTGTCGCGGGGCTGCCCGCGCTGCCTGCCGCGGTCGCCGCGATCAATGACACGCTGACCCGCGTGCCCACCGCCCCGCTGCTGGCCTGGGACGACAAGAGCGGCCCCTACCGCGCCATGCCCAACCCCACCTCGGAGCTCGTCGATCACGCCCTGGCGGCTCTGGCTGCCGACGCCGCCGACCTCCTGACCGGCCCGGACGCAGAGCGGCTCACCGCCTGCGCCTCCACCCCCTGCAACCGCTACCTGCTCCGCCACGGCCGCCGCCACTGGTGCTCCACCCGGTGTGGTGACCGCGCCCGCGCCGCCCGCGCCTACGCCCGCCGCGCCGGCCGCGCGTGACGTCTCGGCCAGGGATACGGGACGGCGTGACACGGTCGCCCATCGCGCCACCCGGCGCGCCCCCGGTGCCCTTCGGGATGAGACATTCGCAGGCTGAGACAGCGCGGCAGGTCGCATAACACCGTCCAGACCCGTATCGGCGGGCAGCTGCGCCAGGGCACCGTCCCGGATCTCCGTGCATGCGTTCGTCATGTCCGTGCCGTGCCGCGAGCGCAGCAGCACCTTGCCGTCGGCGTAGCGGGCGAGCTGGGCGCGGTAGCCGTCCTTCTCCAGACTTCGCGGTGTCTCATGAGACATGCGGCAGTGCGTGGCGGCGTCGGATCGACGTTCGGCGACGCCGTCACGGCTCTGGGACGAAGGCCGTGGCCCGGGTCGCCGCTCGTGTCCACTGTGGGTTGCTGAGGGCGTCGGTGCTGTCAGCGAACTGGTCGACGCTGCCGGTCAGCGGCAGCGCGCGGACGGTCGGGTCGGTGATGCGGGCGGTCAGCACCGCGGAGAAGCGTTCGGCGTGGAGGACCTTGAACGGCCTGCTGTGGTAGGGGCGCGTGGTGGGGTCGACCCGCTCGGCGAGGCCGAGCCTGTTGTGGGCGGCGGCGAGGGTCTCGTAGGCGCGGGCCAGGTGGTGTTCACGGGTGTGCCAGTCGGTGGCGGCCAGGGCTGCGGTGAGGACGGGTGTGAGGACGGCGGCGTGGGGTGTGCGGGCGAAGGCGCTGCCAAGCCATTTGCTGTACGGCGGGTAGCGGCGGTCCATGAGCAGGCAGAGTCGCATCAGGTCGCGGACCAGGCGCGCGGCGACGACGGCGGAGCCGAGTTCGTCGCCCACTTCGCCGCACCGGCCGACGAAGGCCTCCTCCCGGGCGATGCGCTGCCACTGGCAGGCGAGCAGGTGGAGCCAGAGATCGTGCGGGTACCAGGCGAGCCGCGCACGTGCCGGGCCGAGCCGGTCGAGTCCGTCGTGGAAGACGGCGCTGGCGGTGACCTCGGCGAGCCGCTGCGTGGGAGTGGCCAGCCAGTCCAGCGCGGTGACGTCCCGGCCGGGATCGAAGCCCAGCTGCGCGGTGAACCAGGTGGCCGGGTCGGTGATGTCGACGCGGTGGTGCACAGGCCCGTCGGTCGCCTGCATGATCTGGATGCCCGCCTCGGCAGTGGCGGCGAAGTGCGTGGGATAGCCGAGGAAGGTCTTCGGCAACCGCGCGGAGAGGAGCTTCTTGATCGCCGTCCCGTGGCGGGTGACGTCTTTCGGGTGCAGGAACAGTTGGAGCCGGGGTCCCCACTCGTGGTCGGTGGAGCGGACGGTGTCGAATCCCAGAACCTCCGAGCCGCCGCCGAGACGGGCGGCGGAATGAACGATGCCGGGGACGGCCTCGTCCAACAGAGGCCGGACGGCTTCGCGGTAGAAGCGGCGGGAGAGCTCCAGTCCGGGGACGAAGGGCGGGGTGGTCATGGCCTGGAGCCTGCCGGACCGGCATGACGTTGGTCGACGGCTTTTCCCCGGGATCCACGCTGCCCTGGTGTCCGCGATGCCCGACCCGACAGCCACTTGGTGAGACAGCTTCGAGTGTCTGGAGAACCGTCCCACTTCGGCTCGGCGGCGGCTCCGGGCAGCAGGTCGGGGCTGGCCACCGGCGTGGTGAGCATCGGATCCGGCAGCGTCAACGTCACGGCTGATGCCTGCCACGCCCTGGGCGTCAGGTGGCGCCGAAGTCGTGGGCCGGGCGGTCGCGCCATTCCACCCACTGCGGCTGATCGAGGACGGCCTCCGGATCCGTGATGCCGGCGCCGTCGAGGAACACGACCAGGTCGTGGTCGCTGTAGGCGGTGCCGAGGATCTCGTCCCGTCCGTGGCGGTGCACGGAGACTCTCCGGCCTCCCGACAGGGAGGGCCGGTGCACGACGATGGGCGCGCTGGTCACATCTCCAGCGTGCTCCTGCGGACGTCAAGAGGCGAGCGGGGCCGTGGAGCCGTACGGGAAGGGCGTAAGAGCGGTGGGCACAGCCGGCTCGATGCGTTCTGGCTGTGAGTCGAAAGCGGCCGGCGGCTCTGAGGTTCGCGCCCCACCTCGCCACGGCTTCAGCTCGCACCACTCGCACAGTGAGCTGCGGGCCCCGGCTCCGTATCGGTGGGTCGGCCGCTGGCACTCGGTGCAGGGGCCGACCTGATCACCGGGACAGGTCCGCGCCGAAGTATCAGGCTCGGTCACCGGGGGCATGGCAGTCGTCATCATCGTTCCTTGTCTGGCGGGCGAGCAGCACGGGCAGCAGCCGCCTCGAACAGAATTGAACGGTCCCAGGCCGGGACACACGAGGCGCCGGCCTCCGTCAGAGAGGGAATCGGCACAGTGCGGCCTGGCTCAGCGACTGGAGTCGGTGATGCCCGCGGCCAGCTCCCCCACCACGTCCAGCACTCCCTGCCCGAACGCAGTCGGCGCCACGAGGATCACGAAGACCAGGACGATCAGCACAGACAACCCCCGCCCCGCAGAGAAAGCCCCCTGACAGGTTGTAGCCAGCACACGTTCCTGAGACGTCTGTGGCCTGCGAGGATGGCGGCAAATACCTGCCAGATCGGTCTTCGCGGAGTATCCGCTGACAGCCTCGGTGCCCGACCTCCAGTGGATCGAGGACCGGTTCTGGATCTGGGTGCACTACGGTGCGACGAAACTCGGCCGCGGCGAACTGTTCGAGGTGAACGGCTTCCTCGCTGCTGCGGGCCGCCGGACGGTGCGCGCCGAGAGGGCTGGTCAGCTCGCTTGATCGATGACATCGTGGAGGTACCGCACTGCGAGTCTCTCGGCGTGCCGGCGGCGTTCGATCGTCGCGTCTGTGTCGTCGAGCCACCGCCGGTAGAGCTTGACGCTGGCGAGGAGTGCCCGACCGGCGTCGTGCCGGTCGTAACCGCACAGGGTTGTCCGAAGGTCGCGCGCCTCATCCGGTGCGCTGGATTCGAGGTGGCGCACGCCGCGGGGTGTCGCACCCGCCCGGCCAGCGGCCAGGGGACCCAGCACTGCCTCGCGCAGGTAGCCGAGAAAGCCGATGACCTCGAACAGTTCGCCGCGGCCGAGTTTCGTCGCACCGTAGTGCACCCAGATCCAGAATCGGTCCTCGATCCACTGGAGGTCGGGCACCGAGGCTGTCAGCGGATGCTCCGCGAGCGAGTCTGCCAGGCCGCCGTCTCGGTCCCACAGGATGTCCGGGTCCTCAAGGCGCTCGGCGAAGTCGGTGGCCCGTACGAACTTGAAGTCGACATGGAGGAGAGGCGGCCCGACAAGGGTGACGATCAGGCGTGGTTCACCGACGTGTTCCCCAGTGAACCCGGCCACAAGCACGGTCCATGAACCGATCAGCGTGAGACGCTCCTTCATGACCGAGTCGAACGCCTCGTCGTCGATGACCACGATCAGGTCGACATCGGAGTAGACGTCGGAGTATCCACCCGCAAGTGATCCTGCCAGGGCAACACCGGTCACTCGTGTGTCCTGCTGAATTCTAGGAAGCACGTCGCCGAGGAACCGGCTGTGGAGGGCGGGGACGTCCATGGCATTCCTTCCGGTCGGAACAAAGTTTTGCAACGTACCACGCCACCAAGCCGGATCACACGGGAACAACGGCACGGAGGCGGTGCGCGTCCGCGGTTGGCCTCAGTCCGTTCAGCCACCGTGCCGTGCGAGCAAGGGGTCCGGGAATCGGCGCTCGCGTGTCAGCCTTCGGCTGCTCACGATCCACAGGCAGATGGCGGCCATGGGGACGAGGGACAGCACCATGGGGGCGGCCGCGCCCAGGCCTTCCGTCTCGTTCAGCATCTCACCGAGGATCAGGAAGAGGACCATGTTGTTCCCCGCGTGGGCCAGGCTCGCGACCCATACGCTGCCGCTGCGCTGGTACAGCCACATGAGAATGATTTCCTGAAGCTGGAAGGAAAGTGTCCACATCACCAGCCCCAACACCACGTTCGGGAATTCGACGTAGCCGATGAAGGCCAGCGGAAAGTGCCACACCGCCCAGATGACGCCCGTGGCGATGACAGACGGCACCGTGCGACCGCCGAAAATCCGAGGCCTGAGATAGCTGGTCCAGCCGAATTCCTCGCCCGCGTAGAGAGGAGTAAGGATCACGGTCACCACCATGAGGCCGAGGACGGAGACCAGTTCGTTCGTTCCGGGTGTCCCGCCCGGACCGGACAGATCCGGGTCCCACACGCCCACCGCCGCGGCGAGAACGAGGGTGCATGCGGCGATAAAGGGAGGCCCCAGCCAGGCCAGGGCGTAGTAGCGCCAGGCAGCCTTGGCGCGCAGTTTCAGTCCCGCGTCGGCGAACCCCTCTTTCGTGATCCAGCAGCGGACGACCACCGCGGCGATGCCGGGCATGCAGAAGCCGGGAAGTTGCAGGAGGGGGTTCAACGGGGACAGTCCGAGGACCGCCCGGGCGAACAGCAACCACAGCCAGGTTCCGGCGAAGGAAATGATAAGGAAGGATGCCACACCTTTACGGGCGGACGGTTTCGCATCATTGGAGAGCATGAACGTATTCACCTTTCGACTTCTGTAATCGTGGCGCCTGCTTCGGGGATCACGGTTCCCAATCCTCACATCCGGCAACAGGGTGCGTATCGCCACCAGGAGCGAATTACGGTTCACTCGTTGTCGGGAGGCGTTCTGGCACTTTCGGGGGAGGCGGCCGGGCGCGGCACGGAGGTACGGTCCGACCGTGCCTGAATCAATTCGCCCGCCTTCGCGCGGGACTGTGCTCCGGGACTGGACGTACGCGGCCCTGGGAGCGGCCATGAGCCTTCTGCCGCTGACGGCGGCCACACTGTTCGCACCGCCGAGGTGGCCGGTGGAACTGCGTGTGCTGGGCTTCGTGCTCGCGTTCGCCGTGACGACCGTGGCCATGGGCTCTCCCTTGGCGGCCCGGCGCGTGAGCGTGCGGCTGGCCAACGGGCTGCTGAGGGCCGGGTTGCCCGCGCCAGTGGCAACGACGGGGTGGGGCTGGGTCAACCGGCTGCGCACATCGGTATGGCTGATGCTGCACATGGTGCTCGGCGGGGCGGTGATGGCTGTTTCGTGCCTGGCCGCGTTCGCAGCGGTTGCGTTTCCCTCGGTCTGGCTGGGCGGTGAGGAGCGCATGGCCGTGTTCGGGTTGTCCCTGCGGATCGGGGAAGGCTGGCGGGGAGCGTGGACGCTGCTGCCGGCCGTAGGGTGCCTGGCGCTGGCGGTCGGGGGCACTCTCGGCGGCGCGGCCGTGTTTCGGCCGCTCGCGCCGGTGTTCCTCGGCCACCGGCTCGGCGAGCGGCTGGCCGCCGCCGAAGAGCGGATGAACCTGCTGGCTCAGCGGAACCGGCTGGCTCAGGAGTTGCACGACTCGATCGGCCACACCCTGACGGCGTCCACGATCCAGGCGGCCGTGGCAGGGGAGTTGATGGGAACCGATCCGGCCGGGGCCAGGCGCGCCCTGAACAGCATCGAGGAGACCTCCCGGGCCGCGATGGACGATCTCGACCATGCTCTTGGGATCCTGCGGGAGGAGCGGCCGTCCACAGCGCCCCGGCCGACCCTCGCGGACCTGGGCCCGCTGGTGGAGGGAGTCCGCGGCACGGGCGCGGAATTGGCAGTGGAGGTCCAAGGCGACCTAACCCGGGTGCCGGCCACGGTGTCGCGGGAGGCGTACCGCGTCGTCCAGGAAGGGCTGACCAATGCCATGCGGCACGGCGGGAAGGACCGGATCCGGCTACGGACGACAGTGCGGGCCGGGTGGCTGGAGGTGGAGCTGACCAATCCGGTAGGTGCGGGGACACCTGTCCGGCAGCGGCCCGGGGGCCATGGTGTGGAGGGGATCAAGGAGCGAGTGCGACTGCTCCGGGGAGAGACACACGCAGGGGTGGTGGACACCGTCGGCAGCGTCAGAGGGGACGCGAAGGACGCACTCTGGCGGCTCCTGGTCCGGATACCGCTACGGTCGGTGTCATGAACGCCTCCAACCCACCGGGCCAGTACGCTGATCCGCCCGTGACCGTGCTCATCGTGGACGATGACGAGCTGACCCGCACCGGCCTGCGGACACTGTTGTCGGCCAAGCCCGACCTGGTCGTGGTGGGCGAGGCCACCGACGGCGCCGAGGTGGTCGCCGCGGTGACCCGGCTGCGACCGGATGTGGTGCTGATGGATGTGCGCATGCCGCGAGTGAACGGAATCGAGGCCACCCGGCGACTGCGGACGCTGCCCGACCCGCCGAAGGTCGTGGTGATCACCACGTTCGAGCACGACGAGTACGTCTGGGACGCCCTGCGGGCGGGCGCCAGCGGGTTCATCCGCAAGCGGGCCCCAGCACAGCAGATCGCGCACGCCATCCGGTTGGTGACGGCCGGTGACTCGGTGCTGTT
Organism: Streptomyces sp. NPDC017225; assembly: GCF_044331465.1. Lineage (NCBI taxonomy): Bacteria > Bacillati > Actinomycetota > Actinomycetes > Kitasatosporales > Streptomycetaceae > Streptomyces > Streptomyces sp. NPDC017225. Next base: position 105,872 of record NZ_JBIRNE010000017.1, on the reverse strand, counting down.
CCCGGACGCGGTCCGCCGGATGGCCTCCGGCCGGTCCGTACGACGGGACGCCTCCGTGACCGCCGCGCTCACCGGCCGCGAGACCGAGACGCTGCGACTCATGGCACGGGGGCTGTCCAACCAGGACATCGCCGCCCAGTTGGTGTTGAGCCTGGAGACCGTGAAGACCCATGTGGGCAACGTGCTGGCCAAACTGGGGGTCGGCAACCGCACCCAGGCGGTCGTACTGGCCTTCGAAACCGGAGTGGCCGACCCGGGGGCCACAATCTGACCGAATCAGCCTGCCACGCCGGCCAGGCCCGGCTGATGTAATGCGCCGGCCACTACGGCTCTACTGGAGTTGAACTCGTGGAGTCGTAGGGGCTGACGGCTCGTTGCCTGTGCGGTATCACCAGGGCGTGCGGTATCCACAAGGTGGCGGGCTGACCGTCGAACGGCGGCAGCTCCGCGAGGAGTCACGACTCAAGTGTCGGCGTACACGTGAACGTGGCTCTGGCAAGATTCTCGCAGTCGGAGATCATCTCGGGGACGCTGGGGCCGGCCCGTTTCACGTAGCTTCGGCGAAGCTGGGCGATCAGGACGACGCGGTGGCGGAGAAGGGAGACACCAGCGCGTCCGGCCATGAGGCGTTTCTGCAGTGTGCCGTCGGTGATGGGACCTTCGTTGACCCCGGAGTTGTATGGGGTGGTGATCCCCGGCGACGGCATGTCGGTCTTCGCGCAGGGCTCGGGCAAGGCCGGTCAGCGGAGCCGGTTCGCTGTTCGCGAGGTCCTCCAGCCACTCTGGCAAGGGTGCCGCGTCGCGGTTTTTCGACCATGGCGGCGAATCGGCGGACCAGGTCGTGAGCTGGGGGCCCGGGCGTACTTACTGACGGTTCGGCGGTTCAGGCCGAGTTCCCGGGCCACGGAGCTGTGGCTCCGGCCGGTGAGGGTCAGGGCCTGCACAGCCTCGAATGCCTTCTGGCGTGGCGCGCGGCTCGCGTGTCCACGCTGGGCTCCTCGACCGGTGCGGGACCGGTCTCGCTCCTCAGTGGGCAGCGCTGTGGGCAGGCATCCGCGGTGGCCGGAGGCGATGTCCTGAACTCGACGGGAGAGGCCCTGCCAAAGGTGCAAACGGTCACTGACCTGCACGGCATCCGGGGCGACGACGGCGATGCCCTGTCGGTAGGCGAGAGAGCCGTCGCGGCAGGCAACCTCAACACCTGGGTGCTCACGGAGCCACCGGCCGAGCTGTTCGGCGTCGCGTCCCTCCCAAAGCGTGAGCGGGAGACGGGTGGTGGCATCGACCAGAAGGGCGGCGTAGGTGTCGCGGCAGAGCGCGAAGTCGTCCACCCCCAGCACTCTGGGTGCGGCCAGCAGCGGCACCCGCATCAGCTGGGCGAGCACCGTGCACCGCGAGAGTCTCCATGGCATCCCTGCGCAATCTGGCCATCGGCGCGCTTCGAACCGCCAACCACACCAACATCGCCGCCGGACTACGTCACCACGCTCGCGACACCAACCGCCCGCTCATCACCCTGGGCATCGCGTGATCCACCCGGACACACCACCTGAACAAACACCAGCCCCGTCGGTGAGGAGGCAGTCCGTTAATAGCTGGCCGCCGGAGACTTCTTGTCACCAATAATTGAAAATGCCAGGGTCGGCGCATGACACCTGCCTTCAGCGGTTCGTCCCCCTACTGCTACTCCAACTCGCTGGCGATGGTTCTGGGTGCGAATTCGCCGCCGCCGTCGGCGATTGAGGTATTGACCGGGTCCCCGTTCGGCGCGCAGTTTGCCGAGGGCGGCCTGCCTCAATTCGATCCACTCGGCTGGGATCCCGACCTCGGACTGGGCCAAGCCATCGGCGTGCTGGGATGGACTTGTACGCGCACGAGCGGCGGTGATGCGGCCGAGGCCATCAACCGACTCCGACGAGCCAGCAGGCTGGGCCCGGTGCTGGTAGGGCCGGTCGACATCGGCCTGCTGTTACACCAGCCATGGTCCGTTGGCGTGGCCACCGGCAGTGACCACTGGGTAGTCGTGCTCGACGTTGATGACCAGCACGTGCTCTTCCATGATCCCGACGGATTCCCCTTTGCCACGTTGCCCGTCGATGCCTTTGCCGCGGCCTGGGAGGGGCAGCTGGTGGAGTGCGCAGACCCCTTCACCATGCGCAGCGCCTTTCAGCGCATGCGGCAGGTGGATGTCCGTGCGGCACTGCGTCGCTCACTGGCAACGGCACAACAGTGGCTGTCTGGTCAACCTGCCGAAAGCCGCACCCCGCACGGCGCCCTGGGCAGCGGTGCCGCAGTGGAACGTCTTGCCGCCAGCGTGCAGGCTGGGCTGGACGATCGGACTCGCGGTCATCTGGCGGGCTTCGCCGTCCGGGTGGGTGCCCGGCGCCTTTCCGACGCGTCGCTGTGGCTTGCTGAACTGGGCGCAACCCGCGCCTCCGAAATCGCCGACCACCAGGCCCGGTTGCTCGGCAGCGTGCAATACAGGCTCGTAGTGGGCGAGACGCCGGCTGTAACCGCCGCTCTCCGAGAGCTGGCAGCCACATATGACACCTTGTGCGCTGCGCTCGCGGCGCCCGCCGGAGGTAGCACGGACTGGTCAGGCTAGGGCGAGGCGGATCATGTGCGTCAGATCCGGTTCACGCATCGGCTCCCTGACGGCCACCGCGCCGTCCCGCCTGCCACCTGAAGCCCCACCAACCCGGACACACCGCCTGGACGACGCCGCCCTGACTGAGCCGGATTCACATGGGAACACAACACGGAAGGCTGCCTCGAAGGATGCACCCGCCACTCCCCCGGGGTTGATGGCCGCCCGTCCGCGAACGCGCCTGCCGGTTTCCGGCTCCTCCTGGAGCGCAGACACCGTGACCGCCAGGCCCTGCGGCTCGGCGAGCTGGAGGACGGCGACCACCGGTGGTGCGCGTCCGGACGATGGGCGCAGTCCTCCTGCGGGAACCTGTCCGATCTGAGCGGACGCGCGACGGGGCATGTGCCTCAACTCCCGTCGAGACCGGCTTCGCGGAACCGTTCGGTGCCGATGACCTGGAGGAGCGCGAGGCGGCCGGCTGTGTCGCTGCCGGGCGGCGGGGTGTGCAGGGCGAGGCGGTGGTCGCCCTCGGGAGCCATCAGCACCTGGCAATCGAGGTCGATGGAACCGAGTTCGTCGTGGAGGATCCGCATCCGGGTGTGCCTGCGTACCGCGACCTCGTGCAGGTCCCACAGCTCGCGAAACTCCTCGCTGGCCGCGCGCAGGCGCTCCAGGAGCCGGGCCGCCTCGGCGTCCGTGCCGCGCCGTGTCACCGCGGCTCGCAGATCGGCAACGTGCAGACGGCTGTAGTGATGGTGCTCCTCCGGCGGGTAAGCGGCCCGGACCGCAGGGGAGGTGAACCAGCGCCAGACGACGTTGCGGCCGTGCTCGGAGACTGTGCACACCCCGCCGAACAGTGCCTCGGCGATCGCGTTCTGGGCGAGGACGTCACCGAGATCGCTCAGCACCTGGGCCGGGGTGTGGGGCAGCTGGTCGAGCAGGTGCAACAGGCCCGGGCCGACCTGGCCGGTGCCGGTGCGGGCCGCGGGCGGCGGGTGGCCCGCCAGCACGTAGAGGTGGTCCCGCTCGTCCGCGGACAGACGCAGGGCGCGGGCGAGCGCGGCCAGCATGGACGCGGATGGCTGCGGCCCGCGCGCCTGCTCCAAGCGGATGTAGTAGTCGGCCGACATCCCGGCCAACTGAACGACTTCCTCCCGCCGCAGCCCCGGTGTCCGCCGTCGAGGGCCTGGCGTCAGCCCCACGTCCTGCGGGCGCACCCGGTCCCTTCGGTTTCGCAGGAAGTCGGCGAGCTCGCGACGGTTGATCGGCATGCCCGTCATCCTGCACGAGCGGGCCGAGTCGAACCAGGGACTGCCGATCCCAGGGTGCGCAGGTCTCTGCCGCCTCTGGCCGTTCAGCGGCACGGTGGTGACACCGCGGGGCCGGAGTACCCGACCTCGCGGTGACCGCTCTTCCCAGTCGAGGAGGTTCCACCATGGCCATCGTCACCGTCGCTGACGCCCAGGTTCACTACGAGATCACCGGCACCGGCCCCACCCTGATCCTCGTGCACGGCACCGGCTCCGCGGGTGCCGCTCTCACCTGGGGGGAGATCGCCCCTCGGTTCGCCGCCGCACACACCGTGATCACGCCGGATCTGTCCGGCACCGAACAGACCACCGACGCCGGCGAACCCCTGACCGTCGAGCGGCTTGCCGCGCAAGTGATCGCCGTCATCGAGGACACCGGCGCGGGCCCCGTGGACCTGCTCGGCTTCTCCATGGGCACCGCGGTCACCGCAGCCGTGGCCGCGCTGCGGCCCGACCTCGTACGGCGGCTCGTCCTGGTCGCCGGCTGGGCGCACACCGACAGCGACGAATACCTGCGCAACCTGTTCACGCTCTGGCGACAGCTCGGCGACAGCGATCCAGCTGCCTTCGGCCGCAGCGTCACCATGACCGGCTTCAGCCGCGCCTTCCTCAACACCATCGGCCGGGACCAAGTGGAAGGACTGATACCCAACATGCCGCCCACGCCGGGCACCCTGCGCCACGTCGACCTCGACACCCGCATCGACATCCGCCACCTGCTGCCCCGCATCCAGGCCCCGGCCCTGGTGCTCGGCGGCACTCAGGACGCCACCGTCCCCATCGAGCACAGCCGCGTCCTTCACGCGGCGATATCCCACAGCGTCTATGCCGAGATCGACGCCGGACACGTCGTGTTCTTCGAGAAGGCTGACGAGTTCACCACGGTGGTAGGTGAATTCCTTCACGCTGCGTAACCGTCACCGCCGTGCAAGGAGCCGGTCCTCTCGACGAGCGGGCTCTCCGTCACACCCGAGGCTTGGCTCGGTTCACGACGGAGAGCGCTGGCTCAACTTCATTGATGCCGACGGCACGGCCCCAGCGATCTCAGCTTTGCCCCGTCTCCGGCGCTTCGCAGGACGGACAGACGGACCACGTTCATGGAGGAAGCGCCCTTCTCCCATCACAGAATTGAGCCAGAAGACGGAACTCATGCTCCAACCGTCTCCTACGAGCTCGTCATACGATCTCGTACCCTCAGAGGGGGACCACCGGTGCTCACGTCTCGGGATCGGACCAAGCCGTCACCAAGGCTCGCTTATCTGGGAAGCGTGCACCGGAGAGTACCTCCTGGGCAGGTTCACCGTTGAGCCAGCACACCTGCTCGGGGGCGCCGTCGCCAGTATCGAACAGGCAGCACACTCCGCCGCTGTCCGCGGTGAGGTCGGTGAACACCTTTCTGATGTTGGCCGACCTCGCGAACAAGCGGCTCATCCCTGATGTCGCAGCCCAGCACTCCACCGACGCGTAGCCAGGGTGCAGCCGGGACTCGAACCGGATCGTCACGTAGACGTAGCCGATCTGGACGCACCCGTCCTTCTCGGGCTCAGGACCGCACGTCTGCACGTACTCACGCACTGCGTCATCGACGTCGAACATGAGGGATGTGTCGAGCTCGAGCGTGCCGCTCGTGGAGCAGACGACCGGCTCGCTCTCGAAATGCGACGTGAACGGGAGGACGACCCGGTCACCGTCGGGCAGGGTGACCTCAAGCGGCGGCACGGCACGAGCCGGTGGCGCCAGCTTGGCCAGGATCGCCAATGCCCTGGCGACGCTCCGAGGACGCAGATAGATGTCGTAGCCGTAGAGCAGCCCCACGTTGTCCCCCGTCCCAGATCGAACCTCACCCTCTCACGACCTGCCCCTTGAAGACCTGTATCCGCTTGCGGTGTGATGTCAGTGTCCGGAGGAAAGAGACCGGAAACCGGGCGCTACTACGGGCCCGGGCGCAACGCGGCCGAGATCGCGGTGAACAGCGTTCGATACGAGCTGTACGCCCGGAGGCGGGCAGAGCGTGGGCAGGCTGCGGCGCCATTGCGCAGTGACACCCTATGTGGTGAGGCGGTCGAGGGCAGCGGATACCCGCCGGGCTGACCTAGCCTGCTTGCCTGTTCACACCTACCCGGCCCTCCTGGGTGCCTGCCGCTGCGATCTCGCAGCACCGTCACCAGGGGCGGCTCCAGCAGAACGGCCGGGTACCGGCAGATCGAGGTTTCCCCCTCCCAGACGAGGTGCCAGGCAGAGTGCCGCAGCAGGACCGCCGACTGCGAGGCGCGCACCATCCCGCCACGGCCAGGCAGCGCGGTCCTGCCTGGCCATGGTCTCCGTGCGAACGTCAGCCGCGGAAGCGGGAGAAACAAGTGCCGCCGGCCTTCCGCTCGGCACGGCCTGGTCGTGCTCCTGGTACTGGGGCCCAGCCAGCGCGGCTTAACGCTCGGTGGTGATAGCGCGCTGCTTGCAGTTTTCGCACAGGTGCGGGTGGGTCTCCCATCGAGCCCCCCACCCGGCGGGCTCGATGGCCTTCCACCGTTCGTCGGTGAACCGGGTGCCGCAGCCGACGCACACCGGACGGCGGGCCTCCCGCTCTGCCCTGTGCTGTGCGGCGATGCAGCGCACCTCCTGCTGGTGCTCCCGCCGGCGAGCTGCGTACTCGGCCTGCTTCCGGGCGTCGTAGGCTTCGCGGCGCGGGTTGCCGATCGCCTCGATGAGCGTCTGGTGGTGCGGTCGGCTGAAGCGCCGGACAACCGCTCCGGCCGGGCCGTGCTCCTGGAGGTGCTTCATGCCGGTGGCCACGATGGGCAGCTTGCCGTCGTACATGTGGAAGTCGCCGTCGTAGTCGTGACCCTGCCAGTGCCGTCGGGTGAGCTCGGCATCCACGCGGACTCCGTGGCCCGCTCCGGACACGTCAGCAGCCCCTCGAAGGCGTTGCCGTGAGGCTGCTGCTGGCTCATCGCCGTGGTGTGCGTGCCGCTGAGTGGCTGCCGGCGCCTGGGAGCACCTGGACGGTAGCGTCCGCACCGGCGAAGTCGCGTTCGATACCGTCTTCGGCACGGACTTCTTCAGCCACCTCGGCCAGCACCCCGAGCTGTCCGCGGAGTTCAATGCGGCGATGAGCCAAGCCGTCTCGGAGACCGCCGCCGCGCTGCCGCACACCTTCGACTTCGGCCGGTTCACCACTGTCACGGACGTCGGCGGGGGCGACGGAACCCTCCTGGCCGGTGTACTCGCCGGACATCCGGGCCTCACCGGTGTGGTCTTCGACACGGCGGAGGGTCTGGCCGAGGTGCCGAAGACGATCGAGCGGCACGGGCTGAAGGGACGCTGCTCTCTGATCGCCGGGGACTTCTTCCATTCGGTCCCCGAGGGCTCGGATCTCTATCTGATGAAGAGCGTCCTGCACGACTGGACGGACGACCAGGCGGTCACGATCCTGAGCCACTGCCGCGAGGTGCTGCCGCCCGACGGCCTCGTCCTGATCGTGGAACCCGTGCTTCCCGAAGTCGTCGACACCAACGCCGAAGCCGACGTCACCGACGGCGGAGTCACCTATCTGAGCGACCTCAACATGCTGGTGAACGTGGGCGGCAGAGAACGCACCCGCAAGGACTTCGAGGAAGTGTGCCACCGCGCGGGCCTGTCCCTCACCTCGGTCTCCCCGCTCACGGAGGCCGCACCGTTCTCCCTCATCGAGGCCGTAGCTGGCTGACGGCAGGCCGCGTGCCGCAGTCGCCGTCACGGCCGTAAGTTCGGCGACTCACGAGCGGAACCAGAGTCGGATCGAAGCGACGGTAACGGTGCCGTGGAAGATGTAAGCGCGCTTGTCGGACCTCGTGGCCACGACCCAGAAGCTCTTCCGGGGCGTTGATCGTCCGCTCGGCTTCATTCCTCCGCCTGTAGATCGTCTTGTCGAACCCTGTGGGCCAATCGCCGGAGATCCCGCCTCGCGTTCGATGGGCCCGCTGGTTCTTCGGCTCGGGATGGTGTGCTTGATCCGGCGTTGTCGCGGGTGATTACGGTTACGGCGGGAGAAGTACGCCCAGGGCCTGTCTGACAAAGGATCCCGGCAGGGCTTCGCGGGCAAGCGAGCCACGTGCTGAGCCGTACAGGGAGGGGTCAGTCGCCGTCGCGGTGGAGGGTGGCGGCAAGGCGTTCGGCGATGGCTTGCCGCAGGTCGGGATCGAGGCGCTCGGTTGTGAGGGATTCGTACAGCCATAGTCCGTCGGCGGCCAGGCGGGCGATGAACGGATCGAGCGTGGCGGGGTCGTCGGTGGCCGGGGCGGGGGGCGGTGCCCAGCGTTCGATCACCGCGTTCCAGGGGGCGGCGTGTTCGGCGGTCGTGGATCCTTCCAGCATGAAGAGCAGTTCGGCCCGGGTGGCGCTCTGGGTGGCGACGCGGGTGTAGGCGGTGAGTCGTTCGGCGGTAGTGGCTCGGGATGCGGGTTTTCCCGCTGCTGCGGTCATGCTCGCTTCCCATTGGTTGGCGAGGTGCTGGTGGATGGCCTGCACGAGGTCGTCGCGGGAGGCGAAGTGGTAGAGGAGTCCGCCTTTCGTGAGGCCGGCCTCGGCGGCGACGGATTCGAAGGTGACGCTCTTGACGCCCTCGTGCTCCACGACGCGGGCGGCGGCTTCGAGGATCTGGGTGCGTTTGCTGGTTCGCATGGGTGCTCCGTCTGGTCAGTGGTGTGCTGGTGCGTCGGTGAGGTGCGCGGTGGTGGTCAGGGCTGATCCGGGTCCGTGGCGGCGCAGGAGCAGACCCGTGGCGATCACGCCGACGGCCATTACGGCGGTGACCACGACCATCACGACGAAGTAGGCGTTGTCGAACGCGTTGGAGGCGGCGGTGATCAGCGAGGGGTCGTCCTTGCCCAGGGCGAGCGCGGCGTCGAGGCTGTCGCGCGCCCGGTCCGGCACTCCGGCGGGCAGGTCGATGGTCGTGCTGTAGACGGCGGTCAGGAGGCTGCCGAGGAGGGCGACCGCGATGAGGCTGCCGAACTCGTAGGAGACCTCCTCGACGGAGGAGGCCATGCCGGCCCGGCGGGCCGGGACGTTGCCCATGATCGCGCTGGAGGCGACGGACATCGCCGCTCCGAGCCCGGCGCCGGTGAGCAGCAGTCCGGTCACCAGTAGTCCCATGCTCGTGTCGAAGCTGGCCAGGACCACCGCGGCGCCGGCCGCGGCGAGGGCGAGGCCGCCTGCGACGATGGGCAGCAGGCCGACCTTGTGCAGGATGGCACCGCCGACCATGGCCGTCGGCAGCGCCCCCAGGGCGACGGCGGCGACCAGCAGTCCTGCGCGCAGGGGAGTGAAGCCTTCCACGAGCTGGAAGCGCTGGGTGGTGACCAGCTGGACACCGGCGATGGCGAACATGGACAGCCCGGCGGCCAGGACTCCCGAGAGGAACGCCGGGTTGCGGAAGATCGCGAAGTCCAGCAGCGGGTAGGGCAGACGGCGCTGCCGCCTGACGAACGCCCACCCGCCCACCGCGGTCGCGAGGACGGCGGCGGCCACGAGGAGAGATGCGGGACCGTTCTTCGCGGTCTCCTTGATCGCGATCACCAGGCCGACCAGGGCGACGAGCGCGAGCAGCGAGGAGACCAGGTCCCAGCGCTTGGAGGGATCGGCGTCATTGGAGGGCGCGAGGACCAGCGTGGCGATGATCGCCGCGATGACGACGGGGACGTTGATGAGGAAGACCGATCCCCACCAGAAGCTGTTGAGCAGGATGCCGCTGACGATCGGGCCGAGCCCGCTGCCCACGATCGCCAGACTTCCCCAGACAGCGATGGCGATGTTGCGCTCACGTTCGTCGTCGAAGGTGACACGGATCAGGGCCAGGGTCGCGGGCATCATCGCCGCCGCGCCCACCGCCAGGAACGCCCGTGCCGCGATCAAAGCCTCCGGATTCGACGAGAACGCGGCGGCCAGCGAAGCGGTCCCGAAGACCACCAGGCCGATCAGGAACATCCGCCGGTGTCCCACCCGGTCCCCCAGCGTCCCGCTGCCCAGCAGCAGCCCGGCCATCACCACCGGATAGGCGTTGATGATCCACAGGCTCTCGGAACTGCTCGCGCCGAGGTCCTCCACCAGCGTCGGCAGTGCCGCGTACAGGATGGAATTGTCCAGCGTGATCAACAGCAGCCCCGCACTCACCACCGTGAGTAGCAACCAGCGCCGCTTCGTACTCAGCACCATTTCCGCACGCCTCTCCGGCAGACCACCACGACCCCATAACTGTACCTTACAGAAGGTACAGTTATGGGCCTGTGCTCTTCGTAACACGTCGCTGACCTGGCACGTCGTGGTGAGCCCGTGCGGCTTGCCGAGGGGTGACGGACGGCGACTCGATACCGGGAGGACTCGACCATGAGAGATCGCGCGGTGGGCCGCGGGGAGCTGCCAGACGCGGCCTGGGACCGGCTGGAATGTCTGCTGCCGAAGGCTGACGGGCGGGGCCGGGCCGTGGCGTGATCACCGGCAGGTGATCAACGGAGTGCTGTGGCGGTTGCGGACGGGCGCTCCGTGGCGCGACCTGCCGGAACGCTACGGACCGTGGCAGACGGCGTACGAGCGGTTCGCGCACTGGGAAGCGGACGGTACATGGGCTCCCCTCCTGCACGAGCTCGTCAGGTCGGCAGATTCGCCGGTGATGCGTTGGGCCGACCATGTGTGGTCGCGCCGCCAGGTCTCGATGCTCTATGACCCAAGCAGGTGTCGCATGCGGACTCCGATGTGTAGTCGACGCGCGGTCTTGAAGTCCGGCGTCACCGTGACGCCGCCATCGGTTGACCCACTTCGACGCGCACACCCGCGAGATTCCCCTCTCGGCGGCCACCTGTGCGACAGGCCGGTTCTCGCATCGCTCGACCAAACGTCGTCGTCCTTCAATGCTGAGCGGCGCGTTCGCATGGGTCATGCCTTGACCTCGCCGGAGCGGTCTGCCAGCACGCGATTCACAGTGGTCTCCCGATCGGTTCGGATATCTTCGGTCAAGGCAGACAGGAGGGACTGGTCCGATTCCGCCTCTGATGCGTCATCGGGTTCACCGCGTCGCAAGTACGGGCTGGCCAGGGCGGGCAAGATGGCGGCGATTGCCAGGATTGCCAGACCGATCCCGAGGACGACCGGTGCTCGCAAGCCATGCAGCGGGATGAGCGCGGAGCCGACAGCAGACCCGATGATGACGCCAAGGGTGATGAACGAGCCGTGAATCGTGTTCACCAGTGGTGCGGTGCTTCCTGCACGCTGGATGCGGACAGCCATGGCGGGGTTCATGGTGACGCCGACCAGGCCGATGCCGAGCATGAACGCCAGCGCCAGTGACGAAATGTCGGTGAAGAGCGCGAAGCCGGTGAGGAAGAGGGCGTTCAGTGCGGTGCCGAACAGTAGCGTGGAGATCGTGTGCTTGTCGGCCAGGCGGCCGATGACAAGATTCCCGACCAGGGTCGCCGCTCCGTAAACGAGCAGAAGAACGGGCACGAGGCTGTCCGAGAAGCCGGTGACTTCGGTGAGGATCGGGGTGAAGAAGCTGAAGGCCGAGAACGTCGCTCCGATGATGAGCGTGCTGGAGGCGAGGGCGAGCAAGAACTGGGGCTTTCGCAGCACGGCCAAATCCGAACGGGTCGATGCGGCGGGCTCGGCACCGCCGCCGGCCGGTGCGGCGGGGTTCGACACGAAGGCCAGCGTCAGGACGGCGGCGACCAGGGTGATCACTGAGATCGTCCAGAACGCGGTCTGCCAGCCGAACCGGCCACCGACGAAGATCGCGAGCGGCAGGCCGAGCAGAGTCCCGAGCATCAGCCCGTTCATGACGACAGCGACCGCGCGTCCGCGCACCCGCTCGTCGACCAATTGGACGCCCATCGAGACCGCGATACCGAAGAACGCCTGCGAGGCGGCCCCGCTGATGATCCGGGCGAGGACCATCATCGGATACCCGGTCGCGAGCGCTGCGATGACGTTGCCGACGAGGAAGATCGCGAAGATGGTCATGAGCGCGCTCTTCGGCGGAACCTTGAGCAGGGCGAAGGTGAGCGGTGGGCCTCCGACGGCCATGGCGACGGCGAAGATCGTCACAAGGTAGCCGATCTGCGGGATCCCGGTGACGAGGCCTTCCGCGAGCTGGGGCATGAGGCCTGCGACGGTGAACTCGCTGGTCACCATCGCGAACACCCCTGCGGCGAGGACGTACACCGCGGGTGGGACGGCCTTCTCCACGGCTGGTGCTGTTGCTGTGCTCAAGAGAGAGCCTTTCTGTACTCGATTATCCAAAATGTGGACATGAAGAAGCGCCGCCGGGCAGCGGCGCTGTCAGTGCAGGAGGGAGCTCAAGCCGGCCAGGGCGATCCGGTGGAGCGTCTCGACGTCGACGCCGGTCTGTGCGGTCACGCGCAGGCCCGAGATGACGGTGCTGGCGAGCACCGCCCCGTCGTCGGGATCTACGCCTTCGGCGATCGACCCGTCGATCTGGCCGGCCCGGATCGCTCCGGACAGAAGGGAGAGTCTCTCGCGTAGATCGCGGTCGAGGATTCGGGTCACGCGCTCGTCCCGCTCGCGCAGGTCCGGGTTCATGAGGCTCTGTACGACCATGCAGCCGGCCGCGTGGCCGCGGTGCGCCGCCTGCAGCTCCTCGTCCACGACGACGTCGACAAGGGTGCGCAACCTCTCCGCGCCCGTCAGCTCGTCGTCGGCGAGGATCGCCGATTGGCGCGCTCCGGTCGTCGCGACGTAGTGCCGCAAGGCCCGCACAAACAGTTCATCCTTGGAGACGAACGCGTTGTACAGGCTGCTGCGGCGCACGCCCGCCGCCTCGCAAAGCTGCTCGGTCGAGGTCTCGGCGAAGCCGTGCACGCGGAACTCGCGCGCCGCGGCGTCAAGTACTGCGGTCTCGTCGAACGTGCGCGGTCTGGCCATGAGGCGAACCTAGCACGTTTTGGATGACAGAATTCATAACGCCCGTTTCGAAGCCCGAGACGCCTCGCCGACCGCCACCAACCTCATGCCCCGTACCAGGTGGGTTGGGGCAGGCGGGCGTCGACGACGAGGAGTTCGCCCAGCAGGTTCCAGCGGGCCAGGTCGAGCGCGTCGTCCAGCCAGGCCGGCAGCCAGGTGGCGAGGTAGTCGCACAGGCCGGGGGCAGTCCTTCGGGTTTTTCGCCCCAGTGGGGAGGTGGAAGACGGTGCGGGTGATGTCGTAGCCGATGTGCCGTCCACCATCCAGGGCTGGCCGTAGCCAAGCGGATGCCGCCGTCACCGTCTTCGACGACGCCATGCGCTCGGACCTGTGACGGGTGGGGGGCCTGCGGGCAGGGCACGCCTGGTCGGCGTTCGGTGTGTACACCAGTGAGATATCGCGCCAGTGGAAGGCGGCGAACCCGGAGGTCTTGGTACGCCTGAAGCGGATCGACGAGCCCGTGGGCGGGTTCACCACCGGCCAGTCGGACGTAGCGATCATGCGCACGCACATCGGGCGGCACTCTCTGCACGTGGAGCCGCTCGTCACGGAGCCCCGGGGGGGTCGCGGCCCCTTCGGGCTGCCCGCTGATCAGGCTGGACGAGGTGCTGCCGCGGGACCAGGCCGACTGCCCGCCGGTGACAACTCCTTCTCCACAACCGCCAACCCCGGCCTGTGGGAGGAGGGCGGGCAACCCGTGGTGGAGGTGGACACGATCGACGACTGGCAGAGCTACATCGCCGCCGGTGTCGGCATCGGCGTGACCCCGGCTTCCACCGCCGGGATGCACCCGCATGCCGAGATCAGCTACCTCCTCCCGCGGGAGGCGCCCGCGGTGCCGGTGCATCCGGTCCGGGCCTTCAGCGATCGCCATCCGGCGCTGAGCTCCTTCATCCAGTTGGCGCGGGACATGGCGGCGGAGGGGGCTGAGCAGGGACGCGGCCAGTGCGCGCGGCCCTGTCGCCCCACGCCGCGAGCGGCGGCGACGGGGGCGGGACGCGGCCGGTCAGACCTGCGACTTCACTGGCTCCACCGGAGCCGCCTGCGCCGCGGCCTTCGGCTCGTCGCCAATGACTCCCACGTGCCGCAGCACGACCGCGGACAGGACCGACAGAACCGCGGTGCACCCCGCGGCCACGACCATCGCCGTGTTCATGCCGGAGGTGGCGGCCTCCTTGGCGAGGTCGAGCCAGCCGGCGGGCATCTGCTCGGCCGAGGCGACCGCGCCGGCGAGGCTGTCGCCCGCGGCGACGGCCACGCCCGACGGGGTGCCGGTCGGGATCTTGTCGTCGATCTGGCTGCGGTAGACCGCGGTCGCCAGACTGCCCAGGATCGCCACGCCGAGCGCGACGCCCAGTTCCTGCACGGTCTCCGACATCGCCGAGGCCGAGCCGGCCTTCTCCGCCGGCGCCGCCCCGACCACCAGGTCCGTGCCCAGGGCCGCGATCGCCCCGAGCCCGAGGTAGACGAGGCCGAATCCGACGACCATCAGGGCGATGCCGCCCGAAGGGCCCACCAGGGCGAGCAGGACGTACCCGACCGTGGACAGCGCCAGGGTGGCCGCTACCACGAGGCCCGGCGGCACCCGCCGCGCGACCAGGGGCGAGCCGATCGCGGCCAGGAACATCAGCAGGGCGGGCGGGCCCATCCACAGCCCGGCCTCGACCGGCGGCAGTCCCTCCACGAACTGGAGCTGCTGGGTGATCAGCAGCATCGAGCCGCCGACGCCGACGAGGCCGATGAGCAGCACGCTCAGCGCGGAGCTGAACGTCCGGTTGGCGAAGAGGCGCACGTCCAGCAGGGGGCTCTCCAGCTTTCCCTGCCGGCGGACGAACAGCACCGCGAAGACCACGCCGATCAGCGCGGCGACGATCATCGGCAGATCGAGACCGTCCTTGGCGAAGCGCTTCACCGCGTAGACCAGCGGCAGGATCGCGACCAGCGACAGCGTCACGCTGATCAGGTCCAGCCCGCCGCTCTGTGGCGCCGAGTACTCGGGGATCAGGAACGGCGCGGCCACCAGCAGCACGATCGCGACCGGCACCGCCAGCAGGAACACCGAACCCCACCAGAAGTGGTTCAGCATCGCCCCGCCGGCCACCGGGCCGAGCGCCATGCCGAGCGCGAAGCTCGTGGCCCAGACACCGATCGCCAGGGAGCGCTGCCGCTGCTCGGCGAACATGTTGCTGATCAGGGCCAGCGTGGACGGCATCAGCGTGGCACCGGCGACCCCGAGGGCCGCCCGCGCGGCGATGAGCATGTCGGCGCTGGTGGCGCAGGCCGCCAGCACCGAGACGATCCCGAAGGCCGCGGCCCCGATCATCAGCAGCCGACGGCGGCCGATCCGGTCACCCAGCGTGCCCATGGTGAGCAGGAAGCCGGCGATCAGAAACCCGTAGACGTCCATGATCCACAGCTCTTGGGCAGCGGACGGGCGCAGATCCTCGGCCAGTGAGGGGAGGGTCAGGTAGAGCACGGTGACGTCCAGGCCCAGCAGCACGGTGGGCAACGAGAGGACGGCCAGCCCTCCCCACTCCCGGACTCCCGCCCTGCCTACGGTCGTTGTGCTCATGGCACTCCCTGTTCATTTCTCGGATCGTCGACATGCGATCGCCACTGTGCCGCCCCTCACGCACGGTTTCCTGATGGTCGTTCGGCGATAGACTGCGGCCATGCGTTACGGGGTGCTCGGCCCGCTGGCCGTCTGGGACGCCGAGGGGCGGCCGGTCAGGGTCCCCGAAGTGAAGGTGCGCGCCCTACTGGCGAACCTGCTCGTCCACGGCGGCGGGCCGGTGCCGGCGGACCGCCTCATCGAGGACCTGTGGGCGAGCGACCCGCCGGACGGGTCCGCCAACACCCTGCAGACCAAGATCTCCCAACTGCGCCGGGTGCTGGGCCGGGAACGGGTGGTGCGCGAGCCCGTCGGCTACCGGCTGCTGCTCGCGGACGACGTGGTCGACGCCCTGAGGTTCCAGGAGCTCGCCGACCGCGCCCGCGCCCACCGGGAGCCGGCGGTGAAGGCGGACCTGTTCGCCGACGCGCTCGCCCTGTGGCGAGGCCCGGCTTACGCGGACGTGGCCGAGTCCCTGTTCGCCCGCAGTGAGACCGCCCGGCTGGAGGAGCTGCGTCTGGCCGTCGTCGAGGACCACGCCGAGGTCCGGCTGACCCTGGGCGAGCACACGTCACTGGCGGCGGAACTGGGGACGCTGGTGGCACGGCACCCGCTGCGCGAGCGGCTGCGCATGGCCCACATGCGCGCCCTGTACCGCTCCGGGCGGCAGGGCGACGCGCTGCAGAGCTTCCAGGAGCTACGCCAGGAACTGGCCGAGGAGCTGGGGGCCTCGCCCGGTCCGCAGGCCGCCGCGCTGCACGAGGCGATCTTGCGCCAGGAGCCGCAGCTGGCCACACCGGCGATCGGGTCGCGGTCGTGCCGGACGAACCTGCCCGCCCCACTGACCCCGCTGATCGGGCGGCGCGAGGCGGCCGCACAGGTGCTGGCCCGGCTGGACCCCGGCGCGCGTACCCGTCTCGTCACCCTCACCGGCCTCGGCGGGGTGGGCAAGACACGGCTGGCGATCGCCGCGGCGAGCGACGCGGCCGGGCAGTACACCGACGGAGTGTGGCTGGTCGAACTGGCCGGCCTGAGCGCCGCGTCCGGCCCGGACGACCTCGCCGAACGCGTCATCACGACGCTGGGCCTGTGCGACACGGCGGCGACCGAACCGGACCTGGACGACCAGGTGGGCTGGCTGTGCCAGGCGGTGGCCGACAAACGGCTGCTGATCCTGCTGGACAACTGCGAGCACCTCGTCGAGTCGGTCGCCGTGCTGGCCAAGTCCCTGCTGTCGGCCGTGCCGGCGGCCCACCTCCTGCTCACCAGCCAGGAAGCCCTGGACATCCCCGGCGAGGTGGTGCACCCGGTGCCTCCGCTGGCGCTGCCGGAGCACACCGATCCGCGGACGATCGCCCGGTCCAGCGCCGTCGAGCTGTTCGTGGAGCGGGCCGCTGCGGCGGCACCCGGCTTCGTCCTGGACGCGGACAACGCGGCGGCGGTCTCCACCATCTGCCGCCGCCTCGACGGCATACCACTCGCCCTGGAACTCGTCGCGTCCCGGCTGCGGACGCTGAGCCCGCAGGAGCTCGCCGCCCGGCTGGACGACCGGTTCGCCCGGCCTGACGTACGGATGCGCGGGCTCCCGGACCGCCAGCAGACGCTGCGAGGCATGCTCGACTGGAGCTGGCAACTGCTGACACCGGACGAGCGCACCGTGCTGCGCCGCCTGGTCGTGCATGCCGACGGCTGCGTCATGCCCTCCGCCCAGGCGGTCTGCGCCGACGGGAAGCTGCCCGCCGAGCGGATTCCCGACCTGCTCTCCCGGCTGGTGGACCGCTCGCTGGTGGTCCGCGAGGGCGACCGGTTCCGGCTGCTCGAATCGGTTGCCGCCTACTGCGCCGAGCGGCTGGCGGACACGGACGAGGAGAGCTCCGTACGCGCGCGCTTCGTGCGGTACTGCACCGAGTCGGCCGAGCGGGAGAGCGAGCGGCTGCGCGGCCCGGACCAGCGGTGCTCCCTGGAACGCCTCAACGCTGAGACCGTCAATCTGCGCCGAGCCCTGGACCTGGCGGTCGCCCAGGACTCCGCCGGGTACGCGATGCGGCTGGTGAACGCGCTGGCCTGGTACTGGTTCCTGCGCGGGCGGATCCCCGAGGCCCGCAGGTCACTGCGGACGGCACTGGCGGCCGACGCCGACGCCGACCCGGCCGCGCGTCTGACGGCACGGGCCTGGCTGGCCGGTGTCGAGCTGCGTACCTCGCAGGCCGACGCCGTGCCCGGCCCGGCGGGCGAGGACCCCACCGACGGGGTCGAGGACCCGGTGCTGAAGGCCCGGCTCCAGTGGTTCGTCGGCACCGGGCTGACCGGCCGCGGCCACTACCGCGAGGGACGGCAGCTGGTAGAGGCCAGCCTGATCGGCGCGCGTGCCGCCGGGGACCGCTGGGGCGAGGCCGCGGCCCTGGTGGAGCTGGCGAGCCACGCCCCGACGCGGGACGGGTCCGCGGAGCTGGGCGCTGCGCTGTTCCGCGAGGTCGACGACCGCTGGGGCCAGCTCCGGGCCACCCGGTCCCTGGCACTCGCGGCCGAACGCGAGGGCGACCGTGTACGGACCGAACGGCTGCACCGCGAGGGACTCCTGATGGCCGAGGAGCTCGGCCTGTGGACCGAGGTCGTGGAGACGCTGGCCTTCCTCGGCAGGACCGCGCTGGCGAGCGGCCTCACCGAGCGGGCGACGGAGCTGTACGGGCGCGCGCTGTCCGTGTCGGCCGAACGCGCCTACCACCGGGGCGAGATCCGTGCCGAGATCGGCCTCGGGCAGGCCGCACGGCTCCGCGGTGACCGGGACGCCGCCACGTCCCACCTGAACCGGGCCCTGGCCAAGAGCCGGTCCTCGGGCCACGCCAGGCACGCCGCGGCCGCGCTGGCGGAACTGAACCTCCTCACTCGGGCGTGACCGAACTGCTGCGCGCGTGACCGGCGTCTCCCGGGTGCGGAGGGCCCCGCGCTCCGGTGGTCCGGCCCGCTCCGGCTGCCTGCGCTAGCTTGACCCTGTCGGGGACCTTGGAGTTTCCCAGTGGCCCAGCATGATCAGCGGGCATGCTCGGATGGTCCCGATGACCGGTGCAGCTGTGCAGGTGCCCGTTGTCCCCGCGCCCGCGTTCCGGTGAGCTGAGCTTGGTCCGCTTTGACGGACACCATTGGTGTGGTGGTCAGGCTGCGAATGCGGTCTCGTACTCGGCGGGGCTGAGGTAGCCGAGGCTGCTGTGCAGTCGGTGCAAGTTGTACCAGCCTTCGATAAAATCGAAGATCGCGGTGTGGGCGGCGGCCCGGCTGGGGCACGCGAAGGTACCGAGCAGTTCGCGTTCGATGGTCGAGAAGAACGACTCAGCGAGCGCGTTGTCCCAGCACTGGCCGGTGCGGCCGGCCGACAGCCGGATCCCGAACTGGACTGCCGGACAACCCAATTGCCGACTGGTGTATTGACAGCCGCGATCCGAGTGGAGGATCACGGGATGGGTGGGGCGACGCTGCCTGCAGGCGGCTGTCAGCGCCTCGGCAACCAGCTCGGCCCGCAGATGATCGGCAGTTGCCCAGCCGACTACGCGCCCGGAAGGCGATGTCGATGACCGTAGCCGGATACAGCCAGCCCTCCTCCGTCGGGGCATACGTGATGTCGCCGCACCAGCGGGCATCGAGCCCGGTGCGGTCGGGCTGGAAGTCCCGGACGATGAGGTCGGGACGGGAAGCAGCCCCCGGATCGGGAATCGTGGTCACGTGTCGTCGTCTGCGGTGCCGGCCTTGCAGCCCGGCGGCCCGCATCAGTCGTGCGACACGACGACGGCCGCACCCGGCACCCTGGCGCTTGAGCACGGCATGCACGCGCGGGGCCCCGTAGGTTCCGCGCGATTTCGCATGGACCTCGACGATCCGCATGGTCGGTTCGGCATCCCGCACCGCACGGGGCCGGGCAGGCCGGAGCGACGGGCATAGAAGGCGGTCCTGGAGACCTTCATCAGCTCACACGCCCACTTGACGCTGTGACCCGCACGCTTCTCCGCCTCGATGAACGGGTGCACCGTCACCGGATCTCCTTCGCGAAGAAGGCTGTGGCCCGCTCGAGGACGTCGACATCCTCACGCATCCGACGGTTCTCCCGCCGCAACGCGGCCGACTCCTCACGCTCACCGCTGGTCAGCCCGTTGCGCTCGCCGCGTCGACCTCGGCCTGCTTCACCCAGTCCCGCACCGCGGTCTCGGTAAGCTCCACGTCCTTGGCGACCTGCCCGACCGAGCGGTCACCCCGTCGGCAAGCCCGACGATCTCGGCCTTGAACTCCGGCGTGAACGAACCGCGAGGGCGGCGAGGCTTCTTCCCCATGCTCTCCATGATGGACATCCTCCCCGGGGCCGTATCCCAGATCGCGAATGTCCGTCAAAGCGGAACAAGCTCACTCCCGCCTCGGACAACAATCACCGATCGCCTTCGAG
This sequence comes from Streptomyces sp. NPDC017225, assembly GCF_044331465.1. Classification (NCBI taxonomy): domain Bacteria; kingdom Bacillati; phylum Actinomycetota; class Actinomycetes; order Kitasatosporales; family Streptomycetaceae; genus Streptomyces; species Streptomyces sp. NPDC017225. The sequence continues at coordinate 85,989 of NZ_JBIRNE010000017.1, read as the reverse complement.
AACGCCTTCCACCTCACACCAACTACGCTGGCACAAGCCGCATAACCCGTGCCCTGTCATCGTGCAGTCTGAACCTTGGTCAAGGACGGCGCAGTGGTGCGAGCACGTCGGCCCAGGCTGCTACCTCGGTGACGAGTTGCCGGAGCACGGTGTTGTGATGCTCGCTGGGGGTGAACGTGGTGAACGCGGCGAAGTCGGTGGCGAGTGACAGGGAGACCTGAGTGCGTACACCGGCCAGCTGGAGACCTGCCGTGACGAGGCGCAGGTGTTCCACTGCTCGGGCACCGCCGACGTTGCTGCCGTAGGAGACGAATCCTGCCGCCTTATTGTTCCACTCGCGGTAAAGGAAGTCGATGGCGTTTTTCAGCGCCGAGGGGATCGATCGGTTGTACTCCGGGGTGACAGATGTATCCGTCTCGTGCGCTGGGTCCGTGGCCACTCGAGCGATATCGTCCGCAACCGCAACGAGATCGACCAGGCGCCCACCACAAACACAGCCAATCCACCCAACGTGTAGCCGTGCCCCATCACTCGCGACTGCCGCAGCGTAATCTTCAATGCGGAGCACCGACGCCCTTGGCCTGTGGCATGCGTCCCCGGCGACTCGAAGCGCGCGAGTGCGCGGATTCCTGGATGGGTTCGACCGCTGAACCCGCTGTCGTCGCAGGTGCGAGGGTGGTTCGCCTGTGCCTGTACGGGATGAGGCGACTGTCAGATCATCAGGTCCGTGGGGATCGACGGCATACGGCGCCGATGGCTGTCCTCGGTACGGTGAGTGCCTGTTCTCGATCCGTTGCGGAAGACGCGAAGTCGTTGACCGCTGAGAATCCGCGGTGCTTCCGGCTGGGTTGCTGCGCCAACGTCCTCAGGCCCGAAGTTCAGACAGCGAGATACGGCTGTTGACCCCGGTCTCTGGCCCTGGCCTTGGCCCGACCCTGGTTCGAAGCGGCTCGGCCGGCCGAGCGCCCCGCCAGCACCAAGGCGCCCGGCCGAACCGACGTGGTCGATCGCGTTCGGTTCGGCCGTCGCGCCGCACTACGCCCTCACGCGCCGTAGTAGCCCTCGAACACGGCCTTCACCTCGTCCAGCAGCGCGGGACCGTCCTGTGGCACGGGCGGCAGGCCGCTGCCGGGCGGCTTGATGTCCATGAGCTGGTCGTTGGACAGTGCGTAGACCACCCGCCGTAGCCCGGCCCGTTCGATGGCCGTCTCGCACATCCCGCACGGCTGGCAGCTCGTGTACATCGTGGTTTCCGCCGCCGTGGCAGCGTCCAGCTCCCGTGCGGCCCACCTCGCGAGTTTCAGTTCCGGGTGCGCCGTGATGTCCTTGTCGGTGAGGGTCGTGTTGTGCTCCGCTGCCAACACCGTGCCGTCCGGGCCTGCCAGCAGCGACCCGAACGGGGGGTTACCACCCGCCCGTGCCTTGGCCGCTAGCGCGATGGCCTGCCTCAGGAGGGTGTGGTCGTCGGGTGTGCTCATGTCTGCTCCGCCGTGGTCGGGGTGGGTGAAAGGTTGAGGCGCGCGGCCACTGTGGCGAGTGCCTGCCAGGCCGCCTGCGGGTGGCAGGTCTCGCGGGGGTCGCCGTTGTAGGGGTCGAGGACGACGGTCTCGGCTCCCAGCAGCCGCAGTTGGTCGAGGTCGTCCATGATCTGGTCGATCGCGCCCTGCCCGGCAAGTCGTTGCTCCCCGATGACCGGCGCCGCGGTGACTTCGAGGGCGATCCGGGGGGCCAGAGCGGGCACCGGGAGGTGTTGCTCGTCCGCGGCCGCCTTCAGCCTGACCGCGGCTTCGCGCAGCCACGGGATGGTGCAACGCAGCGGGTGCCACGCGTCCCCGAGCCGCACGGCACGGTGCAGTCCCGCGTCGCTGTTGCCGCCGACCCACACCGGGATCTTCCGCGTTCCGTAGTCGGCGGTGTCCGCCCAGGCCGCCCGCATGCCCCGCAGGTGCTCGTCGGTCAGCCGTCCACGGCGTTCGAAGGGAATCCCGAGGGCGGCGAACTCCTGCCGGGCCCAGCCCACTCCCACGCCGAGGACCAGTCGGCCGCCGCTCAGCGCGTCCAGGTTGGCCGCCATCCGGGCGGTGAGCAGCGGATGTCGGTAGGGAGCGATGAGGACCGTCGTGCCGAGCCGGATCCGGGTGGTGAGGCCGGCCAGCCAGGACAGGGTGGTGAAGGGCTCGTAGAACGGGGCCGGATACCGCGCGGCGACGTCGGGTGTGACGGCGATGTGGTCGGAGACCATCAGCAGGTCGAAGCCCAGGCCCTCCACGGTGCGGGCCCAGTTCCGAAGGACGCCGGGGTCGGTGCCGGGGCCGAAATTGAGGACGTTGACGCCGATCTTCATAGAGATCAGCCTAGCCAGGCCCAGGGGTCGCCAGAAGGGATCCCTGCCTGTTCAGGGGCGGTTCGCCCGTGGATACCCCGGTAATCTGGGCGGATGACCGAGAATCTTGACTCGACGGACTGGGCGATCCTGGATGAGCTCCAGCGGGACGGCCGGATCGCGTTCACGGAGCTGGCACGGCGGGTCAACCTGAGCGCGTCGGCGACGACGGAGCGGGTGCGGCGCCTGGAGGCGACCGAGGTGATCACGGGCTACCGGGCGCAGGTGCATCTGGAGCGGACCGGATACGCGGTGCTGGCGGTGGTGCGGCTGAAGTACCCGGGGAACCGGCACGAGCCACTGCGCAGGTTGCTCGGGGAGCGCCTGGAGATCCTGGAGTGCCTGCGCACCACGGGGGACGACTGCTACGTCCTGAAGGTGGCGGCCACGTCGATGGCTCACCTTGAGGAAGTCATCGACGCGCTGGCCGAGTTCGGGAGCACGACCACCAACCTCGTCCTCAGTCGGACGCTGCCGGCCCGCGGCCCGCAGGAGCCCCGGGCGAACAGTTGAACTGGGCAGGCGAGGGCGCCTGCACGTAGGACAACGGGGCCTCCTTGGGCCGCTCGGTCAGGTTCGCACCCCCGAGCTGCCAAGAGGCCCCCCTTCATGCGCCGACCGACCGAAGTCTGATCGGCCGCGACTTCACCGCCGGCGAGCCGAACACCAAGTACGTCGGCGACATCACCTACCTGCCCATCGAGGGCGGGAAATTCTGTTACCTGGCGACCGTCATCGACCTCGCGTCACGCCGTCTGGCCGGCTGGGCGATCGCCGACCACATGCGCGCGGACCTCGTCACCGACGCCCTGGCCGCGGCGATCCGCACCCGCGGCAGCCTCGCCGGCTCGATCATGCACACCGACCACGGAGCCCGGTACACGAGCAGGGCATTCGCTGAAGCTTGCAGGTCAGCAGGGGTTCGGCGAAGCATGAGCGCGGTCGGGTCCAGCGCGGACAACGCACTTGCCGAGTCCTTCAGCGCGACCTTCAAACGCGAAACCCTGCAAGGACGAAAGACCTGGCCAGGCGAGCACGAGGCCCGCCTCGACGCCTTCCGATGGCTTCACCGCTACAACACCCGACGCCGACACTCCCGCCTCGGACAACGATCACCGATCGCCTACGAGAACGCCCTGCACCTCACACCAACTACGCTGGCCCCAGCCGCATAACCCGTGTTCAGGATTCCGGGTCGAGGCTCCGGGCCGGCTTCCCCCTCGTCCGGTCCACGGGCCGGTCCCGGACCCATGCAGAACCCACAGCAAGCTATGACAGCACCAGCAGGAGAGCTCCAGGCAGAGCTGTGACGTGTTCCGACGACCAAGGGGCGACCGCACGCGAACGAGGCCATCGAGACATGCGAGAAGTGACCCACCCGGTCCCGGCCGTCAAGGGCGTGTCATGGAATCGGCGGACGCCCGCGCTGTCCCTCACTCTCGCGCGCGCTCGCGTCTACGGTTGCTCCATGCCAGTCCCCCGTCCCACTGTGGACAGTGCTCGATGGCCGGTCGTCCGCGCTTCGGCCCGGCGACGGGCGGTGGCGGCGTGATCGTCCTGCCGCGTAGCGACCGGGGAATGAGGCGGCTCGTCCTTGCCCTGTTGCTCGCGGCCGCGGTCCTGCTGACCGCCGGTGTCCTCACCGAGACGCTGTGGCTGCTCGGGATCGGTGCCTGGACGCTGATCGGCGCGCTGTTCATGGAGTGGATCCACCGGCCATGACGGCCTTCGGCAGCTGCCCGCTCGGGAAGCCCCCGCCCGTGGGGGTCCGCCAGGAGCGGTGAACCTCCCGGTACCGCCCGGCCGCTGCGGTGAAAGAGCCGTCAGCGTCTCGTCAACATCGCCCCGAGCGACATCAGCGTCCCGTCAGGGAGGGCCGGGACACGAGGACGACGGCATAGCGTCGACGACGTGCCCCGGTCCGCCTTCCCGCGTCCGGGGCCTCGGAACACCCGTCCACGCTCCTGCGCACCGACGCAGGCTTCGGGAGGACCCCATGGCAGTACCGCAGTACGGCGAGGACCCCGAGCCCTCCGAACGGTTCCCGGCCGGACCCCTGTACGTCCCGGTCCGGCCGGGCTCCTCCGGATGCACACTCCTGCTCTTCCGTACGCCGCTGGGTCGCCGTACGGCCGTCGGCTTCACCTCCGAGCGCGGGCTCGTCGCGACCCTCGGCGGCCACCAGGCGTGGATCCGCCTCGCCGAGCCCGCCCTGCGCGCGCTGACCGGACCACTCGGCGTCACCACCGTCACGGTCGACCCGCGGTTCACCGCCCCGGCGGCCGGGCCGGCCGGGGACGCACCCGCCGAGCCGGCGCCCGTCCCCGCGCACTGGGCCGGCTGAGAGGGGAGCACACCATGACCACCGTCCACGTGCCCGCCACCCGGCCCACCGCCACCGACCTGACCGAGCCGGCCGGCGGCGTACGCCGGCCGCTGCTCCCGCACCGCCGAGCCGCCCGGCCGCCCCGGACTCAAAGCCGGCGTCAGGGTATCGGTGGTGCCCGGCTCGGTGGGCTGATCTGCTGCAGCAGATGGCTCCTCAGGTCCCCCACATCGGAAGAACCGAAAACCAACTACAGCCGACTTAACCAAATTGGCAACCAACTTCTGCAGTCATTGAGCCCATATCACCGGGACCCATAAACATGGCCCGCGCCGCGGTGTTCGGAGAACGGGTCCACCGCCACCGAGCCACCGAAGGAGCTCGACGGGGCCGGGAATGGCCGGTGTGCGGGCGGGCTCGTCCTAGCCGTCCTGTGCCGTGGGCGGCTTGGTGTGGAGGACGTCGCGGGCCTGTTCCGCGGCGCGGGCGAGGCTCTCGGAGACGAAGTCGAGAAAGCGGGCGATGTTCTCCAGGCGGGCGCCGGCGGGGGTGCCGGAGCCCAGGACGCCGACGCCCTGGCGAGCCATCTCGACGAGTTGGGCGGTGGAGCGGGCGCTGGCCATCATCGACTGGTACCAGACGTCGTCGTCGACGACGTAGCGCTCGCGGCGGCGGTCGTCGCGCTCCCGGCGGACGAGGCCCTGGCTCTCCAGGTACGTCACCGCCTTGGAGACGGACGCCGCGCTGACCTGGAGGCGCTGGACGAGTTCGGAGGCGGTGAGGCTGCCCGAGTCCGTGAGGGAGAGACAGGCCATGACCCGGGACATCATCTTGGGCAGTCCCGAGGCCATCAGGACGGTCGTGAACATCTCCTCGTACTCGCGCACCGCCTCGGCGTCGCGTCCGTGGGCCTGCGGGAGTGTCCTCGGGTCCCGGGACGCCGCCTGCCTGCGGCGGTGGGCGCGGTGTTCGGTGGCGCGGTGGGCGAGGTCGGCGCGGTAGGCGGTGGGTCCGCCGTTGCGCGTCACCTCACGCGTGATGGTCGAGGTCGGACGGTCCAGGCGTCTGGCGATCTCCGCGTAGGCGAGGCCGTCGGCCAGTCCCAGCGCGATCTGCTGACGTTCCTGCTGGGTGAGCCTACCTCCCGGCATCGCGGCCTCCTTCATGTGCTGTGGTGCTCCCACCATAGCGTTCACCTCCATCTCATTGCAATGACTCGAGTGCCGTTCGTTGCATTATCTTCGAGATTGTTGCAACGAAATAAGGTCAGTGACCTGCATTTACTTGGTTCGTACGCAATATTGCTGTTGCTCATTCCGTGAACGCAACGTAGCGTTCATGTCATCAGAAACAAAGCGACGAAGGAGAGCACCATGCCGCAGTTCGACACCCCCGCCCAGGTCTCGGCCGTCATCGACGTCCCCGCCGGACACATCCGGTTCATCGCCGCCGACCGGACCGACACCACCGTCGAGGTCCTGCCCGCCGACCCCTCCAAGAGCCGCGACGTGAAGGCCGCGGAGCAGGTCACCGTCGCCTACGACGGTGGCGTCCTGCGGATCGAGGCCGCCCCGGCGAAGAACCGGGTCCTCGGTTCCCCCTCCGGAGCCGTCGAGGTGACGGTCCAGCTGCCCGCCGGCTCCAGCGTCGAGGGCAAGGCGGCCGCCGCCGAGATCCGGGGCGTCGGCCGGCTCGGCGACGTCACCTTCGACAACGCCCAGGGCTCGGTCAAGCTCGACGAGGCCGCGAGCGCCCGGCTGACCGTTCTCGCCGGAGACGTCTCACTCGGCCGCCTGGGCGGCCCCGCCCAGATCAGCACGCAGAAGGGCGACATCCGCATCGCCGAAGCCATGCGCGGCACGGTCACGCTCCGCACCGAGCAGGGCGAGATCTCCGTCACCGCCGCACGCGGGGTCTCCGCGGCCCTCGACGCCGGCACCGCCTACGGCCGGATCAGCAACACGCTGCGGAACACCGACGGCGCCGGCGCCGGACTGAACATCCACGCGACCACCTCCTACGGCGACATCAGCGCCCGCAGCCTCTAAGGAGCACCCTCATGACCAACCCGGCCATCGCCGCTCACGCACTGCGCAAGTCGTACGGCGACAAGACCGTCCTCGACGGCATCGACCTGACCGTCGCCGAGGGAAGCATCTTCTCCCTGCTCGGGCCGAACGGGGCCGGCAAGACCACCGTCGTCAAGATCCTCTCCACCCTCATCACCGCCGACGGCGGACAGGCCCAGGTCGCCGGCCACGACCTCGCCGCCACCCCCCAGGCCGTACGCGCCGCGATCGGCGTCACCGGGCAGTTCTCCGCCGTCGACGGACTGATCACCGGCGAGGAGAACATGCTCCTCATGGCCGACCTGCACCACCTGCCCAAGCAGGAGGGACAACGGGTCACCGCCGAACTGCTGGAGCGCTTCGACCTGGTGGAAGCCGCGAAGAAGCCCGCCTCGACCTACTCCGGCGGCATGAAGCGCCGCCTCGACATCGCCATGACCCTGGTCGGCAGCCCCCGCGTCATCTTCCTCGACGAACCCACCACCGGCCTCGACCCCCGCAGCCGCCACAACATGTGGCAGATCATCCGCGAACTCGTCTCCGACGGGGTGACGGTCTTCCTCACCACGCAGTACCTCGAGGAAGCCGACGAGCTCGCCGACCGCATCGCGGTGCTCAACGACGGCCGGATCGCCGCCGAAGGCACCGCCGACGAACTCAAGCGCCTCATCCCCGGCGGCCACGTCCGGCTCCGCTTCACCCACCCCGCCGCCTACCACAGCGCCGCCACCGCACTGGGCGGGGTCACCCGCGACGACGACGCACTCGCCCTGCAGGTCCCCAGCGACGGCAGCCAGCGCGACCTGCGCGCCATCCTCGACCGGCTGGACTCCGCCGGCGTCGAGGCCGACGAACTCACCGTGCACACCCCCGACCTCGACGACGTCTTCTTCGCCCTCACCGACAACACCGGCATCCCCGCCCAGCCCGACCAGCCCAAGGAGCCCGTCCGATGAGCACCCTCTCCCTCGCCGTACGCGACTCGACCACGATGCTGCGCCGCAACCTCCTGCACGCGCGCCGCTATCCGTCGATGACGCTGAACCTGCTGCTCACGCCGGTCATGCTGCTGCTGCTCTTCGTCTACATCTTCGGCGACGCGATGAGCGCCGGCATCGGCGGCGGCGACCGCTCCGACTACATCGCCTACATCGTGCCGGGCCTGCTGCTGATGACCATCGGCAGCACCACCATCGGCACCGCCGTGTCCGTCTCCAACGACATGACCGAGGGCATCATCGCCCGCTTCCGCACCATGGCCATCCACCGCGGCTCCGTCCTCGTCGGACACGTCATCGGCAGCGTGCTCCAGGCCGTCGTCAGCGTGGTCCTCGTCGGCGCCATCGCCCTCGCCATGGGCTTCCGGTCCACCGACGCCTCGGCTCTGGAGTGGCTGGCGGCCTTCGGACTGGTCGCGTTCTTCACCCTGGCCCTCACCTGGATCGCGGTCGGCATGGGCATGGGCAGTCCCAACGCCGAGGCAGCCAGCAACAGCGCCATGCCGCTGATCCTGCTGCCCCTCATCTCCAGCGCCTTCGTCCCCACCGACGCGATGCCCGGCTGGTTCCAGCCGATCGCCGAGTACCAGCCCTTCACACCCGCCATCGAGACCCTGCGCGGACTCCTCCTCGGCACCGAGATCGGCCACAACTGGTGGCTGGCACTCGCCTGGTGCCTGGGCCTCACCGTCCTCGGCTACCGCTGGTCCCAGGCACAGTTCAACCGCGACCCCAAGTAAACGGCATGCGCACCCGCACCACGCCCGGCCGTCCACCACCACCGAGCACCACACCCCCAAGGCCCGTCACGGTCACCACCCCCGGTGACAGCGACGGGCCTTCGCCGTCGTACAGCCCCGTCCCCGCCACCGCGCCGGCGGCACGGACCCTAGCGGCACGGGCCGTTCAACGGTGCGGGCCGTTCAACGGTGCGGGCGCTTCTTCAGAGCACGCGCACGCGTGCGCACACGCTGCTTGTCCTCGGCGCGGGCACGCGCGTCCTGCCGCAACTCCAGCATCCGCTGCTCACGGCGCAGCTTGTGCCAGCTGCCCAGACGGCCCTCGTCCAGCGCGCCGTCACCGACCGCCTCACTCACCGCGCACCCCGGCTCGTCGCCGTGCGTACAGTCACGGAAACGGCACCCGCCGGTCAGCTCCTCGATGTCGCTGAACGCCCGGTCGATGCCCTCCCCGGCATCCCACACCGCCAGGCCGCGCATCCCGGGAGTGTCGATGAGCAGACCGCCGCCGGGCAGCGTCACCAACTCCCGGTGGGTGGTCGTGTGACGGCCCTTGAAGTCGCCCCGCACCTCCTGCGTGGTGAGCTGTTCCATGCCGCTGAGCCGGTTGACGAGCGTGGACTTGCCGACACCCGAGAGCCCGACCAGGGCCACGGTCCGCCCGAAGGCGGCGTACTGCTCAAGGGCGTCCAGGCCGTCACCGGTGTGCGAGGACACCGTGTGCACCGGAGTGCCCGGGGCGATGCCCTCGATCTCATCGGCCGCCGCAGCCGGGTCGGAATGCAGGTCGGCCTTGCTGAGAACGACGACGGGCTGGGCACCGCTCTGCCAGGCCACCGCGAGATAGCGTTCCACACGGCGCAACCGCTGGTCCCCGGTGAGCGCCACCACCACGAAGACGGTGTCGACGTTGGCAGCCACGATCTGCGCCTCGGTCCTGGCGCCCGCACTGCCCCGCACGAAGGCCGAATGACGCGGCAGGACGGCCTCCACCCGGTCCCCGGCGACGGCGACCCAGTCCCCAGTGGCAAGTCCGGGCCCGCCCAGACGCGGCTCTTCGGGGCGGAACACCCGGGCCGCGGGCGTGGCGCGCACCGTGCCGTCGGCGAGCAGCACCGTGCACGCGCCACGGTCGACCTGGCCCACACGACCAGGGCACGCCCCCCGGAAGACCTCCTCGTACCCGCCCTCGTCCCAGGCGGCGGCCAACTCCGGCCGCCAGCCCAGAACATCCAGTCCGGCCCACTCCACACCGCTCACCTGGAGGCCTCCTCACCGGCACCGGCTGTCCCGGAAGCGGCCGCACCGGGGGCGGGCTTGCCCTCGCAGCCGCAGCCTCCCCGCTTGACGGTCAGGCGGCGGCGCGGGGCCGCGGGTGCCGGGGCGGGCCCCTCCGAGCCGGTGGCGTCGGCGCCGCTGGTACCGAAACCGCTGGTACCGGAGCCGCTGTTCGCGCGGTTCTCGCTCATGTTCCCGCTTTCGTGTCGGGCCGGGCACCCACCCGGCTGCGAACAAAGGTGATCTGCGTGGTGATCGACTCGGCGCCGAGACCGGTGTGGGCCGTGTTGTGCCCCATCGCGCGGAAGCGGACCTCCAGGTCCGCACCGCGCCGCCGGAGCGCGGAGACGTAGTTCTCGACCTGCCGGGGCGGGCAACGCGGGTCGTGGTGGCCGGCGAGGACGAGTACAGGAGCGCGGACCGCGTCCACGTAGGTGAGCGGTGAGGCGGCGGCGTACGTGTCGGGAACCTCGGCGGGGCTGCCGCCGAGCATGGCGCGGTCGACCCAGCGCAGTCCCTCGAACTCCTCCTCGTAGGCGGCCACGTAGTCACCGATCGGGTTCTCCGCGACGCCGCAGGACCACAGGGCGGGCTGGGTCCCCAGGCCCAGCAGGACGAGGTATCCGCCCCAGGAGCCGCCGGTCAGTACGCAGCGGCCGGGGTCGACGAGCGCGTCGGCGACCAGCCTGGCGCGCACGGCCGCCACGTCGGCGAGCTCGGTGTGGCCGACGGCGGCGCGGTGGGCGAGGCGCCAGGCACGGCCGTTGTCGCCGGAGCCGCGGTAGTTGACTCGTACGACGGTGAATCCGGCGTCGTTCCAGGCGGCGGCGGCCGGCAGGTAGGCGTCCCCGTCGGCGGCGTGCGGTCCGCCGTGGAGAAGGAAGACGGCGGGGTGCGCGGTGCCGTCCGGTCGGCGCTCGCCCTGCCCGGTGGGGAAACTGACATAGGCGGGGACGAGGCCGCCGTCCCCGTCAGTGAGGACCTCACGCACCGGCGAGGCGGGGCGGAACGTCCGCGGCACGCTGAGCGGTTCGGTGCCGCGCTCGTCGTACAGCACGGGGGCCGTGGCGGCCGAGGAGAACGTGTACCAGTGGCCGCCGTCCGGGCGGGGGACGACGTCGTGGACGGTGCCGGGCGGGGTGGGCAGCGCGGTGGTGCGGCCGTCGGCGAGGGTGTGCCGCAGCAGTTCGCTCCGGCCGCGGTGACGGTGGTGGAGCAGCAGGGCGTCGCCGTCCGGGTAGAAACGGGCGCGTACCTCGCCGGGCAGGCCGGTGTCGATCTCGGTGACCTCGCCGGTGTGCGGGTCCCACAGCAGGGGGGCGCGCAGGCCGTGGCGTTCGTGGGTGGCGAGGACCTCGTGGCCGCCGGGGCGGAAGGGTGAACCGAAGGGCTGTACCTCGATGCCACTGGCGGGCCAGTCGGCGAGGTCGGCGACGGTGGCGCCGTCGAGGGTGATGACGCGCAGGGCGGGCCGCTGGGGGTCGCCGCGTTCGGCGTGGACGTACAGGACGAGGGTCTCGTCGTCGCTGATGCCACCGACGTAGAGCGGGTTGCGGCTCCGTCGCAGCGTGTCCACCGCCGAGGCGCCGGGCCTCATGGCGTACAGCCCGTAGCCGCCGTCGGGTTCACCGACGCCGGCCACGGCGATGCCGGAACGGCCGAGGGCGAGCCCTTCGGCGGAGCCCCCGGGCATGCCGGGCAGCGCGGGGACGGTGGGGCCGCCGCGCAGCGGGGAGCGGACCCAGTGGCCGCACTCGGTCCCCTCGTCGTCCCGGTACCACCACAGTCCGCGGCCGCGGGGGTCGACCAGGCCGGTCTCCACGCCGTGGGGGGCGTCGGTGAGCTGCCGGAACGCTCCGGTGGCGAGGTCCCACAGGAAGAACTGCGCCGTGCCGCCGGCGTTTCCGCGGACCGCGCACAGCCGGGGCCGCTCGCGGCCCCAGACCGGAAGGCCCACCGCGGGCACCGCGCAGCGGTCCTCCGGGCTCGACTCCGCTTCGAGTACCGCGCTGTACAAAGTCACCACGCCATTGTGTGGAAAGAGGATCGAGTCCGGGAAGAGCATCGGCGGAGTGTGCCTGGAGGGGGAGTCGAGCGACCGGGACAGGTGCCGCTCCCAGGTGAGCGCGTGCCGAGTTCCGTTGCTTCTTTCCGCGATCGCCTCGCCGAACCCGGAGGGTGTTCCGTGGGTGAATCAGCAACGCATTCGCAGCCGACCGAGGAGATCCTCGACTACGTCGTCGTGGGCGGTGGCCCGGCCGGGCTGCAACTCGCCTATTTCCTGCACCGCCAGGGACGCTCGTACCGGCTGCTGGAGGCCGGAGAGGATGTCGGCACGTTCTTCACGCGGTATCCGCGGCACCGGCGGCTGATCTCCAACAACAAGGTGCACACCGGTTTCGACGATCCCGAGATGCGGCTGCGCTGGGACTGGAACTCGCTGCTGAGTGACGACCCGGAGCTGGTCTTCCCGCGGTACTCGCCGGACTATTTCCCGAAGGCCGACGACCTGGTGCGCTATCTGCGCGACTTCCGCGTACGCCATGGTCTCGCCGTCACGTCCGGGACCCGGGTCGAGCGGATCACGCGCGGCGTGGACGCGTCCGGGCAGAGCCTGTTCAGCCTGGAGGACGGGCACGGACGGCGCTGGCGGGCACGCCGGGTGGTGGTGGCGACCGGGTTCAGCAAGCCGTTCACGCCGCCGGACGTGCCGGGCATCGAGCACGCCGAGCAGTACGCCGATGTCTCGTCCGACCCGGCGGACTTCACCGGCCGGCGCGTGCTCATCGTGGGCAAGGGTAATTCGGGATTCGAGACGGCGGAGAACATCTTCCAGCACACGGCCTCGACCCACATGCTCAGTCCCAGTCCGGTGCGGCTGGCGTGGACGACCCACCATGTGAGCGATGTCCGGGCGGTCTACGTCAACACGTTGGATTCCTACCAGCTGAAAATGCAGAACACCATTCTGGACGGGTCGCTCGAATCCATCGAGAAGCTGTCCGACGGGCGGCTCAGGGTCGATTTCCGGTACAACCACGCGCATGGTCAGCAGTGGTCGCTCGACGTGGACCGGGTGGTCCTGTGCACGGGTTTCCGGCCGGACTTCTCGGTGTTCGGGCAGGGGGCCGTCCCGGAGACCGTGTACGGCGGGCGTTTCCCCGCACTCACCAGTTCGTGGGAGTCGGTCAACGTTCCGGACCTGTTCTTCGCGGGCACGCTGATGCAGGGCCGTGACTTCAAGCGGTCCTTCTCGGGTTTCATCCACGGTTTCCGCTACAACATCCGCTTCCTGGCCGGCCTCTTCGCCGAGCGCTACCACGGAGAGTCGGCGGCGTGGCAGGAGCTGGAACGCACCCCGGAAGCCCTCGTCGAGCGGATCGCGTGCCGCGCCACGACCGCCTCCTCGGCCTTCCAGATGCCGGGCTTCCTCGGTGACGTCTACGTACTCGACGGCCCCGGGGGCACGGCGGCGACCCGCACGGAGGTGCCGGTGGAGTTCGCCCTCGACTCCCCCGAACTGGCGGGCCGGCCGGTGCTGCTGACGACGCTGGAGTACGGAAAGCTGCCGCCGGGCGCCGACCCCTTCCACGTGGAGCGCGACCCCGCCGACGGTTCGACGAGCCAGTTCATCCACCCGGTGCTGCGCCTCTACCGCGACGGCGAGCTGCTGGACACCCACCACATTCCGGAGGACCTGGAGAACGAGTGGGACAAGGAGACGTACCTCAAGCCGGCCCGCGAGGCGGTCGGCCGGATGCTGGACCTTCTGCGCTGACGGCCAGGAGCACACCGGAACAAGCCGGAAGTAAGAGGAGGAGGAGGAGACCCGTGCAGTCCGTGATCGACCACGGCAGGTCCGTGGCGCTGACCGTCGACGCCGATGTCGCCGGGGAGGTGCGCGACCGGGGCTATGTGACGGTGCCCGGCGGAGCGTTCCGCACCGCCGCCTGGGCGCCGGAGCTGGACCGCCTGCGAGCGGCGTACGACCATCTGGAGCCCGACGCCTACCTCGCCGACGGCGGAGCGTACCGGCTGCGCCGGCACGTCCGCTACCGCTACCGGGCCGCACGCCAGACGCTGCTGCCCTCGGTGCCGGGAGCGTACTTGCAGAGCGCGGAGGTCAACCCGTTCGCGGGCGGCGTTCCGCGGTACTTCGCCCCGGTCTCGCCGGAGGTGCGGGACAACCCGTTCCTGCACGCTCTGCTGCTGCGCAGCGTGCGGGAGTTCGCCCGGGGCCTCCAGCCGTGCGACTGGGAGGTGGACGTCCATCTCGTGCGTGTCCGCGCGCAGGCCGACGAGGAGGGCCTGCCCTCGCCGGAGGGGGTGCACCGGGACGGCTTCGAGTTCATCTCTCTGCATCTGATGGGCCGCGCGGGGGTGCTGGGCGGGCGGAGCATCATCTGCGCCGCCGACGGCGCGCCGCTGGAGCGGCCGTTGCTGGCCGAGCCGATGGACTCGCTGTACGCCGACGACCGCCGGATCCTGCACGGCACCGAGCCGGTGCGGCTGGATCCGGCGGCGGGCGTCGCCGAGGGTCACCGGGACATGCTGCTGACGAGCTACCGGCGGGCGATCTGAGCGGCGGGCACCGGCTCCGGGGCCAGGACCTCTTCGGGCCCCGGCTCCGGGGCCCCGGCACGTGCGGGGACCGGCTGCGGGGACCTGGCACGTCCGGGGAGCGGCTCCGGGGCATCGGCACGTCCCGGGGCCGGCCGCGGGCCGGACGGCGTGGCGGTCGCCGCCGGGTCGGTGCCCCGGCCGCTGATCCACTCGTACAGCGGGGTCGCCGCCACCGTGGTGATGACGGTCATCAGTGCGAGCACGGTGTACAGCTCGACGGTGATCAGGCCCGCGTCGCGGCCGATGCCCAGGAGGATCAGCTCCATCAGGCCGCGCGCGTTCATCAGGGCGCCCAGGGATGCGGCGTCGCGCCAGCTGCTGCCCGCGCTGCGTGAGGCGAGGGCGCAGGCGCCGCCCTTGACCGCGAACGCCACGACGAGGACCACCAGCAGCGTGCCCAGGACGGCGGGCTCGAACACGACGTCCAGCCGGGTGTTGAGACCGGAGTAGACGAAGAACAGCGGCACCAGGACGTAGTTGGTGACGGGTTCGATACGGCGCCCGATCTCGTCGGCGAACGCACCGCGGGGCATGCAGGTTCCCAGCAGGAACGCGCCGAACACCGAGTAGACGCCCACCCATTCGGTGAAGGTCGCGCAGACCAGCAGGACCACGACCATCGCGCCGAGCGCCTCGGGGCGTACCCCGGCCGGGCCCGTCCCCCAGCGGACGAAACGCTCGCCGGCGACCCGCCTGACGCAGAGCAGCAGGACGACGTACGCGGCGCTTCCGCCCAGGGCCAGCAGCGCGACCCCCGGGTCGCCCTGGACGGCGGCGACCACCACGGCGAGCAGGATCCAGGCGGCGGCGTCGTCGACCGCGGCGCAGGCCAGGGCGAGGGTGCCGACCTTGGTGCGGGTCAGGCCGCGTTCGTTGATGATCCGGGCCAGCATCGGGAAGGCGGTGATGGCGCAGGACGCGCCGAGGAACACGGCGGCCTGCCAGCCGGCGACGTCCTCGGCGAACCACAGGTCGCCGCCGGCCAGGTACCAGCCGAGGAGGCCGCCGACGAGGAGCGGCGCGGCGACGCCGACCATCGAGGCGGCGGCGGACTGCCGGACGTGCCCGGCCAGGATCGAGTGGTCGAACCTCATCCCGACGACGAACATGTAGAAGACCAGGCCGAGCTGGCCGGCGACGAAGAGGGTGGCCAGCGCGGGGTGCTGGATGTCCACACCGGTTCCCGGCACGGTGACGACCTGCGGGAAGAGGTCGTCGAACAGGGCGGGGAAGACGTGGCCGAGCAGGGTGGGCCCGAGCAGGAAGCCCGCCACCATGTCGGCGACGACCTGCGGCTGGCCCAGGCGGCGCAGCAGCACTCCGAGGAGCCGGCAGGCGGCCAGGACGACGGCCAGTTGGACGAAGAACAGCATGACCAGTTCGTTGTTGCTGGGCATCTCAGAAGCCTTTTCGCTCGAAGCCGTCAGTGCCGGCTGAGGCGTGGGGGACGGAAAGGGGGGGCGGGGGCGGACGGCCCGGTCGCGGCGGCGCTCCAGTCGAATCCGGCGAAGCCGGCGAGGGCGGGTGCGGCCGTCCGCACGGAGGTGTCCGCGGGGTGCTGCCACAGGGGCAGCGGGTCTTCGGGGCCGGCCCGGCCGAGCGCCCGGGCGTACCGCAGGACGCGGTGGGCCAGGGCCTCGGCTGTGGACGGCTCGTACAGGTCACGGTCGTACTGGAGGATCAGACGGGTGCCGCGGGCGCCGCGCGCGAACTGGAAGGACAGGTCGAACAGGCCGTCGCGCAGCGGCACCGGGTGGCCGGTCAGCCGCAGCAGCGGGCCTTCGGCGTCGATCTCGTCCCACAGGGTGACCCAGACGTCGAAGAACGCTCCGCGTCCGCTTGTGCGGGGCGGGTCCAGGGCGCGGACCACGTCGCCGAAGGGCAGCGCGGCGTGGTCGAGGGCGCCGACGACACGGTCGGCGATGCCGTCGAGGAGCCGGCCGCAACTGGTTGCGGGGCGGATCGTGGTGCGCAGGGCCACGGTGTTGATGTGGCAGCCGACGGTGCCGCCCGTGCGCAGTCCGACCGCGGTGCCCAGGCAGACGTCCTCGGCTCCGGTGGCGTGGTGCAGGGCCAGGGCGACGGCTGCGGCGAGCGGGGTGAACAGCGAGGTGCGGCGGGCCTGGGCCAGGTCGTGCAGGGCCCGGGCCGTCGCAGGGTCCAGTTCCTCCCGGTGTACGGCGGTACGGCGGCCGGGTCCGGCGGTGCGGGGGTGGTCGACGGGGAGCGGCAGGGGCGCGGGCGGCGGGGTCAGTTCCCGCTGCCAGTACGCGAGTTCACGGCCGGTGGGGCGCGGCCCGGGTATGTCGGCGGGCGGCGGCGGCAGCGGGCGGTCCTCGGCGGTGGCGTCGTGGCAGGCGACGAGGTCGGCCGCGGCGATGTCCAGGGACATCTGGTCGGCGACGGTGTGGTGCAGTACCAGCAGCAGGTGGCAGTCGCCGGGGCTGCGGATCAGGGTCGGGTGCAGCAGCGGGCCGGCCGCGAGGTCGAACGGCTCGTGGATGAGCCGTTCCACGAGGGTGTCCCGCTCGGTCGGGGTGTCCGCCGTGCGCTCGGCGAGGGGTGCGGTCTCGGTCCGCAGCACGGGCACCGGCTCTCCGCCTCGCTCGTGGAACACGGTCCGCAGCGCCGGGTGCCGGTCCTGCAACGCGGTCACGGCCCGGGCCAGCGCCTGGGGCTGGAGGGTGCCGGTGCAGCGCAGCAGGAGGGGCACGTGGTAGGCGGTGTCGTCGGGGCCCCGGAGTTGCTGTTCCAGCCAGAGATCGCGCTGGAGCGGGGACATCGCCGAGGGCGTGCCGACGGGTTCGTGTCCGGCGGGTCCGGGGGTCCGGGGCGTGCTGTCGGCGTCGGCGGCCGGGTCCGGCCCGGGGCGGGCGAAGGAGTGGCGGGCGGCCAGGCGGGCGGCGAGCGCGGCGGGCGTGGGTGACTCGAAGACGTCGCGGACGAAGACGTCGACGCCCACGCGGGCGGCGGCCCGTTGGGCCACTGCGGCCGCTTTCAGGCTGGTGCCGCCGAGCCGGAAGAAGTCGTCCTGGTCGGCGACGGCCTGGTCCAGGACGGTGGCGAACACCTCGCGCAGCGGCGGCCTGAGCGCGGCGCCGAGGGCCCGCTCCGGGTCGTCCGCGGGAGCGGGGGCCTCGTGCGCATCCGGTACGGCGGGCAGTCCGCGTGCGGCCAGCGCGCGCCGGTCGACCTTCCCGTTGGGGGTTTCGGGCAGCCGGTCGCAGACGGCCACGGCCGCCGGGACCATGTAGTAGGGGAGCCGGCCGGCGAGCAGTTCCCGCCAGTCTTCGGGCAGGCCGGTGCCGCGTGCCACGAGGTGGGCGACGAGGACGGGCTCGGTGGTGCCGTCCGGCACGACGACGGCGGCCGCCGCGACGCCGGGCAGGGCGGCCAGGGCGGCTTCCACCTCGCCCGGTTCGATACGGAAGCCGCGGATCTTGACCTGGCGGTCGGCTCGTCCACGGAAGTCGAGGGTGCCGTCGGGCCGGTGGCTGACCAGGTCGCCGGTGCGGTAGAGGCGGGCTCCGGGTGCCGGGGCGAACGGGTCGGTCACGAAGCGCCCGGTGTCGGGCGCGGTCCGTCCCTGGTAGCCGCGTCCGACGCCCGCGCCCCCGATGAGCAGTTCGCCGACCACGCCCGGCCCGTCGACGGGGAGGCCGTGGTCGTCGCACACGTGGTAGCGCAGGTTGGCCATGGGACGTCCCACGGTGGGGGGCTCTGCCTCGGCGCCGGGCAGGCAGCGGTGCCAGGACTGGAAGACGGTGGCCTCGGTCGGCCCGTAGACGTAGATCAGGTCGCGGTCCGGGGCCCAGCGGTCCACCAGCGCCTGGCAGAACGCCTCTCCCCCGGTCACGACGGTGCGTACGCCGGGGAAGCCGGCGGGGTCGAGCTGGGCGAGGAGCGCGGCCAGCAGGAACACCGTGTCCGCCTCGCGGTCGCGGACGAGGGCGGTGATCGTCTCGGCGGAGGCGACGGGGGCGTCGAAGGGGACGACGGCGGCGCCGGCCCACAGGGTGGCGAAGATCTCCCACACCGACACGTCGAAGCCCGGGCCGGAGAACTGCAGCACGCGGCGTCCGGGCCGCAGCCCGAACGGTTCGGCGGTCGCGGCGAGCAGGTTGACGAGGTTGCGGTGCTCGATGCCCACGCCCTTGGGCCGCCCGGTGGAGCCGGAGGTGTGGATGATGTACGCCAGGTCCGAGGGGGCGGCGGGGCAGCGGGCGGGCGGCGCCGCGCCGGTGCCCGCGTCGCCGGGGCCCGCCGTCGGCTCGTCCAGGTCGATCAGTACCGTCCGGCCGTCCGGCACCAGTGCCGCGAACTCCGCGGTGGTGACCGTGAGGTCGCTGAGCGCGTCCTCGGCGATGCCCGCCAGCCGCTGCCGGGGGTAGTTCGGGTCGAGCGGCAGGTAGGCCGCGCCGCTGCGCAGGACGCCCAGCAGCGCGACGACCAGTTCGGCCGACCGGGGCAGGCAGACGCGGACCACGCTGCCGGGGCCCGCGCCCAGAGCGGCCAGCCGTACGGCGAGCGTGTCGGCCAGGGCGTGCAGCGCGCGGTGGGTGAGCGTGCGGTCGCCGGTGACCACGGCGGGGTGTCCCGGCCACCGGGCGGACCGCTCGCGCAGCAGGTCGGCGACGGTGCCGTCGGGGACGGGGGCCGCGGTGTCGTTCAGCCGCCGCAGCGTCTCGGTCCAGTCACCGCTCACGACGGTTCCTCCCCGTGCCCGTCCGCGGGGGTGCGCCACGGGCTGTCCGGCGTGTGCAGCAGGGCGTGCAGGGCGCGGTGGTAGCGGTCGACGAGGTTCTCGGCGGTCGCGGCGTCGAAGAGTTCCGCCTTGTAGGTGAGGACTCCCCCGGCGTCGTCGGCCCCGGCCCGCAGGGACCACACCAGGTCGAACGCGGTGGCGGTCGGACGTACGGCCGCGGTGTCGTCGTCGGGTGCGAACAGGCCGCCGGGGCGCGGCCGGCCCTCTTCCTGGGCGACCACGAGGACCTGGCTGAGCCGGGCCCGGTCGATGCCGTACTCGCGTTCGGCGAGGTCGCCGACGGCGGCGAGGTCGGTCTCGGGGTGGGTGTGCGCGTCCAGCAGTGTTTCGGCGACCCGCTGGGCGAGGTCGCGGTGGCTGTGGGCGCCCGCGGTCGGCACGCGCAGGACGACGGTCGCGGTCAGCGGGCCGACGACGTCGGCGAGGCCGGGGCGGCCGCGGGTGCTGACGACGGTGGCGAGCCACACCTCGTCCCGGCCTTCCGCGTAGCGGGCGAGCGCCGCGGTCAGCGCGGTGAGCTGGGCCGTGAAGGGGGTGAGTCCGGCGGTGCGGGCGAGAGCGCGCGCACCGGGCGTGGGCAGGGTGAAGGGCAGTTCGCTCGGGATGAGGGCGGACCGCACCAGCCGGGGGCGGTCGTAGGGCAGCCGCAGATCGGGCGGTGTTGCCGCCAGGGCCCGCCGCCACCCGTCCAGGGTGCCGGCGTCGGGTGTCCGGGTCCGCTGCCGGCGGGCCTCGTCCGCGAGGAGCGGTGCGTCGGGTGCGGGGCCGGGGCGCCGGCCGGACGTGAGGGCGGCGTAGGCGTCCTCGACGCATGTGGTGATCAGTTCCATGGAGCGGCCGTCGACGGCGATGTGGTGCACCGCCAGGAGCAGGACGTGCTCGTCGTCGGACAGTCGTACCAGGCGGGCGCGCAGCAGCAGGCCCGCGGCCAGGTCGAAGGGTTCGGCCAGGTGCCGCTGGGTCCTGGCGCGCAGCGCCGTGGACCGATCGGCCTCGTCGAGGGCTCCGAGGTCGTCCTCGTGCCAGGAGACGCGCGGTACGGAGAGCCGCTGCCAGTGGGGCTCGTGGCCGTCGCTCACCAGGCGGCTGGAGAGCGCGTCGTGGCGGGCGGCCGTGTACTCGACCGCCTCGCGCAGCGCGTACGGGTCGACGGGCCCGGTGCGCAGCGCCTCCAGGACCGTGAACGCGGCCTGGGGTGCGCCGTCGCGCAGGGCGTGCCAGATGTGGGTCTGTTCCGCGCTCAGCGGGGCGGGCCCGTCGGTGGAGGCGGGCACCGGGCCGTCCTCGGCGGGGGTCTGGGTGCCGGGCGGTGCCGTCGCGGGCGCGGCACGGCGGGCGAGGGCCTCGGCGATGGCGGCGGGCGTCCGCAGGTCGAACACGAGCCGTGGCGAGACGTCGGTGCCCAGCGTGGCGCGCAGCCGGCCCGCGACGGCGATCGCGTCGAGCGAGGCGCCGCCCAGTTCGAAGAAGTCGTCGTCGGGGCCTGCGGGCGCGGCCAGTCCCAGGCAGGCTGCCACGGCCCGCCCGACGACGGTCACGGTGTCCGCGGTGCCGTCGTCGGCGGGGACGCCGCCGGTCGTGCCGTGCGGGGCGGTGACGATCTCGACGGTCTCCGGTACCCAGGCGGCCGGCAGGGCACGGCGGACGAAGGCGCGCAGGGCCTGGGCGGTGACGGGACGGCCGGCACGTACGGTCACCCGCGCGTGGTCCGGGGCGGTCATCCGCGCGTCGGTGACGTCCGGGTGCTCGCACAGGCGCAGTTCGGTGTCTGCCAGGGCGGTGGGACGGCCGGCCGGTCCGCGGGGTACCAGGGTGCCGTCCTCCTCACGGACCGCCGCCAGGCCGGTGGGGCCGTCGGCGGTGTGCAGTTCGCCGGGAACGCCGATGGGCACGGGACTGCCGAAGGGGTCCAGGAGCCGGGCGGGCCCGCCTGCCTCACGCGTGTCGCGGTGGGCCGGATCGGACAGTTCGGCGTCGGGAAGGGGCAGGCCGGCGAGGGCGCGGGACGGTTCGCGGGCGGCCCGGGCGAGCAGGTCGGCCCAGTGGCCGAGGAGCCGGCGCACGCGGGCGGCGCTGAAGAGCACGGTGTCGTACTCGGCGGTCAGGGCGAGGTGGTCACCGGAGTTGTCCAGGTGGAAGCTGAGTTCGAACTCGCTGACGTCGTGGGCGAACGGCTCGCGCCGTACGGTGAGCCCGGGTCCCGCGTCGAACGTCTCGTCGGTACCGGCGGCGCCCGGCTCGTCGGCCGTGAACATCACGGTGAACAGCGGGGTGCGGCCTCCGTCGCGCGCGCCGGGGAGTTCTTCGGCGAGCCGGTCGAAGGGGTGGCGGCGGTGGGCCACGGCGCCGGCGACGGCGGACCGCACGCGTGCCGCGGCCTGGGTGAACGCGGCCTCGGGCGG
Source organism: Streptomyces sp. NPDC017225 (assembly GCF_044331465.1). Classification (NCBI taxonomy): domain Bacteria; kingdom Bacillati; phylum Actinomycetota; class Actinomycetes; order Kitasatosporales; family Streptomycetaceae; genus Streptomyces; species Streptomyces sp. NPDC017225. Next base: position 64,405 of record NZ_JBIRNE010000017.1, on the reverse strand, counting down.
CAGGTCGGCGGTGAGGACGACGGTGTTGAGGAACGGTCCGGCCACGTCGGCGTCCGCGGTGTGCTCGCGCAGGGTGACGGGGGTGCCGACGAGCATGCGTCGCTGTCCGGTGAACCGCTGCAGCAGCCAGCCCAGCGAGGTCAGGCCCACGGTGAAGACGCTGGTGCCCAGTTCGCGGGCGAGTGCGCGCACCCGGTCGCCCGCCTCGGCGGGCAGCCGCACCGTGTGGGCGGCGCCCGGACCGGCGGACGTGCCGCGCTCCCCGTCGGCGGGCAGCAGGGGGTACGGCAGCGGGCCGGCCAGCCGCTCGTGCCAGTAGGCACGGTCGGCGGCGCCCTCGGGCCCGGTGAGGCGGGCGCTCTCGCGGGCGATGTGGTCGGTGAAGCGTCCGGTGGGTACGGCGGGCGCGGGTGTGTCGGTGCGCCGCGCCCGTATGCGCGCGAGGACGCGGCGCACGAGTGCGGCGGCGGACGTGCCGTCGCAGGCGATGTGGTGGACGGTCAGGACGACGACCGAGCTGGTCGGCGAGAGCGTGAGCAGTGCGGCGCGCAGGGGTGGTTCGTGCTCGAGGTCGAAGGGCACGGCGGCCAGTCTCGCGACGGTCTCGGCGACCCGCGCGGGTGACGGGTCGTGCTCCAGGGGCACCACGGTCAGCGGGGGCCGGTCGCCCGGTACGAAGCGCTGGCGGGGGGCGCCGTCGCGGACGACGAACCGGGCCCGCAGGAGTTCCTGGCCGGCGGCCTCGTCGGTCAGCGCCTCGGCGAGTTCGTCCCGGCTCAGGGCTCCGTCCACGCGCAGGACGTCCGTGAGGTGGTGCGTCGTCGCGCCGGCTCCGCCGAGGTGGGCGAGGGTCCACATCCGGTGCTGGGCGGCGGACAGCGGGTGGTCGTCGGGGGCGGTGGCGTCCGTGCCGTACGGCGGGCCGCCCGGCCCGGCCGGGCCGGGGGCGGCGGTGACGCGTCGCAGCACGGCGCAGATCTCGGCGACCGTGGGCCCTTCGAAGAGTTCGTCGATCTCCAGGCGCAGCCCGTGGCGCTCCTGGAGGAGGCCCACGAGGTCGACCGCGAGAAGGCTGTGGCCGCCGAGCGCGAAGAAGCTGTCGTCGGGGCCGGTCTCGTCGACTCCCAGCAGCTCGCGGAAGAGTCCGCAGACGGTCTCCTCCAGGTCCCCGCCGGCGGCGGGCGGCCCGGTTCGCGCATCGGGGGCCGGTGCCCGGACCACCTCGCCCGGGGCGGGCGGCCCGGGCCGCTCCGGTGGCGGTGCCTGCCGGTTCCCGAGGGCGTCCGCGGCGCGGTCCGCCAGGGCCCGGCGGTCGGCCTTGCCGTTGGTGGTGAGGGGGATGCTCTCCAGGGGCAGTACGCGGTCCGGGACGAGCGGGGAGGGCAGGCGTTCGGCGGCGAGGGCCCGCACACGGGCGGGGTCGGCGGTGGCCGGGCCGGTGACCCAGGCGACCAGCGAGGGCCGCCCGTCCGGGCCCGCGGTGACCACGGCGAAGGCACCGGTGACACCGTCCACGTTCGTCAGGTGGGCCTCGACGTCGCCGAGTTCGACCCGGTTGCCGCGGATCTTGACCTGGTCGTCGGCCCGGCCGAGGAACTGCAGCGTGCCGTCCTCCTGCCACCAGGCCAGGTCCCCGGTGCGGTACCGGCGCCCGCCCGGGGCGTCGGCGTCGGGCACGAAGGCCGCCGCGGTCGGCCCGGGACGCCCGAGGTAGCCGTCGGCGAGGCCGGGTCCGGCCAGCTGGATCTCGCCGGGGAAGCCGGGCGGGACGGGCCGGCCGGCCCCGTCGAGGACGGAGACGGCCGTGTTGCTCAGGGGCCGCCCGATGGGCGTGCCGTGCAGCTCGTGCTCCGGGTAGTCGAAGGCGGTGGCTCCCACGGAGTTCTCGGTCGGGCCGTACTCGTTGACGAGCCGTGTGCCCGGCAGCAGCAGCCGGTGGCGGTCGACGAGTCCGGCCGGCATCGCCTCGCCCGCGACGGTGACGACCCGCAGGGTGCCCGCGGCGGCGAGCGAGTCCATGACCGCCCGGTACAGGCTCGGTACGAGCGTGACATGGGTGGCGGTGTGGCGTTCGGCGAGGGCGCGCAGGTGGGGGCCGTCCAGGCGGCGGTTGCCCTCGACGAGGACGAGCCGTCCGCCGGCGCCGAGCACCGAGAAGACGTCGGAGACGGAACTGTCGAAGGACAGCGCGGGTATCTGCAGCAGGCAGGTGTCCGGGGACAGCGCGTGGTAGTCGTCCTTCCAGGCCAGGTAGCCGCAGATGGCGGAGTGGCGTACGACGACGCCCTTGGGCCGCCCGGTGGAGCCGGACGTGTAGATGACGTACGCCGGGTCACCGGGCCGCGGCGGGAGGGGGTCGGCGCCCTCGTCGGGCCCGCCGGGTGCGGCGAGTTCGGCCGCGGACAGCACGGGGGTGCCGGTGGCGCCGGCGAGGGTCCGGGCGAGCGCGAGGTGGCAGGGTTCGGCGACCAGGGCGACCGCGTCGACGTCGGCGAGTACCTCCGTGAGGCGTGCCGTCGGCTGGGACGGGTCGAGCGGCACGTAGGCCGCGCCGGAGCGCACCGTTCCGAGGAGGGCGCTGAGCGCGTGGCGGCCCTTGCCGACGAGGAGGGCGACGCGGGTGCCCGTGCGCGCCCCGTGTCCGGCGTGCAGGCGGCGGGCGGTGCGCAGGGACTCGGCGCGCAGTTCGTCATGGCCGACGGTGCCGTCCGCGGTGATCACGGCCGGGGCGGTGCCGCCGGCGAGGGCTCCGCGCTCCAGCCGGTCCACGAGGGTGCCGGGGTCGGCGGGCGGCCGGAAGCCGCCGTGGCCCAGGCCGTGGACGGTCTGCCGGTCGGCGGCCGCGGTCAGGGTCAGGTCGGCGAGGGGGCGTCCCGGGTCGGCGAGTTGTCCGGCGAGGTGGTCGACGGTGCGCAGGAAGGCATCGGCGAACCAGGGTGCGAAGCGGGCGGTGTCGAACTCGGCTCGCAGTACGGAGCGTTCGGCGTCGAGGACGAGCTGGAGCCCGGGTGCCTCCGGCATGGCGGGGACGGTGTCCGCGGTGGCCCGCAGGAGGTCGCCGACGGTGTGCGCGGCGGACGTGTCGAGGCGCGGGCGGACGGGTCCGCCGGGGCCGTCCACGACGACGGCGGCCCGTCCGGTCTCCTCCGCCGCGGCGGCGGCGAGCGCTGTCGCCGCGGCCAGCAGGGCGCGCCGGTCTCCCGCGGCCAGGGCCTCGCGTGCGGGGGCCGTCAGCGGCAGGCCGCGTTCGGCGGGCGCGGTCGTGGCGGGCGCGGTCGTCGCGGGTCCGGGTGTGGCGGGTCCGGGTGTGGCGGGCGCGGCCGGCCGGGGCCGGAGTCCGGTGACCGCGACGCGTGCGACGGCGGACACGGTGGTCGTGGGGCTGGTCACGGGCTGGGCGGTCATGGCCGTACGCTCCCTGCTGTTCCGGCTGGGCGGGGTGTGGCGGTGTCTGTGGTGGGTCCCCGGTCCTGCGCCGCGAGGGTGCCGACGACGTCGTCGAGCAGGACGGTGGCGATGTCACGGGTGAACAGCGCGGGGTCGTAGGCGAGTTCGAGGCGCAGCTCGTTGCCGCGGGCGGTCGCGTAGATCCGGAGATCGTCGGTGAGCGGCGGGTGTTCGGGGACCACGTCGAGGAACTCCCAGCCGTCGGTGGCGCGTTCCGAGACCTCCCAGCTGAGGCCGACGTCGTAGACGGGGCGCCGGCCCCGCGGCGGCCGGTCGACGAGTTCGGTGACGATGACGTCGTAGGGGAAACGCGCGTGTTCGTACGCCTCCAGGACCCGGTCGCGGACCTGGACGAGCAGTTCGCCGTCGGACGCGCAGGCGCCGGGTGCCAGGCGCAGGGGCAGGGCGTTGACGAAACAGCCGACGACACCCGCGAGTTCCGGGCGGTCCCGCAGTGCCGCGGGGCTGCCGACGACGATCTCGGGCCGGCCGCCGGCGCGGTGCAGGACCCGCGTCCAGGCGGCGAGCAGTGCCATGAACGCGGTGGCGCCCGGCACGGTGCGCGCCGCCGCGTCGACGAGTGCGACGGGGACGGTACGGGCGACCAGCCCGGCGGGGCCGCGCGGCGGGGCGGCGGGGCGGGGAGCGGCGCGGTCGAGGTCCAGGCGCGGCAGTGGCGAGGCGAGGGTCCGCCGCCAGTGGGCGCGGTCGGCGGCGGCCTCGGGGCCGGCCAGCCAGGCGGCTTCCTCGGCGGTCCACTCCCGGTACTGGCGGGCGGGCGGGCGTCCGTCCCAGGGCTCCCGGCCGGCGGCCAGCGCGTCGTGGGCGTGCAGCAGGTCGGCGACGACGAGGTCGACGCTGTCACCGTCGTACACGATGTGGTGGGCGGTGACGACGAGGACGTCGCCGCCCGGGGCGCCGCGCAGGAGCCGCACCTCGAAGAGCGGGCCGGTGGCGAGGTCGAAGACGGTCTGCTGGGCGGCGCGCAGCTCGGCGGCGAGAGCGTCGGCGCCCAGGCCCGGGGCGAGGTCGACGACGCGCAGCGGTGGGCCGCCGGGCAGCCGGTCCAGAACGATCTGGCGGGCCGTGCCGTCGACGACGGCGACGCGGCTGCGCAGCACCTCGTGGCGGTCGGCGAGCGCGGCGGTGGCCCGGCGCAGTGCCGCGGGGTCGAGGTCGCGCCGGGGGCGCAGCGCGTCGCTGATGTTGAGGGCCGTCGGTACGGGGCTGGAGCGTGCGGCGGACCAGATGCGGCGTTGGGCCCGGGACAGCGGCAGTACCGGGCCGTCGAGCGCCACTGGACCGTCGAGCGCGGCGACGGGCCCGGTCCGGCGCGTGAGGGGCTGTGCGGCTTGGAGGTGGGCGGCCAGGGCCCGGACGGTCTGATGCCGGAAGACGGCGCTCAGCGGGACCCGGGTACCGAACTCCTCCTGGAGGCCGGCTGCGATGCGGGCCGCGGTGAGGCTGTGGCCGCCGAGCGCGAACAGGTCTGTGCCCGGTTCGGTGACCGGGTGGCCGAGCACGTCCCGCCACACCCGGGCCACCCGCTGTTCGGCCGGGGTGAGCCGGGCTTCGGCCGAGGCGTCGTCGGGCTCGGCGACCGGGTCGGGCAGGGCCCGCTGGTCGAGTTTGCCGTTCGGTCCGAGCGGCAGTTCCGCGATCGCGGTGTAGTGGGCGGGGACCATCGCGGCGGGCAGTCGCTCCGCCAGGAAGGCGCGCAGTGCGCCCGGGTCGCAGTGTCCCACCACGTAGGCCACCAGGCCGGGTTCGCCGTTGCCCGGCAGGGCGCGGACGGCGACGGCACATCGGCGGACGTCGGGGTGTGCGGCCAGGACGGTGGCCACCTCGCCGGGTTCGACGCGCTGTCCGCGGATCTTCACCTGGTCGTCGACGCGGCCGAGGAAGGCGAGGTTTCCGTCGGCACGGCGCACGGCCAGGTCCCCGGTGCGATACATGCGCCGGCCGGGGCGTACCGGGTGGGGTACGAAGCGCGCGGCGGTGAGCCGGGGGTCGTTCAGGTAGCCGCGGGCCAGTCCGGCGCCGGAGACGCACAGCTCGCCGGGGACGCCGAGGGGGGCGAGGTCGCCGTCCGGGTCGAGGACGTCGACCGTCTTGTTGGCGATGGGCCGGCCGATGAGGATGCCGGCGCCGGGGTCGGTGACGCGGTGTCCCGTGGTCCAGACGCTGTCCTCGGTGGGGCCGTACTCGTTGTGGAGCGCGGTGCCGGGCAGCAGGTGGGCGTGCCGGGCGGCGAGTTCCTCGGGCAGTCGCTCGCCCACCAGCACGATCTGGCGCACGGTGCGCAGCTGGGGGGCGCACCGTTCCAGCAGCAGCTGGTAGAGGCTCGGCACCAGCATGATGTGGGTGACGGCGTTGCGCTGGATCTCCTCGGCGACGTGGGCGGCGTCCAGCAGGCGGTCCTTGGCGAGGACGACGACGCGTGCGCCGGCGACCAGGGCGGAGAAGATGTCGCCGACGCCGCTGTCGGCGTGCAGGGGCGGCACCTGGAGGACGGACGTGGTGCCGTCGAAGGCGTAGTGGCGGGCCCGGTGATGGACGGTGTTGACGATGCCGCGGTGCTCGACCATGACGCCCTTGGGGCGGCCGGTGGAACCGGAGGTGTAGATGACGTAGGCGAGGTCGCGGGGGCCGGCGCGGCGGGCGGGGGCGGGGGCCGGTGTGCAGGGGGCGTGCGGGGCGCGCGGGTCGAGGACGGGGACGGTGGCCGCGGCGGTGGCGCGGGCATGGTGCGCGCCGTCGGCGAGTACGGCGACGGCTTCGCTGTCGGTGAGCGCGAAGGCGAGCCGGTCGGCGGGCTGTTCCGGGTCGAGCGGCAGGAACGCGGCCCCCGTCTTGAGTACCGCCAGGACGCAGACGGCCATCCACTCGGTGCGTTCGGTGACGACGGCCACGAGCCGCCCGGGTTGCGGGGCGGCGACGGTGCGCAGGCGTGCGGCCAGTGCCTCGGCCCGTGCGTCGAGTTCGGCGTAGGTGAGGGTGGTGGCGCCGTGCACGACGGCGGGCCTGCCGGGGGTGCGGGCGGCCTGCTCCTCGACCAGGTCGAGGAGGGTGGAGCCGGAGGGGAAGTCAGCCGCCGTGTCGTCGGCCTCGTGGAGCAGGTAGTGGCGTTCGGCCTCGGGGAGTACCGTCGCCCGGCGCACGGGGGCGTCGGGGTCGGCGAGCAGTCCCGTCAGCAGCGTCAGGAGCCGTTCGCCGATCCGGTGGGCGGTGGCGCGGTCGAAGAGGTCGTCGGTGTAGGCGACCCACAGCTCCCCGGGGCGGTCCCTGGCCGCTTCCAGGAAGCTGAACGCCAGGTCGAAGTCACTGACGGGCGCGTCGAGTTCGAGGTGGCGCACACCGGGCCCGGTCTCGTCGCCGGTGACGGCGGTGGTGGACAGGGCGGTCTCCACGAGTACGTCGAAGAGCGGGTTGCGGCTCGCGTCGCGCGGCAGCCGCAGGTCCTCCACGAGCCGCTCGAAGGGGTACTCGGCGTGGTCCAGGGCTTCCTGCGCGGTGGTGCGTACCGCGGCGAGCAGCTCGCGGAAGGAGCGGTCGGGATCGACGGGGGTCCGCAGCACGACCGTGTTGGCGAACAGCCCCACGGTCGCCGCGGCCCGGCTGCCGACGCGGCCGGCGTCGATGGTGCCGAGCAGGGCGTCGTTCTGGCCGCACAGCTTCAGCAGCAGCACCCGCACGGCGGCGACGACCCCCATGAAGGAGGTGGCGGCGGCGTCCCGGCAGGCCGCGGTGAGCGCCTCGGTGAGTTCGGCGGGCAGCGGCAGGCGCACCTTGCCGCCCGTGGAGTCGCGCCCGGCGCGGCGGCGCCGGTCGGCGGGCAGTTCGAGCGGTTCGGGAAGGCCGGCGAGCTGACCTGTCCAGTAGGCGCGGTGGGCCTCGCCGCGCGGTCCGGCGAGACGGTCGGCGAGCGCGCGGGTGTGCTCGGCGTACTGCGGGGCGGGCGGGGCCTGGGGCGCGTCGGCGCGCAGTGAGTCGACGAGGTCGCGCAGCAGTACCGCGTACGACCAGCCGTCGCACACGGCGTGGTGGATGGTGAACAGCAGGGTGCCGCCGTCGGCGTCGGGCAGCCAGTGCACGCGGGTGAGCGGCCCGTGGGCCAGGTCGAAACGCCAGGCGCACTCTCGGGCGTGGGCGGACCGCAGACGGTCGCCGGGGTCGGTGCCGTCGGGGACCGGTTCGACGGTGAGGACGCCCGAGGGCGCCGGCAGGACGAGCTGCTCCAGTCCGTGCGGACCTTCCCGCAGGACGGTGCGCAGCGCCTCGTGCCGGGCGACGAGGTCGTCGACGCGGGCGGCGAGCACCGCGGTGTCGACGGGGGTGTCGACGCGGTACGCCTCCACCATGTTGTACGGGGGCAGCGGTGACTGGTCGAGGCGGTCCAGGAGCCACATGCGTCGCTGGGCGTTGGTGGCGGGCAGCGACTCGGTGGCGGGAGTGCCGGGTGCCGTTGTGGGTCGCCCCGGGGCGCCGGGTGCGGCCGGGGCCGGCCGGGGGCCGCCGGGGCGCACGTCGCGCTCGCGCAGGGCGGCCGCGAGCGCCGAGGGGGTGCGCCGGCTGAACACGTCGTGGACGGTGAGCGCGTCCGGCCGTCCGGTGGCCTCGCAGACGGTGCCGACCAGCTGGACCGCGGCCAGGCTCTGCCCGTCGGCGGCGAAGAAGTCGTCCTGTCCGGTGCGCGGCGGGAGCCCGAACACGTCGGCCCAGGCGTCGCGGACGAGCGCCGCCAGAGGATCGGTGGGCTGCCAGCACGGGCGGTCGCCGTCGCCGGGGAGGGCGAGCAGGGCGCGCCGGTCGACCTTGCCGTGCGCGGTCAGGGGCAGGGCGTCGAGGCGGTGCAGAGTGGCCGGGCGCATGTGGGACGGCAGCGCGGCCCGCAGGGCGGTGGCCAGCTCCTCGGGGGCGCGGGCGCCGGTGTACCAGGCGTGCAGGGTGGTCTGCCCGTCACGGACGCGGGGGACGACGACGGCCTCGGTGACGCCGTCGTCGCGGACGAGGGTCTGCTCGATCTCGCCGGGCTCGACGCGGTTGCCGAAGATCTGCACCTGTCCGTCGCCGCGGCCGAGGTAGCGCAGTTCGCCGTCGGTGTCCCAGCGGCCGAGGTCGCCGGTGCGGAAGACGGGGGCGTCCGCGGTGTGCGGCGTGGTGGTGAAGCGGTCCGCGGTCGCCGCCGGGTCGCCGAGGTAGCCGGGGGCGACGCCGGGTCCGGCGACGAGTATCTCGCCGGTGACCCCGGCCGGGGCCAGCTCCCCGGTGGGGGTGACGACCACGACGCCGTAGCCCGGCGAGGGCCGTCCGATGGGCACGCTCTGGAGCCGCCCGGCCTCCTGGCCGGGGCGGATGTACATGGTGGCGTCGATGGTGGCTTCGCTGGGCCCGTACAGGTTGGCGAAGGTGCCGACGCGCAGTCGGCCGGTGGTGCGCGGCAGCAGCCCCCGGGGGATGGTGTCGCCGCCCAGCAGGAGGTGACGCAGGGGGAGTCCGGCGTCCTCGTCCAGGCCGCGCAGCAGCGCGGAGAGGAGGCCGGGCACGCAGTTGACGAGGTTGACCTCGCCGTCGCGGACGCGTTGCCACAGCGCGGCGGGCTCGATGCGGTCGGGGGCGCCGACCGCGACGAGCCGGCCGCCGCTGAGCAGGGTCGCGAAGACCTGGAAGGTGGTGGCGTCGGAGGTGATCGCGGAGAGCAGCGCGGTGCGGGTGCCGGCGTCCAGGCCCAGTTCCCGCGCGCCGGTGAGCACCTTGTGGGCGAGCTGGTCGTGCCGCAGGGCGACCGGCCGGGGGGTGCCGGTGGAGCCGGAGGTGAACAGGACGGTCGCGTCGTCCTGCGGCCGGGGCGCGGTGGGGCACGCGGGTGCGTGGGCGGCACGCAGGTCGTCGAGGTCCACCACGGGGACGGGCAGGGCGTCCTCGTCGGGTCCCTCGGCGCAGGCCCGCAGCACGAGGCGGCTGCCGCTGAGTCCGGCCAGCAGGGCGAGGCGGGCCTCGGGGTGGCCGGGGTCGAGGGGGACGTAGGCCGCGCCGGTGCGCAGGACGGCGGTGAAGGAGACGACGAGTGAGGCGCCCCGGTCGGCGACCACGGCGATCCGGTCGCCGGGGCCGACGCCGTGGCGGTCGGCGAGCACCCCGGCGACGCGCTCGGTCTCCTCCAGGAGCTGCCCGTGGGTCAGGGTGCGGCCCTCGCCGGTGACCGCGAGGGCGTCCGGGGTGCGGTGGGCCTGCTCGGTCACGAGCGCGGTGACGGTCGCGGCGTCGTACGCGCCGGGGGCGGGCAGCGCGGCGAGGGCCCGCAGTTCGGCGCGTTGGGCGGCACCGAGCACGTCGAGGTCGCGCACCGGGCGGTGCGGGCCCGCGGCCAGAGCTTCGAGCACGGCGGCGGCGCAGCGCGGGAGGGCCGTGGCGAGTTCGCAGGTCCCGTGTGCGGTGAGGCGGATGTCGTCGGGCGTGTCCTGGACGACGGTCAGTGTCGCGCCGGTGGGCGCTGCGGGTGCGCGCTCCCCGTGCAGGGCGGGGCAGACGACCGCCAGCTGGTCCAGGACCGCGGGGTCGGCCGCGCCGGTGGCGGTGAGCCGGTCGACGAGAGCCGCGCGGTCGGGCCAGGGGTGGGCCGCGGCCTCGGCGAGTTCGGTGTGCAGCGTCTCCAGGAAGCGGGTGGCGGGCGCCTGCGGGTCCAGCGGGGCGAGCAGCGCGAATTCGGCGCCCTCGGCCGCGTCCTCGCCGAGGGCGGGGCAGACGACGGGCACGCGCCGGTTGCCGCCGAGCCCGGCGGCCACGACGCGGACGGCGGCCACGGCCAGCAGCAGCAGTCCTTCGGGGGCACCGCCGGTCATGGCGTGCAGCGTCCGCGCGGCCTCGGGCGCCACCCGGGCGGGTACGGCCGTGCGGTGGGCGGGCGCGCCGGCCCGGCCCGCCGGGGCGGGCCGGGCCGCGGGCGGAGCTGCCGGGGCGAGGAGCGGTTCTGGCTCCGCGTCCCGCAGACGGACCGGCCAGGGTGTTCCACCGTCGTGCAGCACCTGCGCTCCTCCTGGGCGAGTGGGATCAGGCGGCGGCCACGGACAGGGCGCGGCCCGCCGTGAGTCCGAGGGCCGGGAACAGCTCCACGTCGCGGCCCTCGACGCCCCGCATGACGACGTCGATCGCGGTACTCATGAGGTCGACGTGGAACTGGGTGAAGGTGCCGAGGCCCAGACCGAGGTGGACGCCCGGGTGGCGTTCGTTGGCGAAGTAGTTGCCGGGCAGCAGCGGGGAGCAGCTGGCGTTGGTACCGAACCCGATCTCGTGCAGCTTGGCGTATCGGTCGTCGTGGGCGAGCAGGCGCTCAAGCCCCTCGGCGAACCGGGTGCGACCGGCCACGGCCGGGCGGACGGCGGTGATCCGGCCGTCGGTGAACGTGACGACGGCGGGCTCGTCGGCCATCGCCGCCAGGTCCTGGTAGACCCGCTCGGTCTGCGCGAGGCTCGTCTCGTGACCGCCGCGGTGCACGATGGGCGCGCCCTGGAGGGTGACCTCGCCGTTGAGGGTGAAGTGCGTGTGGTCCTCGAACTCGCCGGAGGCGTTGACGAGGGAGCTGAGCTCGCCGGTGGGCAGGACGACCTGCTGGCCGGGCTGGAGCGGGCCGTGCAGCGAGAACCAGTGCTCGGAGAACTGGTGCTGGAAGACCGCCTCGGTGCCGTGCTCGTGGCCGAGGAAGAGCATGTCGTCGGCCTGGTCGAGCAGGGTGAGGAAGGATTCCTCGATCTCCAGTTCGCGCTCGTAGTCGACCTCGGAGACGATGCGGACGCTGCCGGCGAGGGTCTCCTCGGAGAACGGCGCGGAGAAGCTGGAGAAGGCGCCGAGCCGCATGCCCTCGAGGTGCTCGTCGTCGAAGTGGACGAACTCGTCGTCGGCGATCCACAGGACGGAGGCCCGCTTGCCGCAGGCGCGCAGGGAGGCCATCTCGGCGATCAGTCCGTCGCGGGAGCCGGGGCCGGTCCAGCTGTACTCCTGGACGGGAACGGTGCCCCGCGTGGTGACGCGCAGCCCTGCGCGGATGCCGGGTGAGGTGACGAGGAGGAACACGTCCCCCAGGTCACCGCCGAACACCTTGCGGAACTGTTCGGGGTCGATGCTTACCGGCTGTGCGGACATCGCGGAAACCTCTCTTCGACGACGACGTGCCCGGAGGCGGGCGGTGGTACCCACCGCCCGCCTCCCGGAAGTGCGACTCAGCCCTGGAGCCGGTCGTACTTGCCGTACTTGCTGATGCGCGAGCTGATCGACGGCTTGCGCTCGGCCGGCTTGGGGGCCTGGGCGGCAGCGACGGGCTGCTGGGCGGACTGCACGTCCATGGTGTTCCGGGTCATCTCGACTCCTGGTTGTGTCGGGGTGGAAGACCGGCGCCACCTGCGGCGGGGCCGGGGTCGTGCACCGGGACCGCCGGGGGCGGAGCCGGGTCGTGCACCGGGACCGCCGGTGGCGGAGCCGGGGCTTCGGGGCGGGCACCCGTCGCTTCGCCGGGTGCCCGCGGGGGCCGTCGGCGCTGGTACGGGCCGTCGGCGGGCGGCGTCACAGGGGTGACGCGGGCTGGGGCAGGAGGCGGTCGAGAGCGGCGGCGTCGGCGCCGAGGGACCTCAGCAGCTCCCGGTCGGGACCGCCGGCGAGACGGGCGGCGGCACCGCGGGCGATCTCCACGGCCGTCTCGACCAGTTCGCCGCCCAGGCTGACCGGGTAGAGGGTGGTGCCCAGTGTCTGGCTGGTGATCATGTGAGGTCTCCCTCCGTGGCCGGTGCGAGGGCGACGGCCAGTACGGCGCGCCCTGCGTCCTGGGTCTGCGGCTTGTCCCCCAGCTGCTCGGCGAGCGCGACCAGGCCTAGGGCGGCCCGGCGGCGTTCCGGTCCGGGCAGGCCGTCCAGTTCGGCGGCGAGCCATCCGGCGTGCGGCTTTGTCAGTACCAGCCGGTCACCGTCCTGCGTCAGCTGCAGAGCGGCCCGTCCGACGAGCGGCGGCGCACCGCCGGTCACGGCCTCGAGCACCGGTGACAGCTGCGCCGCGGTCTGCATCAGCTGGGCGGACGCCTCCGCTCCGCCGGTGATCTGCTGGAGCCGCACGCTGATGTTGAGCAGCAGGACCACCGCGGCCCGCAGCCGCTCGGCGTCGGGAATGCGGCACAGCTCCTCGTACAGCGGCAGCAGCCCTTCCGGGTCGAGGGCGACGACGAGGTCGTCGCCCTCGTCGGGAGAGTCCTCCTCGTCGGCGTCGGTGTCGCGTTCCACGGCGAACCAGCCGGGGACGGTGACGGGACGCAGCGGGTCGGCCGCCACGGTGGCGAGGGCGTCCGCGAAGGCGGTCAGCAGGCCGGCCGCGCGGGCGCGCCCGTCGTCGGCCAGGGTGCGGGCGAACTCCCGTACGACGTCCGCCTGGTGGTCGGGGCCGGGCCGGCCCCCGGGTGCCGCGGCCGTCGTCGCGGCCGTCGTGGTCGTCGCGGTCACACCTCACTCCTCGCCGTCACTGGGGTTCCCGGCAGCGCGCTCGCGGCCAGGGCGAAATGGTCGATCTTGTCGTTGGCGGTACGGGGCAGCCGCTCGTGGAACTCCACGCGTGCGGGCACCAGGGCCGCGGGCAGCCGGGTGGTGAGCTCGGCACGCAGCGCGCCCGCGTCCGGGAGCGGGTCGGCGAACGCCGGGGACATCACCACATGGGCCACGAGCCGCCGCCGGTCCCCTTCGCCGGCCACGGTGACGGCGGCGGCGGTGACACCGGCGCACTCGGCGAGCGCGGCCTCCACCTCGCCGGGCTCGACCCGGATCCCGGAGATCTTGACCTGGCGGTCGCGCCGCCCGTGGTACTCGAGCAGTCCGTCGGCGCCCTCGGTCACCAGATCACCGGTGCGAAAGGCCCGCGTACCGTCGGGCAGCCGGGTGAAGGCACGCGCGGTGGTGTCGGGGTCTCCCACGTAGCCGTCGGCCAGGCAGGGTCCGGTGACGACGAGTTCGCCGGTGCGGCCCGCGGGCAGGGGGCGCAGTCGCTCGTCGGCGGGAAAGGCGCGTCGCCCGCCGATGGCCCGGCCGATGGGCAGGGCCTCGCCCGCCGGCAGCGCGGTGGTGTCGCGCGGCACCTCGTACAGCGTGGAGGTGACCACTCCCTCGGTCGGCCCGTAGGCGTTGAGCAGTCGCACCGCGCCCAGGGGCGAGGCGAGCCAGCGGCGGGCGGTGGCCGGGGCGGCCGCTTCTCCGCCGGTCAGCACGCAGGCCAGCGAGGGGGGCGGTACGAGGTCCGGGCTGAGCTCGGCCTCGGCGGCCAGCAGGGTCCAGTAGGCGGTGGGCAGTTGCCACATGGTGATGCCGTGGCGGCGGGTGACGTCCAGCAGTTCGGTGAGCGACCACAGCCCTCCGTCGCGCAGGACCACTCTGCCTCCGCACAGCAGTGTCGGCCAGATCTCCTCCAGGGCGACGTCGAAGCCGGGTGACGCGAACTGCAGGACCACGGAGTCCTCGTCGAGCCCGTAGGCCTCGCGGGCGGCGTCGCAGTGCCGTGCGAAGGCGCCGTGTGCGACCCGGACGCCCTTGGGCGTGCCGGTGGATCCGGAGGTGAACAGGATGTAGGCGGCGTCCTCGTCGCGAGCCGGCCACACGGGGCGGGGCCACGCGCCGTCGGCGGCCGCGGGCTCCCCCGGCTCGTCGCCGGGCTCCGGGACCGTGACGGCCGCGTCACCCAGTTCGGCGGTCCACAGCGCCTCGTGCCGGGCGGACGCCACCACGGCGAGCCGGGCACCGGCCACTCGCATGGCGCGGCGCATCCGCTCGGGAGGCTGGGTGTCGTCGAGCGGGCAGCAGACGAGACCGGCGGCTTCGAGGGCGACCAGGGCGGTGACGAACTCCGGTGCGCCGGCGGCGATCAGGGCGACGGCGTCGCCGGGGCGGGCTCCGCGGTGGGTGAGCCGGGCGGCGAGGCCACGGGCCCGCGCGGCGAGTTCTCCGTAGGTGAGGGAGCGCTCCGGCGCGCCCGCCGGTTCGACCGCCACCCGGCCGGGACGGCGCTCGGCGAGATCGAGCAGCCGCTGTGCCGCGCTCATCGCATCCTCGTCGCGGGCGCCTCGAACCGGGCGATGTGCACACCGGGCTTCAGCCCGGCCGACGGGTCGGCGAAGTACGCCGTCCAGTCGTGGCCGAACAGCTCCACCCGGGTACCGGTGTCGGCGACCTGGAACACCCGGGCCTGCTGGTAGCGCAGCAGTTCCTCCAGCCGCTCGTCGACCTTGACGTCCAGGGACTCCAGGTGGGCTCGCAGTTCCCGGTAGAACCGGTCGATCTCGTTCTGGACGTACGCCCAGCACCACTCGTAGATCAGCCAGGACTCCTTGCCCGGCACCCACTCGTTCAGGCGCGCCATCATGTCCGGCTGGGAGGCGACCTTGCCCTCGTTGGGGACGGACGGGTTCTCCAGGTAGTCCCACAGCAGCGTGCGGGCGCGCTCGACGGCCTCGCCGAGCACGGTGGTGGAGTCGCCGGTCGCCGCGTCGGCGAGCGAGCGGTAGAAGTCCTCGTACCGCAGCAGGCCCTCGGTGTGCAGGTAGACGGCCAGCTGCCGGGTCAGGCCGCGGTTGTGCATCGACTGCAGTACCGCGCCGAAGGTGTACATGTCCACCCAGTCGCCGCGGGTCATCCTGCTGTGCTCGACGAGGACCTCGACCTGCTCGACGTCGTCGGGCAGGTAGGTGCGGGTGATGGTCTTCAGACCGTACTGCTCGCGGTGTGCGGCGCTGCCCATCTCCGAGTTGGGCAGCAGGCAGCACTCGTAGATCATGATGTCGTCCTGGACGCCCATCTCCAGGATCCGGCACAGGCCGCGGGCGAAGGTCTCGGGCGTCTCGTGCGGCAGTCCGAGGATGACCTCGGTGTACGCCTCGACGCCCTCCTCCTTGAAGCGGGTGGCGAGCTTCTCGTAGTTCTTCGCGGGCATGTTGGACCGTTTGATCTGGTCCAGGACGTCCGCGGTGCCCGTCTGCATGGCGAGGATGGCGCCGTTGGACATGCCGGCCTTCACGAACTTGGAGCTGATCTGCACGATGCGCTCACTGGCGTTCTTGGCGTAGCTGGTGACGAACTTGCCCGGGTAGCCGCCTTGTTCGTGGTTGCGTACGAGGTGGTCGGCGAGAGCGACGTCGCGCGGCAGGATGCCGAAGTTGGCGTCGCAGCACAGGACCGCCGCGACCTCCTGCCGCGCGAAGTAGTCGATCTCGTCGTGCAGCCGGTCCTCGTCGAACTTGCGCACCTTGGACAGGGTGTTGGAACCCCAGTCGCAGAAGGTGCAGCTGTAGGGGCAGCCGCGGTTGGTCTCCCACAGCACGGTCGGCAGGTGGCCGGCGGCGCGGGCCGCGTCGAACGAGGCGTCCATGATGCCGCTCAGCCAAGGGCTCGGGACGTCGATGTCGCGCGGCAGTTGGCCGCCCAGCGGATTGCGCCGTACCGTGCCGTCCCGGTCGCGCCAGCTCAGCGAGGGCACGGCGGTGAAGTCGGGCTCGTCGTCCAGCAGCGCCCGCAGCAGCCCGGCGAACGGCGCCTCGCCCTCCTTGTGGATGGCGAAGTCGACGTAGGGGTGCTCGGCGAGGAAGGCGGTGGCGTCGTCCGGGACGTGCGGGCCGCCGACGACGGTGACCACGTTCGGGTGGCGTTCCTTGACCGCCCGGCAGGCCGCCATGTTCTTGTTGAAGTTCCACAGGTAGCAGGACATGGCGAAGACCGCGGGATCCTCCATCCGGCCGGCCGGGTCGGCAACCTGCTCCGGCAGGAAGAACGGCTCCTCGAAGGAGTAGGCGGCACTGACGTCCGGCTGGGTCTCGGCGTAGGCGCGCAGCGCTCCCCAGACCACCGGCAGGTACGCGGACCTGCTGAAGACCGACATGTAGATGCGGCGCTTCGTCTGGGTCATCGCCGTCATACGTCACCACCTCGTGTCGGCCCCCGGCACCCGGGAGCGGCGTCGTTCGGATGACGTCATGGCAGCAGCGCGCCGTGCATTCCGGCTGGAGCCGCCCTCGAGCCGGTGGCGGGCCCCGGCCCGGCGGCGGCCCGGTGACCGGTGGCGCCCCCAAGGGTTCTTGAGCGGTCCTTGAGGGCCCCCGTGCAAAGGTGGGAGACCAGCGGGGCCCCGACACGTGGCAGTCCGCCGGAGTCGGCATGCCATGGCCGAAGGCTCCGGTCCGCCGGAGCCGCGGGGTACCGGGCCGCACGGCGGTACCGCGCGCACCGGCCGCCTCCCCTACCGTCACCGGAGGAGCCTCCATGCAGACGTTGGCACCACCCGTACCCACCGGAACGTCCGCGGACGGGACCGCCGCGGCGGCACCGCCCCGTTTCGAACTGCTGCCCCGTGACGGTCGCGCGGTGGCCGCGCTGGCCCGCGAGTACGTGCGGGCCAGCGTCTCGCTGAGTGCCGAACGCGCGCTGAGGCTGGCCTCGTTGATGGCCCACGAACTGCCCCGTCCGCTGCGCCGCGTGCTGACCGACCACAGGCTCGGAACCCTGCCCCACGCGGGCTTCCTGATCGGCGGTCTGCCGCTCGGCGAGGGAGTGCCCGCCTCCGTGCCGAACGAGCGGCCCACCGGACGGCACGGCACGGACCACCCGGCGGCCCTGCTGCTGCTGGCCGGGTCGTTGCTCGGGGAGCCCCTGGCCCTTCCCGGCCGGCCGGCCGTCCGGCCGTCCCCCGGCCCGTGCCCCTTGACCGGCGGCGACGGCGAGGACTGCGGTCCGGGCGCCACCGCGGGCCCCCGCCCCGAGGGCCACTCCCCCGCGCTGCGCGCGGACTGGACGATGCTGCTGGGCCTGCGCGACGACGCCCGGGGCACCGCGGCCTTCACCCCGGTCGACGACCTCGCACTGGCCTCCGCGACTCGCCGGGTGCTGTTCGAAGGGCGCTTCCACGTCCTGGCGGACGTGACCGGCACGGGCCGCACCGAGGCGGACACGCCACCGCGGAGCTTCGACGACACGCGGTCCGCCGCTTCCCTCGCCGGGACCGGGCACCCGCGGTGCGTGGCCCTGCTGGAGGGCGACGAAGCCGCTCCATGGCTGCGCGCCGACCCGGCGTCCACGCGTGCGCGCGACGGCGACCAGGAGGCTGCGAAGGCCCTGGCGGCCCTGACCGAGGCCGTACGACGACGGCTGGTCCAGGTCCCGGTCGGGGCCGGCGAACTGTTCGTCCTGGACAACAGGCGCGCGGCGCACGGCGAATCCCTGCGCGCGATCACGGATCCGCACGCCCGCGACCTGCCGCTGAGGCGGCTGGACCTCACCGCCGATCCGCGCCTGGGAGCCGGACTGCGAGCGGGTCGGTACAGCCGCGCGGCCGGCTGAGTCGCCCGCGGCCGTCCGAGGCTCCTCCCTGCCGTCTGAGTCTCCTCCCGGGCGACTGCCTTGTGGCCGACCGCGCCTTGTGGCCGACCGCGCCTTCCCCCCCCCACCCCGGTTCCCGAAAGGACCCCTGGACTTGTCAACCGAACGCAATCTGATCCGGCGCCACACGGCGTTCCGCCGGTTCTGGCTGGCACGCGCCGTGTCGCTCGTGGGCGACGGCGCGGCGATGATCGCCCTCGTGCTGCTGGTCAGCCGCGAGGCCAACGCCGGGACCGGGGTGTCGCTCATCCTCCTCGCCGAGTCCGTGCCGCGATTCTTCGGCCCTCTGGCCGGTGCCCTGGCCGACCGGGTGAACGTGCGCCGACTGCTCATCGTGGCGGAGCTGGTCCAGGCCGCCGTGTTCGCGGCCATCATCCTGATCCGGCCGGGGCTGGTGGCCCTGGTGGCCCTGGTGCTGGTGGCGGCGTCCGCCTCGACGGTGTTCTCCGCCGCGGGGCGCACGGTCGTACCGCGGCTGGTGGACGAGGCGGACCTGATGCCGGCCAACGCCTGGCTCGGCACCGCCTTCAACCTGCAGGCCGCGCTGGGGCCTGTACTCGGCGGCCTGCTGAGCGCCTGGGTCGGGCCCCGCGGCGCCCTGCTCCTGAACGCGGCGACGTTCCTGGTCTCCGCGGCGCTGCTGACCCGGGTCCCCCCACTGCCGGGGCTCGGCGCCGGCGGCCGCGGCGGCATGAAGGGGCTGTTCTCCGACACCGCCGAGGGACTGCGGCACGTACGCGGCAACCGGGTGGCCCGGGCGATCGTGATGTTGCTGCTGCTCGGGGTGTTCTTCGGCTCGCTCGACAACCTGGCACTGGTGTTCCTCGCCGAGCGCTCGCTGGAGACGGGCGAGTTCGGATTCGGTGTGCTGTCCGCCTCGTTCGGTGTGGCCATGGTCGCCTCCTCGCTGTGGCTCGTACGGGCAGCCGAACACCGCTCTCCCGTCTGGGTCTTCCTGTTCGGCTGGTTCTTCACCGGACTCGGCCTGCTGCTGACGGCGGCGGCGCCCGTGCTGTACGTGGCCGTCGCCATGCAGGTGATCGCCGGCCTGGGCAACGGCATCGCCAACGTCGGCGAGGAGACGCTGCTGCAGCGGGCGGTGCCGGTGGAGGTGCTCGGCCGGGTCGGCGGCACCGTGTCGTCGGCCGCGTTCCTCGGCAGCACTCTGGGCTATCTGGGCGGCGGGTTCCTCAGCCCCGACACGCATCCCCGGCTCGCCTTCGTCGTGGCCGGCGCCGGCATCTTCCTGACGCTGGCGCTGTGCGCGCCGGGCGTGCTGGCGGCCCGGAACGCGGCCGCGCCCGCCGGCACGCCCTCCCCCGGGCCGAGCGACGGCGTGGGCGTGCCGTCCGGCGCCGAACCCGCCCCGGTCGCCCCGGCCGCCGCGGTGCCGAGCGAAGACGAGAAGAAACTGGGAGCCAGATGATGAGCGGCGTGGTCAAGCAGTACCTGAGCCCGTCCGCGGTGCCGCAGCCGCTGCTGCACCGCTGGTACGCGTGGTGCCATCTGGTGCCACCGCAGACGGCGGCTCTCAACCTGAACTACCGCTATCTCCCGACGATGCGCAGCTATCTGCGGTCACCGCAGGTGCACGCCTCCGCGCTGGCCAACCCCGCGCGCTACGGCGGTCCCTTCCTGTCCCCGTACGGCGGCACGTCCGAGGACGTCGAGGAACTGCTGACCCGCACGGAACGCGACGCCGTCGGCCTGCTGCGGCTGGCGGAGGACGTCCGGGCGGCACAGGCGCTGATCGCCGAGCAGGCCGACGGCCGCCCGATGGAATCCCTGTATCCCCAGGTGCCCGAGGGACTGCGCGGCCTGGTCGAGCTGGTGTACGACACGGCCGACCGGCCCCGGCTGCGCTTCTTCGAGGCCCTCGCCTACCGGGCGGCCGAGGCCTGGCGGGCGGGACAGTCCGTGTGTCTGCTCCCCCGGCCCGACATGGACCAGCCGTTCACCTTCGGCAGCCCCGTCCTCGCCCGCCCGGACCGGGTCGATCTGCCCGTGCCGTTCGACGACCCGAGGCTGGACGACCTGTACGCCGCCGCGCGGGTGCCTGCCGACCCGGTCGAGCTCGCCGAGCGCCTGCTGGGGACGGACCCGGACCAGGGTGCGGCGGACGCGTTCGCGGCGCTGTTCACCGACCGGGCACCCGCTCCGGCCGCCCCGGTGGCCGACGGAACCGTACGGATGCGGTACTTCGGTCATGCCACGGTCCTCCTGCAGACGCCGTCGGCGTCTGTGCTGCTCGACCCCCTTCCGCACTACGCCGGTGACGGCCACGACCACTTCACCTTCGCCGACCTGCCCGAGCGGCTGGACGCGGTGGTGCTCAGCCACCTGCACTGCGACCACGTGTCGGTGGAGGCCCTGCTGCAGCTGCGCCACCGCGTGGACACGGTCGTGGTACCGCGGGCGGGCGGCGGCTCCCTGGAGGACCCGAGCCCGAAGCTGCTCCTGGAGTCGCTCGGCTTCCGCTCGGTCGTGGAACTGGGCGAGCTCGACTCCATCGCGGTCGGGGAGAACGCGAAGGTCACGATGCTGCCGTTCCTCGGCGAGCACGGTGACCTGGACATCCGGGCCAAGGCGGTACCGCTGGTGGAGATCGGCGGCCGGCGCGTGCTCTTCGCCACGGACGCCGTCGACACCGAGCCCGAGGTCTACCGCCGGGTGCGGGAGACCACCGGCCCCGTGGACACGGTGTTCATCGGCCTGGAGTGCGTGGGCGCGCCCATGTCGTGGTTGTACGGGCCGCTCCTGGAGCGGCCCACGAAACGGGAGCACGACAAGGCGCGACGGCTGAAGGGCTGCGACGCCGACATGGCGGAACGCCTGGTGCGCCGTTTCGGAGCGAGCGAGGTGTACATGTACGCGCTGGGCCTGGAGCCGTGGGTCCGGCATCTGACGGGCTCCTCCTACGACCCGGACTCCGAGCAGATCCGGCAGACGGGTCTGCTCGAGCGGCGCTGCCGGGAGTCGGGCATCGCCGCGGAACTGCTGTACG
Organism: Streptomyces sp. NPDC017225; assembly: GCF_044331465.1. Lineage (NCBI taxonomy): Bacteria > Bacillati > Actinomycetota > Actinomycetes > Kitasatosporales > Streptomycetaceae > Streptomyces > Streptomyces sp. NPDC017225. Next base: position 43,570 of record NZ_JBIRNE010000017.1, on the reverse strand, counting down.
TGGAGGCCGAGCGGACCTGGCCCGCGCGTCCCTGAGACCGGTCCCGGGCGTGTGAGACGCCGGGTGGGCCCCGGCGGTCGCCGGGGCCCACCCGGCGTTTCACAGCGGCAGCGTTATGCCCAGTTGCTGCATGGCGCTGGAGGGCGGCCCGCCTTCGGAGCGCTCGGTCTTGTAGCCCTTGACCCGGGCGTCCAGCGTGCGCGGGTCGACGGCCTCGGCGGGAGCGCTCTTGGCGTAGAGACCACCGGGCTGGCTGTCGCGGTCGTGGGGCAGGAGCCAGAAGACCCGCCGGCGGAACGTGCCGGAGGCCCGGGACGCCTTGGCCGTGGGCCCGAGGAGCGCGTAGCCGACCATGCGCCCGTCACGGTGATAGGCGGGCTTGCCCTTCCGGGTGGGCAGTCGGTCCAGGCTTTGGCGAACGTAGTCGAGGTTGTCGATGTCCTCCAGCCAGACCAGCTGGCTCTCGTGACTGATCTCGTCCTCGGTGATCAGGGAGCTCATGCGCCTGCAGCCCTTTCCTGGTCCGTGAGCAGGCCGATGCCTGGATAGTGCTTGCGCTGGTTGGAAAGGATCATCTCCTTGGGCGAGGCCAGTCCCACGAGTTCCCGGGTCCGGGCCGCGAACGCCCTTGAGGACATGACCGGTGCCCCTTCATTGTGGCACCAGGTCTTGTAGGCGGCGTAGAGCGCCGTCTGTTCCGCGCGAAGGTCGGGGCCGAGCACACAGCTCTCTTCGTAGAAGCGGCCGGTGTGGTCCTCGGTCTCCGCGTACGCGGTGGTGGCGATGCGTACGCGTTCGGGGCCGGTGAGGTCGCGATCGCCCGCGAGGTAGCGGCGCGCGCCGTCGATGAGCCAGCCCAGGATGCCGGGGCCCTCCTCGGTGACCAGGATGTCGGCGAGGTTGTCGATCTTCCGGTGGTCGGGGACGACGCGTTCGAAGGGGATCAGACGCATCCGGCGCCAGAAGGCGAAGCCACCGGTGCCGACCTCCGGGCGGTGGTTGCCCAGCAGCCACAGCTTGTGAGTGGGCGCGAAACTGAAGAAGTCCTGCCGCATCCGGCGGGCCTTGATCCGGTCGCCGCCGGTCAGCAGCTTGACGCGGGCCTCGTCGAACTTGTCACCGGGCTTGACCTCGGAGCAGACGATGACCCGGCGGCCGTGCAGCTCGGCCAGGTCCGTGGGGTGCCCCTCGTAGGGTCGCGCCATCAGGAATCCCGGCGGGGCCGCGTCGGCGTAGTCGCCGAGGAGTTTCATCAGCACGTCCAGGAGGACGGACTTGCCGTTCTTGCCCGAGCCGAACAGGAACGGCAGGATCTGGCCGCCGACGTCGCCGGTGACGGAGTACCCGAGCAGGAGTTGCAGGTAGTCGATCATCACCCGCCCTTCGGCGTCGTCGCCGAAGGTGTCGGTCAGGAACCTCTCCCAGCGGGGGGTTGCGTTGTGCAGCGGGCCCACGGCGGTGGAGCGGGAGTGGAAGTCCTTGTTGGGATCGGGCGACTTCAGCAGTCCGGTGCGCAGGTCGACGATGCCGTCCGGCGTGCACAGGGCGTACGGGTCGGCGTCGAGGCGGGCCGCGTTGAGCACCATGCCGGGCGCCGACCTGGCCTGGGTGAGCATGGCGTTGATGCCCGTGGTCGACAGGGCGCGGCGGCGGTGGCTCTGCAGGGCGGTGGTGGTGAAGGTGCCCCGGGGGTCATGGGTGGCGATGCTCTCGGCGAGGTCACCGGCGGCCCACAGGACGGTGTCGTCCTCGTCCATCTGCCAGCGGGTGGTGTCCCACCGGTACCAGCCGATGCCGGGGACGTGCCGGTAGTCGTTGGCGTAGAGCCTGACGAAGAGCTTCGCGTTGCCGCGGTCGGACAGCGTGTCGGGCAGCAGTCCGTCGGCTGTCGCCTCGCCCACCGGGGCCTGGGGGGCTTCGGCCTGGGCGGGACGGGGCACGGCCGTGGTGCCCTGCGCGCGGATCTGCGCGGCGACGGCTTCGGGGTTGAACTCGAAGAGCGTCTCGGGCCGGGGGGACGTCACTGGCGCCTCCCGTTGTCGTGGAGTGGACGGTTGAGGCCTGCGGTGAGGCCGCTGCGGATGATCTGCCCGATGCGGCGCTCCTGGCCGGGGCGGACGGCGACCGCGGTGTGCCGCAGAGCTTGTTCGGCTTCCTCTCGGAGCAGGCGGCCCGCCGCCACGAGCCCGCCGAGGGTGTACGCGGCGCGGTTGAGCGTGTCCGAGAAGCCCGCGCCCTCGGGGACCTGTGCGCAGTCCTCGACCGGGGCCAGGACGGCTGCGAGGACGTGCTGCTCCCGTCCGCCTCCCGCGGCGAGGACGGCCTGCCGGGCCCGGGGCGGGACCGGTCTGGGCGCGGGGATGTTCGGCGCGGGCAGATGACCGGTGCGTTCGAGTTCCTGAGCGAGCCACAGCGGGAGGGCCGCCGGCTCGCGGACGTCGCCGAGGGGGGTGTAGACGCCGTGCCGGGTGGCGGTGCCGGGGGCGATGATGTAGCTGCCGTGGGCTCGGATGTCGACCTGCCAGGCCAGCGCTCGGCCGGAGCTGGAGCCGACGGAGGACTGCCAGCGGCGGCCGTCGCCGACCCGGTACCAGACGTGGAGCCCTCCGGACGGGGTGCGCACGCGCAGCGTGGACTCGTCCTCTGCGGGGCTGGGCCTGCCTCGCAGAGCGGCCAGGACGGCGAGGGTGTGGAAGCCGTTGGCCAGTCCGGTGAGGTCGATGTGGTCGGCGATGGGGATGCCGGGCAGGATCCGGTCCCGGGTGGGCGGCTGGACGGGGTGTGCGTCGATGTCGAGGACGACCAGGCCGGCCCGACCGCAGGAAACGCCGATGCCGAACTTGGGGTTGCTGCCCCACCATTGCTGGATGCGGTCCTGATCGAGGGTGGCGGAGTGGAAACCGTGGCACCAGCGACCCGCGGGAATGCAGGGGCAGTCGGTGGGCGGGTGCGGCTGCGCGCGACAGTCGCTGCAGTTCGCCACGGGCGTCTTGCGGCCTGCGGCGAGGGGGTGCACCGGCCAGCCTCGGCGGGCACACCACCGGGCAGTGGCGAGGGAGAGCTCAGCGACCGAAGGCTCAAGGGCGGGCCGTCGTGAGTCGCTGCGAGAAAAGCGCAGCTCAGCAGGCATCTCTCTCCCCCATCAGCGACTGAAGCGACTCAACGATGGACACAGACTAGCGAACGCGGCCGGTGAGGTCATGGAGCCTGGGGAAAAGTCCTGTGACGCCGTGTCGGTGAGGCCAGCCGGAGGCCCGGCAGCGACCGAGGTGGGAAGCCCAGCGACCGAGGGGCTTTCGGTCGCTGGCAGAGTCGTTTTGAGAAACCGCAGGTCAGATGACGTTTCAGTGATCAAATAGCGACTGAAGCGACTGAAGCCTTCTATATATGACGCACGCACGCACACACGAATGTCCTCATATACCCGGACCTTGAGTCGCTTCAGTCGCTGTTTCGACGACACACCCCGTCTGACCTGCGCTTTTGCAGTAACTGAAGGGAGCGACTGAACAGTCGCTGAGTAGCTGGTCTTCAGTCTCAGAGCTCTGGCAGGGTCAGCGACCGGAGCTACCGAAGCGACCGGAGCGACCGAGAGACACACAGCGACTCAACCGGCAGCGGATCAGCGCTGTGGCAGGGCAGGCTTGCTACCTCACCGAGTTCGCCTTCGCCTCCGCCGGTTCCAGCAGGCCGTTGGGAACTGAGGATGGTGTTGTACGCGCCTTTCCCGACACTGCGGTTCACACTCTGTGAACCGGACCGGGAAGGGGCATGCTTTCTTCATGGCATCTCGTAGGAAAAGGTCCCCCGACCCGGCGAAACCCCTGGTCAGGCAGCACAGGAACGTCGGACCGCTGGATGCCGGCGCACTCGTCGGTGAACTGCGCGGACTCCATGAGAAGGCGGGGGACCCCGACATCGAGCGCATGCCGGCGGACGACGAGATCTACGGGGCGCTGGTCTACGCGGAGAAGCACGCCAACTCCCTCCGGAGCCTGGCACCGGAGCGACAGAAGGCGGCCGCTCTGACGCGCGTACTGCTCTGGGAGTTCCTCGGCGAACGCGTGCGTCTCCACCAGAGCACCGCCATCGCCGGCGCTCGCGCCGCCGGCGCCGAATGGCGGGAACTCGCTCCCCCGCTGGCGGTCGGCGCACCGAGCGCCGCGTACAACAAGGCCAGGAGACTCCAAGCCCTCTCCCTGACCGGCGCGGTCCCGGGCACCGGACAGGTGCGGCGCACGCCCGAAGCGGTCCGGCAGACCGAGCGCCGTATCGCGGCACACAGGGCTGCCGAGGAGCGTGCCCAGGCCGACGCCCGGCAACGGCACAGCCTCCTCGCTCGGGCCGCGCGGCGTCTCCTGGACCACCAGGACGCGCTCGTCCTGGACGAGGACGCCGAGTACTGGCTCGGCGAAGTCGCGGAAGTCCTCCCCCACTGCGGCACGCCCACACAGATGCTCGGTCTCAGCCGGTACTTGAGTGCGACGCTGCGCGCCCTGCGCAGACTGGAGCACCGGACGGGTCGGCCGTCGGCGCGGACGGACGAGGCTGACGCTGCTTGTGCGGCGGTCGCGTCAGCACTGGCGGAGTGATCCACCTGCCTGCGCCTCCCCGTGGGGTGCCGGCTATTACGGCGTAATAACCAGCCGGAGGCATCGGTCGGTCAGCGGCCCCATGGTTCAGGCGGCAGGCGACCCAACCATGCCGGACGGTGCCGTCTGCGAACCCAGGACGCCCTGGCACGGTTCTCAGGGGCCCTCCTGACGCCTGCTCCCCTACGTCGGCTATTACGGCGTAATAGCCGACGCTGGACGCAACAAGCCCTGCTTCCTAACGTGTCGGTGTCACAAAGGATCATGGGCGTTAGTAAGGTGTCCCCCATGAGTTCTCCAGCCACCTCCAGCGACCGCGAAAAGGTCGTCTCCAAGCTGCCGGGATGGCTCCGGCAGAACCTCAAGATCAGAGCGGCACAGCACGGCATCGAGATCCAGGTCGCCGTTGAACAGGGCATCAGGGACTGGTGCGGTCTGGCGTCCACGACGGCGTCCGTCGACACCGCGGGCGCAGACTCCTTCTCCACCTTCCTGCCGCCGGGCCAGTGGGAGGAGTTCCGCCACGTCGTCGCCGACCGTCGTGTCTCCCTGATCCAGGGTCTCGCCCAGTCCGTGCAACTGTGGCTCGACTCCAACCCCGCCCCCGACGTCGACCGCCCCGAGATCACCCGACGCGTCATCGTCTGCAACCAGAAGGGCGGTGTCGGCAAGACCGCCATCACCGCCGGACTCGGTGAGGCCCTCGCGGAGGACCCCAACGCACTGCACGCCGTTCAGATCGCCAAGGCACTCGCCAAGGCGCTCCGCGCCAGCGACACCGAGTCCGAGGAGCAGCCGAGCAGCGACCCGCTCGACGTCGAGAACCTCCCCGGCCTCGGACTCCGTGTCCTGCTGGTCGACTTCGACCCGCAGTGCCACCTCACCAACCAACTCGGCGCGAGCCCGCTGCCCATGAACGGTGACAGTCTCACCAACCACATGGCGGGCGACCCCAAGGGCGATCTGCGGGACCTCATCGTCTCCATCGACGACAACACCTTCGACGGCCGGCTCCACCTCCTGCCCGCCTGCAACGACGCCTTCCTTCTCGACGTACGGCTGTCCGCCGTGCGTGCCCGCGAGGCAGCGCTCGAGCGGGCTCTGGCCCCGCTGGAGACCGATTACGACGTCATCGTCGTCGACTGCCCGCCCAGCCTCGGCCTCAGCATGGACGCCGCCTCCTACTACGGCCGCCGCCGCGACGGTGAGAGGCCCGGCCAGTCCGGTGCCCTCATCGTCGTCCAGGCCGAGGACAGCTCCGCCGACGCCTACGACCTGCTCACCACGCAGATCGACGACCTTCGCGGTGACCTCCAGATCGACGTCGACTACCTCGGCATCGTCGTCAATCTCTACGACTCCCGGCGTGGTTACATCGCCACCTCCTCACTGCAGGGGTGGGTCGACATAAAGGACCCCCGCGTGGTCGGACTCATCGGAGACCTCAAGGAACAGAAGGAAGCCGTCCGGGTGAAGCAGCCACTGCTGTCGTACGCCCCCAAGTCCCAGCAGGCGATCGGCATGCGCGCGCTGGCCAGGGAGATCGCATGAGCAAGGCCGACCAGCTGGGTGCCGGCCGGTTCGGCGGGGGAGCGCGCCCGCTCAGCGCCCGACGTCAGGCCGTCGCCGCCGCCACCGGGGTGCCCACCGACGGCGTCGCCCCGCCGACCGCGCTCCCCCCGCACCGCATCAGCCTCAACCCCGACAACCCACGCTCCAGCCTCGGTGACCTCACCGACCTGGCGGGAAGCCTCAAGACGCACGGCCAGAAGCAGGCGATCACGGTCATGAACCGTGACGCCTACGTCAAGGCCAACCCGGAGCGCGAGCCCGACCTCGAACACGACACCACCCACGTCGTGATCGACGGCAGCAGCCGACTCGCGGCAGCTCGCGAAGCAGGCCTCACCACCCTCAACGTCATGGTCAGCGACGACCAGGGCACCACCTCCGAGGAACTCCTCGAATCCGCTCTCGTCGCCAACATCCACCGTCAGGACCTCGAAGAACTGGACGAGGCCCGCGCCCTTCAACGGCTCCTGAAGATTCACGGCAGCCAGACCGCGCTGGCCAAGCGGCTCCACCGCTCGCAGGGCTGGGTCTCCCAACGGCTCGCCCTCCTCAACCTCACCCCCGAACTCCAGGCCCGGATCAGTGAAGAGCCCATCGACCTGCTCCGGGCCGTGGGCAACAAGCCGGCCGAAGAACAGCGAACGGCGCTTCAGGCGCTCAAGGCGGAGCGTGCCCGCAAGGAGGACGAGAGGAAGGAACGCAACCGGAGGACGCAGGCGCAGGAGAGCGGCTCCGAGCACGAGGACGGCGGGAAGAAGACCGAAGGCTATTACGACGTAATAGAAGCCGCCGACACGAAGGCTCCGGCCGCTCGCGGCCAGAGCGCCGACGAACGGCCTGCCCCGCAGGCGGTGCCGGAACCGCGCACGGACAAGCCCGCACGCGACACCGGCTCGCACGGCACCGGCGAGGGGCAGCAGGTTCGCAGGGTGCCGTACGACGAGCCGGGCGCCCTCGCGATGCTTCTGGACACGAAGATCGAGAAGGACGACGTCTTCTTCGCCCTGCTGCACTTCCTCAACTCCAAGGCGCTGAACCGGGACCCGGCTCGCCTGGAAGAGCTGGCGCGCTCCTTCGTGGAGCAGTCGACCGCCCGCGCGGAGTAGCGAGGGAGACCCTCCTCGCCGTGCCCCGTACGGAAGCCCGCCGTTCAGGCGGGCTTCCGCCGTTTCGGCACTGCGACGGCCGGGACGCCTTGTGCGCCGGGTGGGCGCGCTCTGGTCTAAGCCGCCGACAGACCGGCGGCACGGCGGCGGAAGACGTCCGCGGTGCTGAGTTCGCCGAGGGTGTCGAGAGTGTGGGCGAAGTCGCGCAGAACGCGGGCGAGTTCGACGCGGTCGTCCGAGCGGCGCAGTTCGGTGGCGGCACGCGAGAGGGTGGGCAGACGCTGTCCGGGTTCCTCGGTGGCGGACAAGAGGCGCAGTGCGACGCCGCGTTCGCGGGGGCCGGCGGCCAGGGAGGAGAGTTCCTCCGTGAGCAGTGCGTGAGCCCGGTCCGTCCGGCCGAGCTGGAGGAGGGCCTCGGCGATGTCGCTGCGCCACGGAAGGTGGGGGAGTAGCCCGGTGCCGTGCCGCCGTGCCGTCCTGGCGGCACGGGTGAAGGCGGCGAGGGCGTCGTGGGGGCGGTGCAGAGCCAGGAGAAGCCGGCCGCGGGCCCGCAGCGCGGGCAGTCCGCACAGACTGTTTCCGGCCGAGGGCCCGCCGAGATGTGCGGCTGCCTCCTCGTGGCGCCCCTGCTCGATGAGCGATTCCGCCAGGAGCGCGGTGCACCAGGGGCCGAGCGTGGCCAGATGGTGGCCGGCCGTGTCCCGTGCGGCGGTGGCTTGGTGCTCGGCGGCTTCGAGGTCTCCGAGGTGGAGAAGGGCCTCCGAGCGCAGTGCGCGGAACGCCGCCGACCAGGCGGAGGTCCCGGCACGGCTCAGCAGGTCGTCGCACCCGACCGCGACCCGGAGCGGATGCCCGTCGTGCAACAGGACGCGGGCGGCCCGGAAGAGGTCCGAGCAGGCCGCGGCTGGTGGTGTGGAGCGCAGGAGACGTTCCGCCTGGCCCGGGTCGTACGGCTGGACGCCGGGGTGAGCGGCGTACCAGGCGGGCGTTTCCCCTCCGGCCGACGGGAGGGACTGCCCTGCCGTCGTGGTCCTTCCGGTCGTGTCCATGTGCGCCATCGGCCCAGTGAACCGGAGACCGGCGGCGCGGGCCATCGGCCTCCAACCGTTCTCCAGCGGCCGTCGACTGCCGCGTGCGCCGCCGCTGACCACACGGCACCGCGTACGCCGGTCTCCCCGATCGGTTTCCTGGCTGTGGCCGGCTCAGCCCCGCTTGGCCGCATCAGTGCGCGCGGCAGGGGACGCCGATTCCGGGCGCGGAACTGTCATCGGTGATTCCTTCGAGGCGGAGCGCTTGGGCACCAGCACGATGGCGAGCACCGTGGTGAGGGCCGCCATGACGAGCACGGTGCAGCAACGCGGGCCTGGTGCACTCGGAAAGGGTCGGCCGAGGCAGCTTACGTCCTGGTCACCGGCGCCACCGGCCGGCAAGGCGGGGCCACGGCTCGCGCACTTCTGGCCGCCGGGGTGCCCGTACGTGCGCTCGTACGCGATCCCTGGTCGAAGCCTGCCCAGGTGATCACGGAAGAGGCCCTCGACGCGGGCATGCCGAAGTGGGGAGCCGGACACGAGTGGAACAACGGGGCGGCCCGCCTACAGCTCGAAGTCGACGTGTTCCACGTCGGTGAAGCGGACCTGTTCAAGAGTGCCGGCGCGGCGGCCGCCGTCCTGGAAGTACACGTCCTTCAGCGCCTCAGCGGTGATCTCCCGAAGGCGCCCGTCGTCGGCGCCCTGCTGCTGGGCGTCGAAGAGCCGGGCGGCGTACTGCGGGGGGAGGGCGACGGTCAGCTGGCGCAGACGGGAGTCGTCGGTCGAGCCGATCGGGGCTGCGTAACCGATCCGGGCGCGGGTGTCGATGACGATGCCGTCGGTGGTCGCCGCCCGCTGCCGCGCCCTGGCCCGGATCTGCGGCTGCCAGCGCCTGCGTACCTCCGTCTCCAGGCGTGCGGCGAGCTGCGGACGGGGCTTCCTGATCTGGTCCTTCAGGTACCGCTCGACGGTTCGCTGGGACACGCCGAGCAGCTCGGCGGCGGCCCGCGTGCCTTTGAGCTGCCGTACCAGGTACCGCATCCGCGCACCGGCCGACTTCGGGATCGGGCGGGTGAAGGAACGCTGCACCGCCTTTTCCAGGCCGTCCCCGAACTGGGCCATCAGTGCCTACTCCCCGTCGTCCTCGTTGGTGACCTCACCGGTCTTGATGTACCGGGCGAGATTGAGCTCCGGGGCGTCGAACCGCTCACGTACGCCCTCACCCCACAGCACCGACTGGGTGCCCTCGTGCTTGACCATCCCGGGCGAGACGCCCAGCCGCCATCCGCCCGGCAGCGGCTTGCCCTCCCGGTACGGCAGGAAGTCGAGCGGGGAGGGCCCGTCGGCCGCGTAGACGGCGCAGTCGGAGAGGATGGCGACCGGGTAACGGCCGGTGAACGACGCGTGCTTGAGCACCTTGCGGTGCATGTTGATCCGGGTGCGGGAGATGATGGCGGCGCGGATGTCCGGCCGCCACGTCGGCCGGGACAGGGCTTGCCACGGCTGACCGGGCTTCCAGCCCTCGCCTCGCGGACGCTCGCGCAGTTTGCCGATGCCGCCCTTCACCGTGGCCTTGATCGCGGACACCACGATCGCCATGCCGGGGTCGCGGTCCCGGTAGCCGTCCATCGCCGCGAGGAACTCCTCCGGGCTCGCCGTGCCCGGCACTCCGAGGTCGCCCATCGTCGTCACGTACGCGTCGCGCAGCCGGTTGTACCAGGCGTCCAGGTAGCGGCCGTTGTCGTACCGGACGTACGCCTCGGCCGGACGTACGTCGTAACCCAGCTCCATCGCGTAGGCGACGGTGGGCGTGGCGTACCAGGCCGGGCCCTCGGGCCGTTCGCCGGTCGGGGTGAACGGGCTGGGCAGCAGGTCACTGTCCAGATCCGCCCACTCCTTGCCGAGCTTCACGCGTGACAGGTCGACATGGGAGAGATCGACGAGCCAGGAACCGGGCAGCTTCGGGTCGAAGTCCGGCCGCCTGACGTGCGTGGGCGCTCCCAGGCCGACGACCAGCCCGTTCGCGCCCGCGGCGAAGGCCATGTTGACGTCGATGCCGACCAGGTGGCGCCGGGTGCACTCCTCGTCCGTGAGCGGACGCGCCCAGTCGTACGCCTCCTCCCGCAGGACCTCCGCGGGGGTACGGCGGTGGAAGCGCGGCAGGTCCGCGAGGAGCGGGTGGCCGTCCGGGGCCTCGCAGGGGGCGCAGTCGACCGGGTCCTGCCCGAGGGAACCGGGGTTGGGCTCGCTGTGCCTGCGGCCCGTCTCGTCCGGTGCGGAGGCGCGGGTGGGCGGGTGCAGGGCGGTCATCAGCTCCAGGCCGGTCACCGCGGTCGATCCGCGTGGCGTCATCACCCGGGCCGCGTAGGTGCCCAGGAGCCGGGCGAGGTCCGCCGGGTGGAGCCGGGCGGCGTCCGCCCAGTGCCGGGTGTCGAGCGCGCCCCACGACGGGACGCACAGCTGCACGCAGTTGCGCGCCGAGCCCTGCGCCGGGCGGTAGATCCGGGCCCAGGGGCCGAATCCGCGCCGGGTGAGCTTCCACTCGGCGCGCGTCAGCTGCCTGACGACCTTGTGGTTCTCCGGCAGCCGTCCGGACAGCCGCTCCTCGTCGGTGAGCTGGACGGGCAGGCCGTAGCGCCGGCACGCGGCCTCGCTGAGCACGAGCAGCGGGTCGGCGTCCTTGCCCGGTCCGGACAGCCTCGGCTGCCCGAGCCGGGCCTCCTTGAGCGTCCAGTCGACCAGGGCGGGCAGGGACTTGGCCGGTACGTCCAGGATGAGACCGCCCGCACAGTGCGCGAGAACATCGCCGTCCACGACGTCGAGGACGGCGAGCGGGCCGTTCTCGAAGCGCGCGTCGCCATCGGTCGCAGCGGCCGAGGTAGGGGTCGAGGCCGGGGCCGAGCGCCTGCGCGTCGGCGGCGGCCCGCCGGCTCGTGCCGGACGCGGTGCCGTCACCGGGGCGACCGGGGTCTCCGTCGGGGCCGGGTGGGGGCGAGTGTTCCGGGAGGCGGGCTCGGCCGGGGATTCGGGCCGCACGGGGGCGGGTGCTTGTGGCGCCTGTGCGGTCGGTGCGGCGGCGGTGGCGGGAGAGGAGGGGGGCCGGGGCGTCGGCGGCTCCTGCGGGGGCACCGCGGGCGTGGTGCCGGTGGAGTCGGTGGGATAGAGCTCCGCGAGCTTGCCGAGCAACCGGGCGTAGGCGTCGCGCTCCGGTGGCCGCGGCTCCGTCTTGCCGGACTCCCAGCCGCTCGCCGTGGCGCGGCGGACCCGCAGCGCCTGGGCCACCTCGTCCACGGTCAGGCCGTGGGCCTTCCGCAGCCGCTTGCGCTCCTCCGGCGGCGGCAGCGGGGCGCGGGACGCGACCAGGGCGTCGATCGCGTCGAACAACTCCGACATGGGCACCTCCTGGGCGTCAGGCTACCGCGAGGTGACACCAACAGCGTACATCTCGCGTACGCGGCGCGTACTTGTCACGCATGTGTCGCGTACCTGTCGCGTACGGAAAGCATGCTGCCCCGGTGCTGATGTCTACGCGTGACCGTCATCGGCGGCGGCACGGCTGGTCGGCCCCCCTCATGCCGAACAGCGGCAACGGGACGCCCCGCGGTGACACTGCCTCAGGAGTCATCAAGGACGTCCTGAGCGCCGTACCTCATTGACGTGACGTCAATGAGGTACGGCGCTCAGGACGTGTCGGTTCGCGTGCGCGTCAGGTCGCGCGACGCAGCGGGACGACGACGTTCTCGCCCAGGTGCTTGGGGTCGAGCCGGTAGTACCGGATGTGGCCGATCTTCTCCGTCTCCTCCAACCAGCCGGCCTCGATGACCTGCTTGCGGGTGCGGGAGAACACCGGAGGCGCCATGCCTACCAGTTTCGCGAGGTTGGCGGCGGTTTCCAGGATGGCACCGGACCGGTCGGTGGGGTGCAGGGCGTACAACATCACGACGAGACGCTGGTTGGCGGTCATGCCGACCGTGGCCTTCAGCAGGTCCAGGTTTTTCTGCTTGTCGTCGCTGGTCACTGGGCCTCCCACCGCGAGGGGGTCTTCTTGTCGAAACCGGGGATGTCCGGCGGGTTGCACGCCTTCACCGCTTCACGCTGCTCCAGCCCTGTCCCGTGGAAAGCAATGTAAGGGCTGATGCGGTAAAGCTTGTAGTTACCGATGCGCCCCCGCACGACCAGGATGCGGTGCTTGACCAGCTTTCTGTTGATCTTTCCCACCGCGTCCGTGGACATTCCCACACGTTTGCCGATGTCCGCTCCGGTGGCCCTCAGCGGCTCCATCCCCTCGGGGGACACGCCGATCCACCACAGCACCAGGAACTTCTGGCTCGGTGTGAACGCCTTGGACTCGGTGATCGCCTCGACTCGTGCCTTGTCGACCTGGGTGTGCCTGCCCGAGAAGGCGTACGGCGCGTAAGGGACCGGCTCGCCGGTGTCGGCGTCGACCAGCCTGCGTACTGCTCCCAAAGGGCCCTCCACGCGTGGGCTTTGACGGTGTTCGCGGCAGACGGCCCTGAGGCCGACCAAATGAACCTAACGTACATGATCAGGAAGTCAATCAACCGCGCTCGTGGGCCGTGTTCCTTGCCGGCCGACAGTACCGCCTGTCCCTCCCCGTGGGCCTGTGACGGCGGGCCGCCGACCTGGCAGACATGTACGTGAGGTCAATCTAGGGCGTTCCCAGGATCGTGGTACCCGGTTCCTGTGGACGTGGTGGCGGTTCCTCTGAACCGGGTACCACGATCGCTCGGACCGGGTACCAAGACCCGTCGATCTGCCTCTACTGCTGACGGAACTGCCTGGCAGTTCTGCCGATCTGGGTCGGACCGGGTGTATGTGCAGGTCAGAGGCCAGATGGGCGGGGGACTCTCTCCCCTTGGCAAAGGTGGGTACACGTTCTCGCGCAGTGGCCTTCCCCGCACCCGGGCAAGGGCCTTTCGTGCTGCCGCGCAGCGGTCGCGCCGACCCCGCCGCACGGGAGCGAACCCGGCTGTCGGCGTCCGGCGGTCACCGGTGACGGCACTGCACGGACGTGCCGACACTGCTCTACCCGGACTCGAGTTCCTCTCCGCCGGTCCTGAACCCGCACCACCGAAAGTCAGCCACGACGACACCCGCGCTTCGAAGGCCAGGCGCGCGTGTGCCTCCAGCAACCACCGCCGGTCCCGGCCACGCCCCATCGCAGTGGCCGTACCCCGGCGGGCCCGCGGTGCGCCCGAGCGGCCCGCCGTCCAGACCGCCGTCCAGCCCGCCGGGGACCGGACCACCGGACCGGACCACCGCACCGGACGGCCGCACCGGACGGCCGCACCGGACCGCCGGACCGGTTGGGACTACTCACGTTGGTGATGGCCGCCGCTGGGGCAGCGGGCGAGACTGATCAGGCTGCGGACCCATGGGATGTCGGCGGCGACGGATACCGTGAAGAGGAGCGGGGGACGCCGTGCGACAGCTGGAGACGGCACTGATCGGCGCGGGACTGATAGCCCGGATGCACTTGGAGGCGTGGATCGCCGCCGGGGTGTCCGTGCGGGTCCACTCCCTGGACGGGCGTGCCGCGGAACTGGCCGACGAGTTCGGCGTGAAGGCAGTGGACTCCCTGGAGGAAGCTCTGGACGGAGCGGATGCCGTGGACATCTGCTCGCCCACGGACACCCACCGGGAGATCGCCCTGGCCGCCATCGCCAGAGGCGTGGCCGTGGTGTGCGAGAAGCCGCTCGCCGCCGACGTCGCCGAAGCCGAGGAGATCGTCGACGCGGCAGAGAAGGCCGGTGTGCCCGTCTATCCGGCGCACGACATCCGTTTCGCGCCCGCCTATGCCCGGCTCCACGAGCTGGTGGCCGAGGGACGTCTGGGCACGGGCACGGTGGCCCGGTTCACCGTGGCGGGGTACCACCCGCGTCCCTGGAGCGGTCATGCCTCGGCGGAGTCGGGCGGCATCCTGACCGATCAGCTGCTGCACGGCGTGGACATCGCCTACTGGCTCTTCGGAGACGTCGTACGCGTGCATGCCCTCTACCAGGGGGAGATCGCCGCACCCGCGCCCGAGGGCACCGCCGCGGTCGGCACGGTCGTGCTCACCCACGCCGGCGGCGCGCTGAGCCAGGTGGTGAGCCGCTGGACGCCGACGCCGCAGCCGCCCATCCGTGTCACCTTCCACGTCTCGGGCACGGGAGGGACCATCGTCCACGACTCCGAGTGGCCCCAGGAGATCCAGGTGTCCGGTGGCCCCGCCGGGACCTTCGGCTACTACGGGGAATCACCGTTCACCTGCGAGATCCGAGAATTCGCCCAGGCGTTGAGGGGTGGCTCCCAGCCGCGGCTGGGAGCCCACGACGCACTGGCCGCCGTCCGCATCACCCAGGCCGCGGCACGCTCCGCCTGGACCGGACGCGCCGTCGAACTGCCCGTGAAGGGGGCTGCCGCATGAAGGTCGCCGTGTTGTCGTTCGCCCACGAGCGGGCCGCGACGTACGCCCGGCTGCTGCATGACATGCCGGACGTGGACCTGCTCGTCGCGGACCCCGAGGGCTCACCGGACGATCCGGCGCGGGGGAGGGCCACGGCACACCGGCTCGGTGCCACCTGCGCGGCCGACTGGGACGCGCTGTTCGGGCTGCGCCCCGATGCCGTGGTCGTCACCAGCGAGGCGGGCCTTCGCCGAGGACTGGTCGAGCGGGCCGCCGGGGCCGGGGCCCACGTGCTGTGCGAGATTCCGCCCGCCACCGACGAGGCGGACGCCGAGGCCATGGTGCGGGTCTGCGAGGACGCGGGGGTGCGTCTGAGCATCGCCTCGCCGGTCTGCTTCGGCCCCGCGTTCACCGCCGTACGCCGGGAGCTGACCGAGGGCGAGGTCCTCGGCCGCCTCACGACGATCCACGGGGCGTACAACAGGCCGCGTCCGTCCGGCGCGCAGGAGGCGCGAAGTGGGGCTCTCGGCACCAACGGGCCCCCGCTGCTCGACATGGTGGACGCGGCGCTCGGCGGCATCGACGCCGAGCAGGTCTACGCCCAGTCGAACAGCATCCTCGGCGCGGAGCCCGGCATGGAGAGCGCGGCCCTGGTCACGGTGCGCTACGCGGACGGTACCGTCGCCTCCATCGACTGCAGTTGGGGTTCGCAGGAGACCGGACCGTCCGCGGGCGGCCCGGTCATGACCTTCATCGGCGACCGGGCGAGCGTGGAGTTCAGCGCCTCCCCGCGGCTGCTCGGCGGTTTCGACTCCGGTACGTCCCGCGAACGGTGGGAGACGCGCGGGGACGATCCGTACGCGGTCATGCTCGGCGAGTTCGTCGCCGCGTCCCGCCGGGGGAGTGGGGCGGGCCCGGACGGAGCGGCGGCCCTGCGCACGCTGCGCGTCATCCGGGCGGCGCGTGAGTCGGTACGTACCGGCCGGCCCGTCGAGGTGGCTGTGCCGCAGACCGTACTGCCCTGACCGGGCCACCGGGCCTTCGGGCCACCGGACCTTCGGGTCTTCGGAGGGGCAGACGGTATGGCCGGTTCCCGCCGTGGGTGCGCCGTCGTCGGGCACTCTGATGACCCTTGCTTTCGAACCTCGCTACTGACCTTGCACCAGGGAGACACGCGTGACCACCATCGGCATCATCCTCGGTACCACCCGTCCCGGCCGCGTCGGGCCGCAGATCGCGGAATGGATCCAGAAGACGGCCAGTGCCCGCGAGGACGCGGACTTCGAGCTGGTCGACATCGCCGACTACGCCCTCCCGCTCTTCGACGAGCCGCGGTCACCCCGCATGGGCGACTACGAGCACGACCACACCCGCGCCTGGGCCGCCAAGATCGACCAGCTGGACGGGTTCGTCTTCGTCACGCCCGAGTACAACCGGTCGATCCCGGCCGCGCTGAAGAACGCCATCGACTTCGTCTACAACGAGTGGAACAACAAGGCCGCCGGATTCGTCGGGTACGGCAGCAACGTCAGCGGCGCCCGCGCCGTCGACCACCTGCGCCACATCGCCGGTGCGGTTCAGCTGGCGGCGGTGAGCACCCAGCTTCACCTGTCGCTCCAGGCGGACTTCGAAGGATTCCGGACCTTCACGCCGGCCGAGCGCCACGAGGTCGCTCTCCAGCAGTTGCTCACCGAGGTGGTCACCTGGACCGACGCGCTCGCCCCGCTGCGCCAGGCCTGAACCGTCCCGGACGGGGCCAGGGAGCCCGACGGGGCCAGGCCCGAGCACTCGACGAGCGGCGACCGCTCTCCACACCGGCGGGGGGGGGGGGGGGGGGGGGGGGGCGGCCCCGCCCCCCCGGGGGGGGTTGGGGGGGGCGCGGCCCCGGGGGGGGGACGGGTGGGGGGGGGGGGGGGGGCGGGTTTAATAG
>NZ_JBIRNE010000017.1:0-26923 GCF_044331465.1 Streptomyces sp. NPDC017225 | reverse complement strand
TAGGTGGGCGGGGTTTCCTTTTCTGGGGGTGGTGGGCCGGGGGGGGGTGGTGGGCTGGGCCCCCCCCCCCCCCCCGCGGCGGGCGCGCGCCGCCCCCCCCCCCCCCCCCCCCCCCCCCCCGGTTCTGCTTTCCGGAAGTCCCCGGCAGTGATTGCCGACGGATGTGCGGAGACCTCTCTCGAATTAATTCCGGGCGGATCTGGATCAGGATTCAAGCGTTCCGAGTCCGTATTTCCGGTGGGTGAATCATCCCTTCGGGTCATCCCTTCCACGGTCGCTCGTACTCGGCTTGAGGTTTCATCCTCCCTACCAGTCCTGAGGATGGCACGCCGTGACCCCTCGTCTAGTCTCTCCCCTCGTAGATACGGGAAAGCGGCGTCATCACGACGGTGAGAATGCCATCGCGGGACGCACATGCGTATCTCATTTCCTGACGGCCGAGCGGGCATTTCCCTGATCGGGAAGGATTCCATGAGCGACGCAATCTCCTTCGAGGAGCCGTGGGCGCGTACCCATCAGTTCGATCCGCCTGCGATATTCGATTCGCTGCGCGAGGAGAGTCCGCTCGCGAGCATGGTGTACCCCGACGGTCACGTCGGCTGGATCACCTCCAGCTACGAGTTGGCGCGCGAGGTCCTCAGCGACCCGAGGTTCAGCCACAGCACGGAGATCGGGCACTTCCCGGTGACGCACCGCGGACAGGTGATGCCCAACCACCCGCGGATTCCCGGGATGTTCATCCACATGGACCCGCCCGACCACACCCGCTACCGGCGTCTTCTCACGGGCGAGTTCACCGCGCGCCGGGCGAACCGGCTCACGGCACGGGCCGAGGCGGTGGCCGCCGAGCAGATCGACGCCATGCGGGAGCACGGCTCGCCCGCCGATCTGGTGAAGTACTTCGCCAAGCCGCTGTCCCTGCGCGTCCTGTCCGAGCTGGTCGGCCTGCCCTACAGCGAAGTCCACCGTTACGGCCACGCGCCGACGCTCCTGCACGACCCGGACTCGGACCCGCAGGAGGCCATCGCCGCGATGGGTCAGGCGGCCGCCTTCTTCGGCGAGGTCATCGAGCGCAGGCGCGAGGAACCCCAGGACGACCTCATCAGCCGCCTCGTCGCCGACGGCGGGCTCACCGCCGAAGAGTTGGGCAACATCGTCACGCTGCTCCTCTTCGCGGGCTACGAGACCACCGAGAGCGCCCTCGCCGTCGGTGTGTTCGCCCTCCTCCACCACGCCGACCAACTGGCTGCGCTCCGTGCCGACCCCTCGAAACTCGACGCCGCGATCGAGGAAC
The DNA here is from genome assembly GCF_044331465.1 of Streptomyces sp. NPDC017225. Classification (NCBI taxonomy): domain Bacteria; kingdom Bacillati; phylum Actinomycetota; class Actinomycetes; order Kitasatosporales; family Streptomycetaceae; genus Streptomyces; species Streptomyces sp. NPDC017225. The sequence goes on along the minus strand of NZ_JBIRNE010000017.1, from coordinate 25,629 downwards.
TCCTCCGTTACCTCACCGTCAACCAGTACGACACGTACCGCACCGCCCTGGAGGACGTCGAACTGGGCGGTGAGACGGTCAAGAAGGGTGACAGCGTCACGGTGTCGCTGCCCGCGGCCAACCGGGACCCGGTCAAATTCAAGTGTCCCGCCGAGCTGGACATCGACCGTGAGACCTCCGGTCACATGGCGTTCGGTTTCGGCATTCACCAGTGCCTGGGCCAGAACCTGGCACGCGTCGTACTGCGCGCCGGCTTCTCCGCCCTCCTGCGCGCGTTCCCCGACCTCGGCCTCGCCATGGCCTTCGAAGAGGTGCCGTTGCGGCTCAAGGGGTCCGTCTTCGCGGTGAAGAGCCTGCCCGTCTCCTGGTGAACCCGTTTTCTCCGAAAGGACCCGCGGCACAGTGCGCACCGACCTCATCAAGCCCCTGCCCGTCGCACTCCTGGAGAACGCGGCCCGTTTCCCCGACAAGGTCGCCTTCGCGGACGACCGGCGAGCGGTCACCTACGGAGACCTCGAGGCACGGACGCGCAGACTGGCCGGACATCTGGCGCACCTTGGCGTCGAGCGCGGCGACCGGGTGGCCATCTGCCTCGGCAACACCGTGGCCACCGTGGAGAGCTACCTGGCGGTCGTGCGGGCCGGAGGCGTCGGCGTGCCGCTCAACCTCGCCTCCGCACCGGCCGAACTGGACTACCTGCTCACCGACAGCGGCGCCGCACTGGTCATCACCGACGCCGCACGGGCGTCCCGCTTCCGGGGTGGTCCGGCGAGGGGCCCGGAGACGGTGCTCCTCGTGACCGGCGAGGCAACGCTGGGCCTGCCCGAGGGACCGGGTGTCCACGCGTACGAGGAACTGGCGTGCGGTGAGCCGCCCGTGCCCGCCAGGGACGACCTCGCCCTGGACGACGTGGCCTGGATGTTCTACACCTCGGGAACGACGGGCCGCCCCAAGGGCGTGCTGTCGACGCAGCGCAACTGCCTCTGGTCCGTCGCCTCCTGCTACGTACCGATCCCAGGGCTCACGGACCGGGACCGGGTGTTGTGGCCGCTCCCGCTCTTCCACAGCCTCTCGCACATCGCGTGCGTGCTGTCCGTCACCGTCACCGGCGCCACCGCCCGGCTCGTGGACGGCAGCTCCGCCGACGACGTCATGCGGGTACTGCGCGAGGACCGCTCGACCTTCCTCGCCGGCGTCCCCACCACGTACCACCACCTCGTGACGGCGGCCCGGGACAGCGGCTTCCGCGCACCGGACCTGCGCATCGGTCTGGTCGGCGGCGCGGTCACCGGCTCCGGTCTGCGCCGTGACTTCGAGGAGACCTTCGGGGTGCCGCTGGTCGACGCCTACGGCAGCACCGAGACCTGCGGGGCCATCACCATGAATCCGCCGGACGGCGCCCGGGTGGACGGCTCCTGCGGCCTGCCCGTGCCCGGTGTCGACGTCCGCATCGTCGATCCCGCCACGGGAGCCGACGCCCCCACGGGAGCGGAGGGGGAGGTCTGGGTCAGCGGGCCGAACGTCATGGTGGGCTACCACAACGCCCCCGAGGCGACCGCCGAGGCGATGCGCGACGGCTGGTTCCGCACCGGAGACCTGGCCCGGCGCGACGAGGCCGGCTACTTCGCGATCCGCGGCCGGATCAAGGAACTCGTCATCCGGGGCGGGGAGAACATCCACCCCGAGGAGGTCGAGGCGGTCCTGCGCACCGTCGAGGGCGTCGCGGACGCGGCCGTCGCCGGCGCACCGCACGACACGCTCGGCGAAGTACCGGTCGCCTATGTGATCCCCGGGCCGTCCGGGTTCGACCCCGAGGCGCTGATCGCCCGCTGCCGCGAGCGGCTTACCGCCTACAAGGTGCCGGAACGCGTGCACGAGGTCACGAGCATTCCCCGCACGCCCTCGGGCAAGACCAAGCGCCTCCTCCTGGCCGAGCAGCCGGGCCGGCTGCGCTTCGCGGCGAGTGGACACCACGACGCACTCACGCGGGTCGAGTGGATCACCGCGACGGGTACCGCCGGCGCCCAACCGCCGAGCGGTCACTGGGCGGTGGCCGGTCCGGCGGCGGGCCCGGCGGCCGGGCTGGTGAGCGGGCTCGTGGGTGCGCTGGAGGCGGCGGGCGCCCAGGCGCGCCACTACGCGGACCTGGCGGCGGTACGCGCCGCGGTGGCCGACGGTGACCCGGCCCCGGACGTGACGGTCCTGGTACCGCCGCCCGCCGCCGTGACCGGGCAGCACGATGACGCGATGACCGCCGGGCGGGAACGGGCCCGGCAGCTGGCCCGGGACGTGGAAAGCTGGACGGCGCGAGCGGAACCGGCGGCCGGCAGGCTGGTGCTCCTCACCCGGGGCGCGGTCGCGGCCACCGGGACGGACCCGGTCCAGGACCTCGCGGAGGCAGCACTGTGGGGAGCCGCGCGCTCCCTCCAGGAGACCCGGCCGCAGTCGCTGACGGTGCTGGACGTGCTGGACGAGCACGACGGTGCGGACGGCCCGGACGGTCCGGACGGCCCGGACGGTCCGGACGGTTCCGTCCTGACGCCGGACACCTTGGCGGCGGCACTCGCGAGCGACGAGCCGCAGATCGCGGTGCGCTCGGCGGCCCTGCTCGTTCCCCGGCTGACGCCGCTTCCCGTCGCCGACCGGCCGCGGAAGGACCCCCGGCCGGAAGCCACCGGCACCATCACCGGCACCGTGGTGGTCACCGGCGCGGACACGGAACACGGCGCGGCGCTCGCACACCGCCTGGCCACGGCCCACAACACGACCTCCCTGCTCCTCGTCAGCGCTCCCGCCACACCCGACGCCACGCCCGCCGCCACGCCCGACGCCACGCCCGGCGACGCTCTGGCCTTCGCCGGTACGAGCGTCGTCCGGATCACCGCGGACACGGCGCGCCCCGAGCCGCTGCGGGCGGCTTTGGCCGATCTGGCCGATCTGGGGCAGCCGGTCACCGCGCTGGTGGATGCCGCCGGAGACCCCGAACTGACCCTGTGCGTCGACCACATGACCTCTGGGACCGACCTCTCCGCCTTCGTCGTGGCGATGCCCGGCGCCGCAGGCCTGCCGTCCAGCGCCGACACCCCGGCCGCGGCCGTCGACGGCGCCCTCTGCGAAGCCGTGGTGCGCAACCGCCGACTGCGGAACCTGCCCGGCTCGTTCCTGACCTGGAGCGGACACCTGGCCGGTGCCGACGCCGACGCCGACGCCGACGCCGACGCCGACGCCGACGCCGACGCCGACGCCGACGCCGACGCCGGTGCCGGTGCTGATCGGCTGCGGCGGGAGATGCTCACCGCCTTCGACGTCGCCCTGACGACCAACCCCCCGGCACCGCTGGCCGCCCTGCCGGGTCACGGGGCAGGGCGCGGTCAGGTGCCCGCCCTCCTGCGTGCCCTGGCCGGTACGCCCGCCCGACAGGGCGAGCCGGACGCGGCCGTCACGGTCTCCCTGCGCGACGAACTGTCCACAATGGACGACCGCGCGCAACTGGCGTTCCTCGAAGACCTGGTCCGCGTGCTGGCCGCCGAGGTGCTGCATCTGGCGGGCACCGGGTCGGTCCCCGCCGACCGCGCCTTCCGCGACCTGGGCTTCACCTCGATGGCCGTCGTCGCACTGCGCAACCGGTTGACGGAGCGGACCGGGCTGCGGCTGCCGACCACCGTCGCCTTCGACCACCCCACCCCGGCGGACGTGGCCGCCTTCCTGCGGTCCGAGATCCTCGGCGCCCTCCAGCCCGCACCGGTCACCGACCCGGCCCCGGCCGTCGCCGACCCCGACGAGCCGGTCGCCATCGTCGGCATGGCCTGCCGGCTGCCCGGCGGGGTGTCCTCGCCGGAGCAGTTGTGGAGGCTGGTGGCCGACGGTGTCGACGCGGTCTCGGACTTCCCCGAGGACCGGGGCTGGGACCTGGAGGGACTCTTCGACCCGGAGCACCCCGACCGCGCGGGTACGTCGTGCACCGACCAGGGCGGCTTCCTGGACGGGGCGGGTCTCTTCGACGCGGGGTTCTTCGGGATCTCGCCGCGTGAGGCGCTGGCGATGGACCCGCAGCAGCGGTTGCTCCTGGAGAGCTCCTGGGAGGCCTTCGAGAGCGCCGGGATCGACCCGCTCTCGCTCAAGGGCGCCGATGTCGGCGTCTTCTCCGGGTTGTTCGGCCAGGGATATGGAACCGGTGCCGTGCCGCCGGAACTGGAGGGTCTCGCGAGCACCGGTCTGGCGTCGAGTGTGGCGTCGGGCCGGGTGTCGTACGTCTTCGGCTTCGAGGGCCCCGCGGTGTCGGTGGACACCGCTTGTTCGTCGTCGCTGGTGGCGATGCACCTGGCGGCTCAGGCCCTGCGCCAGGGCGAGTGCTCCACTGCCCTCGCCGGCGGCGTGGCGGTGATGGCCACACCCGACAACTTCGTGGCGTTCTCGCGGCAGGGAGCACTGTCCGCGGACGGTCGCTGCAAGGCGTTCGCGGAGGGTGCGGACGGGACGGGCTGGGCGGAGGGCGTCGGGGTCGTGGTCCTGGAGCGTCTGTCGGTGGCGCGGGAGCGCGGGCACCGGGTGCTCGCGGTGCTGCGGGGCAGTGCGGTGAACCAGGACGGCGCGTCCAATGGTCTGACGGCTCCGAGCGGTCCTTCGCAGCAGCGGGTGATCCGGCGGGCCTTGGCCAGTGCGGGGCTGGCGGCTGCGGATGTGGATCTCGTCGAGGCCCACGGGACGGGGACGGCGCTGGGTGACCCGATCGAGGCGCAGGCGCTGCTGGCCACGTACGGCAAGGACCGTGACGCGGAGCGGCCGTTGTGGCTGGGTTCGTTGAAGTCGAATGTCGGTCATACGCAGGCGGCCGCGGGTGTGGCCGGTGTGATCAAGATGGTGCAGGCGTTGCGGCATGGTGTGATGCCGGCGACGTTGCATGTGGATGCGCCGACGTCGCGGGTGGACTGGTCGGCGGGCGGCGTGGAGTTGCTGACCGAGGCGCGGGAGTGGCCGCGTGAGGGCCGTCCGCGCCGGGCCGGTGTCTCGTCCTTCGGGGTGAGCGGGACGAACGCGCACCTGATCCTGGAGGAGGCGCCCGAGGAGGCGGTGGCGGAGCGATCGGTTGCGCCTGGTGGTGTGGTGCCGTTGGCGGTGTCGGCGCGTAGCGCTGGGTCTCTGGCCGGGCAGGCGGGGCGGCTCGCGTCCTTCGTGGAGGAAGCCGACGGGGTGTCGCTGGGTTCGGTGGCCGGTGCGTTGGTCGCTGGGCGTGCGGTGCTGGGTGAGCGTGCGGTGGTGGTGGCCGGCTCGGACGATGAGGCTGTCGCTGGTCTGCGGGCCCTCGCCCGTGGCGAGAGCACGGCCGGAGTCCTTTCCGGTTCGGGGGCGCCCGGCAAGGTCGTATGGGTCTTCCCCGGGCAGGGCTCGCAGTGGGCGGGTATGGGCCGGGAGCTGCTCGATTCCTCGCCGGTGTTCGCGGCGCGGGTGGGGGAGTGTGCGGCGGCCTTGGAGCCGTTCATCGACTGGTCGTTGGTCGATGTGCTGCGAGGGGATGCTGATCCGGGTCTGCTGGATCGGGTCGATGTCCTTCAGCCGGCGAGTTTCGCTGTGATGGTGGGGTTGGCGGCGGTGTGGGCGTCGGTGGGTGTGGAGCCCGACGCGGTGGTGGGGCATTCGCAGGGTGAGATCGCTGCCGCGTGTGTGTCGGGGGCGTTGTCGCTGGAGGATGCGGCGCGGGTGGTGGCGTTGCGCAGTCAGGCCATCGCCGGGCAGCTCGCGGGGCGTGGCGGGATGGCCTCGGTCGCGTTGAGCGAGGATGAGGCGGTTGAGCGTCTGGGGCGTTGGGCGGACCGGGTCGAGGTCGCGGCGGTGAACGGGCCGTCGTCGGTGGTGGTGGCTGGTGATGCCGGTGCGCTGGACGAGGTGCTGGAGGCTCTGGCCGCTGAGGGTGTCCGGGTGCGGCGGGTGGCGGTGGACTACGCCTCGCACACCCGGCATGTGGAGGACATCCGAGAGATCCTCGCCGGCACGCTCGCCGGCGTCGAAGCTGCACAGCCGTCGATTCCGTTCTACTCGACCGTCACCGGCGAGTGGGTGGACGCGGCGGGTGTTCTGGACGGCGGCTACTGGTACCGCAATCTCCGCAGCCAGGTCGGTTTCGGCCCGGCGGTGGGGGAGTTGGTCGGTCAGGGTCATGGTGTCTTCGTCGAGGTCAGCGCCCACCCGGTGCTGGTCCAGCCGATCACCGAGACCGTCTACGCCGCCAACGGGGACACGGACGCCGTGGTCACCGGCTCGCTGCGCCGTCAGGACGGGGGGCTGCGTCGTCTGCTGGCGTCGATGGCGGAGTTGTTCGTGCGGGGTGTCACCGTCGACTGGGCCGGGATACTCCCGGCCGGGGCGACCTCGGCCCGGCTCGACCTGCCCACGTACGCCTTCGACCACCAGCACTACTGGCTCCAGGCGACCGACGCCCCCACCGACGCTGCGTCCCTCGGGCTGGCCGGGTCCGATCACCCGCTGCTCGGAGCGGTCGTCGGCATGCCGAACTCGGGTGGGCTGGTGGCCACCTCCAGGTGGTCGCCCAAGACGCAGCCCTGGCTCGCCGACCACCTGCTGTCCGATGCCGTCGTCGTACCGAACGCCGCTCTGGTCGAACTGGCCATCCGGCTCGGTGACCTGACATCAGTCCCCTTCCTCGACGAACTGACTGTCGACATGCCCATCGTGCTGCCGCAAGGCGGCGATCGCAGCATCCAGGTCGTCGTGGGCGAGTCCGACGGGGCGCGGCGGCCGGTGGAGATCTACTCCCGTGCCGCCGACGCCCCGCTGGACGCGGAGTGGACACGGCACGCGCACGGCACGCTGGCGCCCGCCGCAGAAGGTGAGACGCACGCCGTTCCCAATCCGGGCGGTGAAGCCACCGAGGTGCAGCTGGACGGTGCCGCCGCGCATGACGCGGACCGTTACGGGCTGCACCCCGCACTCCTCGACGCAGCTGTCCGTACGGTCGTCCCGGTCGGCACGGTCCCGTCCGTGTGGTCCGGTGTCGCTCTCCTCGTGTCGGGCGCCACCGCACTGCACGTGCGTCGGGACGAGGGGGCGGATGAGGACACCCGCCTCCTGCTGAACGACCCCACGGGGCGACCCGTGATGACGGTCCGGGGCATCCGCGCGACGCCGTTCTCTCCTGAACAGGCCGGGATCGCCGGGGCATTGCTGCACGACTCGTTGTTCCGTGTCGACTGGACCCGGCTGTCGCTGCCGGCCGCGAACAGGGCTCCGGTCATGGTGTCGGTCGGGAACGGCGGTGACGTCGTCACGGCGGCCGTGGCGGACGGGCCCGTCCCCGACGTCCTGGTCTACGACGCCCGCGACGCGTCTGCGCCGGGTGACGTCCGTACGGCGGTCGGCGCCGTCCTCGCCGTACTGCAGGCCTGGTTGGCTGAGCCCGTACTGGAGGGGACCCGGCTCGCCGTGGTCACGGGGGAATGCGACGCGCTGGACGCGGCGGCGGTGTGGGGTCTGGTGCGATCGGCGCAGTCGGAGCACCCGGACCGTATCGTTCTTGTGGACCTCGGCGACGACTCCCCGTCTGTCCTCGCGTCCGCGATCCCGAGCGGTGAACCACAGTTGCGGGTGCGTGGGGGCGTCACGCAGGTGCCCCGACTCGTGCGGGTGCGCGGCACGGGGTCCGAGACCGGGCCGCTCGCCCGTCCGCTCGACCCCGAAGGCACGGTCCTGATCACCGGCGGAGCCGGGACGCTCGGTGCGCTGACCGCGCGGCACATGGTCACCGCGTACGGCGTCCGTCATCTGCTCCTGGCCGGCCGGCGCGGCAGTGCTCCGCGGCTGAGCGAGGAGCTGACCGCGCTGGGCGCGTCCGTCACCGTGGCAGCCTGTGACGCGTCGGACCGGGGTCAGGTCGAGGCGCTGCTGCGGACGATACCGGCCGAGCATCCGCTGACGGCGGTCGTGCACACCGCCGGAGTCCTGGACGACGGGGTGCTCACCGAGCAGACCCCGGACCGGTTCGACACCGTGCTGCGGCCCAAGCTCGACGCGGCGCTCCACCTGCACGAGCTGACCCGGGACATGGACCTTGCCGCGTTCGTGCTGTTCTCCTCGGCGGCGGGCGTCCTCGGCAACCCGGGGCAGGCCAACTACGCCGCGGCCAACGCCTGCCTGGACGCGCTGGCACGGCAGCGGCACCGGCTCGGCCTGCCGGCCGTCTCCATCGCCTGGGGCTACTGGTCGACGGTCAGCGCCATGACCGAGCACCTGGACGCCGCGGACCTGCGGCGCAACCGGCGCATCGGCATGGACGGCCTCACCGCCGCCGAGGGTATGGCCCTGCTGGACGCCGCCCTGGGCGCCACGGCGGAGGCGGACGGCGCGCTGCTGGCAGCGAAGTTCGACCTGGCGGTCCTGCGTGCCACGGCGGCCGACGGCCCCGTGCCGGCGCCGCTGCGCGCTCTCGCGCCGGCGCCACGCCCGGCGGCCGGAACCGCCGCCCCGCCCATCCGCGGTTCCGTGGCGGAGCGCCTCGCCGGCCTGAGCGGCACCGAGCAGAGGGAGGTGCTGGTCGACCTCGTGCGACGGCACGCCGCCGAGGTCCTCGGGCACGGCTCCGCCGACGCGATCCGTGCCGACCGGCCGTTCAAGGACGCAGGCTTCGACTCGCTGACCGCGGTGGAACTGCGCAACCGGCTCGTCGCCGCGACCGGCCTCAGCCTCTCCCCGGCGCTGATCTTCGACTACCCGAAGCCCGCGGTGCTCGCCGAGCAGCTGCGGAACAGGCTCCTCGGCGATACGGCGCCGCGTACGGCCGCCCCTGCCACCCCTGCCGCCACAGCCGCCACAGCCGTCCCGGCCGGCCCGGACACGAGTGACGAGCCGATCGCGATCGTGTCCATGGCCTGTCGCTTCCCCGCCGGCCTGCACAGCCCGGAGGACCTGTGGCGCGTCGTGGCCGACGGCGTCGACGTCGTCACCGAGTTCCCCGACGACCGTGGCTGGGACACCGAGCGGCTCTACGACCCGGACCCCGATCACGCCGGCACGACCTACGTGCGCCACGGCGCCTTCCTGGACGACGCCGCCGGATTCGACGCGGCCTTCTTCGGCATCTCGCCCAACGAGGCGCTGGCGATGGACCCGCAGCAGCGGCTGCTTCTGGAGACGTCCTGGGAGGCCTTCGAGCGGGCCGCGATCGACCCGACGACCCTCGCCGGGCAGGACATCGGCGTGTTCGTCGGCGTCAACAGCCACGACTACAGCGTGCGCATGCACCAGGCGACCGGTGTCGAGGGTTTCCGCCTCACCGGCTCCTCCGGCAGCGTCACCTCGGGCCGGGTGGCCTACCACCTGGGCACCGAGGGTCCCGCCATCACCGTCGACACGGCCTGCTCCTCCTCCTTGGTGGCCCTGCACCTGGCGGCGCAGGCACTCAACCGGGGCGAGTGCACGATGGCGCTGGCCGGCGGGGTGATGGTGATGGGTACCGTCGAGACCTTCGTCGAGTTCTCCCGGCAGCGCGGCCTGGCGCCCGACGGCCGGTGCAAGGCGTTCGCGGACGGCGCGGACGGCACCGGCTGGTCGGAGGGCGCGGGTCTGCTGCTGGTGGAGCGGCTGTCGGACGCCCGCCGCCACGGCCACCGCGTCCTGGCCGTCGTCCGGGGCTCGGCCGTGAACCAGGACGGCGCGTCGAACGGCCTGACCGCGCCCAACGGCCCCGCGCAACAGCGGGTGATCCGCAAGGCGCTGGCCCACGCAGGCCTGCGGACCACGGACGTGGACGCCGTGGAGGCGCACGGTACGGGCACGACGCTCGGCGACCCGATCGAGGCGGACGCGCTGCTGGCGACGTACGGGCAGGACCGGCCGGCCGACCGACCGCTGTGGCTCGGCTCGGTGAAGTCGAACATCGGCCACACCCAGGCCGCGGCGGGCGTCGCCGGCGTGATCAAGATGGTCATGGCGATGCGGCACGGCGTGCTGCCCCGCACCCTGCACGTGGACCGGCCGTCGACCCACGTCGACTGGTCCGCGGGCGCCGTGGAACTGCTGACCGCAGCACGCGAATGGCCCCGCGACGGCCGTCCGCGCAGGACCGGTGTGTCCTCCTTCGGTATCGGCGGCACCAACGCGCACGTCATCCTCGAAGAAGCCCCCGCCGACCCCCCGGCGGCCCTCGCGCCGGACCCCGAGTCGCAGCCGGGCGACCACCACCCCGCCCCCATATCCCCTGTGCTCCCCGTGCCCTCCGTGCCTGTGCCCGTGCCGGTGTCGGGGCGGACAGCGGCCGGACTGCGCGGTCAGGCCGACCGGCTCGCGCGCTTCCTCGACGAGCGGCCCGGCACACCGCTCGCGGAGACCGCCCACGCGCTCGCCACCACACGCGCCCAACTCGACCACCGAGCCGTCGTCCTGGCTTCCGACCCGCACCAGCTCAGCGCCGACCTCACCAGTCTCGCGCAGGGCAGAGCGACTCCCGCGGCCGTCACCGGCGCCCCCACCACGGGCAAACTGGCCGTCCTCTTCACCGGCCAGGGCAGCCAGTGGGCCGGCATGGGCCGCCAACTCGCCGAGACCTTCCCGGTCTTCAAGGACGCCTTCGACGCCGCGTGCGATGCCGTCGACGCACATCTGCGCGGACACGCGGACCGCCCGCTGCGCGAGGTCGTCCTCGGCGCTCCCGAAGCCCTCGGCAGCGAGCTGCTCGACCGGACCATGTACACCCAGGGGGCCCTGTTCGCCCTGGAGACCGCGCTGTACCGGCTCTTCGAATCCTGGGGTGTACGCCCGGACCTCCTCGCCGGACACTCCGTCGGGGAGATCACCGCCGCACACGTCTCCGGCGTCCTCCGCCTGCGGGACGCCGCCGAACTCGTCGCCGCGCGCGGCCGGCTGATGCAGGCCCTGCCCGAAGGCGGCGCGATGGTCGCCGTCAAGGCCACCGAGACGGACCTCGCGCCCCTCCTCGCCCGGGCACGGGGCGAGGTCTGCGTCGCGGCGGTGAACGGCCCCGACGCACTGGTGCTCTCCGGCGACGAGGAAGCCGTGCTCGCCGTCGCCGGCGAACTGAGCCGGCGCGGCCACAAGACACACAGGCTGACCGTCAGCCACGCCTTCCACTCCTCGCTGATGGAACCCATGCTCGACGAGTTCCGTACCGTCGCGGAGCGGCTGCCCTACCAGCCCGGTGCCGTGCGCGTCGTCTCCACCGTGACCGGTGAACTCGCCGGGGACGAGCAGCTCACCACCCCCGGCTACTGGGTCGACCAGGCCCGTGCCGCGGTGCGCTTCGGCGACGCCCTCACCACGCTCGGCGAACAGGGCGCCACTACCTTCCTCGAACTCGGCCCCGGAGGCGTCCTCGCCGCACTGGCCCTCGGCGCGCCCGGTGTCCAGGAGGAGGGCTGCGTCGCCACCCTCCGCAAGGACGGTGCCGAACCCGCCGACGTCCTGACGGCGCTCGCGCACCTGCATGTGCGCGGGGTGCCCCTGGACTGGCCTGCCGTCCTCGGACGTACGACGCCCGCCACCGCCACCGGGACCGAACTGCCCACCTACGCGTTCCAGCACGAGCGGTACTGGGTCGACACCGACGCCGCCACGACGGGCGGAGCCGAGGCTCTCGGCACCGTCGGCGCCCGACACCCGCTGCTCGGCACCGTCGTCGACATGCCCGGCGACGACGGCCCCGGCGGCGTCGTCCTCACCGGACGTCTGTCGCCGCGCACCCGGGGCCTGCACACCGCGCACCCGGCGGCGGACGACACCACCAGGGCCCCGGCCGCCGCTGTGCTGGAGATGCTCGTGAGAGCGGGCGACGAAGTGGGCTGCGGAGCCCTCGAACACGTCACCGTCGAAGCTCCGCTGTCCGTACCGGAACGCGGCCACACCGACATACGTGTCTCGGTCGACGCCCCTGGCCCGGACGGGCGCCGCCGCGTCGCCGTCCACGGCCGCACACTCGACCCCGAGCACGGACCGTGGACGTGCCACGCCCGCGCCGTCCTGGCCCCCGGAACCCCGAGACCGGACTTCGACCTGCGGACCTGGCCGCCGCCCGCGGACGATGCCGGCTCGCTGCCCGGCGCGCACCGCGTGTGGCAACGGGACGGACGCATCTTCGCGGAGCTCGCCCTTTCCGACACCTCGGCCGAGGAGGCCGCAGAGTTCACACTCCACCCGATGCTCGTCGACGCCGCGCTGCGCGTACTGGACACCCATATCGCGGGACGGCCACCCACGGCCGGAACCCGACGCGAGACCCGTGTCCTGTCCGAATGCGCCGCCGTGACGGTGTACGCGGAGGGTGCCGACACGCTGCGACTGCGGATCACTCCGGTGGAGGGCGAGCGGCATCTCCTCGAGCTGGCGGACGCGTCCGGCGAGCCCGTCGCCGTACTGGGACCGCTGATCCTGGACCCCGCCCCCGCAGCGAAGGCCCGGGAGCACGCGTCGCCGCGCGCGGACGACACCGCTGTCACCGACGCTTCCACGGCCACGGCCACGGCCACGGCCACGGGCACCAAGGCATCCGCATCCGCATCCACGGCCGGCCCGTCCCGGCGCCTGGTGGCACGCAGCGGAACGGCCGGCGAGGAGTTCGCCGGACGGCTGACCGGCCTTCCGGCCCAGGAACAGCACCGCCGGGTGACGGAACTGCTCAAGGAGAGCGTCGCCGTCGTGCTCGGCCACCGTGACCCGGACTCCTTCGACTGGGACGCCCAGCAGTCCTTCAAGGGTCTCGGCTTCGACTCGCTCGGCGGGGTCAAGCTCCGCAACCGGCTCCGTGACCTCACCGGCGTCGAGCTGCCCGCCACGCTCGTGTTCGACTACCCCACCCCTGAAGACCTGGTCGGCCACCTACGAGCCGAACTGCTCGGCGAGCAGTCGCGGACGCCCGCCCCGGCCACCGTGGTCGCGTCGGCGACGGACGAGCCCATCGCGATCGTCGCCATGAGCACACGGCTGCCGGGAGGGGTGGACAGTCCCGAAGCACTGTGGGAACTCGTGACGGAACGGCGGGACGCGATATCCGGCTTCCCCCTGGACCGTGACTGGGACCTCGACGGCCTGTATCACCCGGACCCGGACCACCCCGGTACGAGCTACACCCGCTCCGGCGGATTCCTGCACGAGGCCGCGCGGTTCGACGCCGCGCTGTTCGGGATCTCGCCGCGTGAGGCGCTGGCGATGGACCCGCAGCAGCGGCTGCTCCTGGAGACCTCCTGGGAGGCGCTGGAACGGGCGGGCATCGACCCGCTCTCCACCAGAGGCAGTGACATCGGCGTCTTCACCGGCATCGTCCACCACGACTACGTCACCCGGCTCCGCCACGTGCCCGAAGAAGTACAGGGCTATCTCATGACCGGTACGGCGTCGAGTGTGGCGTCGGGCCGGGTGTCGTACGTCTTCGGCTTCGAGGGCCCTGCGGTCACCGTGGACACCGCTTGTTCGTCGTCGCTGGTGGCGATGCACCTGGCCGCGCAGGCCCTGCGCCAGGGCGAGTGCTCGATGGCGCTGGCCGGCGGTGCGACCGTCATGGCCGGCCCGGACGCCTTCATGGAGTTCTCGCGTCAGCGGGGCCTGTCCGCGGACGGTCGCTGCAAGGCGTTCGCGGAGGGTGCGGACGGGACGGGCTGGGCGGAGGGCGTCGGGGTCGTGGTCCTGGAGCGTCTGTCGGTGGCGCGGGAGCGCGGGCACCGGGTGCTCGCGGTGCTGCGGGGCAGTGCGGTGAACCAGGACGGCGCGTCCAACGGCCTGACGGCTCCGAACGGCCCAGCTCAGCAGCGGGTGATCCGGCGAGCCTTGGCCAATGCCCGTGTCGCCGCGACGGACGTGGACGTCGTCGAGGCCCACGGGACGGGGACGGCGCTGGGTGACCCGATCGAGGCGCAGGCGCTGCTGGCCACGTACGGCAAGGACCGTGACGCGGAGCGGCCGTTGTGGCTCGGCTCCTTGAAGTCGAACATCGGCCATGCGCAGGCCGCCGCGGGTGTGGCCGGTGTGATCAAGATGGTGCAGGCGTTGCGGCATGGTGTGATGCCGGCGACGTTGCATGTGGATGCGCCGACGTCGCAGGTGGACTGGTCGGCGGGTGCGGTGGAGTTGCTGACCGAGGCGCGGGAGTGGCCGCGTGACGGCCGTCCGCGCCGGGCGGGTGTGTCCTCGTTCGGGGCCAGCGGAACCAATGCGCACCTGATTCTGGAGGAGGCGCCCGAGGAGGAGGAGGCGGCGTCTCAGGCGGTGCCTTCTGCTGGTGTGGTGCCGTTGGTGGTGTCGGCGCGTGGTGCGGGGTCTCTGGCCGGGCAGGCGGGGCGGCTCGCGTCCTTCGTCGAGGAAGCCGGTGGGGGTTCTCTGACGGGCGTCGCCGGCGCGTTGGTTGCTGGGCGTGCGGTGCTGGGTGAGCGTGCGGTGGTGGTGGCCGGTTCCGATGACGAGGCTGTCGCTGGTCTGCGGGCCCTGGCGCGGGGTGAGGGGTGCGCCAACCTGGTGTCCGGTGTCTCGGGTGCGCCGGGGAAGGTGGTGTGGGTGTTCCCGGGGCAGGGCTCGCAGTGGGCGGGTATGGGCCGGGAGCTGCTCGATTCCTCGCCGGTGTTCGCGGCGCGGGTGGGGGAGTGTGCGGCGGCCTTGGAGCCGTTCATCGACTGGTCGTTGGTCGATGTGCTGCGGGGGGATGCTGATCCGGGTCTGCTGGAGCGGGTCGATGTCCTTCAGCCGGCGAGTTTCGCTGTGATGGTGGGGTTGGCGGCGGTGTGGGCGTCGGTGGGTGTGGAGCCCGACGCGGTGGTGGGGCATTCGCAGGGTGAGATCGCTGCCGCGTGTGTGTCGGGGGCGTTGTCGCTGGAGGATGCGGCGCGGGTGGTGGCGTTGCGCAGTCAGGCCATCGCCGGGCAGCTCGCGGGGCGTGGCGGTATGGCCTCGGTCGCGTTGAGCGAGAGCGAGGCGGTTGAGCGGCTGGGGCGTTGGGCGGACCGGGTCGAGGTCGCGGCGGTGAACGGGCCGTCGTCGGTCGTGGTGGCTGGTGATGCCGGGGCGCTGGACGAGGTGCTGGAGGTTCTGGCTGCTGAGGGTGTCCGGGTGCGGCGGGTGGCGGTGGACTACGCCTCGCACACTCGGCATGTGGAGGACATCCGCGACGCTCTTGCCAAGACGCTGTCGGGTGTCGAGGCTCAGGCACCGTCGATTCCGTTCTACTCGACCGTCACCGGCGGGTGGGTGGAAGCGGCGGGTGTTCTGGACGGCGGCTACTGGTACCGCAATCTCCGCAGCCAGGTCGGTTTCGGCCCGGCTGTCGCCGGCCTTCTGGAACAGGGTCATGGTGTCTTCGTCGAGGTCAGCGCCCACCCGGTGCTGGTCCAGCCGATCACCGAGACCGTCTACGCCGCCGACGGGGACACGGACGCCGTGGTCACCGGCTCGCTGCGCCGTCAGGACGGGGGGCTGCGTCGTCTGCTGGCGTCGATGGCGGAGCTGTTCGTGCGGGGTGTCACCGTCGACTGGGCCGGGATACTCCCGGCCGGGGCGACCTCGGCCCGGCTCGACCTGCCGACGTATGCCTTCGACCGTCAGCACTACTGGCTCCAGGAGGCGGAGGGGGCCGACGAAGTCGTCGACACCGCGGAAGGCGTGGACTCCGATTTCTGGGAGGCGGTGGAGCATGCCGATCTGAACGCCCTCACCGAAATGCTGGAGACGGCGTCGGCCGAGGAACGCGACGCGCTGAGCAGTGTCGTGCCCGTCCTCGCCGAATGGCGTGGAAAGCGGCGCGAGCGGTCCAGTGCGGAGAAGTTGCGCTATCACGTCACCTGGCAGCCTCTGGAAGGCGAAGTTGCCGGTGTACCGAGTGGGCGGTGGCTGGTCGTCGTACCGGCCGAGCGCCCGGACGACACCGCCATCGACGCACTCCTGGACGAGCTGACCGGTCAAGGGCTCGGCATGGTTGTGCTGGAGGTCGATGACTCCGACCGGACGCGTGAACGCCTCGCCGAGCGGCTGAGCACCGTCTCGGCCGGACACGACGTGTCCGGAGTGCTGTCGCTGCTCGCCCTGGACGAGCGGACGGCAGGTGGCCCGCAGGACCCGCTCGCCGTCACGGCCTCGACGCTCGCGTTGCTCCAGGCCCTGGCGGACAGCCCTGTCACCCAGCCCCTGTGGTGCCTGACCAGGGGTGCGGTGAACATCGGCATACACGACACGCTCACCTCGCCGGCCCAGGCGGCCCTGTGGGGCCTCGGCCGGGCCGCCGCCCTCGAACGCCTCGACCGATGGGGCGGCCTGGTCGACCTGCCCGCCAGAACGGACGCGCGTACGGCCCAGTACCTGCTCGGTGTACTGAACGGTGCGGGCGGTGAAGACCAGTTGGCGGTCCGGCGCTCGGGTGTCTACAGTCGCCGCCTGGTGCGCAAGCCGGCGCCGGACTCGGTGGCCGGTGACGGCCGCTGGCAGCCGCGGGGCACCATCCTGGTGACCGGTGGGGCCGAAGGGCTCGGCAGACACGTCGCGGTGCGGCTCGCGCTCGCCGGAGCCGACCGGCTCGTGGTCACCACCACCGCGCAGGCACCCGAGAGGGCCGTGCCGGAGCTGAGTGCCGAACTGGCCGGGCACGGTCTGGCCACGACGGTGGAGTCCTGCGCGGACACGGACCGGGACGCCATCACCCGCTTGCTGGCCGGTACGGAACAGCCGCTCACCGCCGTCGTGCACGCCGCCGACATCACCAGGACCAGCTCCATCGACGACACCGGTGTGGCGGACCTCGCCGAGGTGTTCGCGGCCAAGGTGGACACCGCCGTGTGGCTGGACGAGCGGTTCGAGGACACGCCGCTCGACGCGTTCGTGGTGTTCTCCTCGATCGCCGGCGTGTGGGGCGGTGGCGGGCAGGGCCCGTCCGGAGCGGCCAACGCCGTACTCGACGCCCTGGTCGAGTGGCGGCGCGCCCGGGGGCTGAAGGCGACGGCGATCGCCTGCGGCGCGCTCGACGAGATCGGCGTGGGCATGGACGAGACCGCCCTCGCCCAGCTGCGGCGACGCGGCGTGCTTCCCGTGGCGCCGCAGCTCGCGGTGACCGCGATGATCCAGGCGGTGCAGGCCAACGAGAAGTTCGTGACCGTGGCCGACATGGACTGGGGTGCCTTCGTCCCGGCGTTCACGTCGGTCCGAACCAGCCCCCTGTTCGCCGATCTGCCCGAGGCGAAGGCGGTACTGCGGGCGGCGCGGCGCGACAGCGAGGACAGTGACGCCGCCGCGACCCTCGCCGACTCCCTGCGGGCCGTCACGGACACCGAGCAGAACCGGATCCTGCTCCGCCTGGTACGCGGCCACGCCTCCGTCGTCCTCGGCCACGGCGGTGCGGAGGGCATCGGCCCGCGCCAGGCGTTCCAGGAGGTCGGCTTCGACTCGCTGGCCGCCGTGAACCTGCGCAACAGCCTCGGCACGGCCACCGGACTGCGGCTGCCCGCCACGCTGATCTTCGACTACCCCACTCCGGAGGCACTGGTCGGCTATCTGCGTACCGAGCTTCTCCAGCAGGCCGACGACGGGCCGGACGAGCGCGAGGACGAACTCAGGGAAGTCCTGGCGTCCGTGCCGTTCGCACGCTTCAAGGAGGCCGGTGTACTCGACGCCCTCCTGGCCCTCGCCGACAACGGCGACAGCAGCGACGGCGACAACGACAACGACGAGAACGCGGACGCGTCGCCCGCCGGGGCGCCGCAGGCCGGCACCGAGGAACTGATCGACGCAATGGACGTTGCCGGTCTGGTGCAACGGGCTTTGGGCAAGACGAGCTGACCACCGATGGTCAAGGAATCGTGGAGGATGGTTATGTCCGCGCCGGACGAGCAGGTTGTCGAGGCACTGCGAGCCACGCTGAAGGAGAACGCCCGGCTTCAGCAGGAGAACAGCGAACTCGAGGCCGCGGCCACCGAGCCCATCGCGATCGTCTCCATGGCCTGCCGGTACGCCGGTGGGATCCGCAGTCCCGAGGACCTGTGGCGGGTGGTGTCCGAGGGCACCGACGTCTACACCTCCTTCCCCGAGGACCGGGGCTGGGACCTGGAGGGCCTCTACCACCCCGACCCCGACCATCCCGGTACGACGTATGTGCGTGAGGGTGCCTTCCTCCACGACGCGGGCCGGTTCGACGCCCCGTTCTTCGGGATCTCGCCGCGCGAGGCCCTGGCGATGGACCCGCAGCAGCGGCAGCTGCTCGAAGTGTCCTGGGAGGCCCTGGAACGGGCCGGCCTCGACCCCCACTCGGTGCGGGGCAGCGACATCGGTGTCTTCGCCGGCATGGTGCACCAGGACTACGCCCCCGATCTGAGCGGCCACGAGGACTTCCTCAGCCTGGAACGCGCTCTGGGCACCGCCGGCGGCGTCGCGTCCGGACGCGTCGCCTACACGCTCGGGCTGGAGGGACCCGCCGTCACCGTCGACACCATGTGCTCCTCCTCGCTGGTGGCGACGCATCTCGCCGCACAGGCACTGCGCCGCGGGGAGTGCTCGATGGCCCTCGTCGGCGGCTCCACGGTGATGGCCACACCGGGCGGATTCGTCGGCTTCGCACGGCAGCGGGCGCTGGCTTTCGACGGGCGCTGCAAGTCGTACGCCGCCGGCGCCGACGGCTCGGGCTGGGCCGAGGGCGTGGGCGTCCTGCTTTTGGAACGGCTGTCGGTCGCCAAGGAGCGCGGCCACCGCGTCCTCGCGGTGCTTCGCGGCAGCGCCGTCAACCAGGACGGCGCGTCCAACGGCCTGACCGCGCCGAACGGTCCCGCACAGCAGCGCGTCATCCGCAAGGCGCTGACCAGTGCCGGACTCTCCCCGGCCGACGTGGACACGGTGGAGGGCCACGGCACGGGGACCGTCCTCGGAGACCCGATCGAGGCGCAGGCACTGCTCGCCACGTACGGACAGGGCCGCGACCCGCAGAAGCCGCTGTGGCTCGGCTCGGTCAAGTCCGTCATCGGGCACACCCAGGCGGCGTCCGGTGTGGCCGGTGTCATCAAGACGGTGCAGGCGCTGCGGAACCGGGTGCTCCCGGCGACCCTGCACCTGGACGCGCCGACCCCCCAGGTGGACTGGTCCACGGGCGCGGTGAAGCTGCTGACCGAGGCGCGGGAGTGGCCGGACGACGGCCGTCCGCGCCGCGCCGGTGTGTCTTCGTTCGGGGCCAGCGGGACGAACGCCCATCTCATCCTGGAGGAAGCGCCCCGGGAGACGGAGACCGCCCACGAGGACGTGCGGGACGCCGGGCCGGCCGGCGCGGTGCCGCTGGTGGTCTCGGCGGGGAGCCAGGCTTCCCTGGCCGCCCAGGCGGAGCGGCTGGCGTCGTTCCTGGAGACCGGCGCCGACGGCGCCTCGCTCACGGACGTCGCCGGCGCGCTGGTGACCGGCCGTGCGGTGCTGGGTGAGCGTGCGGTGGTGGTGGCCGGCTCGGACGATGAGGCTGTCGCTGGTCTGCGGGCCCTCGCCCGTGGCGAGAGCACGGCCGGAGTCCTTTCCGGTTCGGGGGCGCCCGGCAAGGTCGTATGGGTCTTCCCCGGGCAGGGCTCGCAGTGGGCGGGTATGGGCCGGGAGCTGCTCGATTCCTCGCCGGTGTTCGCGGCGCGGGTGGGGGAGTGTGCGGCGGCCCTGGAGCGGTGGGTGGACTGGTCGTTGGTCGACGTGCTGCGCGGTGATGCCGATCCGGGTCTGCTGGAGCGGGTCGACGTCCTCCAGCCGGCCAGTTTCGCTGTGATGGTGGGGTTGGCGGCGGTGTGGGCGTCGGTGGGTGTGGAGCCCGACGCGGTGCTGGGGCATTCGCAGGGTGAGATCGCCGCCGCGTGCGTGTCCGGCGCGTTGTCGCTGGAGGACGCGGCACGGGTGGTGGCGCTGCGCAGTCAGGCCATCGGCGAACAGCTCGCCGGGCGCGGCGGTATGGCCTCGGTCGCGTTGAGCGAGGAAGAGGCGGTCGCGCGGCTGGAACGCTGGGCGGACCGGGTCGAGGTGGCCGCCGTCAACGGCCCGTCCTCCGTCGTGATCGCCGGTGACGCCCAGGCGCTGGACGAGGCCCTGGACACCCTCGAGGACCAGGGCGTGCGGGTACGGCGGATCGCCGTGGACTACGCCTCGCACACCCGGCACGTCGAGCGGGTCCGCGACACCCTCGCCGACGCCCTGGCCGGCATCGGCGCGCAGGCGCCGTCCGTTCCCTTCTACTCGACCGTGACGGGCGAGTGGGTGGATGAGGCGGATGTTCTGGACGGCGGCTACTGGTACCGCAATCTCCGCAGCCAGGTCGGATTCGCTCCCGCTGTCGCCGGCCTTCTGGAACAGGGTCACGGAGTCTTCGTCGAGATCAGCGCCCACCCGGTACTGGTCCAGCCGATCACCGAGACCGTCCACGCCGCCGACGGGGACGGGGACGGGGACACGGAGACCGTGGTCGCCGGTTCGCTGCGCCGCGAGGACGGGGGCCTGCGTCGGCTCCAGACCTCGATGGCCGAGCTGTTCGTACGCGGCGTCCCCGTGGACTGGACCAGGTCGCTGCCCGACGGCGCCGCGTCGGCACACGTGGACCTGCCGACGTACGCCTTCGACCACCAGCACTACTGGCTGCGGATGGGCGGATCGGCCACGGACCAGGCGTCGTTGGGGCTGGCCGGAGCCGATCACCCGCTGCTCGGCGCGGTGGTGGAACTGCCGCAGTCCGACGGTCTGGTCTTCACCTCGCGACTGTCGCTCCAGTCACACCCCTGGCTCGCCGGGCACGCGATCGGCGGGGTCGTCATCGTCCCCGGCACGGTCTACGTCGATCTGGCCGTGCGCGCCGGCGACGAGTTCGGCCACGGCGTCCTGGAAGAGCTGGTGATCGAGGCGCCGCTGGTGCTGCCCGAGCGCGGCGGTGTGCGCGTCCAGGTCGCGGTGAGCGGACCGGGCGCGAACGGCCTGCGCACCGTGGACGTGTACTCCCTGCGCGAAGACGCCGTCGGCGAGGGCGGCCCGGACGGATGGACACGGCACGCCACCGGGCTCCTGTCGGCCGCGCCCGCCGCCAGGGAGAGCGCCTTCGACTTCGCCGCCTGGCCACCGCCCGGCGCGGAGCCGGTCGACGTCGAGAACTTCTACGGCGACCTCACCGAGCGCGGCTACGCCTACGGGGCGGCCTTCCAGGGGCTGCGCGCGGTCTGGCGGCGTGGCGACGAGGTCTTCGCCGAGGCATCCCTGCCCGAGGAACAGCGCGAGGACGCGGGCAGATTCGGTATCCACCCGGCGCTCCTCGACGCCGCACTCCACACCAACGCCCTCGCCGCCCCGGACGACGGCCGCAAGGTGCTGCCGTTCGCCTGGAACGGCCTGGTGCTGCACGCCACGGGCGCCTCGGCGCTGCGGGTACGGGTCGCACCGTGCGGCCCGGACGCGCTCTCCTTCCAGGCCGCCGACGAGACCGGCGGCCTGGTGCTGACCATGGACTCGCTGGTGTCCCTGCCGGTCTCCACCGACCAGCTGGACGCCGCGGCGGCCCACGACACCCGCGACGCGCTGTTCGGAGTGGAGTGGACCGAGCTGCCCCCGGCCCAGAGCGCCACCACCGTCCCGACGTGGACGCCCCTCAGCACGGCCGAGGACGTGGCGGACCTGGCCGCCCGGAGTACCGGCGCTCCGACGACGGCGGTGCTGGAGGCCGTCGCCGGTGACGACGGTGAGGGCGCCGTACTGGCCCTGACATCCCACGTGCTCAGCGTGGTGCAGGCGTGGCTGACCACGGAAGGCCTGGAGGAGTCGCGCCTCGTGGTGGCGACCCGGGGCGCGGTGCCCGCCGGTGACGGCGTGGTGACCGACCCCGCCGGGGCGGCCGTGTGGGGTCTGGTGCGCGCCGCGCAGGCCGAGAATCCCGACCGGATCGTTCTCGTCGACGCCGATCCGGCATCCGCCGACGGGCCGGCCGCCGTCCCGGGCGTCGTCCTGGGCGCCGTGGCGGCCGGTGACGAGCCGCAGATCGCGGTGCGCGGCACCACCCTCTCCGTGCCCCGGCTGGCCCGGGTCACCGGCCAGGTCCCCGACGACCCCGAGGTCTTCCGACCGGAAGGGACGGTCCTGCTCACCGGCGGCACCGGCTCCCTGGGCACCCTGGTGGCCCGCCACCTCGTCACCCGGTACGGCGTACGGCACCTTGTACTGGCCGGCCGCCGCGGCCCGGACACCGAGGGCATGCCGGAGCTGGTCGCCGAACTGACCGAACAGGGCGCGGCGGTCTCCGTGGTGGCCAGTGACGTATCCCGGCGAGGCGACGTCGAGGCCCTGCTGGCATCCGTGCCGGACGAACACCCCCTGAGCGGCGTGGTGCACCTCGCCGGCGTGCTGGACGACGGAGTGATCGGGGCACTCACCCCCGAGCGCCTCGCGGCGGTGTTCGCCCCCAAGGTCGACGCCGTACGTCACCTCGACGAACTGACCCGGGACCTGAACCTCGACGCGTTCGTCGTGTTCTCGTCCGCCGCCGCCCTCATGGGGTCGGCGGGCCAGGGCAACTACGCGGCCGCGAACGCCTTCCTCGACGGTCTGATGGCAGGGCGTCGCGAGGCGGGGCTGCCCGGCCTGTCCCTGGCCTGGGGCCTGTGGGAGCAGAGCACCGGACTGACCGCCCACCTCGGCACCGTCGACCAGGCCCGGATGAACCGTGGCGGAGTCCTCGCCCTGACGCCGGCCGAGGGGCTGCACATCTTCGACCTCGGCCTGCACATGGGCCAGGCACTCCTCGTACCGATCAAACTGGACCTGCGGACACTGCGCGGCCAGGCCGCGGAGGGCGGGGGAGTACCGCACCTGCTGCGCGGCCTGGTCCGCGCGGGCCGGCGCACCGCCCGGGCCGCCGCGGGCGACAGCAGCGCGCTGGTCCGGCGGCTCGCCGGCCTGCCCCGGGACGAGCAGGAGAGCGTCCTGCTCTCCGTCGTGCAGAGCGAGGCGGGCGCCGTACTCGGCTTCACCAGCCAGGAACTGACCCAGGGCACACGCGGATTCAGCGACATCGGTTTCGACTCCCTGACCGCCGTGGAACTGCGCAACCGGCTCAGCGCGGCCACTGGCGTGAAACTCCCCGCCACCCTGATCTTCGACTATCCGACGCCGACCGCCCTGGCCCGCCACCTGCGCGAGGAACTCGGCGAAACGGACCCCGCGGTGGCCGCTTCGCCCGCCGGGGCGGCGGCAGCCGCGAGCGCCGACCCGGAGGAGCCCATAGCGATCGTGGGCATGGCGTGCCGGCTGCCCGGCGGCGTCACGAGCCCCGATGAACTGTGGCGCATGGTGCGGGAGGGCCGCGAGGGCATGTCCGACTTCCCCGAGGACCGGGGCTGGGACCTGGAGAGCCTCTTCGACGCCGACCCCGACCACGCCGGCACGTCCTACTCCACCCAGGGCGGTTTCCTGGAAGGCGCGGGCCTCTTCGACGCGGGCTTCTTCGGGATCTCGCCCCGTGAGGCCCTCGCCATGGACCCGCAGCAGCGGCTGCTCCTCGAAGCCTCCTGGGAGGCCCTGGAGCGGGTGGGTATCGACCCGAGCACCGCGCGGGGAGACAACATCGGCGTCTTCTCCGGTGTCTCCATCCACGACTACCTCGAGTCCCTGAGCAACATGCCCGCCGAACTCGAAGGCTTCGTCACGACCGCCACCGCGGGAAGTGTGGCGTCGGGCCGGGTCTCGTACGTCTTCGGCTTCGAGGGCCCGGCGGTCACCGTGGACACCGCCTGCTCCTCGTCGCTGGTGGCGATGCACCTGGCCGCGCAGGCGCTGCGCCAGGGCGAGTGCACCATGGCCCTCGCCGGCGGAGTCGCCGTCATGGGATCACCGATCGGCGTCCTCGGCATGTCGCGCCAGCGGGGGCTGGCCGCCGACGGCCGCTGCAAGGCGTACGCCGACGACGCGGACGGCACTGTCCTGTCCGAGGGCGTCGGGCTGGTCGTCCTGGAGCGTCTGTCGGTGGCGCGGGAGCGCGGGCACCGGGTGCTCGCGGTGCTGCGGGGCAGTGCGGTGAACCAGGACGGCGCGTCGAACGGTCTGACGGCTCCGAACGGTCCGTCACAGCAGCGGGTGATCCGCAAGGCGCTGGCCAGTGCCGGTCTCTCGGCTGCGGACGTGGATGTGGTGGAGGGGCACGGCACGGGCACGGTCCTCGGCGATCCGATCGAGGCGCAGGCGCTGCTGGCCACGTACGGCAAGAGCCGTGACGCGGAGCGGCCTTTGTGGCTGGGCTCGTTGAAGTCGAATGTCGGTCATACGCAGGCGGCCGCGGGTGTGGCCGGTGTGATCAAGATGGTGCAGGCGCTGCGGAAGGGCGTGATGCCTCCCACGCTGCACGCGGGGCAGCCCACGACTCGGGTGGACTGGTCCGACGGCGCCATTGAGTTGCTGACCGAGGCGCGGGAGTGGCCGCGTGAGGGCCGTCCGCGCCGGGCCGGTGTCTCGTCGTTCGGCATCAGCGGGACGAACGCGCACCTGATCCTGGAGGAGGCGCCCGAGGAGGCGCCCGAGGAGGCGGTGGCGGAGCGATCGGTTGCGCCTGGTGGTGTGGTGCCGTTGGTGGTGTCGGCGCGTGGTGCGGGGTCTCTGGCTGGGCAGGCGGGGCGGCTCGCGTCCTTCGTGGAGGAGGCCGACGGGGTGTCGCTGGGTTCGGTGGCCGGTGCGTTGGTTGCTGGGCGTGCGGTGCTGGGTGAGCGTGCGGTGGTGGTGGCCGGTTCCGATGATGAGGCTGTCGCTGGTCTGCGGGCCCTGGCGCGGGGTGAGAACACGTCTGGTGTGGTTGTGGGGAGTGCCGGTTCGGGTGCGCCGGGGAAGGTGGTGTGGGTCTTCCCCGGGCAGGGCTCGCAGTGGGCGGGTATGGGCCGGGAGCTGCTCGATTCCTCGCCGGTGTTCGCGGCGCGGGTGGGGGAGTGTGCGGCGGCTCTGGAGCCGTTCATCGACTGGTCGTTGGTCGATGTGCTGCGGGGGGATGCTGATCCGGGTCTGCTGGAGCGGGTCGATGTCCTTCAGCCGGCGAGTTTCGCTGTGATGGTGGGGTTGGCGGCGGTGTGGGCGTCGGTGGGTGTGGAGCCCGACGCGGTGGTGGGGCATTCGCAGGGTGAGATCGCTGCGGCGTGTGTGTCGGGTGCGTTGTCGCTGGAGGATGCGGCGCGGGTGGTGGCGTTGCGCAGTCAGGCCATCGGCGAACAGCTCGCGGGGCGTGGCGGTATGGCCTCGGTCGCGTTGAGCGAGGATGAGGCGGTTGAGCGTCTGGGGCGTTGGGCGGACCGGGTCGAGGTCGCGGCGGTGAACGGGCCGTCGTCGGTGGTGGTGGCTGGTGATGCCGGGGCGCTGGACGAGGTGCTGGAGGTTCTGGCCGCTGAGGGTGTCCGGGTGCGGCGGGTGGCGGTGGACTACGCCTCGCACACCCGGCATGTGGAGGACATCCGCGACGCTCTTGCCAAGACGCTGTCGGGTGTCGAGGCTCAGGCACCGTCGATTCCGTTCTACTCGACCGTCACCGGCGGGTGGGTGGATGCGGCGGGTGTTCTGGACGGCGGCTACTGGTATCGCAATCTCCGCGGCCAGGTCGGTTTCGGCCCGGCTGTCGCCGGCCTTCTGGAACAGGGTCATGGTGTCTTCGTCGAGGTCAGCGCCCACCCGGTGCTGGTCCAGCCG
>NZ_JBIRNE010000016.1:55835-152280 GCF_044331465.1 Streptomyces sp. NPDC017225 | reverse complement strand
GGGGGGGGGGGGGGGGGGGGGGGGGGCCGCCCCCGGCCCGCCCCCGGGGCGGGGGGGGGGGGGGGGGGGGGGCCCCCCCCCCCCCCCCCCCCCCCCCCCGTCGCCGTTCGATCTACCCGTCGGTAGCATCCTGGTCATGGCAGACACGCAGCAGGTTGACACGAAGGCCGGGTGGGCCGAGCGGTGGGCCGAGTACCGGCTGACCCGGATGGCCGGGCGGATCGACGCCTTCTCCAAGGCTCACGGCGGCGCCGAGGCCCAGGTGGCCTACCTCGGTGAGCGCGGCGCCCGGATCGTGCTCGTCGGTGAGGACGGCGCCTGGGGCGACCTGGTCGCGCGCTCCGTCGAGGCCGCCCGCAAGGCCGTGGAGAAGTCCGGCATCACCGTCCACGACGACTTCGACGGCGAGTTCGCGGCCAATGTGGAGACGGGCCCCTACGAGTGGTCGCGCATGGCGGGCATCCAGGTCGGCGGGCCGAGCAACACCTGAGACCGGGTTCACCCGTTAGGACCGTAGGAAGCCGTAAGGCGCACGGTCCCAGCAGGGGGAGCCCGGATGATCGAAACGCCGTCCCTGGTGGACCAGTACTGCCACGGCGTCCTGAGAACGGAGCTGGGCCTCGGCACCTTCGAGGCCCGGCTGGCCCGCACCGAGGGCCCGCCCGCCGCGGGCACCACCCTCTTCGACACCCAGACCGGCTTCGCGGTACGCCGCTGGTGCCCGCCCCTGCTCGGCCTGGAACCGCACTGCACGCCCGCCCGCTACCTGGCCCGGCGCCGTGAACTCGGTGTCCTGGAGGCCGACCGCAGACTGCTGCGGGGCAGCGGCATCACCACCTACCTGGTCGACGCGGGCCTGCCCGGCGACCTCACCGGACCCGCGGAGATGGCCATCGCCGCGGACGCCGACGCCCACGAGATCGTCCGCCTGGAACTGCTGGCCGAGCAGGTCGCCGACACCTCCGGCACCGTCGACTCCTTCCTCGCCAACCTCGCCGAGGCGGTGCACGGCGCCGCCGCGAACGCGGTCGCCTTCACCTCGGTGGCCGGCGTACGGCACGGGCTCGCGCTCGCACCCGAACCACCCGGCCCCGGCGAGGTGCGGGGCGCCGCCGCCCGCTGGCTGACCGGGCGCGAGGTCGGCGGCGAGCTGAGCGACCCGGTCCTGCTGCGGCACCTGCTGTGGAGCGCCGTCGCCTCGGGCCGGCCGCTCCAGCTGCACGCGGGCCTCGGCGAGCCGGGCCTGCGCATCGACCGCACCGACCCGATCCTGCTCACGGACTTCGTACGGGCCACCGCCGGCCTCGGCACCGACCTGGTCCTGCTGCACGGCTACCCGTACCACCGCCACGCCGCCCACCTCGCCGGAGTCTTCCCGCACGTCTACGCCGACGCGGGCGCCGCCCTGGTGCGCACCGGCGCCCGGGCCGCGACGGTCCTCGCCGAGATCCTGGAGCTGGCGCCCTTCGGCAAGATCCTGTTCTCCAGCGGCGCCCAGGGCCTGCCCGAACTGCACGTGGTCGCCGCCCGCCTCTTCCGCGAGGCCCTGGGACGGGTGCTCGGCGCCTGGGTGGCCGAGGAGGCATGGGCATCCAAGGACGCGCGGCGGGTGGCGGGAATGATCGCGTCGGGGAACGCGGTGCGGGTGTACGGCCTGGACTGAATCGCGGACACTGACCGGATGCCGACCGACACGCTGCTCGATCGCTTCCTCCAGTCACTCGAACCCCTCGCCCCCGTCGCCGTCTGGGCCCACGGCTCACTGGCCGGCGGCGACTACCAGGAAGGCCGCAGCGATCTCGACCTGATCGCGGTGCTGGACCGTCCGGTCACCGCCCGCACGGCCTGGCGGCTGGGACTGCTCCACGCCCGACTGCGCGCCGAGCCGCTCGCGGGATAACTGCACTGCACCTATCTGTCGCCCGACTTGGTCGCGGGCTCCGCACGGCGCCACCTGACCTGGGCACACGGGCAGCTGTTCAAACGGCCGGTCACCCCGGTCACCCGGCGCGAACTGCACACCTTCGGGCGGGTACTGCTGGGGGAGGCACCGGGGTCCGTGCTGCCGCCCGTGTCCGACACCGAGCTGGCCGGCTTCGTCGTCCGGGACCAGCGGGACTTCTGGCGGCCGGCCGTGCGCCGGGGCGAGCTGTGGCGGCAGGACGTCTGGGTCGACCTGGGCCTGCTCACCTTCGCCCGCGCCACCGTCACGCTGCGGGACGGCACCCTGGTCTCCAAGCGGCAGGCACTCACGGAACTCCGCGGCCTGGGAGCGCCCGGCGAGGTCGTCGACGACATCGAGCGACGCCGCTACGGGAACCCCGTGCCGCCCGCCGCCGACTGGACCGTCCGCCGCGGCGAACTGACCCGGAGCTACCTGGGGCCGGCCATCGACACGCTGGTCGCCTCGTACTCCTGAACCGGCACCCCGGGCGCCGTCTCCCCGGGCCGCTCGCGCAGCGCGAGCAGCACCCTCAGTGCCGCGATCCACATCACGCACGACCCGAACATGTGCAGACCGACGAGGACCTCGGGGAGGTCGGTGAAGTACTGCACATAGCCGATGGCGCCCTGGGCGAGCAGCACCAGGAAGAGGTCGCGGGTGCGGGCCAGCGGGCCCTTGGGCGCGTCGACCGCCTTCAGGACGAACCACAGGGCGAACGTCAGCGTCACCACGACCCACGCCAGGACGGCGTGCACCTTGCTCACCGTCTCCCAGTCGAGCGGCATCCGCGGCACGTCGCTGGAGTCGCCCGCGTGCGGGCCGGCCCCGGTGACCACCGTGCCGACCGCGATCAGCAGCACGGAGACGCCGATCATCGCCCACACCAGCTGCTGGACCGCCTTGCCGACCAGGGGGCGCGGTGCCGCGTCGCCCTCCCGGGTGCGGTGCCACATCACGGTCGCGACGGCGATCAGCGCGGTCGACAGCAGGAAGTGGGCCGCGACGGTGTACGGGTTCAGGCCGACCAGGACCACGATGCCGCCGAGGACGGCGTTGCCCATCACGATCCAGAACTGCAACCAGCCCAGCCGCGTCAGGCCGCGCCGGTACGGCTTCTCCGAGCGCGCGGCGATGATCGCCCAGCCGACGGCGGCGCACAGCACGTAGGTCAGCAGGCGGTTGCCGAACTCGATGACGCCGTGCACGCCCATCTCGCTGGTGTTGGTCAGCGAGTCGTCGGTGCACTTGGGCCAGGTCGGGCAGCCGAGGCCCGAGCCGGTCAGGCGCACGGCACCGCCGGTGACGACGATGGCCACCGCCATGACGAGCGCGGCGAGGGCCGCCCGCCGGACCGTCCGGGGCTCCGGGGTCCAGCGTGCGGCGATGAAGGCGAGCGGATTGCGCACGGCGGCTGCGGCGTCGGCGCGGGTCACGTTTGGCACGCCGTCCATCGTAGGCGCCCGCTTGTGCACGCTTTCACGAGGGTCCCGTCAGCGGTACGTGTTCCTACTCCCAGCGGAAGAGCGTCCCGGCCGCCGCGAGCCCCACGACCGCCCAGACGGCGAGGATCCCCAGGTTGCCCCAGGGCATCCCGGCTCCGTGCTGGAGGACGTCCCGCAGCCCGTCCGACAGGGCGGAGATCGGCAGCAGCCCCAGCACGCTCTGCGCCGCGTCCGGGAACTTGTCCAGCGGCACGATCACCCCGCCGCCCACGAGGAGCAGCAGGAAGACCAGGTTGGCGGCGGCCAGCGTGGCCTCCGCCTTCAGCGTGCCCGCCATGAGCAGCCCGAGCCCGGAGAAGGCGGCCGTGCCGAGGACCAGGAGCAGCAGCACGGCGAACGGGTTGCCGTGCGGCGACCAGCCGAGCGCGAAGGCGATCACCGTCAGCAGGATGATCTGGAGCACCTCGGTGACCAGGACGGACAGCGTCTTCGCGGTCATCAGGGCCCAGCGCGGCAGCGGCGAGGCGGCCAGCCGCTTGAGCACCCCGTACCGGCGCTCGAAGCCGGTGCCGATGGCCTGCCCGGTGAACGCCGTCGACATCACGGCGAGCGCCAGGATGCCGGGCGCGAGGAAGTCGACGGCCTCACCGGCGCCGGTGTCGATGATGTCCACGGAGCTGAACAGGACCAGCAGCAGCGTCGGGATGATCACCGTCAGCAGCAGCTGCTCGCCGTTGCGCAGCAGCATCTTCGTCTCGAGCGCGGCCTGGGCCGCGATCATGCGGCCGAGCGGCGCGGCGCCGGGCTTCGGCGTGTAGGTGCCGGTGGTGGTCATGAGCGCAGCTCCTTGCCCGTCAGTTCCAGGAACACGTCCTCCAGGGTGTGCCGCTCCACCGAGATGCGGTCCGGCAGCACGCCGTGCTGGGCGCACCAGGAGGTCACCGTGGCGAGCAGCTGCGGGTCGATCTTGCCGTTGACGCGGTAGCTGCCCGGGGTCAGCTCGGCGGCCGACGAGTCCGCGGGAAGTGCCTTGAGCAGGGACGCGACGTCCAGTCCCGGGCGGCCGGAGAACCGCAGGGTGTTCTCGGCGCCGCCGCGGCACAGCTCCTCGGGCGAGCCCTGCGCGATGACCCGGCCGGCGTCGATGACGGCGACGTCGTCGGCCAGCTGCTCGGCCTCGTCCATGTGGTGGGTGGTGAGGATCACCGAGACGCCGTCACCGCGCAGGTCCCGTACGAGGTCCCAGGTGGCGCGGCGGGCCTGCGGGTCCAGGCCGGCGGTCGGCTCGTCCAGGAAGACCAGCTCCGGGCGGCCGACCACGGCCATCGCGAGGGCGAGCCGCTGCTGCTGCCCGCCGGAGAGCCTGCGGTACGTCGTCCGGCCGCACGAGCCCAGCCCGAGCCGTTCGATCAGCGCGTCCACGTCCAGCGGGTGGGCGTGCAGCTTCGCGACGTGGCGCAGCATCTCGTCCGCGCGGGCGCCGGAGTAGACGCCGCCGGACTGGAGCATCACGCCGACCCTGGGCCGCAGCTCGGAGCCCTGCCCCGCCGGGTCGAGGCCCAGCACGCGCACCGTGCCGGAGTCCGGCCTCCGGTATCCCTCGCAGATCTCGACCGTGGTCGTCTTGCCCGCCCCGTTGGGGCCGAGTACGGCGGTGACACCCGCCCGGGCCGCCAGGTCGAGGCCGTCCACCGCGGTCTTCGTGCCGTACCGCTTCACCAGGGCCTGGACCTGGACCACGGGCTCGCTTCGCATGGGTCACGAGTCTAGGTACGCGGACGAGGGCTCAGGCGCGCGGGTGCGGGATCTCCTCCGCGGGGGTGGGCGTACGGGGCGCTCGTGGGGACGGCGGATGCTCGCGCGCCGGGACGGCGTACGCCGTCCCGGGGCCCCGTGAGCCGTCGCTCGCGGGGCGCGCCGGCGCCCCTGCGCGGGCCGCTCACCGGTGCCGGCGCGGGCGGTCGCGCGACCGGGCACGTCGCCCGCGGCCGCCCCCGCTACTCACGGGGACGGTGCAGCGGCAGCCACCTTTGCGCGTAGGCGACCGCGTCCGCCAGCGGGAAGAGCCGTGTGACGGCCGCGCCGACCCGCCCCCGTACGACGGGCCGGTCCCGCTCGAAGTCGTGCCCCAGCTCGTCGAACCGGTCCGAGGTGATCGACACCTCCGTCACGCGCTCCCAGCCCACCGGTCCCGGCCGCCCCACCTCCACCAGCGGGGACGGAATCCGGTACTCGGCGAGGTGGAAGGCCGTGCAGGCCTCGAAGCCCGCGCCGAGCAGCAGGACCCGGGCGCCCAGCCGCTCCAGGGTCGCCAGCGGGCTGCGCTCGCCCAGACGGCAGTCGGCCGCGTGGCCGGCGACCACCTCGGCGGCGCGGGGGCCGAGGGCCGCGAAGGACGTCTGCGGATGCGCGCTGCGCAGGGCGCCCGGCCAGGTGCGCACCGTCTCGGGGAGTACCCCGACCCCGCGCGAGGGCGTGATCAGCGGGTCGTAGGGCGGCATCGCGGTGCGGACGGTGTGCCACCACTCCTCGGGCACCGGCGGGCTCTGCCACAGGGCCGGGTCCGAGAGGTCGCCGGTCTGGGTGGGGACCACCAGGGTGCCGTCCGGGCCGAGCGCGTCGAGCAGCCCCTGGACGACCGCGACGGGACCTCCGCAGACCCAGCCGAGGGAGCTGAGCGAGGAGTGCACGAGGAGGGTGTCGTCGGTCCGCACACCCAGCTCGCGCAGCCCCGCGGCGATGGTGCCCCGGGTGACGAGTGGGCCGGTGGGAGGGGGTGTGGGCATGACCGGGAGTGTCCCGCAGGCCCGTCCGCGATGCCACCTCATTGATCGATCAAAGATCGTTTCCGCAGGTCAGATTAGGTATGCCTAAGTGACGCAGGGCACCGCACGAAGATCCGGACGCGGCTTGCCGACCCCGGATGAATTACGCAACAATGGCGTTGTGAAAAACGTTGGCGAGGCTCCGCAGGAGGAACTCGCGACCGGTGAGCGGTCCACCCGCAACCGTGTCGCGCGTTCCGTCCTGGACCACGGGCCGTCGACCGTCGCCGAGCTCGCCGGACGTCTGGGGCTCACCCAGGCCGCCGTCCGGCGCCACCTCGACGCGCTGGTCGCCGACGACGTGGTCGAAGCCCGTGAGCAGCGGGTCTACGGCACGCGCACGCGCGGACGGCCCGCCAAGGTCTTCGCGCTCACCGACTGCGGCCGGGACGCCTTCGACCAGTCGTACGACAAGCTGGCCGCGGACGCCCTGGGCTGGATCGGCCGCCAGGAGGGCGGGGAGCAGGCGATCGCCGCCTTCGCCCGTGCCCGGATCGCCGCCCAGTCAGGCGCGTACCGCAAGGCGGTCGAGTCCGTCCCGCCCGAGAAGCGCACAGAAGCGCTGGCCAAGGCCCTCAGCGCGGACGGGTACGCTGCTACCGCGCGGAGCGCACCCCACCCCCAGCAGGGCGAGCAGCTGTGCCAGCACCACTGCCCGGTCGCCCACGTCGCGGAGCAGTTTCCGCAGCTGTGCGAGGCGGAGACGGAATTTTTCGCCGAGTTGCTCGGTACTCATGTACAGCGGCTCGCGACCATCGCGCACGGCGACGGGGTCTGCACCACGTTCATTCCGAAGACTTCGCACGCGCCACCCACGGCGCAAGCGCCCACGAACACCGCTAACGCATCTGCAAGCACGGCCGGGAGGAACCCCGCATGACGCTCCCCACGGAGACTGCTCACCCCGAGCTCGAGGGCCTGGGCAAGTACGAATACGGCTGGGCCGACTCCGACACGGCCGGCGCCTCTGCCAAGCGCGGCATCAACGAGGACGTCGTCCGCGACATCTCCTCGAAGAAGAACGAGCCGGAGTGGATGACCAAGCTCCGCCTCAAGGGCCTGCGCCTCTTCGAGAAGAAGCCCATGCCGAACTGGGGCTCGGACCTGTCGGGCATCGACTTCGACAACATCAAGTACTTCGTGCGCTCCACGGAGAAGCAGGCGGAGTCCTGGGAGGACCTGCCCGAGGACATCAAGAACACGTACGACAAGCTCGGCATCCCCGAGGCGGAGAAGCAGCGCCTCGTCGCCGGTGTCGCGGCCCAGTACGAGTCCGAGGTCGTCTACCACCAGATCCGTGAGGACCTGGAGGAGCAGGGCGTCATCTTCCTGGACACCGACACGGCCCTGAAGGAGCACCCGGAGCTCTTCAAGGAGTACTTCGGGACCGTCATCCCCGTCGGCGACAACAAGTTCGCCTCGCTGAACAGCGCGGTGTGGTCCGGCGGCTCCTTCATCTACGTGCCGAAGGGCGTGCACGTCGAGATCCCGCTCCAGGCCTACTTCCGTATCAACACGGAGAACATGGGCCAGTTCGAGCGGACCCTGATCATCGTCGACGAGGGTGCTTACGTGCACTACGTCGAGGGCTGCACGGCGCCGATCTACAAGTCGGACTCCCTGCACTCCGCCGTGGTCGAGATCATCGTCAAGAAGAACGCCCGCTGCCGCTACACGACCATCCAGAACTGGTCGAACAACGTCTACAACCTGGTCACCAAGCGCGCCGTGGCGTACGAGGGCGCGACCATGGAGTGGATCGACGGCAACATCGGCTCCAAGGTGACGATGAAGTACCCGGCCGTCTACCTGATGGGCGAGCACGCCAAGGGCGAGACCCTGTCCATCGCCTTCGCGGGCGAGGGACAGCACCAGGACGCCGGCTCCAAGATGGTCCACATGGCGCCGAACACGTCCTCCAACATCGTCTCGAAGTCCGTGGCGCGCGGCGGCGGCCGTACGTCCTACCGCGGTCTCGTCGAGATCGGCGAGGGCGCCCCCGGCTCCAAGTCGAACGTGCTGTGCGACGCGCTGCTCGTCGACACCATCTCCCGCTCCGACACGTACCCCTACGTGGACGTCCGCGAGGACGACGTGTCCATGGGTCACGAGGCGACCGTCTCCAAGGTCTCCGAGGACCAGCTCTTCTACCTGATGAGCCGTGGTCTGAGCGAGTTCGAGGCGATGGCGATGATCGTGCGAGGCTTCGTCGAGCCGATCGCGAAGGAGCTGCCCATGGAGTACGCCCTCGAACTCAACCGGCTGATCGAGCTGCAGATGGAAGGCGCGGTCGGCTGACGCCCGTCCCTTCGCAGCAGTCCCAGATTTCTTGACGCAGGAAGAGAGCAGACCGACAGCCATGGCTGAGGCTCAGAACTCCCCCACCCTCAACTCCGTTCGGGCGGGGGGACCCCCACCGGTGGGCTCCACCACCGCCGGTCAGATCGCGGTGGCCGCCGAGTCGACCGTCGCCACGCGCATGAGCGCGCCCGCGTCCTTCGACGTGGCGGATTTCGCGGTCCCCCACGGCCGCGAGGAGGAGTGGCGGTTCACCCCGCTGGAGCGGCTGCGCGGGCTGCACGACGGCACCGCGGCCGCCACCGGCGACGGTGTGAAGGTCGACATCGACGCGCCCGAGGGCGTCGTCGTCGAGACCGTCGACCGCGGTGACGCGCGTATCGGCAGGGCGGGCACCCCGGTGGACCGGGTCGCCGCCCAGGCCTACTCGTCGTTCGAGAAGGCCGGCGTGATCACCGTCCCCAAGGAGGCGGTCCTCACCGAGCCGATCCGCATCGCCGTGCACGGCGAGGGCGGCACCGCCTACGCCCACCAGGTCGTCGAGCTGGGCGCCTTCGCCGAGGCCGTGGTCGTCATCGACCACACCGGTGACGCGGTGCTCGCCGCAGGCGTCGACTACGTCCTGGGCGACGGCGCCAAGCTGACCGTCGTCTCCGTCCAGGACTGGGACGACAAGGCGGTGCACGTCGGCCAGCACAACGCGCTGATCGGCCGGGACGCCACCTTCAAGTCGTTCGTGGTCACCTTCGGCGGCGACCTGGTCCGGCTGCACCCGCGCGTCGCCTACGCCGGTCCCGGCGGCGAGGCCGAGCTGTTCGGTCTCTACTTCACCGACGCCGGCCAGCACCAGGAGCACCGCCTCCTGGTCGACCACAACGTCCCGCACTGCAAGTCCAACGTCGTCTACAAGGGCGCGCTGCAGGGCGAGGACGCGCACGCGGTCTGGATCGGCGACGTGCTCATCGAGGCCGCGGCCGAGGGCACCGACACCTACGAGATGAACCGCAACCTCGTCCTCACGGACGGCGCGCGGGTCGACTCGGTGCCGAACCTGGAGATCGAGACCGGCGAGATCGTCGGCGCCGGCCACGCCTCGGCCACCGGCCGCTTCGACGACGAGCAGCTCTTCTACCTGATGGCGCGCGGCATCCCCGAGATCGACGCCCGCCGCCTGGTGGTCCGCGGCTTCTTCGCCGAACTCGTCCAGCAGATCGGTGTCCCGGACATCGAGGAGCGTCTGCTCGCCAAGATCGACGAGGAGCTGGAGGCGTCGGTCGCATGACCTTCGTACGCGTCTGTGGAGCGGGCGAGCTGGAGGAGGACACCCCCAAGCGGGTGGAACTCGACGGCACGCCGATCTCCGTCGTGCGGACCGAGGGCGAGCTGTTCGCGATCCACGACATCTGCTCGCACGCGAACGTCTCCCTCGCCGAGGGCGAGGTCGACGACTGCCACATCGAGTGCTGGCTGCACGGCTCGCGCTTCGACCTCCGCTCGGGCAAGCCCGACAGTCTTCCGGCGACGCGCCCCGTCCCCGTTTACCCCGTAAAGATCGAAGGGGACGACGTACTCGTCTCCCTCACCCAGGAGTCCTGAGGCACCCATGGCAACGCTTGAAATCCGAGACCTGCACGTCACCGTCGAGGCCGACAACGCCACGAAGGAGATCCTCAAGGGCGTCGACCTCACCGTGAAGCAGGGCGAGACGCACGCCATCATGGGCCCGAACGGCTCCGGCAAGTCGACCCTCGCCTACTCCCTCGCGGGTCACCCCAAGTACACGATCACCGGCGGCACCGTCACCCTCGACGGTGAGGACGTCCTGGAGATGTCCGTCGACGAGCGCGCCCGCGCCGGCCTCTTCCTCGCCATGCAGTACCCGGTCGAGGTCCCCGGCGTCTCGGTCTCCAACTTCCTGCGCACCTCCGCCACCGCCGTCCGCGGCGAGGCCCCCAAGCTGCGCACCTGGGTGAAGGAGGTCAAGGAGGCCATGCAGCGCCTCAACATGGACCCCGCCTTCGCCGAGCGCAACGTCAACGAGGGCTTCTCCGGCGGTGAGAAGAAGCGCCACGAGATCCTTCAGCTGGAGCTGCTCAAGCCGAAGATCGCGATCCTCGACGAGACCGACTCCGGCCTCGACGTCGACGCCCTGCGCGTCGTCTCCGAGGGCGTCAACCGGGTCCACGAGTCGGGCGAGGTCGGCACCCTGCTGATCACCCACTACACGCGCATCCTGCGCTACATCAAGCCCGACCACGTCCACGTCTTCGCCAACGGCCGCATCGCCGAGTCGGGCGGCGCCGAGCTGGCCGACAAGCTGGAGGCCGAGGGCTACGAGGCATACACGAAGGGCGGCGCATCCGAGTGACACAGCTGCCGGGCCTCCTCACCGCGCCCAGTCTTCTGGGTGAGGCGATCCGCAAGGACTTCCCCATCCTGGACCGCGAGGTCCATGACGGACAGAAGCTCGTCTACCTCGACAACGCCGCGACCTCGCAGACCCCCCGCCAGGTCATCGACGTGCTCACGGAGTACTACGAGCAGCACAACGCCAACGTCCACCGTGGCGTGCACGTCCTCGCCGAGGAGGCCACGGCGCTGTACGAGGGCGCGCGGGACAAGGTCGCGGAGTTCATCAACGCGCCCTCCCGCGACGAGGTGATCTTCACCAAGAACGCCTCGGAGTCGCTCAACCTCGTGGCCAACATGCTGGGCTGGGCCGACGAGCCCTAC
Organism: Streptomyces sp. NPDC017225; assembly: GCF_044331465.1. Lineage (NCBI taxonomy): Bacteria > Bacillati > Actinomycetota > Actinomycetes > Kitasatosporales > Streptomycetaceae > Streptomyces > Streptomyces sp. NPDC017225. Next base: position 141,037 of record NZ_JBIRNE010000016.1, on the reverse strand, counting down.
CGCGTGGACCACGAGACCGAGATCGTCATCACGGAGATGGAGCACCACTCCAACATCGTGCCGTGGCAGCTGCTGGCGCAGCGCACCGGCGCGAAGCTCCGCTGGTTCGGTCTCACCGACGACGGCCGCCTGGACCTGTCCAACATCGACGAGGTCATCACGGAGAAGACGAAGATCGTCTCCTTCGTGCTGGTCTCCAACATCCTGGGCACCCAGAACCCGGTCGAGGCGATAGTGCGCCGCGCCCAGGAGGTCGGCGCGCTGGTGTGCGTCGACGCCTCCCAGGCCGTGCCGCACATGCCGATGGACGTACAGGCCCTCCAGGCCGACTTCGTGGCCTTCACCGGCCACAAGATGTGCGGCCCGACGGGCATCGGCGTCCTGTGGGGCCGCCAGGAACTGCTGGAGGACCTCCCGCCCTTCCTCGGCGGCGGCGAGATGATCGAGACCGTCTCGATGCACTCCTCCACGTACGCCCCGGCCCCCCACAAGTTCGAGGCGGGAACGCCCCCCATCGCGCAGGCGGTGGGCCTGGGCGCGGCGATCGACTACCTCAACTCGATCGGCATGGACAAGATCCACGCCCATGAGCAGGCGCTGACCGAGTACGCGGTGAAGCGGCTGCTGGACGTCCCGGACCTGCGCATCATCGGTCCGACGACGGCCGAGGACCGCGGCGCGGCGATCAGCTTCGCGCTCGGCGACATCCACCCGCACGACGTGGGCCAGGTCCTCGACGAGCAGGGCATCGCGGTCCGGGTCGGCCACCACTGCGCCCGCCCCGTCTGCCTCCGCTACGGAATTCCTGCGACCACGCGAGCGTCGTTCTATCTGTACTCCACGCCGGCCGAGATCGACGCACTGATCGACGGCCTGGAGCACGTACGGAACTTCTTCGGCTGACGGGACGAGCGAAGAGCATGAAGCTGGACTCCATGTACCAGGAAGTCATCCTGGACCACTACAAGAACCCGCACGGGCGTGGTCTGAGGGACGGCGACGCCGAGGTGCACCACGTCAACCCGACGTGCGGCGACGAGATCACGCTGCGCGTGAAGTACGACGGCACGACGATCAGCGACGTCAGTTACGAGGGCCAGGGCTGCTCGATCAGCCAGGCGAGCGCCTCCGTGCTGAACGACCTGCTGGTCGGCAAGGATCTCGCCCAGGCGCGGCGGATCCAGGAGACCTTCCTGGAGCTGATGCAGTCCAAGGGCAGGATCGAGCCCGACGACGCGATGGAGGAGGTCCTGGAGGACGCGGTCGCGTTCGCCGGGGTCTCGAAGTACCCGGCCCGGGTCAAGTGCGCCCTGCTGAGCTGGATGGCCTGGAAGGACGCGACGGCCCAGGCACTGGACGGCGCCGACGCCGAGAAGGAGACGACGGCATGAGCGAGACCGTGGAAATGAAGCCCGCCTCGGAGGAGGAGGTCCGCGAGGCCCTGCTGGACGTCGTCGACCCCGAGCTGGGCATCGACGTCGTCAACCTGGGCCTGATCTACGGCGTCCACATCGACGACGCGAACATCGCGACCATCGACATGACCCTGACGTCGGCGGCCTGTCCGCTGACGGACGTGATCGAGGACCAGGCCAAGTCCGCCACGGACGGCATCGTCAACGAGCTGCGCATCAACTGGGTCTGGATGCCGCCGTGGGGCCCGGACAAGATCACGGACGACGGCCGCGAGCAGCTGCGCGCGCTCGGGTTCAACGTCTGAGACACACCCGCACCACTGCACGGAAACGGCGACGCCCCTCGGGCGTCGCCGTTTCCGTGTGCGCATCCCCGCCGTTATGTACGCTCGTACACATGGGATATCTGCTCCTGGCCGGAGCCATCGTCGCCGAGGTCGCCGGGACCACCGCCATGAAGTACAGCGAGGGCTTCAGCCGGCTGGTCCCCTCGCTGCTGACGGCCGCCGCCTACGTGCTCTCCTTCACGCTGCTCGCCCAGACCCTCAAAACCCTGGCCGTCGGTACCGCCTACGCCATCTGGGCCGGCGTGGGCACCGCCGCCATCGCCGCGATCGGGGTGGCGTTCATGGGTGAGGGGATGACCGCGACCAAGGCCGCCGGAATCGCGCTGATCATCATCGGCGTGGTCGTGCTGAACCTGGGCGGCGCGCACTGATGTCCCGGCGCCACGACCCGGAACGACGCCGGCGCATCATCGACGCGGCGATCCGGGTCGTCGGGCGCAAGGGCATCGCCGGCCTCAGCCACCGCACCGTCGCCGCCGAGGCGGACGTCCCCCTCGGCTCGACGACGTACCACTTCGCGACCCTCGACGAACTCCTGGTCGCCGCCCTGCGCCAGGCCAACGAGGGCTTCGCGAAAGTGCTCGCCGCCCACCCCGCCCTCACGGACCCCCGCACCGACCTGCCCACCGAACTCGCCCGCGTCCTCGGCGAGTGGCTGGGCGGCGACCGCACCGGCGTCGAGCTGGAGTACGAGCTGTACCTGGCCGCCCTGCGCCGTCCCGCCCTGCGCCCGGTCGCCGCGGAATGGGCCGAGGGCGTCGGCGCCGTCCTCGCCGACCGCACGGACCCGACGACGGTGCGGGCCCTGGTGGCGCTGATGGACGGGATCTGCCTCCAGGTCCTGCTCACGGACACGTCGTACGACGAGGAATACGCGCGAAAGGCGCTGGCGAGGGTGATCCCTCCGAGTCCGTGACCGCGCCGGGCGGCGGCGCGTCCCCCGTACCGCCCGGCACGCGAGACGGCCGCGGGGCCGGCTCGCTTCCGCGGGCGACGGCCGGTTAGGTTGCCCTCATGACCGACACGACTGCTCCCCGTACCACCGGCGCCGTGGCCGCCGGGCTTGCCACGATCGCCGCCGACGGCACCGTCCTCGACACCTGGTTCCCGGCCCCCGAACTCTCCGCCGAGCCGGGCCCCTCCGGCACCGAGCGCCTCACCGCCGAACAGGCCGCCGAACTCCTCGGCGGCGGCGCGACCGCGGCGGCCGGTCCGGACGCCCGGCGCGGCGTCGAGGTGGTCGCGGTCCGCACGGTCATCGCCTCGCTGGACGAGAAGCCGGTCGACACGCACGACGTCTACCTGCGCCTGCACCTGCTCTCCCACCGCCTGGTCAAGCCGCACGGCCAGAACCTGGACGGCATCTTCGCCCACCTCGCCAACGTCGCCTGGACCTCGCTGGGCCCGGTCGCCGTCGACGACGTCGAGAAGGTCCGCCTCAACGCCCGCGCCGAGGGCCTGCACCTCCAGGTGACCTCGATCGACAAGTTCCCGCGCATGACGGACTACGTCGCCCCCAAGGGCGTCCGCCTCGCCGACGCCGACCGCGTCCGCCTCGGCGCGCACCTGGCCGAGGGCACCACCGTCATGCACGAGGGCTTCGTCAACTTCAACGCCGGCACGCTCGGCACCTCGATGGTCGAGGGCCGCGTCTCCGCCGGCGTCGTCGTCGGCGACGGCTCCGACATCGGCGGCGGCGCCTCCACCATGGGCACCCTCTCCGGCGGCGGCAACGTGCGCATCACCATCGGCGAGCGCTGCCTGGTCGGCGCCGAGGCGGGCGTGGGCATCGCGCTCGGCGACGAGTGCGTGGTCGAGGCCGGCCTCTACGTCACGGCGGGCACCCGGGTGACGATGCCCGACGGCCAGATCGTCAAGGCCCGCGAACTCTCCGGCGCCTCCCACATCCTCTTCCGCCGCAACTCGGTCACGGGCACGGTCGAGGCTCGCCCGAACAACGCGGTGTGGGGCGGCCTGAACGAGGTCCTGCACAGCCACAACTGATCACCGCGACCTCGCTGAGCGCCCTCCTCGTCCCGGCAGCCGTGCACACCGGCCGCCCGAAGGAGGGCGCTCACCGTTTCCGGGCCCGGTACCGCTTCAGCAGGGCCGTGATCCGCGCCAGGTCGGCCGGGCCGTTGAGCTCGGTCAGGAGGTCGTCGGGGCACAGCTCGTAGAGGTCGCCCCACCAGCGGCGCCCCCGGTTGTCCCAGATCCGGTATCCGCCCGGCACGCCCCGGGCCACGTAGCGTCTTCTGCTCATCGCCGTGAACGTAGGCGCAGGGGGGGCGCCGCGCCAACGCAATAGAGGCGCATGCCTCGCGCGCCCCCCTCACGTACGGATGACTCCCCGTGACCTGCCGGTGGTCTTTGCGGATGAACGGGTGGACGCAGAGTCCGATCAGACGCCGATCCGACGAAACGAGGGGCCTGGTATGACGAACGAGCGGGCGAGGACCGTGGCGCGTTGGCTGGCCGGGGCGGGCGCCGCGGCGCTGGTGTGCTGGGCCCCGGCGGGGACCGCGCACGCCGACGAGACCACCACCGATTCGCACAACGGCCCCCGGGTCGGTCTCCTCAACGTCCACGTGGGGCAGATCGACGACCCGGCGGAGGACGTACTGGAGCACACCCTGCTGTTCGGCGACGGCTACGCCTGGGACTGACCCGCGTCGGCGACCAGCCGCCCGTACGCCGCCAGCAACGCCTCGGTCGTCGCCCGGTCCGCGCCCCGCAGCGGTGCGCGGACCGGCCCGGCGGGCAGGCCGAGCGCGCCGAGGAGGGCCTTCGCGGTGACCGTGCCGGGCGGGCCCGCCGCCATCATCAGCTCGATGAGCTCGATGGCCCCGCGCTGGAGCAGGGCGGCCCGTGTGGTGTCGCCCGTGTCGAAGGCGTCCAGGACGGCCCGGAACAGCTCCGGTGCGGCGTTGGCGACGGTACTGACATAACCCGCCGCGCCGATCGCGTACAGGGCGAGAACCTGTTCGTCGCAGCCCGCGTAGTACGCCAGGCCGGTGCGGGACAGCACCTTCTGGGTGCCGAGGAGGTCGTAGGAGCAGTCCTTGACGGCGACGATCCGCGGGTGCCCGGCGAGGCGGACCAGTGTGTCGGGTTCGATGCGGGTGCCGGTGCGGCCCGGGATGTCGTAGAGGGCCAGCGGCAGCCCGCAGGCGTCCGCGACCTCCAGGAAGTGGGCCTCCAGGGCGTCCTGCGGGGGCCTGCTGTAGTACGGCGAGACCACCAGCAGCCCGTCCGCGCCGGCCTTCTCCGCGGCCAGCGCCAGCTCCACCGTGTGCCGGGTGTCGGCGGTGCCCACCCCGGCGACGAGTGACGCCCGGTCCCCGACCGCCTCCCGCACCGCCGTGACAAGCGCCGCCTTCTCGGCGTCCGTGGTGGTCGGCGACTCACCCGTGGTGCCGGACAGCACCAGACCGTCGCAGCCCCGCGACACCAGCCGGTCGGCGAGGCGCTGGGCCCCGTCGAGATCCAGCGCACCGGCCTCGGTGAAGGGCGTGACCATGGCGCACAGGGCGCGGCCGAAGGGCGGAGGGGAGGGGCGGTGGCCGTCTGTCGTCATGGAAGTAGTGTCGGCAGACCGACCGTGTAGCTCCACTTAATTCTGCTACGAGGTATTCGTAAGGGATGCTTCCGAGCGGGGTGGCGGACGAGCGGCGGGCGGGGGCGGGGATAGTGCCGGTCGGCCGGGGGTACCCGGAGCGCTCCGAACCGAGAGGAGGCGGAACGTGACCGGGACCATGCACACCAGGCCGGTGCACGACGAGCAGCACTCCGTGGGTGAACTGGTCGGACAGGCCACCGAACAGCTCTCCCGGCTCGTGCGCCAGGAAGTGACCCTCGCCAAAATGGAGCTGGCCGAGAAGGGCAGGCGTGCCGGGCGCGGCGGCGGGATGCTCGGCGCCGCCGGCGCCATCGCGTACGTCGGTCTGTTCGCCCTGGCCGGCACGGCCACCGCCGCGCTTTCACTGGTGCTGCCCGTCTGGGCCGCGGCGCTCATCGTGACGGCGGCGCTCTTCGTGATCGCGGGTGTACTGGCCGTGATGGGTCGCGCCCAGCTCCGTCGCGCCGTGCCCCCGAAGCCCGAGCAGACCCTCGGCAGCGTCAGGGCCGACGTGGACCAGATCAGGGAAAGGGCGCATCGATGACCGACGTGACGAGCGGGGACGGTGCGAGGACCCGGGCCGGCTCCACCGCACAGCCGGCCGGCGGGGCCAAGGGGCCCGACGAGCTGCGGCAGCAGATCGAACAGACTCGCGGTCAGCTCGGCGACACGGTGGAGGAGCTGGCCGGGAAGGCCGACGTGAAGGGCCGTGCCAAGGCCCGCGCCGCCGATCTCCGGGACAAGGCCGGCGCCATGACCGTGCAGTTGCGCAGTTCCGCGGCCCAGGCCGGGCACACCGTGCAGGGCAAGGCGGGCAGGGCAGGGCACACCGTGCGGGGCAAGGCGGGCAGGGCCGGCCGTGCGGGTCACGACGAGGCGGGCGAAACCGGGTCCGCCGTGGAGCGGCGCGTGCCGGGACGGGCGCGCGGCGCGGTCCGGGCGGGGCTCGGGCACCGGCGTGCGGTGCTGATCGCCGGAGCGGCGGCGGGTGCCGTGGTCGCGGTGGGTGTGCTGCGCCGCCGCCATCCTCACGGGTACTGCTGAAGCCGCCGGCGCGGCACGGGTGACGAGGGGTCCCGGGCGGGGCCCCTCGTCACGTACGTCGTGCCAGGGCCGGAACACCTTCCGGTGGGCACTTGACCTCAACCTTGGTCGAGGTCGGAGGGTGGTGCGTGCACCCGGAGCGCGCCCGGCGCGCACCCGACGACCACCGATCACTGGAGGCCGGCATGACCCGCCGCACCCGCCGTACCGACGCACACCCCGAACTCGTCCGCCCCGACGTCCAGGCCCCCTTCTTCAGCACCTGGCGGGTGGGCACCCCCGAGCGGCAGCGGCTGACCGTGGACGCCATCGCCCGTACTTGGGAGCGCCGCCCCTGGCCCGCCGGCGACCTGCTGGGCTACCACGTCTACACCGGCCACGACGGCAGCACGCTGCTGCACCACTCCCAGTGGGCGAGCGAGCAGGCGTTCGAGTCCTTCGTGAAGGCGCACCGGCAGGAGCGCGTCGACGAGATCGACACCGCCGTGCCGGGCATCGAACGGGTGGGCCTCGGCAGGTACCGGCGCTACCGCAGCCGCACCCGCGAGAACAGCGGGACGGCGCCCGTCCCGGGGTGCGTCGTGATCGTCGATGTCGAGTTCGAGGGACCCGATCCCGAGCGGCAGCGCGCCTGGGTCGACGCCGTCCTCGAGGCACTGGAGAGTGAGCCGGAGCCGCCCCCCGGCGGCATCTCCGCCCACTTCCACCTCAGCACCGACGGTACCCGCGTCCTCAACTACGCGGAGTGGGAGAGCGCGCAGGCCCACACCGACGCCCTCGCCGCACCGGGCGACGGTGTCGGTTCGGGATCGGCCCTGTGGGAGCGGGTGCGGAACTGGCCGGGCATGACCGGCGGCGGGGTCAGCCGCTACGACCACGCCCTCGGCCTCGTCCCCCGCTGAACCCGCCCCCACGGGCGGCCGGTTACGGGCGGAACCGCAGCACCTGCGGGTCGTGGTCGCTGATCTGGTCGTGGAACTCGGCGTTGACGTGCACGCTGTCGTACGACAGGCGCCCGCCCCACCGGACCGACGGGCTGACCAGGATCTGGTCGAGTACCTGGCTGTTGCCCTGGTAGACGTACGAGTAACGCTCGCTCCGCGGCAGCGACTTGACCGCCGACCACAGGGCGTCGCCGTCCTCCAGGATGCGGGTGGTCGTCGAGAACTCGAAGTCGTTGATGTCGCCGAGGGTGACGACGTCCGCGTTCTTCTGGGTGGCCAGGACGTCCTTGACGAAGGTGTTCACGGACTTCGCCTGGAGGTGGCGCTGCGTCTCCGAGCCGCGCGACGGCGGCTGGTACTGGGAGGACAGGCTCTGGTCGCCGCCCTTGGAGTTGAAGTGGTTGGCGATGACCAGGACGGTGCGGCCACGGAAGACGAACTCGCCGGCCAGCGGCTTGCGGCTGTCCTCCCAGGCGGGGTTCGCCGGGTCCACGCGGCCGGGGGAGTGCGTGAGCGCCGCCCTGCCGCGCACCTTCGTCACCCCGGTCGCGGTGGTCGCGTCGCCGGCCCCGCGGTCGGTGAAGGAGACCCGCTGTGGGTTGAAGAGGAACGCCTGGCGGATGTTGCCGCCGGGCTGGCCGCCGTCCTCGCCGTCGGCCGGGTCGATGCCACGCCAGTCGTAGCGCGGGCCGCCGGCCGCGACGATCGCGTCGATCAGCCTGCCGACCGTCACGTCGGCGGCCACCGTGCCGTCGTCCGTGGCGCCGTTGTTGTCCTGGATCTCCTCCAGGGACACGATGTCGGGCGCCCTGAGGTTGCGCACGATCGTTTCGGCGTGCGCGGCGAAGGTGCCGTCGGACGGGTCGAGGTTCTCGACGTTGTACGTCGCCACCGCCAGCTCGCCGCCGCTCTGCCGGCGGGTCGACTCGCGCTCCAGGCCCCCGTTCTCCAGGGTGCCGAGCTCGCTCGCGACCAGCGTGTAGCCGCCGTACTGGTTGTAGTCCAGCGGGCCCGCGGTGGTCCCGGCGAGCGTGTCGCCCACGTGGGCGTCGGGGAAGTCGGCAGGCTTGCCCAGGGACTGGATCTGCAGCCGGCCGGTGTTCTGGGAGTCGTAGGAGCCGTACACCGTGCCGCCGCTGCGGTTGGCGTTCTCCCACGGCTTCACCGTGACCCACAGCTGCGTGTACGCGTCGGAGGCGCCGACCACGCGGGCGTCGGCGACGCGGACGTTCATGCCCTCCAGGGACTCGTAGTGGTCCAGGGCGTACTTCGCCGGCCGGAGCGTGAGGCCGTTGACCGAGCCGTTCGCCGCCTCGTCGCCCTCGGGGGCGTACGCGCGCGGCACGGAGCGGGCGGAGACGGTCGTGGCGGCCGGGAGCGCGTTGCCGCCGGAGACGACGGTGACCGTCGGGCGGGTGATCTCGGTCAGCGACTGGTTGCCGGAGGACGCGCCGCCCGGGACGTACTCCGAGACCGTGCCGGAGACGGTGACCGCGTCACCGACGGCGACCTTGGGGGCGGAGTTGGTGAAGACGAAGACGCCCTCGCTGGTGGCCGGGTCGGCGTCCGGGCGCGGGTCCTGTATCCAGAAGCCCTTGGAACCGTAGCCGCGGACGCCGGTGACGATTCCGGCCACGTCCGTGACCTGCTTGCCGGCGTACGGCGACAGCCGGGTGCTGCCCTGGATGTCGTGGACGCGCACGGAGTCGGCGTGCGCGGGCGAGGTGAGGACGACCGTGGACGCCGAGCAGACGGCGGCGACGGTGAGCGCGGCGAGGCGCGCGGAGGACTTGCTGGCCAACGTGATCCCTCCGGGGACGTGACAGAGCGCCGGGACGAGGGTGAAGCGGGTGGGGGCGAGCGCGGGCGCGACGGGACGGGACGGAACGCGGGGGGCCGCAGGCCGTGCACGGGCCTGGGTGAACACTTGTCCCCCCGCTTTCTACGCGCGTCAATCTCCTGCTTGGTCACGTCAGTTGTCAAGGTTTCGGCCATGTACTCCACCCGTCGGGGAGAGGAACCGGGCGGCATGGGTGGAAACCCGTCTAGGCTGAGCCGCTGAGCCGTACGGCGTCCACATGGCCGTACGGCGGTCAAGGCGCGCGAGGAGAAACAGCCGATGTCAGACAGCTCCACCCTGCCGCCCGCACGACTGCGCCCCGAAGCGGAGCTGGCCCGCGACGCGCTGTCCGCGCCGGTGCTCTCCCGGGCCGCCCGGCTGGCCCGCTGGGCCGGTCCGGACACCCGCGTCGACGCCGGGGGCGGGCTCGTCGAGGAGCAGTTGCCGGCGGCGGCCGAGGAGCTCGGGCTGAGCGGGGACGACGCCGCGGCGTACGCGAGCGAGGCGTGGCGGATCGCCGTGGACACCGGGCTCGTCGAGATCACCGACGAGGAGGCGGGCACCGTCGAGACGGGCGAGGACCTCGCCACGCTCACCGGCGGCTCCCCGCAGGACGTGCTCGGACTGTGGCTCACCGCCCTGGAGGCGGTCCTCGCCGACGCGAGCGTGCCCGACCTCGACGACCTGGTCGACGCGATGGCCGAGGGCGGCGAGGTCGACCTGTCGTCCCTCGACTGGGACCCGGAGGCCGAGGCGGAGTTCCTCGACGGCGTGCTCGGCAACCTCTACCTGCTCACCGTCGGCGAGGACCGCCCCGGCGACGCCTCGGTGCCACTGCCCGCGCTGGCCGCGTCCGTGATCGTGCCCAGTGACATGGGCGAGCCCACCAACGACGTGCTGGAGCAGGTGTCCGACGCGATGATGCGGCTGGACGACCAGTTCCGGCTGCTGGAGCCCATCGGCCTCGTCGAGTACCAGCCGGTCGACGAGGCCCTGATGGCCGACGCGGACGAGGAGCCCGCGGCCCCCGTCGACGAGGCCGACGTCGCCCGCTACGGCATGGTGCGGCTCACCCCGCTCGGCCTGTACGGACTGCGCGCCCGCCTGCTGGAGGCCGGCTTCGAGGCCCCCGCCGTCGGCGACCTCGCCGACAAGGGCGCCGACGTCCTGCTCGACGGCACGGCCCCCTTCCCGCCGGCCGCCGCCCACGCCGAGACCGAGCTGTGGCTGGCCGGCCGGGGCCCCCTCACCGCGGCCCGCGAACTGCTGGCGGCGGCACGCGGCTCCGACACCGGCGCGCCCCTGCGCCGGCTGCGCTGCCAGCAGGCGCTGTCCCTGGTCGGCACCGAGGCGGAGCCCGCGCTGCGGGAGGTCCTCGACGACGGCGAGCTGGGCGGCCTGGCCCGGGTCTGGCTGACCGAGCACGGCGCCCGCGACGTGCCGGCCCCGCCGCAGGAGATGGTCTTCTGGCTGACCATCGACACGGTGGCCGCACAGCTCGCGGCCGAGGGCAACTCCGAGGAACTGCGCGCCCTGGTGGAGGGCCTGGCCCGGCAGCACAGCGGGTTCTTCGACACGGTGTGGCGGGTCGACCACCCGGCCACGCCGGACGTCCTGGAGGCGATGGGGCGGCTGCACCCCGACAAGAAGGTCGCCAAGGAGGCGCGCAAGGCGGCCTTCAAGGCTCGGTCTCAGCAGAGCGGCTGACGCCGGTCCGCCGGCCGGGGGTGGGTACGCACGCGGCCCGGCCCCGGCCCGTCGGCCGGGCGCGGGCGCGCGGCCCGGCCCCGGCGCGGTGCGCGGATTCACTCAAGCGGGCAGCGAGAGGTCGCGCCCAGTTCAACCGCCGTTCAGGCACGGGCGCAACCGTGGCGCCGGACCGAGGTCCGCCACCCTCCACGGCACGCCCACCGTCACAGGAGACACCATGTCGCTCACCCGCAGGGACTTCGCCAGTCGATCTGCGCTCACCGGTGCCGGAGTCGTACTGGCGGGCAGCGTCGGCGCCCTCGCCACCGCTCCCCACGCCCTCGCGTCCACGGACACCGAGAGCGCGGGGGAGGAGCACGGCCGCGGCCACGGGCACGACCACGGCGGGGTCGGTTACGGACCCCTGCTCCCCGACCCGGACGGCATCCTCGCCCTGCCCGCCGGCTTCCGGTACGAGATCATCACCTACTGCGGCCGGACCAGGCTGGAGTCGGGCGAGTACACCCCGTCCAACCACGACGGCACCGCCGCCTTCGACGGCCCGCGCGGCACCACCCTCCTGGTCAACAACCACGAACTCGGCGGCCACCGCGACGACTGGCCCCACCCCGTCCCGCTCACCGAGGGCCTCGTCTACGACCCGGCCGCCGCCGGCGGCTGCACCGTCGTCGAGGTCCGCCGCGGCGGGCACGTCGCCGAGTGGGTCGGCATCGCCGGCACCGCCACCAACTGCGCGGGCGGCAGCACCTCGTGGGGCACCTGGCTCACCTGCGAGGAGACCGAGGACAAGGCCGGCGAGGAGGGGATGACCAAGGACCACGGCTACGTCTTCGAGGTCGACCCCGCCGACCGGCGCGCCAACCGCGACCCCAAGCCGATCAAGGCACTGGGCCGCTACGCCCACGAGGCCGTCGTCATCGACCCCAGGCGCGGCCATGCCTACCTCACCGAGGACGCCTCCGGCCCCAACGGCCTCCTCTACCGCTGGGCCCCGCCGGAGGGCTTCCGGCACGGACGCGGCCGGCTGCGCACCCTCGCCGACGACGCCGGGACCCTCCAGGCCGCCAAGTGCTTCGACTCCGGCGGCAGGTTCGTCGACGACCTCTCCCGCGCGACGAGGACCGGCACCGTCTACGGCGTCGACTGGATCGACGTCCCCGACCGCGACGCGCGGACCACCTCCGTGCGCAAGCAGTTCACCGACGGACAGGTCACCCGGGCCCGCAAGCTGGAGGGCATGTGGTGGGCCGACGGCGGCGCCTACATCGTCTCCTCCTTCGCCCGTGACGAGAGCCCCGGCCGGCCGCACGACGGCCAGGTCTGGTTCTACGACCCCAAGCGGCGCACCCTCACCCTGAAGGTCCTCCTCGGCGTCAACCCCGACCCGTCCGCCGACGGCGCCTTCGACGGCCCCGACAACATCACCGTCTCCCCGTACGGCGGCCTGGTCATCGCCGAGGACGGCGACGGCGTCCAGCACCTGTTCGGCGCCACCGACAGCGGACGCACCTACCCCATCGCCCGCAACGACCTGAACGTCGGCAGCGAGGACGACCCCGAGTACAGCGAGTTCACCGGCGTCACCTTCTCGCCCGACGGGAAGACCCTCTACGCCAACATCCAGGACCCCGGCATCATGCTGGCGATCACCGGGCCCTGGAAGCGGCAGAAGCGCCGGTGAACAATTCGCTCGCCCGAGCGACGGCCGCCCTTTTAGAGTGATGAACGTCCAGGTGCGAAGGCAGGACCTACTTCCACTCATAATGGGGCGGCCACGGGTTCGAGTCCCGTCACCGGCACAACGCGCCGGTGTAGCTCAGGGGTTAGAGCACCTTGTCGGTTCCGCCGACCTGAACTCTGGACATCTACGACTTCACGCACCTCCCGGTGCGCGGGCCGCGGCTACTTCGTTGTGATCGAATTCAAAGCCGCCGCCGACCTGATCTCGGGAGGCGCGGCAGATGACGGGTGCCCGGTGCGCAGGCAGCGGATACTTCCTTCGCCGGACGGTTGCGGGTTCGAGTCCCGTCACCGGCCTCGGTCGGTGTAGCTCAAATGGCAGAGCATCCGTATGTTCCCGTCGCCGACTCCGACCTCGGGCACCCTCTCGTCCGCCGCGCCCTCCCACCGAAACGAATTCGGGGGAATTCACCATGGCGCGATTCAACACCAAGGCCGCGAAGGCACGGCCCACCTCGCGTGTGACGTCGACGGGACGCGTACTGCGCACCTACGAGGGCGGCCGGGGCCACGAGCGCGACGCGCGCTCCGAGCTCTTTCTGCTCTCGGTGGCCAACTTCGTCTCGCAGCAGACCTTCTACGAGACGGGCGCCGCCCGCGACGACCGGTTCGCCGCGCTCGTGCGTGAGCTCGCCGTCACCGACCCGTCGTGGACGGCCGGTCTGCTCGGCTGGCTGCGCGGCGAGGGCAACCTGCGCACCGCGTCGGTCGTCGGCGCCGCCGAGTACGTCAAGGCCCGCCTCGACGCCGGTGCCACCGACGGCCCGACGAACCGGCAGGTCGTCGCCTCCGTCCTCCAGCGCCCCGACGAGCCCGGCGAACTGCTCGCGTACTGGACGTCGACGTACGGCCGCGCCGTGCCCAAGCCGGTCAAGCGGGGGGTCGCCGACGCCGTACGGCGGCTCTACCACGGCAAGTCGCTGCTGAAGTACGACACCGCGGCCAAGGGCTACCGCTTCGGCGACATCCTCAACCTGGTGCACGCGGCGCCCGACCCGGACAAGCCGTGGCAGGGGGAGCTGTTCGAGTACGCCCTCGACCGCCGACACAACCCGGACACCGCGGTGCCGCCCGCATCGAACCGCGTCCTGACCGCGCACCGCGAGCTGATGGCACTGCCCGTCGACCGGCGGCGAGCGGTCGTCACGGCGCCCGACGCCGCCGAGCGGCTCGCGGCGGCGGGCATGACGTGGGAGACGCTGGCCGGCTGGCTCCAGGGGCCGATGGACAGGGCGGCCTGGGAGGCGGTGATCCCGTCCATGGGGGCGATGGCACTGACCCGCAACCTGCGCAACTTCGACGAGGCCGGCGTGTCCGACGAGGTCGCGGCGCGGGTGGCGGCCCGGATCAGCGACCCGGCCCAGGTGGCGCGCTCGCGGCAGTTCCCCTTCCGCTACCTCGCCGCGTACCGGCACGCGCCGTCGCTGCGCTGGGCGTACCCGCTGGAGCAGGCGCTCGGCCACTCGCTGGCCAACGTGCCCGCGCTGCCCGGCCGGACGCTGGTCCTCGTGGACCGCTCGGGCTCGATGTTCTACTCGCGGATGTCGGACCGCTCGGAGCTCAACCGGGCTGACGCGGCGGCGGTCTTCGGCACGGCGCTCGCGCTGCGGGCGGCGGACGCGGACCTCGTCGAGTTCGGTACGTCGAGCGACCGCGTGAAGTACCGCAAGGGCGAGTCGGTGCTGAAGGTCCTGGAGCGCTTCGGTGACCTCGGCGGCACCGACACGACCGAAGCGGTCCGCCGGCACTACAGGAAGCACGACCGGGTGCTGATCGTCACCGACGAGCAGTACGCGCACAGCCGGCACGGCGACCCGACCGAGCAGGTTCCAAAGCACGTGCCGGTCTACACCTGGAACCTGGCCGGACACCGGGCGGGCCACGGTCCGTCGGGCAAGGCCTGCCGGCACACCTTCGGAGGCCTGACGGACGCGGCTTTCCGGATGGTTCCGCTGCTCGAAGCCGCCCGGGACGCCGACTGGCCCTGGGCGGCCTGAGCCGACGGCCGGCCCGCACTCCCCGCGCGGGGAGCACGGGCCGGGTCGCCGGGCCCGCGCGGTAGGGTGCGCGCAAGGTTGCCTGGTGGGCGGGGAGTGACGGGATGGCGCGGGGCAGGCCCATGCGTGCGGACGCCCGGCGTAATCGGGAGCGGTTGCTCGTGGTGGCGGCACAGGCCTTCGCCGAGCACGGCGAGGGTGCCTCACTGGACGACATCGCCAAACGCGCGGGGGTCGGCGTCGGCACGCTGTACCGGCATTTCCCGACGCGGTGGGCGTTGCTGGAGGCCGCCTACCTGGAGCGGATCGAGGCGATCGCGGCGCGTGCGGACGTCATCGCGGGGGAGCTGGCGCCGGGTGAGGCCCTGATCGCGTGGCTCGACGAACTCGCCGGCGGGATGCTCCAGGTACGAGGGCTCAGGGCGCTGCTGGACACGGCCGTCGAGGCCGGTGGCCCGGCGGCGGGCCGGGCGTCGTGCGGCGACTGCGTGCGGGGCGCGGTGACGCGGCTGGTCCGGGCCGCGCAGGACGCGGGGGCGCTGCGGCGGGACGTCGAGCCGATCGAGGTGCTGCGTCTGGTGCACGGGGTGGTGACGGCGGCCGAGTCGACGCGGGGGGAGCCGGGAGGGTCCGTCCGGCGGTATCTGTCGCTGGTGTGGCACGGGCTGCGGGCGTGAGGGCGCTCCCGGCAGGGGAGCGCCCTCGCACCCGGCCGGCTACAGGGCCTTGGCCGCCGGCTTCACCATGCCCTTGACCGTGCGGGACTTGACGAAGTCGCCGATGGCGGTCATCTCCCACTCGCCCGAGTACTGGCGGATCAGCTTCGCCATCATCACGCCGGTCTGCGGCTCGGCGCTGGTGAGGTCGAAGCGGACCAGTTCCTCACCGGTCGCGGCGTCCAGGAGGCGGCAGTAGGCCTTGGCGACCTCCGTGAACTTCTGGCCGGTGAACGAGTTGACCGTGAAGACCAGGCCGCTGACCTCCTGCGGAAGCCGGCCCAGGTCGACGGCGATCACCTCGTCGTCGCCGCCGCCCTCGCCGGTGAGGTTGTCACCGGAGTGCTTGATGGCGCCGCCCACGATCTGGAGCTTGCCGAAGTAGCAGCTGTCGATGTGGTTGCGCTGCGGGCCGTACGCGATGACCGACGCGTCCAGGTCGATGTCCTTGCCGCGGTACGCCGGTTCCCAGCCGAGGCCCATCTTGACCTGGGAGAGCATCGGCCGGCCGCCCTTGACCAGGGAGACGGTCTGGTTCTTCTGGAGGTTGACCCGGCCCTTGTCGAGGTTGATCTTGCCGGCGCCCGGGGCGGGCGCGGCCGGTGCGGCCGGTGCCGCGGCGGGAGCGGAGGGCATCGTCGGCGCGGCGGCGGGCGGGGGCGGCGGGGTGGCCGCCTGGGACCGCTGCGGGGCCGGCGGGGTGGCCGGCTGGGCCGCCGGTGCGGCCGGTGCGGCGGGCTCCTCCACCGAGACGCCGAAGTCGGTCGCGATGCCGGCCAGGCCGTTGGAGTAGCCCTGGCCGACCGCGCGGGCCTTCCAGGCGCCGTTGCGCAGGTAGACCTCGACGATCACCAGCGCGGTCTCGGCGCCGAGCTGCGGGGGCGTGAAGGAGGCGAGGACGGAGTTGTCGTCCGCGTTGCGGATGGTGGCTGTCGGTTCGATGCCCTGGAAGGTCTGCCCGGCGGCGTCCGGGCTGGCGGTGACGACGATCTTCTCGATGCCCGGCGGGACGGCGGAGGTGTCGACCACGATCGCGTCCGGGGCGGTGCCGCCGCCGGAGCGGTAGGTCACGCCCTGGCCGGTGGGCTGGTTGTAGAAGATGAAGTCGTCGTCGGAGCGCACCTTGCCGTCGGCGGTGAGCAGCAGGCCCGATACGTCGAGCCGCACGGGCGCGGCGACGTCCACCGTCACGCGGGCGGCGGAGAGGGGGATGTTCGAGCCGGGGGTCATAGCTGTCATGCCGGGTGAACGAGCGAGGGCGTTTTACCGTTCCCTTACCCGGGGGCCAATCGGGTCAGCGGCTGGTGGGGGGTGGTCAGCGGCGGTTTCGGGGGTGGTCGCGGGCGGCGCGTTCGTTGCCGTGTCGGTAGTTGCCGGTCCAGCGGGCCATCACCAGTTGGGGGTCGCCTGCCGAGACCTCTTCGAGGAAGCGGGCCGCTCGGGAGCCGTTGAGGGTGGTGGCGGGGCGGTTGTGGTGGGTGATGTGGACGGTGCCGGTCGATGTGGCGGTGTAGGCGAAGCCGTTCGGTTGGGGCATGTCGGGATGGTAGGGGGCGGGGGTGTCGCTCACCCAGGGGTTTTCGCCCCCGCCGCCGGACGGACTACTTCTTCACGGCACGACCACGATCTTCCTGCCCACCCCCGCCGCGAACTGCTCCAGTGCCTCGGGGTAGCGGTCCAGCGGGAGGCGGTCGCTGATGAAGACGTCCGGGTCCAGGACGCCGTTCGCGAAGAGTTCGGCCGCGCGTTCGTAGCTGTGCAGGACCGCCATCGAGCCGGTGATGGTGATCTCCTGGTTGTAGATGCGGTACGGGTCGATCCGCACCCGGGTCGCGTAGTCGGCCACGCCGAACTGGAGGAAGGTGCCCGCCTTGGCGACCCGGTCCAGGCCGTCCTGGATGGCCGCCGCGTTGCCCGTCGCGTCGATGACGAGGTCCCAGCCCTGGGGGCGGTCCAGCTCGTCGGGGGTCGCGGCGGAGGCCGAGACGCCGAGGCCGCGGGCGGTCTCCAGGCGGGCCGGGTTGAGGTCGACCATGTCCACGCTGGCCGCGCCGGTCCGCTTGGCCAGCTCCAGCATCATCAGGCCCATCGTGCCGGAGCCGTAGATCAGGACGTGGGAGCCGAGCCGGGACTGGAGGACGTCGTAGCCGCGGACGGCGCAGGACAGGGGTTCGATCAGCGCCGCGTCCTGGGTGCGGACGTGCTCGGGGAGCTTCACGCAGTTGGCCACGGGGGCCACCGCGTACTTCGCGGCGCCGCCGGCCGTCGTCACGCCGATGGCCGCCCAGCGTTCGCAGAGGTTGTTGTGGCCGGTGCGGCAGTAGCGGCACTCGTAGCAGTACAGGGACGGGTCGACCGCGACCTGGTCGCCGACGGACACCTCCGTGACCCGGTCGCCGACGCCGACCACCTCGCCGGCGAACTCGTGGCCCGGCACGATCGGGAGCTTGGGCGCGAACTCGCCCTGGAGGATGTGCAGGTCGGTGCCGCACAGGCCGCAGGCGGCGACCTCCACGACGACCTCGCGCGGCCCTGGCGTCGGGTCCGGCACCTCGGTGACGACGGCGCGGCCCACGGACTCGATGACGGCGGCCTTCATTTCACGGCTCCAAGCGACAGGCCCTGGACCAGTTTGTCCTGGGCGGCGAACCCCGCGGCGAGCACCGGCAGGGAGATGACGAGCGACGCGGCGCACACCTTGGCCAGGAAGAGGCCCTGGCTGGTGATGAAGCCGGTCAGGAAGACGGGGGCGGTCTCGGCGACCACGCCCGTCAGCACCCGGGCGAAGAGCAGTTCGTTCCAGCTGAAGATGAAACAGATGAGGGAGGTCGCGGCGATGCCGGGCAGAGCGATCGGCGCGACCACCCGGGTCAGGATCGTCGGCAGCCTCGCGCCGTCCACGCGGGCCGCCTCGATGATCGCGACCGGGACCTCGGCCAGGAAGGACTGCATCATCCAGACCGCGATCGGCAGGTTCATGGAGGTGTAGAGGATGACCAGCAGCCAGATGTTGTCCAGCATGTCGGTGTTCTTGGCGAACAGGTAGATCGGCAGCAGGCCGGCCACCACCGGCAGCATCTTGGTGGAGAGGAAGAAGAACAGGACGTCCGTCCACTTCCGCACCGGGCGGATGGAGAGCGCGTACGCGGCGGGCAGGGCCAGGACCAGGACGAACAGGGTCGACGCGATCGACGCCACCGCCGAGTTGATCAGCGACGGCCAGGGGCTCGCGCCACCGCCCGCGCCGAAGAACTCGCGGTAGCCGTCCAGGGTCAGCGACGCCGCGAAGGAGGGCGGGTTGGTGGCCGCGTCCTCCTCCGAGTGGAAGGAGGTGAGCGCCATCCAGGCGATGGGCAGGAAGAAGACGATTCCGGCCAGCCAGGCCACCAGGCCCAGGCCGGCACCCGCCTTGCGGCGGGCTCGCGCGGGCTTGTCACCGGTGGTGCCGGTGGCGGCGGGTCGTACGGCGGTGGCGCTCATGCGCGGCCGACCTCCTCGCGGAACAGGGACGACACCACGCGCAGCGCGAAGGTGGCGATGATGATCGAGCCGATGACGACCAGGACGCCCGCGGCCGAGGCGAGGCCGTTCTCGTGGGCCTGGTAGAAGGTCTGGTAGACGGTGTAGGGCAGGTTGGCCGTGCCCAGGCCGCCGGACGTGATGGTGAAGACCGCGTCGAAGTTCTGGACGATGTAGATGGAGCCGAGCAGGGCGCCGAGCTCCAGGTAGCGGCGCAGGTGGGGCAGGGTGAGGTGGACGAAGATCTGCCAGTCGCTCGCGCCGTCCACCCGGGCCGCCTCCATCTGCTGCTGGTCCCGGCTCTGCAGGCCGGCCAGCAGGATGAGCATCATGAAGGGCGTCCACTGCCACACCAGTGAGGCCTCGATGGCGAGCAGCGGGGTGTTCGAGATCCAGTCCGGCTGCGGCCCGCCGACGTAGTGCAGCAGGCCGTTGAGCAGGCCGTACTCCGGGTTGTACAGGACGTGCTTCCAGAGCAGGGCGGCCGCCACCGGGACGACGAGGAACGGGGCGATCAGCAGGGTGCGGACCAGGCCCCGGCCCTTGAACCTGCGGTCCAGCAGCAGGGCGAGCGCCAGGCCGAGGACCAGGCTGACCAGGACCACGGCCACCGTCAGCAGGATCGTCGTCCACACCGACCGGCGCATGTCCGGGTCGCTGAGGACGTCGCCGTAGTTGGCGAAGCCGGTGAAGGCGCGGGCGTCCGGGTAGAGGGCGTTCCAGTCGAAGAAGGAGATCACCAGGGTCGCCACGAAGGGCAGCTGGGTGACCACGATCATGAAGATCAGGGCGGGGAGGAGGGGCGCCCGGGTGGCCCAGGCCCGCAGTCGGGAGGACGGCGGACGGACGGTGGGGCGGGAGTGGTCGGGTGCGGCCGAGGGGGCCGTTGTCGTGGCGGTCATCGTCCCTCGTACTCCTCGGAGATCTTCTCGGCGAGCTGCTGGGACTTCTCCAGGGCCTCCTCGACGGACTGGCGTCCGGCGATGGCCGCGCTGATCTCCTGGGAGACCTGGGTGCCGAGGTCGGTGAACTCGGGGATGCCGACGAACTGGATGCCGGGCGCGGGGCGTGGCTGCACGCCGGGGTCGTTCGGCCTGGCGCCCTCGATGGCCTCCCGGGTCATCTCCTGGAAGGCGGCGGCCTCCTTGACGTAGTCCGGGTTCTCGTACGTCGAGGCGCGCTTGCCGGCCGGGACGTCGGACCAGCCGACCTGGTCGCCGACGAGCTGCTCGTACTCCTTGCCGGACGCCCAGGAGACGAACTCCCAGGCCTTGTCGGCGTTGCGGGAGGCCTTCTGGATGCCCCACGCCCAGGTGTAGAGCCAGCCGGCGGACTCGGTCTTCTCCACGGGGGCGGGCGCGTAGCCCATCCTGCCCTTGACGGGGGAGTTCGCCGACTCCAGTGAGCCGGCCGCGGAGGTGGCGTCGTACCACATGGCGACGTTGCCCTGCGTGATGTTGTTCAGGCACTCGGCGAAGCCGGACTGGGCGGCGCCGGACTGCCCGTGCTCGCGGACGAGGTCGACGTAGAACTTCGTCGCCTTCTCCCACTCGGGGGAGTCGAGGCGCGCCTGCCAGTCCGTGTCGAACCAGGTGCCGCCGAAGGTGTTCACGACCGTCGTCAGGGGTGCCATCAGCTCGCCCCAGCCGGGCAGCCCGCGCAGGCAGATGCCCTTCATGTCCGGCTCGGCCCCGTCGAGTTCGGCGGCCAGCTCGCCCACCTGGGTCCAGGTGGGGTGCTCGGGCATCGTCAGGCCCTCCTTCTCGAACACGTCCTTGCGGTACATCAGGAAGGACGACTCGCCGTAGAAGGGCTGGCCGTAGAGCTTGCCGTCGTCGCCGGTGAGGGACTCGCGCATCGGCCCCAGGATGTCCTTCTCGTCGTACGCCGGGTCCTGGGCGACGTAGGTGTCCATCGGCCGCAGCCACTCGTTGCGGGCGTAGATCGGTATCTCGTAGTTGGAGAGGGTGGCGACGTCGTACTGGCCGGCCTGGTTGGCGAAGTCCTGGCTGATCTTGTCGCGGACGTCGTTCTCCGGCAGGACGGTGAAGTTCACCTTGATGCCGGTCTCTTCGGTGAAGTGGTCCGCGGTGAGCTTCTGGAGCTCGACCATCTGCGGGTTGTTGACCATCAGGACGTTGATGGAGTCGCCGCCGGATCCGGCCCCGCCCGCGCCGACCCAGCAGCCGGTGAGCAGCGGGGCGAGCAGCGTCCCTGCGGCGGCCATGGCGAGCGTGGCTCGCGGCCTCCGTCGGCTCTGGGTTCGCATGGATCGCTCCTGAACATATGGGGAGGTATGGGGCAGGGGAGGGTGTGAGGGTGCCCTTGGGGGACGTGAGTCGGTCTGTCGGACGAGGGTGGCGGTTCCCGGACGCGGTCGGCGGCTTCTCAGACGCGGATGATCTGCGGGCCGAGCAGTGAGTAGCGGTGGGCCTCGGCCGTGGGCAGCAGCGTGCTGGTGACGATCGCCTCCAGGGCGCCGACCTCCGCGAACCGGCAGAAGCTGACCGCGCCGAACTTGGTGTGCGTGCCCGCGAAGACGGCGCGGCGGGAGGCGCGGATCGCCTGGGTCTTGACCTCGCTGACCGCCGGGTCGGGGGTGGTGAGGCCGTGCTCGCGGGAGATGCCGTTGGCGCCGATGTACGCCAGGTCGATGACGAAGCCGGCCAGCATCTGCGTCGTCCAGTGGTCGACGGTGGCCAGGGTGCCCGGGCGGACCCGGCCACCGAGCAGCAGGACGGAGGTGTCGCCGGCCTCGGCGAGCGCCCCGGCCACCGGCAGGGACGCGGTGACCACGGTCAGCGGCCGGTCCCGGGGCAGCGCCTCGGCGATGAGCCGCGGGGTGAAGCCCTCGTCGACGAAGACCGTCTCCGCGTCGCCGAGCAGGTCGGCCGCCGCCGCGGCGACCCGGCGCTTCTCGGGCACGTGGCTGGTGGCGCGGAAGGCGAGCGTGGTCTCGAAGCCGGCGCTCTCCACGGGGTAGGCGCCGCCGTGGGTGCGGCGGACCAGGCCGTGGTCCTCCAGGGCGCGCAGGTCCCGTCGTACGGTCTCCTTGGCGACGCCGAGGCCGTCCGCGAGCGCGGTGACGTCGACCGAGCCGGTGGCGCGGGCGATCCGTACGATCTCGTGCCGGCGCTCTTCCGCCGTCCTCGCGTCCATGTCGAACACCCGCCCCACCGCCTCGCACACCGCGCCCTTGCCCGTTCGGGCCCGTTCGGCCCTTGGGGGAAGTTCTACAGCGGCCGTGCGGCACTGAACAGGTCTGTCGCGGACCCGATACTGCCCGCTTGTGCCCGTTCCGGTCGCCGGGTGCCCGTCGCGGACCTGGAAGGCAGCGGCGCGCGGGGTGGGAACGGGCAGTGCGGATGCCCGCATGCGGAAGCGGGCGGGCCCGTTCGGTGCCCGTCCGCTTCCGTGATCGGCTTGATCGCTCGGTTCCGGTCAGTGCGGCCAGATCGGGGGGTCGGTCACGAAGTGACCGCCCAGGCGGGCGTGTGCCGGGTCGTCCGGACCGAGGTCGCCCTGCTCGGCGAGGAGCTTGTCGGCGTACGGCTCGGAGTCGTCCACGGGTGCGTAACCGAGCGCCCGCGCGGAGGTGAGGTCCCACCACAGGCGGGTGTTGGCGGACGAGCCGTGGACGACGGTGTGCCCGACGTTCTCGGCGGTCAGGGCGGCGTGGAAGAGGCGGGCGCCGTCGGCGGGGCTCATCCACACCGAGAGCATGCGCACGCTGGTCGGCTCGGGGAAGCAGGAGCCGATGCGGACGGAGACGGTCTCCATGCCGTGCTTGTCCCAGTAGAGCTGGGCGAGGTCCTCGCCGAAGCACTTGGACAGGCCGTAGAAGGTGTCCGGACGGCGCGGCGTGTCGATCGGGATGAGGGGATCGTCCCCCTGGGGGCGCGGGGTGTAGCCGACCGCGTGGTTGGAGGAGGCGAAGACGACACGCCCGACGCCCTCCTCGCGGGCGGCCTCGTAGAGGTTGTAGGTCCCCTCGATGTTGGCCTTCAGGATCTTCTCGAAGGAGGCTTCCAGCGAGATGCCCGCGAGGTGGATGATCGCGTCGACGCCGCGGACCGCCTCGCGCACGGCCGCCCGGTCGGCGAGGTCGGCGACGATCGCGTCCGGTTCGCCCTCGATCGGGCGCAGGTCGAGCAGGCGCAGCTCGTAGCCGTGGTCGGGCAGCAGGTCGCGCATCAGGGTGCCGAGGCCGCCGGCGGCGCCGGTGAGCAGGACGGTGCGGGGAGCGGGCATCCTCGGGACTCCTAGGTCTCCTGTAGGTCTTCTGAATCGGCCAACCGTACGCATGGGCGGCTGACGTTCATATGCGTGGACACGCTAAGGAACCGGTGGTCAGCCGTCAAGAGTCGCACTCCTTGACGGTGCCAGTCGGGCGGCTTAGCGTGAGGATGTTCAGAAATGTAGACGCAGATCATACATATGGAATGGGGAGCGTCCGTGACCTCAGCCCCTCTCGCCGCCCGGCTCACCGCACCCAGCGGTCCGCTGTTCTTCCCCGTCACGCCGTACGGCCCCGGCGGCGAGGTCGACCTCGACGTCTACCGCGCCCATGTGCGCCGGGGTGTCGAGGCCGGAGCCGCCGCGGTGTTCGCCTGCTGCGGCACCGGCGAGTTCCACGCCCTCACCCCCGAGGAGTTCCAGTCCTGCGTACGGGCGGCCGTCAAGGAGACCGCCGGGCGGGTGCCCGTCCTGGCGGGCGCGGGCTACGGCACCGCCCTCGCCGTGCGCTACGCCCGCCTCGCCGAGGAGGCCGGGGCCGACGGGCTGCTCGCCATGCCCCCGTACCTGGTGGTCGCCGGGCAGGAGGGACTGCTGCGGCACTACCGGGAGGTGGCCGCCGCGACCGCCCTGCCCGTGATCGTCTACCAGCGCGACAACGCCGTGTTCACCCCGGGCAGCGTCGCCGAACTGGCCCGCACGGAGGGCATCATCGGCCTCAAGGACGGGCTCGGCGACCTCGACCTCATGCAGCGGACGATCAGCGCCGTGCGTACCGAGGTGCCCGGCGACGGCGAGGCGCCCGGAGACGACGGCTTCCTCTACTTCAACGGCCTGCCGACCGCCGAGCAGACCCAGCTCGCCTACCGCGCGCTCGGCGTCACCCTCTACTCCTCCGCCGCGTTCTGCTTCGCCCCCGAGATCGCCCTCGCCTTCCACCGGGCGCTCCGCTCGGGCGACGAGGCCACCGTGCACCGCCTGCTGGACGGCTTCTACCGGCCCTTCGTCGAACTGCGCGCACAGGGCCGCGGGTACGCCGTCGCCCTGGTCAAGGCGGGCGTACGGCTGCGCGGGCTGGACGTGGGGGAGGTGCGGCCGCCGTTGCAGGAGCCGACCGAGGACCATCTGAAGCAACTCGCCCAGGTGATCGAACGGGGCTACGCGCTGCTCGACGGGGAGGGCGGCGAGTGAAGGCGTCCGCGTTCGTCTACCCCTGGGACGTCAACGGCGACCCGAAAGCGCCGGCGCTCGTCGCGGGGCTCGGCGTCGAGCAGGTGACGCTCGCCGCCGCCTACCACTCCACCCGCGCCCTCACCCCCCGCCACCCGCGTCACCGCGTCGTCACCGCCGAGCACGCCGCCGTCCTCTACCCGCCGGACACCGCCCGCTGGGAAGGCCGCGAACCGCGCCCGTACGAGGCCGGTGACTGGGCGCCCGGCGACGCGTACGGCGAGGCCGCCGCGGCCCTCGCCGAGGCGGGTCTGGAGGTGCACACCTGGGTCGTCCTCGCCCACAACTCCCGCCTCGGCGCCGAACAGCCGCACACCTCGGTCGTCAACGCCTACGGCGACCGCTACCCCTGGGCGCCCTGCGTCGCCCAGCCCGCCACGCGCGCGTACCTCACCGACCTGGCCGCGGAGGCCGCGGTGCGGCCCGGGGCGCACGGCACCGAGCTGGAGTCCCTCGGCTGGTACGGCCTGGCCCACCTGCACGCCCACGACAAGACTGGCGGGGTCGGCCTCGGGGACGCCGGGCAGTACCTGATGTCGCTGTGCTTCTGCCCCCACTGCCGGGCGGGCTACGGCGCAGGGGGCCTCGACCCCGACGGACTGGCCGCCGCCGTACGCGCCGCCCTGGAGCCGGTGTGGCGGGGGACGGCCCCGTCGGACGGCGGCTGGGCGGGTGTGGAGAAGCTGCTCGGCGAGGCGCCGGCCAACGCCACGCGCGCGTGGCGGGACGACACCGCCCGCACCCTCCAGGAGGCGGCGGTCGCGGCCGTCCGCGCCGCCGCGCCCGACGGCTTCCAGGTCCTGCTGCACGCCGACCCGGTGTCCTACCACTGCGGAGCCAACGCCGGCGTCGACCCCGCGCACATCCTGTCCGTCGCGGACGGCGTGGTCGTGCCCTGCACGGGCGGCCCCGGCCCGCTGACGCCGTTCGCCGAGCAGGCCCGCGCCGGGACCGTCCTCGCCGCCAACCTCACCGTGGTCGCCGGCATGGGCGGCCGGCCGGACACCCTCGCCGAGGACGCGGCACGCGCGCGTGAACTGGGCGCGACGGAACTGCGGCTGTACCACGCGGGGCTGGCGTCGGACGGAGATCTGGAGGCGGTGCGGGCGGGGCTCGCGAAGCGGTGAAGGTGCCGCGGGGCGGTGAACGCGCCGCGCCGCGGTGCGGCCCGGGGCCCGTGCGCACGGGCCCCGGGCGGCTCGGGCCGGGCCGGTGGTCGGGCCGGTGACCGACGGCGGCCCGAAGGCGGTGCCGTCGGCGTTCGCCGGCCGCCGGGTGAGCGGTACCGCCGTCGCCGACGGAGGGGCCCCAGGGCGGGCAGTGGTATCCGGAGGCCGGTCGGTTCCACCAGGGCCGCGCCCAGGGCCGGTCCGGCCACGTTCGGTGTGAGGACCAGCCACCCACACGCCGGACGCCAGTCACAGCGCCGAGGACCGAAGCCGGACACCAGCACCCCGGCGAGATACAGGACCGCGTTGCGGTCGCGCAGGACGTGGGCTACGTGCCAGGGCCTTCGCGTCGCCATTTCCGTGTTTGTCGTTCTTCCCGTCATGCCTGGTCATCGTGGCCCTGAGGCATGGGGGCCGGCGTCGGGCAGGCGCCCTGTACGCCTCCTCGGAGGCCGACGGGTTTCGCGGCCGCGATCGGTGCGCCTCCCGACGGAGCCGGCCACCGGTCCGGCGGGGAGTCCCGGCTCCCTCCGGCAAGAAGCCCGGACTTCCTTTGTCCAAAGCATTGACGTGGCCCCGCGCCCCTCTTACCTTCAACGCGTCGTACTCCGTACGTCATATATGAGACGCGATACGCGAGATCAGATATCCGAGCCCGAGATCCGAGATCGATCAGATCGGATCAGAGACCGGATGTCCGGGGTCCGCGCATCCGACGCGAGATTTCGAGAGGCGCGCATGACCTCTGTGCCCACGCCGATCCCCTCCCGCACGCAGTACGTGCTGGAGGAGATCAAACGCCGCATCCTCACCGGCCGGCTGACGCCAGGCCAGGCCCTGGTCGAGACCGACCTCGCCGCACAGTTCGGGGTGTCCAAGACACCGGTGCGCGAGGCGCTCAAGACGCTGGCCGGTACCGGACTGGTCGTGATGAGCCAGTACAAGGGCGTCACGGTGCGCATGGTGGACGCGGACATGGCGCGCGAGGTCTACGACGTGCGGTTGCTCCTGGAGCCCGAGGCGCTCAGGCGCGCGGTGCGCCGCGAGGCCTCCCTGGACGCCGCCCGGGACGCGCTGGCCCGGGCCGACCGGGCCACGGACACGGCCGAACGGTCCCTGGCCAACCGGGAGTTCCACCGCGCGCTGTACGTGCCGTGCGGCAACCCGCTGCTCGGCCGCATGCTCGACGAGGTCCGCGACCAGGCGGCGCTCGTCTCCGCGGTCGCCTGGGCCGCCGACCCCTCCTGGGAGCGGGAGGCCGGCGAGCACCAGGAGATCCTGCGCCTCGCCCTCGCCGGTGACGCGGACGGCGCGGCCCGCGCCCTGTACGCGCACATCGCGTCGTTCGTCGAGCGGGCCTTCCCGGAAACGGGAGCACAGGCCCAGGAAGAGGACGGTCAGGCATGACAGCGACGTTCGAGTCCCAGCGGGCGGCCCTGGCCGACGTGGTGGCGATCCCGGTGACCCCGTTCGCCGAGGACGGCTCCGTCGACCCCGCCACCTACCGGGCCCTGCTGCGTCGTCTCCTCGACGGTGGCATCACGACCCTCACCCCCAACGGCAACACCGGCGAGTTCTACGCCCTGTCCCCGGCCGAGCGCAGCCTCGTCACCGAGCTGACGATCGAGGAGGCCGGCGACCGCGCGGCCATCCTGGTGGGCGTCGGCCACGACGTGCCGACGGCGGTCGCCTCCGCCCGGCACGCCCGCGACCTGGGCGCCTCCATGGTGATGGTCCACCAGCCCGTCCACCCCTACGTCTCCCAGGGCGGCTGGGTCGACTACCACCGCGCCATCGCCGAGGCCGTGCCCGCGCTGGGCGTCGTCCCCTACATCCGCAACCCCCAGCTCACCGGTGCCCGCCTCGCCGAACTCGCCGACTCCTGCCCCAACGTCATCGGCGTGAAGTACGCCGTCCCGGACGCGGCCAAGTTCGCCGCCTTCGCCCGCGACGCGGGCCTCGACCGCTTCGTGTGGGTCGCGGGGCTGGCCGAGCCGTACGCGCCCTCGTACTTCTCCGCGGGCGCCACCGGCTTCACCTCGGGGCTGGTGAACGTCGCCCCGGCCGTCTCGCTGAACATGATCGAAGCGCTCCGGGCCGGCGACTACACGGCCGCCATGAAGGTCTGGGAGCAGATCCGCCGCTTCGAGGAACTGCGCGCCGCCAACGGCTCCGCCAACAACGTCACCGTGGTCAAGGAGGCCCTCGCCTCGCTGGGCCTGTGCCGCAGGGAGGTCCGCCCGCCGAGCAAGCCGCTGCCCGAGAGCGAGCGCGCCGAGGTCGCCGCCATCGCCGCGGGGTGGTCGATATGACAGGCACCACAGGCACCACAGGCACAACCGGAGCAACAGGCACCCCGGGCACACCGGGCGAGCCCGGTCGCAAGCGCCCCGAGGACCTCCGCAGCCACCAGTGGTACGGCACCGACGGCCTGCGCTCCTTCAGCCACCGCGCCCGCACCCGCCAGCTCGGCTACCTGCCCGAGGAGCACCTCGGCAAGCCGGTCATCGCGATCCTCAACACCTGGTCCGACATCAACCCCTGCCACGTCCACCTGCGCGACCGCGCCCAGGCGGTCAAGCGGGGCGTCTGGCAGGCGGGCGGCTTCCCGCTGGAGTTCCCGGTCTCCACGCTCAGCGAGACCTTCCAGAAGCCGACCCCGATGCTCTACCGCAACCTGCTCGCCATGGAGACCGAGGAGCTGCTGCGCTCCTACCCGGTCGACGGCGCCGTCCTGATGGGCGGCTGCGACAAGTCCACGCCCGCGCTGCTCATGGGCGCCGCCAGCGCCGACCTGCCCGCCGTCTTCGTGCCCGCCGGGCCGATGCTCCCCGGTCACTGGCGCGGCGAGACCCTCGGCTCCGGCACCGACATGTGGAAGTACTGGGACGACAAGCGGGCCGGCCTCATCGGCGACTGCGAGATGCAGGAGCTGGAGAGCGGTCTGGCGCGTTCGCCCGGCCACTGCATGACCATGGGTACGGCGTCCACGCTGACCGCCGCCGCCGAGGCCCTCGGCGTCACGGTCCCGGGCGCCTCCAGCATCCCGGCCGTCGACTCCGGTCACGACCGGATGGCGGCGGCGGCGGGCCTGCGCATCGTCGAACTGGTCCACAAGGACCGCAAGCTGAGCGACATCCTCACCGCGGACGCCTTCGCGGACGCCGTCACCACGGTCCTCGGACTCGGCGGCTCCACCAACGCGGTCATCCACCTGATCGCCATGGCGGGCCGCGCGGGCGTCACCCTCACCCTCGACGACTTCGACCGCGTCGCGCGCACGGTGCCGGTGCTGGCCAACGTCCGCCCCGGCGGACAGACGTACCTGATGGAGGACTTCCACTTCGCCGGCGGCCTGCCCGGCTTCCTCTCCCGCATCCCGGACCTGCTCCACCTGGACCGGCCCACCGTCTCGCACGACACCATGCGCGAGCAGCTGGACGGCGCCCTCGTCCACGACGACGACGTCATCCGGACCCGTGACAACCCGGTCGCGGCCGAGGGCGGGGTCGCCGTCCTGCGCGGCAACCTCTGTCCCGACGGCGCCGTCATCAAGCACATCGCCGCCGAACCGCACCTGCTCAAGCACACCGGCCCCGCGGTCGTCTTCGACGACTACCGGACGATGCAGCGCACCATCAACGACCCGGACCTGAACATCACCGCCGACAGCGTGCTGGTGCTGCGGGGCGCCGGCCCCAAGGGCGGCCCGGGCATGCCCGAGTACGGGATGCTGCCCATCCCCGACCACCTGCTCAAGCAGGGCGTCCGGGACATGGTCCGGATCTCCGACGCCCGGATGAGCGGCACGAGTTACGGCGCGTGCGTGCTGCACGTGGCGCCCGAGTCGTATGTCGGCGGGCCGCTGGCCCTGGTCCGCACGGGCGACTCGATCACCCTCGACGTCGAGGCCCGCTCCCTCCAGCTGGGCGTGGACGACGAGGAGCTGGAGCGCCGCAGGGCGCGGTGGACGCCGCCGCCCGCGCGGTACGAGCGCGGCTACGGCGCGCTCTACAACGAACAGATCACCCAGGCCGACACCGGCTGCGACTTCGAGTTCCTGGCCCGCCCGGGCAAGGTGCGCGACCCGTACGCCGGCTGAACCGCCGGCGGACCCGCGCACACCTCTGCCCGTGCAGAAAGCGCTTCCCGCAAGATCCACGTACAACGGACGCCCAACCCACGCAAGAGACGCGCAAGACAGCCGCAAGCACACGCAAGACCCATGCACGACGCACCAGAACGGAGAACTGTCATGGCCCAAGCCGCAGCCGTGGCGAAACCGCCCACGCCACCCCGGCGGCGCCGTGCCTCCGCGACGCCGCGCAGGCTCCCGTACCTGCTGATCGGACCGGCCGCCCTGCTGATGCTGGGCTTCATCGCCTACCCGGTCATCAGCGTCTTCTACTACAGCCTGCAGGAGTACAACCCCACCAAGCCGTGGCGGAACGGCTACGCGGGCTTCGACAACTTCGTCAAGATCTTCACCGACGACCCCATCTTCTGGGACACCCTGGTCTTCAGCGCCAAGTGGGTCTTCGTCGAGGTCGGACTGCAACTGCTCTTCGGTCTGGCACTGGCGCTCATCGTCAACCAGACGTTCGTGGGCCGGGGCATCGGGCGCGCCCTGGTCTTCTCCCCGTGGGCCGTCTCCGGTGTGCTGACCTCCGCGATCTGGGTGCTGCTCTACAACTCCCAGACCGGCATCACCCGTTACCTCGCCGACATGGGCATCGGCGACTACGGCACCAGCTGGCTGTCGGACACCTCGACCGTGTTCTCCGCGGTGGTCGTCGCCGACCTGTGGCGCGGTGTCCCCTTCTTCGCGATCCTCATCCTCGCCGACCTCCAGTCCGTCTCGAAGGACCTGTACGAGGCCGCCGAGGTCGACGGGGCGAGCCGCTTCAAGCAGTTCTGGCACATCACGCTGCCGCACCTGAAGGACGCCATCATCCTCTCCACGCTGCTGCGCGCGGTGTGGGAGTTCAACAACGTGGACCTGCTCTACACCCTGACCGGCGGCGGACCGGCGGGAGCGACCACCACACTGCCGCTGTACATAGCCAACACCAGCGTCGACGCCCACGACTTCGGTTACGCGTCGGCCCTCACCACGGTCGCGTTCGTGATCCTGCTCTTCTGCTCGATCGTCTACCTGCGGCTGAGCAAGTTCGGAGGCGAGAACAAGTGATCACCAAGGAGGCCACCGCGCCCGCCCCCGTGCCCGCGCGGGCCGACCACGAACCGCCGCGGCCGGCGAAGAAGCGCCGCCCCGCCTGGGACGAGGTCCCCCGCTGGCAGATCTACCTGCCGCTCGGCATCTACCTCGTCTTCACCCTGATCCCGTTCTACTGGATCCTGCTCTTCGCGCTGCGCCCGGCCGGCTCGACCTCGCTCGTGCCCTGGCCCATGACCTTCGAGCACTTCGAGAAGGTCTGGACCGACCGGAGCTTCGGCACCTACTTCGAGAACAGCGTGTACGTCGGGCTCGCGACCCTGTTCATGACCACGCTCGTCGCCCTGGCCGGCGGCTACGCCCTCGCCCGGTTCGACTTCAAGGTCAAGCGGGTCTTCATGCTCGCTCTGCTCTGTTCCCAGTTCGTGCCCGGCGCACTGCTGCTGGTCCCGCTCTTCGAGATCTTCGCCGAGCTCCAGCTGATCAACTCCCTCGGCAGCGTCATCATCGCCGAGACGGTCTTCCAGCTGCCGCTGTCGATCATCCTGATCAGCAACTTCATCAAGAACGTGCCGTACACCCTCGAGGAGGCCGCCTGGGTTGACGGCTGCGGACGGATGCGGGCCTTCCTGGTCGTCGTCCTGCCCCTGCTGCGACCCGGCCTGATCGCCGTCGGCTCCTTCGCCTTCGTGCACTCCTGGAACCACTTCCTGTTCGCCCTGATGTTCCTCAACAACCAGGACAAGCAGACCATCCCGGTCGGCCTCAACACCCTGATGAGCGCGGACAGCGTCGACCTCGGCGCGCTCGCCGCCGGCGGCATCATCGCGGCCGTGCCCGTGGTGATCGTCTTCGCCTTCATCCAGAAGTGGCTGATCACCGGCTTCAGCGCGGGGGCGGTGAAGGGATGAGCCGGATTCCCGTCGTCCTCGCCGGTGCCCGCGGCCACGGCCGCTGGCACGTCGCCAACATCCGCCGCCTGGAGCGGGCGGGACTGGTCCGGCTGGCCGGCGTCTGCGAGCTGACGCCGCTCACCGAACAGGAGGCCGGCGGGGAGATCCCCGAGCAGTCCGCCGACTTCGGCGCCCTGCTCGATTCCACCGGCGCCCGGATCGCCGTGATCTGCACGCCGATCCCCACCCACGCCGACCTCGCGCTGACCGCCGCCCGCCGGGGCGTGCACCTGCTGCTCGAGAAGCCACCGGCGCCGTCGTACGCCGAGTTCCGCCGGATGGCCGACGGGGTCGCCGAGGCCGGCGTCGCCTGCCAGGTCGGGTTCCAGTCGATGGGCTCGCACGCCGTGCCCGCCATCCGCGAGCTGGTCGCCTCGGGCGCGGTCGGCGAGGTGACGGGCATCGGCGGGGCCGGTGCCTGGGTGCGCGACGAGGCCTACTTCCGCCGGGCGCCCTGGTCGGGCCGGCGGCGGCTGAACGGCGCCGACGTGATCGACGGCGCGCTGACCAACCCCCTCGCGCACGCCGTCGCCACCGCCCTCGCCCTCGGTGACAGCACCCGCGCCGAGGACGTCACCGGCATCGAGACCGAGCTGAGCCACGCCAACGACATCGAGGCCGACGACACCTCCTGCGTGCGGATCACCACCGCGCGCGGGCACCGGGTCACCGTCGCCGCGACCCTGTGCGCCGAGCGGGCCGACGAGCCGTACGTCCTGCTGCACGGCAGCAGCGGCCGCATCACCTTCTGGTACAAGCAGGACCGCGTCCTGCTCCAGCGCGGCGGCCACGGCCCCGAGGAGTACCACCACGGGCGGACCGACCTGCTGGAGAACCTGGTCGCGCACCTCACCACCGGCGCCGCGCTGCTGGTCCCGCCGGACGAGACGGGCGCCTTCATGCGGGTCGTGGAGGCGATCCGCCGGGCCCCCGACCCCGACCGGCTGCCCGCCGCGGCCTGGCGCCACGTCCCCGGCGAGGGGCGGCGCGTGGTCCCCGGCATCGACGGCCTCGTGGCCGCCGCCGCCGACACCCTCTGCCTCTACTCCGAACTGGGCGCGCCCTGGGCGCCGCGCACCGAGCACCCGCGATACGAGGTGAGCACCCGATGACCGGCAACGACCTGGTACTGCGCGTGGCGGGCCGCCCCGTCGGCCGGTACGTCACCCGGCCCGAACTGCCGGACCGGCTCTCCCCGCGGCCCTGTCT
This sequence comes from Streptomyces sp. NPDC017225, assembly GCF_044331465.1. NCBI lineage: Bacteria > Bacillati > Actinomycetota > Actinomycetes > Kitasatosporales > Streptomycetaceae > Streptomyces > Streptomyces sp. NPDC017225. Next base: position 108,173 of record NZ_JBIRNE010000016.1, on the reverse strand, counting down.
GCACCCCGTCACCACCCTGGCCGGCACGGCCGTGACCGAGTTCAGCCCTGCCGACCACCTCCATCACCTCGGCGTCGGTGTCGCCGTTCCCGACGTCGAGGGCCACAACTTCTGGGGCGGGCGCACCTACGTCCGCGACCAGGGGCCGACCGAGCTCGACAACCACGGCGCCCAGCGGCACACCGCCTTCCAGCTCCGCGACCCCGACGGCTTCGTCGAGGAACTGCGCTGGGTCGCCGCCGGCACCGAGCTGCTGCGCGAGCGCCGCACCGTCGCCGCCACCGAACTCACCGCCGCCCGGCCCACCGCCACGGGCCCCGCCACCACCGCCTGGGCGCTGGACTTCACCTTCTCCCTCACCAACATCACCCCGGGCCCGCTCACCATCGGCAGCCCCGCCACCAACGGACGCCCCGGCGCGGCCTACGGCGGCTTCTTCTGGCGCGCCCGCAAGGAGAGCACGGCGCCCCGGGTCTTCACCGCCGACCGCGAGGGCGAACAGGAGGTCCACGGCACCCGAGCCGACTGGCTCGCCCTGACCGGCGACACCTGGTCGCTGGTGTTCGCCGGGGCCACGGAGCGGACCCGGCGCGACCCGTGGTTCGTCCGCACCGGGGAGTACCCGGGCGTCGGTTCCTCCCTGGCACCCGACGAACGGCTGGCGATCGCCCCCGGCGACACCGTCGTCCGCCGGATCGTCACCGTCGTGGCCGACGGCCGCCTCGACACCGAAGGCGCCACCACCCTCGTACGAAAGGCGGTGAGCACGTGACCCCCGAGATCGCGGAGACGTACACCAATCCCGTCCTGAACGCCGACTGGTCCGACCCGGACGTCGTCCGCGTCGGCGACGACTTCTACCTGACCGCCTCCAGCTTCGGCCGCGCCCCCGGCCTGCCGCTCCTGCACTCCCGCGACCTGGTCAACTGGAGCCTGGTCGGGCACGCCCTGCCCCGCCTGGAACCGGCTCATGCGTACGCGACGCCCCACCAGGACCGCGGTGTCTGGGCCCCGTCCCTGCGCCACCACGCGGGCCGCTTCTGGATCTTCTGGGGCGACCCCGACCACGGGATCTTCCAGGTCAACGCCCCCGACGTCCGGGGCCCGTGGACCGCGCCCCACCTGGTGAAGGCCGGCAAGGGCCTGATCGACCCCTGCCCCCTGTGGGACGAGGACAGTGGCGAGGCCTACCTCGCGCACGCCTGGGCCAGGTCCCGCTCCGGGATCAAGAACCGTCTCACCGGCCACCGCATGCGCCCCGACGGCACCGGACTCCTCGACGAGGGAAAGGTGATCGTCGACGGCGACCACCTCCCCGGCTGGTTCACCCTGGAGGGACCCAAGCTCTACCGGCACGACGGCTGGTTCTGGATCCTGGCACCCGCCGGGAGCGTGGAGACCGGCTGGCAGGGCGCCTTCCGCTCCCGCGGCTTCTTCGGGCCGTACGAGGAGAAGGTCGTCCTCGAACAGAAGGACACCGACGTCAACGGCCCCCACCAGGGCGGCTGGGTGCGCACGGCGTCCGGCGAGGACTGGTTCCTGCACTTCCAGGACCGCGGGGCGTACGGGAGGGTGGTCCACCTCCAGCCGATGACGTGGGGCACTGGGGGCACCTCCCGCTCGAGCGGAGCCGAGAGTGGGGGAGGCTGGCCGGTGCTGGGCGACGACGGCGCCCCGGTCGCCGAGCACGCGCGCCCCGCCCTGCCGCCGCAGCCGCCCGCCGCGCCCGCGACCGACGACGACTTTCCCGGCGGACGCTTCGGCCGCCAGTGGTCGTGGGCGGCCAACCCCCGCGACGGCTGGGCCCCCCAGCACTCCGGGGACGGGCTGCGGCTCGCCTGCGTACGCTCGGCCGACGCGCACGACCTGCGCAAGCTGCCGAACGTGCTCACCCAGCGGCTGCCCGGCGACCCGGCGGTCGTCGAGGTGGAGCTCCGCCTCGACGGCGAGGAGCCGGGCGCGCGGGCCGGGCTCGCGGTGCTCGGCGACGCCTACCGGTGGATCGGCCTTGAGCGCGGCGCCGACGGGACGGTGGAGCTGGTGCACCGGTTCGCCGAGTCCGTCGCCGAGTCCGTCGCCCGGGCCGAGCGGGACGCCGACCGTCCCCGCCCCGCGCCGGAGGGACGGGTCCGGCTGCGGATCGAGGCCGGCCCCGGGGCACGCTGCCGCTTCTCCTACGACCTCGGTGACGGCCCGCGCCCCACCGGCCAGGTCTTCGCCGCCGTCCCGTGGGGCTGGATCGGCGCCCAGCTCGGCCTGTTCGCGCTCGCGCCCGACGGTCAGGGGCAGGCCGGCGACGCCACCTTCACGCGGTTCCGGATCGGACCGCTGTAACCGACCTGTCCGTACGCCTGTGGGAGACGCAATGACGCACCTCCGTAGCAAGCGCTCGCTGAAGTCCGGGGCCGGCAGGACGCCGGCCGCCGTCGGTCTGGTCGCCGCCCTCGCCCTCGGGACGGTCGGGGAGGCACAGGCCGCCCCGGCCGCGGAGAAGGGGCCACCTGGCGCCCCCGGCCGGGCGCACGGCTTCGCCTCCCTCGCCGGCGGCGCGGGCGGCGAGGTCGTCACCGTCACCGACCGGGCCGCGCCGGCGAAGTACGCGGCGGCGAGGGAGCCGTACGTCGTCCGGATGGCGGGCTCGATCACCGCGGCGCCCTTCGGCTCGGACATCAGGCAGCGCGACCCGTCCGCCGACAACCGCGCCTACGCGCACCTGTACGACAACCACCTCTCCGGCCAGGTGGCCGACGGCGGCCCGCCGTGGACGTACGGGAACCGGGCGCGCGGCGCGACGCGGATGGTCATCGAGAACAGCTACTGCGACGGGGTCCGGCACCCGTACCAGGCGGACGCCACCGCGGAACCGGTGCAGCGCGGACCGGTCCCGAAGGACACCACCGGCCGGCACGACGCCTGGGGCGACGCCTTCGAACCGGGTGACTTCTACGACCACCGGCTCGACCCGGCGGCGGCCGTTCCGGCACCGGTCGAGCGCTTCTCCGGACCGAGGAAGCAGCCCGGCACCCACTGAGCCACCCACTGAACCACTGAACCGCCCACTGACCCCCCCCACGTGTTCAGCCCGTTCACCGCTCCGTTCACCCCTCTGTTGGATCCAGAAGAAGAGAGCCGACCAATGAAGATCAGCAATCGCAGCAGCAGAAGCGCAGGCGGGCGCCGGACCTCCGCCGCCATCGCCCTGGGGGCCGTGCTCGCGCTGACCGCCACCGCCTGTGGTGACGACGGCAGCGGGGCGGGCGGCGACAAGGGCGCCGAGGGCAGCGGCAAGGGGAAGATCACCTTCTGGGACAACAACGGCGGTATCCGTACGGCCGTCTGGAAGGAGATCATCGCCGCGTTCGAGAAGGCGAACCCGGACATCGACGTGGAGTACGTCGGGATCGCCGCCACCGAGTACCAGTCCAAGGTCGACACCGCCATCCAGGGCGGCGGCCTGCCGGACGTCGGCGGTGTCGGCGCGGCGATGCTCGCCGGGTTCTCGGCCCAGAACGCCCTGGAGCCGCTGGACGACCGGCTCGCCAAGTCCTCCCTGAGCGGCAAGCTCAACGAGGACATGGTCGAGTCCCTGAGCGCGGCCGGCGGCGGCGACGGCACGCTGTACTCGGTGCCGACCTCCGCGAACAACGGCGTCCTCTACTACCGCACCGACCTGTTCGAGAAGGCCGGCCTGGACGCGCCGACGACGTGGGACAAGTTCTACGAGGCGGCCGAGAAGCTCACCGACGAGGACAAGAACGAGTTCGGCTACACCATCCGCGGCGGCTCCGGCTCCATCGCCCAGGCCCTCGACGCGATGTACGGGCAGTCCGGCATCACCTCGTTCTGGGACGCCGGCAAGAAGAAGACCACCGTCAACGACCCGAAGAACGTCGAGGCGCTGGAGAAGTACGCGGCCCTCTACAAGAAGGTCACCCCGGCCGCCGACGTCAACAACGACTTCGCCAAGATGACCGCCCAGTGGGACACCGGCACGATCGGCATGGTGAACCACAACCTGGGCTCCTACCAGGACCACGTGAAGGCGCTCGGCGTCGAGAAGTTCCGCGGCATCCCGCAGCCGGTCGGCTCCTCCGGCAAGCGCGTGCAGGTGTCCAACCCGGTCGACGGGCTCGGCGTGTTCAAGAGCTCCAAGAACAAGGAGGCCGCCTGGAAGTTCATCGAGTTCGCGACCGCGCCCGAGCAGAACTCGAAGTTCAACGAGTCGGCCGGACAGGTCCCGTCCAACACGGAGGCCGCGAAGGACGCGTGGATCCAGAAGGCCGAGCCCACCAAGCTCGCGGCCGAGGCGCTGAACGACGGGTCCACGACCATCGTCCAGCTGCCGTACTACCTGCCGGACTGGAACACGCTGTCCAAGTCGGAGAGCGAGCCGCAGTTCCAGAAGGTGCTGCTCGGCGGGATGAGCGCGAAGGACTTCCTGGACGACCTGGCCGAGAAGCTGAACGAGGCGCAGGCCGAGTGGACCGAGCAGATGGGCTAGCCGTACCTGGATCCGCCGTGGGGCGGCCCGTGGTCCGCGGGATGCGGGCCGCCCCCGCCCGGCCCCTGAACCCACCTCCGTCGAAAGGTGTGCCAGCGTGTCCGTCACCCGAAGACAGGCCACCGTCGCCGCCGTCTGTGCCCTGCCCCTGACGTTCGCCGCCACCGGCACCGCCCGGGCCGGCGGACGCCGTCACCGCACCCTCCACATCGCCGGCGACTCCACCGCCGCGCGGAAGTACGCCGACGCCGCGCCCGAGACGGGGTGGGGCATGGCACTGCCGTTCTTCCTCGGCAAGGACCTCGGCGTCTCCAACCACGCCGTGAACGGGCGCAGTTCCAAGAGCTTCGTGGACGAGGGACGGCTCGGCGCCGTCCTCGAAGCGATCCGGCCCGGGGACCTCCTCCTCGTCCAGTTCGCGCACAACGACGAGAAGGAAGCGGACCCCACCCGCCACACCGAGCCCTGGACGACGTACCAGGACTACCTGCGGCTGTACGTCGACGGGGCGCGGGCCCGCGGGGCGCGGCCGGTGCTGGTCACGCCCGTCGAGCGGCGGCGGTTCGACGCCGAGGGCGACGCGGTGCCCAGCCACGGGGAGTACCCGGCGGCCATGCGGGCGCTCGCCCGCCGGGAGGGCGTGGCGCTGCTCGACGTACAGGCGCTGTCGCTCGCCCTGTGGCAGCGGCTCGGTGTGGAGGGGACCAAGGCGTACTTCAACTGGACCGCCACCGAGCAGGACAACACCCACTTCAACCCGCCCGGCGCGATCGCGGTCGCCCGGCTCGTCGCGCGGGAGCTGCCGCGCACGCGGGTGCTGGCGCGCCGCGACGTGCGCCGGCTGGACGAGGAGATCCCCGAGTCCTGGATCACCTGGCCGGCACCGGCCACCGCGTAACACCACCCAGACCCCCGACCAAAGGGAGAGCCGCACCATGAGCACACGGAGATGGCATGGGCATGCCACGAAGCGGGCGGTCGCGCTCGCCGGCTGCACCGCCCTCGTGCTGACCCTGACCGCCGCCACCGCCCAGGCCCGCCCCGGCCACCACCACCCCCGCGACACCGCCCGGCAGACCCTGCCGGCGAACGACGGCTGGGCCTCCCACGGCCCCGGCACCACCGGCGGGTCCGCCGCCGACGCGGAGCACGTGTACACCGTCTCCACCTGGGCCGAGTTCAAGGCCGCGCTCGACGCCGACGGCGGCGCCCCGCGGATCATCAAGGTGAAGGGCACGATCGACGCCGTCTCCGAGGGCTGCGAGGCCTTCGCCGCGCCCGGCTACGACTTCGACGCCTACCTGGAGAAGTACGCCCCCGAGAGCTGGGGCACGGAGACCGACCTGAGCGACGAGCCCGACGCCAGCCCCGAGGGCCTGCGCCGCGCCTCCGCCGCCCGGCAGGACCAGGCGATCAAGGCGGACATCCCCTCCGACACCACGATCATCGGCGTCGGGCGGAACGCCGGGATCAAGGGCGCCAGCCTGCAGATCAAGGGCGTGGACAACGTCATCGTCCGCAACCTGACGCTCGAGAGCCCCGTGGACTGCTTCCCGCAGTGGGACCCCACCGACGGTGACAAGGGCAACTGGAACTCCGAGTACGACAGCGCCGTCGTCCACGGGTCGACGCACGTCTGGCTGGACCACAACACCTTCACCGACGGCGAGCACCCCGACAGCGAGGCGCCCACCTACTTCGGCATGCTGTACCAGCAGCACGACGGCCAGCTCGACATCGTGAAGGGCGCCGACCACGTCACCGCCTCCTGGAACGTCTTCACCGAGCACGACAAGACGATCCTGATCGGCAACAGCGACAGCGAGTCCACCGCCGCCGGTGACCGCGGGCACCTGAGGGCGACCTTCCACCACAACCTGTTCAAGGGCCTCGTCGAGCGGGCGCCCCGGGTGCGGTTCGGACAGGTCGACGTCTACAACAACCACTTCGTGGCGGGCGAGGACTACGCCTACAGCTTCGGTGTCGGCAAGGAGTCCCAGCTCGTCGCCGAGCACAACGCCTTCACCCTGCCGCGCGGTGTCAGCCCCGCGAAGGTGCTGAAGCGCTGGAACGACTCGCCGGTCACCGCCGCGCACAACCGCGTCAACGGCCGCCCCGTCGACCTGATCGCCGCGCACAACGCGGAGAACCCGGACACGCCCCTGCGCTCCGGCGCGGGCTGGACGCCCACCCTGCGCACCAAGGTCCTCCCGGCCTGGGCGGTCCCCTTCGTCGTCGACCACGGCGCGGGCGCCGGCCGCCTGCGCTGACGCCCCTCGAACCGAGGGCCGGGGCGCCCGCACCGCCCCGGCCCTCGCCCCGCACCCCGATAGGAGCACCGGCATGCACCGACCCGCCCTGTCCCGCAGAGGCTTCCTCCTGACGACCGCCGGCGCGGGCGCCGCCCTCGGTCTCGCGGCCGGCCCCGCCGTCGCCGGCACCCGGCCACGCCCGCGCCCCTTCGGCAGGTACGGCTCACCGGCCGCCCGCCGCACCCCGAAGACCCTGTACGTCGACCCGCACGGCCGCGGCGACTTCACCTCCGTCCAGGCCGCCGTGACCGCCGCCGAGGGCGACGGATGGACGCTCGTCCTCGCGCCCGGCACCTACCGCGAGACGGTCTCCGTCGACGCCGGCCGCACCGGGGCGACCTGGATCGGCGCCTCCGCCGACCCGCGCGACACCGTCATCGTTTACCACAACGCGGCCGGCACCCCCAGACCGGACGGCTCCGGCACCTTGGGCACCAGCGGCTCCGCCACCACCACCGTGCGGGCCGACGGCTTCACCGCCCACCGGATCACCTTCGCCAACGACTGGCTGCGCGCCGACCACCCCGGCGTCACCGGCACCCAGGCCGTCGCCATCAAGGTCCAGGGCGACCGCTCGGCCTTCCACCACTGCCGCTTCCTCGGCCACCAGGACACCCTGTACGCCGACACCCGCGACCTCGGCCACTTCGCCCGCCAGTACTACACCCACTGCTACGCCGAGGGCGACGTCGACTTCGTCTTCGGCCGGGCGACCGCCGTGTACGAACGCTGCCACTTCCGCACCCTGGTCCGCACCGACCTGTCCGGCGCCCCCCACGGCTTCGTGTTCGCCCCGTCCACGGCGGGCGCCAACCCGCGCGGCTACCTCGTCACCCGCGGCCGGATCAGCAGCGAGGCCCCCGACGGCTACTACAAGCTGGCCCGCCCCTGGGTGCCCAGCTCCGACACCACCGCCCGCCCGATGCTCACCGTGCGCGAGACCCACCTCGGCGCGGGCATCGACGCGGCCCAGCCCTACGCCGACATGCGGGACGCGCACCCCTGGCAGGAGCAGCGCTTCAGCGAGTACCGCAACACCGGCCCCGGCGCCGCCGTCACCGTCCCCGAGAACCGGCCCCGGCTCACCCGCGCCGAGGCCGCTTCGCACACCCGGGAGGCGTACCTCGGCGACTGGCGGCCGTATGCCCGCCGTCGGTGACGTCTCCGGTGACCTGCCCGACGACCCGGCCCGCGCGCTGCCGGGCTTCCATCCGGCGCTCAAGGACGAACTGACCTTCCCGCTGGCCTGGGGCACCTCGCCGGTCAAGGACTTCGAGGCGTGGCGGCGGGCGGCCCGTGCGACGGTCGAGGAACACCTGCTCGTCGACCGGCAGGACACCACGCCGTACGCCCCGGAGTTCGCCGCCCGCTCGGACGGCGACGGATACACGCGGGAACTGGTCACCCTCTCCCTCACCCGCTACGCGCGGGTCCGCGGCGCCCTGCTCACCCCGCACGGGAGAGGGCCCTTCCCGGCCGTCCTGCTCCTGCACGACCACGGCTCCCGGTTCGACATCGGCAAGGAGAAGGTGGTCCGGCCCTGGTACGACGGCACCCGGCTCGCCGCCGCCCAGGAGTGGGCCGGCCGGCACTTCGACGGGCGCTTCCTCGGCGACGAACTGGCCCGGCGCGGGTACGTGGTGTTCTGCGCGGACGCCCTGGGGTGGGGCGACCGCGAACCGCTCACCTACACCCGGCAACAGGCCCTGGCCGGCAACCTCTTCCACCTCGGCAGTTCCCTCGCCGGGCTCCTGGCCCGCGAGGACGAGCGCGCCGCCGGCTTCCTGGCCTCCCTCGACCGCGTGGACGCCCGCCGGATCGCGGCCGTCGGCTTCTCCCTGGGCGGCTACCGCGCCTGGCAGACCGCCGCCCTCAGCGACCACGTCGCCGCCGCGGTGAGTGTGTGCTGGATGACCGGCCTGAAGGAGATGCTGGTGCCCGGCAACAACTCGCTGCGCGGGCAGTCGGCCTTCCACATGCTCCACCCCGGCCTCGCCCGGCACCTCGACATCCCCGACGTGGCGAGCATCGCCGCGCCCAGGCCGATGCTGTTCCTCGGCGGCGCAGAGGATCACCTGTTCACCGCCGAGGGCGTCCGCACCGCGTACGCGAGGCTGCGTGCCGTCTGGCGGTCCCGGGGCGCCGCCGACCGGTTGCGCACCGAGACCTGGCCGGACGTCGGACACGCCTTCCCGGCGCGCATGCAGGACGACGCCTTCGCATGGCTGGAGTCGGTCACGAAAACACCGGCCTGACCGACCACGGGCCGGCCCACCGGCGGCAAGGGGAACGCCCCCGCCGGTCGTCACCGGCGGGGGCGTTCGACGGGCCGGCCGAGGGGGGCTCGGACGGCACGTACCGGCCCGGGGGGCGGGCCGGTGGCTCAGGGGTGCGTCGGGGCGCGCCCGGGCGGTCACTCGTAAGCGATGTCCGCGCCGGTGAAGTCGCACGTCCTGCCGTACGGGCCGACCGGGGAGAGCTTCCTGGGCTCCTTGCCGGAGCTGTTGCCCTCGAAGCGGACGCAGGTCTCGATCTTCTTCCCGCCGTCGCCGTGGACGCGGACGTTCCGCAGGGCCGCCGTGTCGCCGTAGTTCTGGTTGACGCCGACGATCGACTTGCCGGGCGCGGTGACGTCCACGTCGTCGATGATGATCGTGCGCCGGTACTGTTTCCCGCAGTTGCCGCAGGAGCGCACCAGCTTGCCGAAGTTCTCGACCCGGAACTTCGAGACGACGAGCTTGCCCGCGCCGTTGAACTGGAGCACCTTGTCGTCGGCGTTCCTCGCGCCGCCGCCGTACACCTTGTAGACCGCCGAGGGTGACGTGCCCTTGAAGCTGGCGGCGTCCTCGCCGACGTCCAGCCACCACACGTTCTGGAGCGTGCAGGAGCCCTTGCAGTGGACGCCGTCGGCGGCGGGAGTGCCGATGACGACGTTCTTCAGCGTGGCGCCGTCCGCCAGTTCGAAGACCGGGTCCTGGCCCTCGTCCTGGCTGTCGCCGCCCAGCGCTCCGGTGCCGTAGAACTTCTTCATCCCGCCGTCGTACGTCCCCTTGACCGGGATCGTCGACGAGACGGGCTCGCTGCCGGTGTCCGTGGGCCAGGACGAGGCGGCACCGGCGGTGGACAGCATCGTCGTGGTGACGATCGCCGCTCCGGTGAGGCCGAAGGCAGCGGTTCCGGCGATCACCGCCCGCCGCTTGGTGACCCGGCGGCGGTGGCGGACGCGCTGTTCGGCTCGTGCAGTCATGCCCATGTTCCTTGCGTGGGGAGAGGATCTTCCGCTTCCTGGTCGCCACTGGGGAAGAAAGGGTTGCCGTGTCCTCGGATCTCTTTCACGAACCGCCGTCGCGGGGCGCGAAGTCGCCCTGCACCACCAGCCGGCCGGACCCGGCGGTGGCCTTCGCGGCGTAGCTGTCGCCGCCCGCGTCCCGGCCGCCGCGCTCGTGGTCGTACTGGCCGGCGAACACCCACTCGCCCGCCGGGACCGTGCGGCCCCGTTCGAGCGTCCACCGGTGGACGAGGAAACCGTCCCGCTCCTCCACCGTGAACGTGAAGTCGTCCTCCGGCAGCGACCGCCAGGCGCCGGTGGAGGAGACCCCGCCGGTCTGCGCCACCCTGAGCTCCACGGTGAGCGCGGTCAGCGGCTCACCGGTCTTCAGGGTGACGTTGCTCTGGGCCCAGAAGTCGTTGCTGTGCGGGTCCACCGAGCCGTCCGACCACAGCGGGCCGTCCTCGACGGCGAAGGCGGGGGGTTCGGCGGACGCGGTCCCGGTGCCGGGTGCGGTCGGTGGCCGGGAGGACGCCGGGGGCCGCGGGGCCTCCTCGGACTCGGGCACGGTGCTCGGCGCCGGGTCGGCCGGCGGGGCGGGCGCCCGGCTCGTACTGGCCCGAGGCGACGGCGCGGGAGTCGGCGAGGTGGCCACCGAGCGCTGCGGCGAAGCGTCGTCCCTGACCGCGGACGCGACCGCGTAGCCGCCGACCGCCAGGACTCCTGCCACCGCGGCCGTGGCGCCGGCCACCCGTGCCCAGCCCAGCAGCGGCGGACGGGTCGCCCGGTGGTGCCCGGCGCGGTCCTGGCCCCGGCCCGCCATGCCGCGCTCGACCCGGGCCAGGACGCGCGCCCGGTCGGGCTCGTGCGCTGCGGCCGCCTCGCGCAGCCGGGCGCGCAGCTCCTCGTCCCGGTCCCGCTGCCCGGTCATCGGTTCCCTCCCGCGGTCTCACCGCTGCGCGCGATCGCCGTGTGCACCTGCTTCGGGGCCGCCTGGGTGCCGAGCAACCGCTGCAGTTCGGCCATTCCCTTCGAGGTCTGGCTCTTCACCGTACCCACCGAGACGCCCAGGGCGAGCGCCGTGTCCTTCTCGGAGAGGTCGAACGCGTGGCGCAGCACCACGCACGCCCGCTTGCGGAACGGCAGCCGGCGCAGCGCCTCCTGGACGTCCACCACACCCGGGACGTCCGGGATCTCCGTCCTCTCCTCCCGCTGCGACCAGAACAGGGCGACCCGCCTGCGCTCGCGCACGGCGCCGCGGATACGGGTGCGGGCGAGGTTGGCGACGACACCGCGCGCGTACGCCACCGGATGGTCCGCCGCGCGGACCCGGTCCCAGCGGTGCCACAGGGCCAGCAGGGCGTCCGCCGCGAGGTCGTCGGCGGCGTCCGGCTCGCCCGTCAGCAGGTGGGCGAGCCGGGAGAGTTCGGCGTAGTGGCGCTCGAAGAAGGCGTGGAACTCCGCCGAGGCGGCGTCGTCGACGACTGTCCCCACGGGCGGACTCTCCTCGCAGCGGCTTCCCCGACGTCGAACAGCCGTGCGCCGGGCCGGAATCCGGCACTGTAGCAGCGTCCGGCGCACCGCCCGTGCGGTGCGTCGAACGCCGTGTGACAGACCGAACCCGTCCGGGAGGGTCAGCTCCTGAGCGCCGCCTCCATCATCGCCTTGGCCACCGGGGCCGCCAGGCCGTTGCCGCTGACCTCGGAGCGGGCCGCGTCGGACTGCTCGATGATGACCGCCACGGCGACCTCCTTGTCCGACGAGCCGGACTTGGCGTACGAGGTGAACCAGGCGTACGGGGTCTTGCTGTTGTTCTCGCCGTGCTGGGCCGTGCCCGTCTTGCCGCCCACGGTCGCGCCGGAGATCTGCGCGTTCGACCCCGTGCCCTTGTCGACGACGGTCTCCATGGCCGACTGGAGCTGCTCGGCGGTGGAGGAGCTGACGATCCGCTTCGAGCCGGTGTCGCCGTAGTCCTCCAGGACGTCGCCGCCGCTGTCGGTGATCTGCGACACCATGTGCGGCGAGACCAGCTCGCCGCCGTTGGCGAGGGCCGCCGACACCATCGCCATCTGCAGCGGGGTCGCCGTCACGTCGAACTGGCCGATGCCCGTCAGGGCCGTCGACGACTCGTTCATGTCCTTCGGGTACACGCTGGTGTAGGCCCGCACCGGAACGTCCTGCGTCTCGTCGTTGAAGCCGAACCTCTCGGCCGTGGCCCGCAGCGTGTCCTGCCCGAGGTCGACGGCCATCTTCGCGAAGACGTTGTTGCACGAGTACTGCAGCGCGGTGCGGATCGTGGCGTTCTCGCAGGGGGCGTTCGGATTCTCGTTGGTCAGGTCCGTCACGGTGCCCGGCAGCGTGTACGGGTCCGGGCTGTCGGTCCTCTCGTCCACCGACCCGTACAGCCCGTCCTCCAGCGCGGCGGCCGCCACGACCAGCTTGAAGGTCGAGCCCGGCGGCAGCGGCTGGCGCAGCGCGCGGTTGGTCAGCGGCTTGTCCGGGTCCCCGGTGAGCCTCTCCCACGCCTCACCGGCGGTGTTGGCGTCGGTCAGCGAGCTCGGGTCGTACGACGGGGTCGACACGACCGACAGGATCCTGCCCGTCTTCGGGTCGATCGCGACGGCGGCGCCCTTGGTCTCGCCCAGCGCCTCGAACCCGGCCTTCTGCACGTCCGGGTCGATCGTCGTGACCACGTTGCCCGGCTCGGCCCGTGTGCCGGTGACCGTGTCCATCACCGTCTTCAACCGGGGATCGGTGCCGTTGAGCAGGTCCTGGTAGATGCCCTCCAACTGCGTGGGCGCGTACGCCTGCGAGGCGTAGCCCGTCACCGCCGCGTACAGCTTGCCCTTGTCGTACGTGCGCTTGTGGGCGAGGTCACCCCCCTCCGTGGGCGCCGAGCCGGTGACCGACCGGCCGGCCACGATGATGTTCCCCAGCGGCTCCGCGTACGTCTCGATCGCGTTGCGCCGGTTTTCCTTGTCGTCCGCGAGTGCCCGGCCGTCGTAGAACTGCACCCAGGTCGCCCTGACCAGCAGAGCGAACACCAGGAGCAGCGTGAAGACCGAAGCGCGCCTGATCGTCTTGTTCATCCCGCTGACAGGACGAACGGGCGGGAGCGAATCGTTCCCATGCGCCCCGTTTTCTCATCTTCCATTCATATGAACCGATGTCGCGGGATCACGGGACCGGAGTCACGGGCCCGGCTTGGTGAAGCCCGCCTCGTAGGCCCGGATGACCGCCTGGGTGCGGTCCCGGGTGCCGGTCTTGGCCAGCACCGACGCGACGTGGGTCTTCACCGTGGCGGGCCCCACCCGTATGCGCTCGGCGATCTCCGCGTTGGTCAGCCCGGTCGCCATCAGCCGCAGCACCTCGCCCTCGCGTTCCGTGAGCCGCGCCGCCCAGGCGGGCGGGTCGGGGTTCGCGCGCGTGTGCTCGGCCGCCAGCCTCCGTACCGCCGACGGGAACAGCAGGGTGTCGCTGTGCGCCACCAGCCGTACGGACTGGACGAGGGTGTCGGCGTCGACGCGCTTGAGCAGGAAGCCGGCGGCCCCGGCGCGCAGCGCGTCGTAGACGTAGGAGTCGTTCTCGAAGGTGGTCACGACCACGACGCGGGGCGGCTGGGCGAGCGTGGCGAGGATCTGCTCGGTGGCGCGGATGCCGTCGGTCCCGGGCATGCGGACGTCCATCAGGACCACGTCCGGCAGGGTCTCCCGCACGACGGAGACGGCCTCGGCCCCGGTGGCCGCCTCTCCGGCGATCTCCAGGTCCGGTTCGGCGGAGAGGATGGCGCGCAGGGCGGTGCGCACCATGCGCTCGTCGTCGGCGAGGACGATCCGGACGGGCGGGCGGGTCATGGGGTCCTCCGCGAGCGGGTCACACGGTCTCCTTACGGCGGGTCGCACGGCCCCTCGGCACGGCGGGCCCCCGGCCTTCTCCTTGTGGCGGGGCGCACGGCCGCCTCCGGGCGGATCGTACGGTCTTCCCCGGGCCGGTCACGCGGTGCCCCTCAGCGGCAGCCGTACGTGGAGCCGCCACGTCCCTCCGGCGCCGTCCGCATCCGCCGCGCCGCCCAGCAGGCGGGCCCGGTCGGTGATGCCCCGCAGGCCGTGGCCGCCGCCGGGGCGCGGAGCGCGGGCCCCGCCGGCCTCACCGAGCGGGTTCGTGACGGTGATCCGCAGCTGATCGTCCAGCACCTCGACGCGCAGGGCCACGGCGACCTGCCCGCCCCCGTGCCTGAGCGCGTTGCTCAGCCCCTCCTGCACGATGCGGTACGCCTCGCGGGAGACCAGCGGCGGCAGCGCCCGCGGGTCGGCGGCGACGGTGGCCGTCACCCGCAGTCCGGCCGCACGGGTGCGGCGCAGCAGGCCGTCGAGGTCGGCGGCGAGCGTCGGTGCCGGCGCGGTGCCGGGCGCGTCGCCGTCCCGCAGTACGCCCAGTACGGCGTCGAGTTCGCCGACCGTACGGCGGGTGGTGTCCTCGATCGCGGCGAGGGCCTCGCGGACGAACTCCGGGTCGGTGTCCAGGAGCCGGCGGGCCGCGCTCGCCTGGAGGGTGACCGCGCTCAGGGCGTGACCGACACTGTCGTGCAGTTCGCGCGCGAGCCGGTTGCGGACGGCGAGGCCGGCGGCGCGTGCCTCGGCCGCCGCGACCCGGTCCTCGGGGGACGGGCCCAGCAGCGCGGGCGCCCAACGGGCCAGCAGCGCGCCGCACCCGGCGGCGCATCCGGCGAGGGCGACCAGCATCGCGGCCCCCGCGACCGGCGCGAGCGCGAGCGCCCAGGAGTGGTGGAGGACACCGGGCAGCCCCGTCCGGTCGTCGCGCAGCGCCGGTACGAAGGGCAGCGCGATCAGCGCGGCCGCGAACGGCGGCACCGCCAGCGACATCCCGGCGATGATCCCGCCGGCCCCCAGGTGCAGCGTGAACCAGGCCGCCGTACGCCCCTTCTCGCCCTTCGTCCGGGCGGGCCCGTACGCGAGCCGGTCGGCGGCCACGCCGCACAGCCACCGCACGACCCCGGACTCCAGGGGCCGGGTCAGCGGGAACAGCGAGGTGACGGCGGCGAGCGGCAACCCGAAGGCGAACGAGGCCAGTTGCGGGGTGAGGGACCGGAAGACGTCCGCGCCCCCGGTGACCGGGCCGACGACGACCGAACCGACCAGCACGTACGGCATGGCGAGCGCGCCGCCGAGGATCAGGTGGATCCACCGCAGACGTGCCCGCCGGCCGAACAGGAACCGGGCGAGCGCGGTCACGGCCGGGTGCGGGCGGTGGCCGACCGCCGGGCGAGGAAGTGGGCGCCGACTGAGGCGAGGAGGAGACCGACGGTCATCTGGCCAGCGTAGGTGAGCGTCATCAGCGGTACGGGGCGCCCGGCGGGATCGTCGGACGGCATCAGCGCGGCGAGCAGTGACCAGCCGCCCCAGCAGGCAGCGGCTCCGGAACAGACCCAGGTCGTGGCGAGGGGCACCGTGACCGGCAGGACCCGGGCGCGGCGGAAGGCGAGCAGCAGGGTGGCGACGACGGCCGCCAGGAGGAAGGCGACGTGCATGCCCTCCAGCACCCGGAAGTCACCGGTGCGGTCGGTGGCCGCCCCGAGCCCCGCCGTGCCGCCGCACGCCCAGTACAGCCGGACGGCGAGCGGGAACGGGGCGAGGACCGCCGCGGCGACGGCGACCGCCTTGTACGGCGTCCCGACGACGGCGACCGGCAGCTCCCACACCCGTCCGTGCCACAGATGTCCCCAGCGGTCACGCGCGTAGAGCACGAACAGCGTTCCGAGGGCGAGTCCCTGCACGATGAACCCGGTGTACACCACCGCGAACACCCACGAGTGGAGGAAGGGTTCGGGCCCCGGGCCGGACGACGTCGCGGTGTCGCCGCCGAGCGCCCGCACCAGGAGCTGCGACGGGAACCCGGCCATGATCGGCGCGAGCAGTCCCGTGGCGACCCACACCGGGAAGGCCAGCGGCCGCGCGGGCACCCGCAGGCCCCACGGCCGGCTCAGTACCAGCGCCAGTACGATCACGCAGCTGTCCAGCAGCAGGGTGAGCCCGTTGCCCACCGCCATGGCGACGCGGTGGTCCAGCAGCACGCTGCCGTCCGGGATCCCGGCGTGACTCCCCGCGATCCAGGCGACCTTGAGCCCGAGATACGGCAGGCAGGCGACGACTGCCACCGCACACAGCAGCCCCCGGGTCCGAGTGGGCCCAGGGGGCGGGGCGGCCGGGGCGGCGGGAGCGGATGCGAGCGTCTGCGTCATGCCTCCACGCTCCCGCGCGAAGGCCTCCGGCACGTCCTGCGCACCGACGATCCGCCTCCGCCGCGCGGCGGAGCGGGTCAGCCCGCGAGGTGGAGGACGACCTCGTCGATCTCCTCGCCCCGGGCCGGGGCGAATCCCCGGGCGCTGGCGCTCGTCACGAAGCCGCACTTCTCCAGGACACGCCGCGACCCGGTGTTGTCCGCCGCCGCCCGCGCGTACAGCGGGCGGTCCCGCACCTCGGTCAGCAGCACCCGCAGCGCCGCCGTGGCCACGCCCCGGCCCCAGTAGGCGCGGTCCACCCAGTACGTCACCTCGCGCTCGCCCGGCTCCCCGTACACCGCCGCGCTGCCGATGACGTCACCGTCGCCCAGGATCGTCCGTACGACGTCGACCGAGGCCCGGATCTTCCTCCAGTGGGCCTCGAAGGCTTCCCGGTCGGCCGGATCCTCGGGGGTGAAGGCCGCCATGCGCAGGGCCTCCGGGTCGTTCATCTGCCGGAAGAAGACGGGCAGATCGCTGTCGTGAACCTCGCGCAGAGCGATGTGCATGGGTCAGAGCCTACGCGTGGCCAGGGTCAGCCGGTCCCGCGCGTCGAACAGCGCGTCCTTCACCATCTGCTCGTGCGCGGGCGTCAGCCGCGCCACCGGCACCGAGCAGCTGATCGCGTCCCGCGCGGGCGTGCGGTAGGGGACCGCCACGCCGAAGCAGCGCAGCCCCAGCGTGTTCTCCTCGCGGTCCACGGCGAAGCCCTGCTCCCGCACCTGGCGCAGCTCCCCGATGAGCCGCTCCCGGTCGGTGATGGTGTGCTCGGTCAGCGCGGGCAGCGTCTCGGGCAGCATCTTGCGGACCTGCTCGTCGGTGTACGTGCTCAGCAGCGCCTTGCCCAGCGACGTCGAGTGCGCGGGCAGCCGGCGGCCGACCCGGGTGAAGGGCCGCAGGTAGTGCTGCGACTGCCGGGTGGCCAGGTAGACGACGTTCGTGCCGTCCAGGCGCGCGAGGTGGATGGTCTCCGTGGTGTCGTCGGAGAGCCGGTCCAGCGTGGGCCGCGCCGCCGCGACCACCTCGTCGCCGTCGATGTACGACGTGCCGACCAGCAGCGCCCGCACGCCGATGCCGTACCGCGTGCCCGTGGCGTCCGTCTCCACCCAGCCCAGCTCCACCAGCGTGCGCAGCAGCATGTAGAGACTCGACTTGGGATAACCGACGGCCTCCTGGACCGACGCGAGGGAGTGCATACCGGGGCGCCCGGCGAAGTACTCGAGCAGCTCGACCGTCCGTACCGCGGACTTGACCTGCGCTCCGCCCCCCGTCTCGACAGCAGACATCGCCTTGACCCCTTCGTTCGACGGGAAGCTGAAGATATAGTCTCCAACAGCATATTCATCATCAGAGACAGCGTTCAGTATATCGAACGAGTCGGGACCGAACGCCTCCGATGCAGAGCACGTCCGACGCAGAGCATGTGAAGGGACCCGCGGTGGCAGCAGCACCAGTCTGGAGTGTCGACCCCCGTACCGGGAAGCAGCGTGAACAGGTCGCGGTGGAAGCCTCGGCCCAGGAGGTGGACGCCGCTGTCCGCGCCGCGCACGCCGCCCGGGACGCCCTCGCCGACCGGAGCGTCCGCGCGGCCTTCCTGCGTACCGCCGCCGACGAGCTGAAGGCGGCCGAGAGCACCCTCGTCGAGGTGGCCGACGCGGAGACCGCGCTCGGCCCGGTCCGGCTCACCGGCGAACTCGCCCGCACCTGCTACCAGCTGCGGGCCTTCGCCGACATCGTCGACGAGGGCGAGTTCCTCGGCGTGGTCGTCAACCACCCCGACGACACCGCCACCCCGCCCATCCCGGACCTGCGCCGCTACAAGGTGCCCCTCGGGGTCGTCGCCGTCTACTCGGCCTCCAACTTCCCCTTCGCCTTCTCCGTCCCCGGCGGCGACACCGCGAGCGCGCTCGCGGCCGGCTGCCCGGTCGTCGTCAAGGCGCACCCCGACCACCCGGCCCTGTCCGAGCTGGTCGCCAAGGTGCTGCGCCGGGCCGCCGACCGGCACGGCCTCCCGGACGGCGTCCTCGGCCTGGTGCACGGCTTCGAGGCGGGCGTCGAACTGATCAGGCACCCGCTGGTCGCGGCGGCCGGCTTCACCGGGTCCGTACGCGGTGGCCGCGCGCTGTTCGACGCGGCGGCGGCCCGTGCCGTCCCCATCCCCTTCCACGGCGAGCTGGGCTCGCTGAACCCGGTCGTCGTCACCGAGGCGGCGGCCACCGAGCGGGCGGAGGCGATCGGCGCGGGGCTGGCCGGTTCGATGACCCTGGGCGTCGGCCAGTTCTGCGTGAAGCCCGGCCTGGTCCTGGTGCCGACGGGCGCCGCCGGCGACGGCCTGGTCAAGTCCCTCACGGACGCGGTCAGCGACACCGACGCCGGCGTACTGCTCGACCACCGCATGCGGGACAACTTCGTCGCCGGCGTCGCCGAGCGCGCGGCGCTGCCCGACGTGGACTCCCCGGTGACGCCGGGCTCGGGCGGCGAGCACACCGTCGCCGCCGGCTTCCTCACCGTGCCGGCCGGGCGGCTGGCGGCCCGGGGCGAGCACGACCTGCTTTTGGAGGAGTGCTTCGGACCGGTCACCGTGGTGGCCCGCTACGAGGACGAGTCCGAGATCCGGGGCGTGCTGTCCCGGCTGCCGGGCAACCTCACGGCGACCGTGCAGCTCTCCGCCGAGGAGGCGGCCGGCGAGGGCCGCGGGGCGGAGATCCTCGCGGAGCTGACGCCGCTCGCGGGACGGGTGCTGGTCAACGGCTGGCCCACGGGCGTCGCCGTGGCCGCGGCTCAGCAGCACGGGGGGCCGTACCCGGCCACGACCTCGA
Source organism: Streptomyces sp. NPDC017225 (assembly GCF_044331465.1). Classification (NCBI taxonomy): domain Bacteria; kingdom Bacillati; phylum Actinomycetota; class Actinomycetes; order Kitasatosporales; family Streptomycetaceae; genus Streptomyces; species Streptomyces sp. NPDC017225. The sequence goes on along the minus strand of NZ_JBIRNE010000016.1, from coordinate 88,975 downwards.
CGTCCACGTCGGTGGGCGGTACCGCGATCGAGCGGTGGCTGCGGCCGGTCGCCTACCAGAACACGCCGGAGGCGTTGCTCCCCGCGGAGCTGCGGGACGGGAACCCGCTGGGGCTGCCTCGCCGGTTCAACGGGATTCTGGAGCGATAGGCCATGGATCTCGAAATCCCCGAACTGCCCTTCCCCCTCCGCCCCCACGGCCCCGACGGCGGCTGGACCTACGGGGACGGAGTGCTCACGGGCACGGCCGGACCCCGGCAGGACCGGTTCGTGCCGCCCACCGGTGAGGCACTGGAGCCCGCCTCCGACGCGCCCCGGCTGCTGGGCGCTCCCGACGGCGACTTCCAGCTGATCGCCCGCGTCACGGTCGGGTTCAACGGCGCCTTCGACGCCGGGGTGCTCTACGTCCACGTCGGCGACCGGGCCTGGGCCAAGCTGTGCCTGGAGTACTCCCCGGACGTGCCCACCGTCTGCACGGTGGTCACCCGGGGGCACTCCGACGACTGCAACTCCTTCCCGGTGGACGGAAGTTCCGTCTGGCTGCGGGTCAGCCGGACCGGACGGGCCTTCGCCTTCCACGCCTCCCTCGACGGTGAGCGCTGGACCTTCGTCCGGCTGTTCACCCTGGGCGACGAGAAGGAGACCGGCGCGGCCCTGGTCGGCTTCCTGGCCCAGGCACCGACGGGGGAGGGGTGCGTGGTGACCTACGACCACCTGGAGTTCCGGCCGTCCTCGCCCGCGGACCTGCGCGACGGCGGCTGACGCAACCGGAGGCCCCGGCTTCCGCGTCCTGCATCGCGTGATCAGCGAACGTGTGACCGGAAGCCGGGTGATCCGCACCGCCCTGCCCGTGGAGGCCGAGACCGTCGCCGCCCTGCACGCCCGGGCCCGGGCGACGTACTACCCGGACGGACTCCCCGACGACGGCTTCGACTGGGTGTCCGTCTGGCGTACCGCCGCCGAACGGCCCGACGGGCAGGTGCTCTGCGCCGTGGAACGGGGCGCCCTCGTGGGCATCGCCTCCTTCCGCGTCCCGGACGACGGCCCGGCGGACACGGTCAAGCTGTTCCAGTTCCACGTCGACCCCGGCCACTGGCGCTCCGGCATCGGCACCGCCCTGCACACGGCCTGCGTCGAACAGTGGCGCGCCGACGGCAGACGGACGGCCGTCCTGGACGTACACACCGACAACCGGCGCGCCCAGGCCTTCTACGCCCGCCGGGGCTGGCTCCCCGACCCGGAGAACCCGCCCGCCGAGGGGGACCACCACCTGTTCCTGCGCTTCGACGTGCCGGGGGAATGACGTACCGGGGGAATGAGGCCCGCCGCCCGGACGTTCACGTGCGAGGCGGAGAGCGCCTCCGTACCCGTACGACCTGGAGAAGAGCCGAGACATGCGCGTCGAGATCTGGAGCGACATCGCCTGCCCGTGGTGCTACGTGGGGAAGGCCCGCTTCGAGAAGGCGCTGGCGGCCTTCCCGCACCGTGAGGGCGTCGAGGTGGTCCACCGGTCCTTCGAACTGGATCCCGGGCGGGCCAAGGACGACGTCCAGTCCGTGCTGACGATGCTCACCGCGAAGTACGGCATGAGCGAGGAGCAGGCGCGGGCCGGTGAGGACAACCTGGGCGCGCAGGCCGCCGCCGAGGGCCTGGACTACCGCACCCGGGGCCGTGACCACGGCAGCACCTTCGACATGCACCGGCTGCTGCACCTCGCCGGGGAACGGGGCCGGCAGGAGGCGCTGCTGGACGCGCTCTACCGGGCCAACTTCGCCGAGGAGCGTTCCGTCTTCGCCGACGACGAGCGGCTCGTGGAGCTGGCCGTCGCCGCGGGCCTGGACGCGGACGCCGCCCGCGAGGTGCTCGCCGACCCCGCCGCCTACGCCGACGAGGTGCGCGCCGACGAGCGGGAGGCCGCGCAGCTCGGCGCCACGGGCGTGCCGTTCTTCGTGCTGGACCGGGCGTACGGCGTCTCCGGCGCCCAGCCCGCGGAGGTCTTCGCCCAGGCGCTGACCCAGGCCTGGGGCGAGCGCACGCCCCTGAAGCTGATCGACGACGGGGGTGCCGAGGCGTGCGGTCCCGACGGGTGCGCGGTGCCGGGGGCCGAGAACCCCAGGTGAGGGCCCTTACATAAGCCCTGCTTGGAGGAACCGCGCAGAAATGCGCGATGGACGGGGAGGTGCCGGGGCCGCACAGTGATGCCATGGAGAGCTTCGAGAACCTCGTCCGCGCCGAGTTCGCCCCGAAGACCACGTACCTGAACACCGCAAGTACCGGCCTGCTCCCCGCCCGGAGTCTCGTCGCGATGCGTGACGCGGCGGCGTCCGCGGCGGAGGGCCAGCCGCTCGACATGTTCGCCGACGTCGAGGCGAGCCGGTCCGCCATCGCCCGGCTCCTGGGGGTGCCCGCCACCCGGGTCGCGGCGGGCGCGTCGGTCGCCACCTTCAGCGGGCTCGTCGCCGCCTCGTTGCCCGCGGGCGCCGAGGTCCTCACCGCCGAGGCCGACTTCAGTTCCCTGGTGAACCCGCTGCACACGCGCGGCGACCTGAAGGTGCGCGGCGTGCCGCTGGAGCGCGTCGCCGAGTCGGTGGGCCCTCGGACCGCGCTCGTCGCGGTCAGCGCCGTCCAGTCCGCCGACGGCCGGATCGCCGATCTCGCGACGCTGCGGGACGCCGCCCGGGCGCACGGGGCGCGGACGCTGATCGACGCCTCGCAGTCCAACGGGTGGCTGCCGCTGGCCGCCGGCGACTTCGACTTCGTGGCCGCCGTCGGCTACAAGTGGGTGCTCTGCCCGCGCGGCGTCGCCTTCCTCGTCGTACCGGAGGACTTCGGTGGGCTGACGCCGTTGTTCGCGGGGTGGGCGTCGGGCGAGCGGCCCTGGGACAGCTGCTACGGCCCCGTCGAGGAACTCGCGCACTCCGCCCGGCGCTTCGACGAGAGCCCGGCCCTCTTCTCCTACACGGGCGCCCGGCACTCCCTGGCCCTGATCGAGGAACTGGGCGTGGACACCGTGCACGCCCACGACACCGCCCTCGCCGACCGGTATCGGGACGGACTGGGCTCCCTGGGGCACGAGCCGGTGCCCGCGCCGGGATCCGCGATCGTGTCGGTGCCCGGACTGGGCCACCGGCAGGACGAGCTGGGCCGGGCCGGCGTGCAGGTCTCCGACCGGGCGGGCAGTCTGCGGGCCGCGTTCCACCTGTACAACACCGCGGCGGACGTCGACCGGCTGCTGGACGTGCTGGCGGGCTGAGCCCGCCGGTCCGGGACAGTATCGGGCAGGGGCCTGCCGTCCCACACGAAAAGGCCCCTGCCCGGGCTCAGACGCGGGTCACTTCACCGGTGTGAAGTCCCGCGCGCCGATGAACTCCGGCCGCCGGATCGGTGCCGCGAACGGCTCGACCGCCGTGTTCTCCACGCTGTTGAAGACGATGAACACGTTGCTGCGTGGGAACGGCGTGATGTTGTCGCCCGATCCGTGCATGCAGTTGCAGTCGAACCAGGTCGCCGAGCCGGCCTTGCCGGTGAACAGCTTGACGCCGTACTCCGAGGCCATCTTCGTCAGCGCCTCGTCGGACGGGATCCCCGCGTCCTGCATCTGCAGGGACCTCTTGTAGTTGTCCTTCGGCGTGGCCCCCGCGCACCCGAGGAACGTCTTGTGCGACCCCGGCATGATCATGAGACCGCCGTTGGTGTCGTAGTTCTCGGTGAGCGCGATCGATACGGAGATCGTACGCATGTTCGGCAGGCCGTCCTCGGCGTGCCAGGTCTCGAAGTCCGAGTGCCAGTAGAAGCCGCTGGCCCCGAAGCCCGGCTTGACGTTGATCCGCGACTGGTGGACGTAGACGTCCGAGCCGAGGATCTGCCGGGCCCGCCCGACCACCCGCTCGTCACGCACGAGCTTCGCGAAGACCTCGCTGATCCTGTGCACCTCGAAGACGGACCGGATCTCCTGGGACTGCGGCTCGACGATCGAGCGCTCGTCCGCGCGGACGGCCGGGTCGGTGGTGAGCCGCTCCAGCTCGCGCCGGTAGACGTCGACCTCGTCCGGTCCGATGAGCTGGTCGATGGCGAGGAAGCCGTCGCGCTCGAGGGACCTCAGGTCACCGGGCGCGACCGGACCGGGGGCGTCCGGGGAGCCCCAGACGACCGGGTCCTGCCGGGGAGTCGCCACCTCGGTGGCGCCGCGGGTGGGATAGAGGTCGGTGACGTTCGTGGTCGTGGTCGTGGTCACGGTGACTCACACCTCCTCGGTGAGCAGCGGGTAGACGCCGTTCTCGTCGTGATCCTCCCGTCCGGTCACGGGCGGGTTGAACACGCAGATGCAGTGGAAGTCCTCCTTGACCTTGAGCGTGTGCCGCTCATGGCCGTTGAGGAGATACATGGTGCCAGGCGTGATGTGGTACGTCTTCCCCGTCTCGCGGTCGGTCAGCTCGGCGTCGCCCTTGGTGCAGACGACGGCCTCGATGTGGTTCGCGTACCACATCGACGTCTCCGTACCCGCGTACAGAATCGTCTCGTGGACGGAGAAGCCGACCTTCTCCTTGGCCAGGACGATGCGCTTGCTCTCCCAGGTGCCGGACGCCGACTTCACGTGCCGGTCGGTGCCTTCGATCTCCTTGAACGAACGGACGATCACGGTGTTGCGATGCCTCCTAGGTGAAGGGTGTGCAAGGGTCCCCGGCGCCCTCGGCCGCGGGGGCCGAAGGCGCCGGAAGTACGGTGCTGTCAGGCGGCGCCGAGGGTGTCAGGCGGTCTCGCGCACGGCCCGGGCGAGGGTCTTCATGCCCTCGTCCAGCTCGTCGGGCGTGATGGTGAGCGCCGGGAGCAGCTTGACGACCTCGCTCTCGGGGCCGGACGTCTCGATCAGCAGCCCGAGTTCGAAGGCGCGCGCCGCGATCTTCCCCGCGCGGGCCTTGTCGTGGAACTCCAGGCCCCAGACCAGGCCGCGGCCCCGGTACTCCTTGACGTCGGCGAGGTTCTCCTCGGTGATGGCGATCATGTGCTGTTCGACCTGCTCGCCGCGCTTGCGGGTCTGCTTCTCCATCGCCGACCCGTCGGCCCAGTAGGCCTCCAGGGTGGCGGTCGCCGTGACGAAGGCCGGGTTGTTGCCGCGGAAGGTGCCGTTGTGCTCGCCCGGCTCCCAGACGTCCAGTTCGGGCTTGAACAGGGTCAGGGCCATGGGCATGCCGTAGCCGCTGATCGACTTGGAGACGGTGACGATGTCCGGCGTGATGCCCGCCTCCTCGAAGGAGAAGAAGGCGCCGGTACGGCCGCAGCCCATCTGGATGTCGTCGACGATGAGCAGCATGTCCTGGCGCTTGCACAGCTCGGACAGGGCGCGCAGCCACTCGGCCCGGGCGACGTTGATGCCGCCCTCGCCCTGCACGGTCTCGACGATCACTGCGGCCGGCTTGTTGAGACCGGAGCCCTGGTCCTCCAGCAGCCGCTCGAACCACAGGAAGTCCTCGACGGTGCCGTCGAAGTAGTTGTCGAACGGCATCGGCGTGCCGTGCACCAGCGGGATGCCGGCGCCGGCCCGCTTGAAGGCGTTGCCGGTCACGGCGAGCGAGCCCAGGGACATGCCGTGGAAGGCGTTGGTGAACGACACGATCGACTCGCGCCCCTTCACCTTCCGCGCCAGCTTCAGCGCGGACTCCACGGCGTTGGTGCCCGTCGGGCCCGGGAACATGACCTTGTACGGCAGGTCGCGCGGCCGCAGCACCAGGTTCTGGAACGTCTCCAGGAAGCGGCGCTTGGCGGTGGTCGACATGTCGAGACCGTGCGTGACGCCGTCCCGCTCCAGGTAGTCGATCAGCGCGCGTTTCAGAACGGCGTTGTTGTGCCCGTAGTTGAGCGAGCCCGCTCCGGCGAAGAAGTCGAGGTACTCGTGGCCGTCCTCGTCGTACATGCGGCTGCCGAGCGCGCGGTCGAAGACGGTGGGCCAGCCGCGGCAGTAGCTGCGCACCTCGGACTCGACGGTCTCGAAGACGCTGAGGTCGGGCTGGGTGATGGTCACGACGAATCGCTCCTCGTTGGGTGAGGGTGGGAGAGGAAGGTCGTACGGATCCGGGGGACCGGTGCGGTCCCGGCCGGGAAGTCTCGGGGCCGGACGGCCAGGGGTGCCGGGTCGTCCGGGAAGCCGGTCGGTCAGCCGGCGGCTGCGGGCAGGGGACCGATGCGGTACAGGACCTCGGGCTCGTGCGGCCCGTCGGGGAACAGCTCCGTGTCGAACAGCACCTCGCGCTCCAGCCGGGCGCCGTGCCGCTCGGCGAACGAGGTGAACAGTCGCTGGGACGCGGTGTTGTCGGGTGAGATGGTGGTCTCCACGGTGGTGATCCCGCGTTCCGCGACGGTCCGGGCGGCCAGTCCGTCGAGCAGGAGAGCCGCGAGCCTCCGTCCACGGTACGCATGGTCCACCGCCACCTGCCACACGAGCAGGGTGTCCGGCCGGTCCGGCCGTATGTAGCCGGTGACGAAGCCGACCGGCACACCGTGCCCGTCGCGGGCGACGGCCGACGTGGCGGCGAAGTCCCGGCACCAGAGCAGATAGCTGTAGGACGAGTTCAGGTCGAGGACCTCGGAATCCCTCGCTATCCGCCACAGAGCGGCCCCGTCGGCCACTCTCGGACGGTCGATTTGCAGGTCTGCTTGCGCGGCAGTCATGCAAATTGAATTTACCCAGAGAAATTCAAAATTGCATCGCCGGATGGGGTTACGTATGAAGGCGTCATGTGTTATCACGCGGGCGCGTGCCACCACGCGAGGAGGCGGCGATCTGTGAGGGTTTGACCGGGTCATACGCCGCAAAGCGGGCAGCATGTGGATCGGGTCACAATCGCGTAACCCGTGCGAGACGTGCCCGAAATGCGAGGGTTGAGGTTCGTGAAATCTTTGTGTTTAGGTCCCCGGAAAGCGGGCAGAAGAATACGGGAAGCTGTGCTGAGAGTAATTACTTAATTCTGTTTGTGTGAGCTTCGGTAATTCTCTGAATTCACGCGACCGAAAGGCCGGGGCCGGCCGGCCCGCCCCAGGCGTCCTCGACGGCCCGGCGGGCCGCCTCCAGATCGGCCTTCAGGCCCCTCTCGGCCAGCGCGGCACCCAGTGCCGCCAGGCAGCCCTGCACGGCCCCTCGCGTCGCGTCCGGGCCGTAGTGGTTGACGCGGATCATCTCCCCGGCCAGCGCGCCCCCGCCCGCCGCCAGCGGCAGCGCCGGATCGGACGCCAGCGCCCGGGCCACCAGCTCGGACGCGTCGACGTCCGACGGCGCCCGCAGCGTCGTCGCGACCGGCGCCGCGTCCTTCGCCTCGTACACGTACGGTTCCAGGCCGCCGAGCGCGAGCGCGCCGGCCCGGGTGGCCGCCGCGGCCGACGCGTGCCGCGCCATCACCGTCCCGAGACCCTCCGCCTCGACGCGCTCCACGCACGCCTGGAGCGCGAGCATCTCCAACTGCGCCGGCGCGTGCAGCAGCGCCTTGCGCCCGCCGTCGATCCAGCGCTCCTTCCAGTCCAGCAGGGACAGGTACGACCGGCGCGGCGCCCCGGGGTTCGCCGCCATCCGCGCCCACGCCCGCTCGCTCACCGACACGGCCGACACACCGGCCGGACCGCCCATCGCCTTCTGCGCCCCGATGACGCACAGGTCCACGCCCCACGCGTCCGGCAGCACCGGCTCGGCGCCCACGGAGGCCACGGCGTCCAGGTAGAAGAGCGCGCCGTGCGCCCGCACCACCTCGCCGATCTCCGCGACCGGGTTGGTGTTCCCGGTCGCCGCCTCGGCGTGCACCAGGGACACGAAGTCGATCTCCGGGTGCTCGGCGAGGGCCGCGCGGACCCGCTCGGCCGACACGGCCGTGTGGAACGGCACGGCGAGGTCGTGCACGGTCGCGCCGCAGTCCCGCAGCCAGTTCCCGAAGGTCTGCCCGTACGGCCCCGTGATGACGTTCAGCGCGACGGTGCCCGGTCCCGCGGCGCCGCGGATCGCGCCCTCCAGCGGCAGCAGCGCCTCGCCCTGCATGATCACGACGTCCTGGCCGGTGCCGAGCAGGCGCGCGACCCGGTCCTCGATCGCGGCGAAGGAGCCGGCGCTCAGGGGGGCGAGGTCCAGGAAGGGATGGGTCACGGTGGTGCTCTCTTCGCTCACGGGCAGGTGTACGGCACGTACGGAATCGAGAGTAACCATGCCCCCCGCCGCCACTCGCGCCGGAGGCCATCCGTTGCGACACCCCCACGCCCGGAATCGTGGCTTCCGCCATAGCCGACATGATCGTTGGGGTGATGAACTCGCCCCTGTGCTCGTTCTCCTGCTGCTCATCCTCGTCGCGGTGGTGACGGCCGTCGTCCTCGGCCGCCACGGCGGCACGTACCCCCGAGGCGTCCCCGAGGGCGCCGTTCCCACGTCGCCCGGGGCCGCTCCCGCCCGCGCCGGTGCGGGGTTCCGCGCACTGGCGGGGTGCGCCGGCGCGGGAGCCGCCCTGCTGTACGTGTGGGGGGCGCTGTGCGTGGCGGGGGCGGTCATCCAGGCGGAGGACGGCGGCACGGGCTCCGCGCCGCTGCCGCCCTGCCGCACGAGCGAGCACCCGGAGCTGTCCGGGCGGATCGTCGACTACTCGGTCTCCTACCTGCCCCTGCGCTTCGACTGCGAGACCGCCGACGGCGACGGCTACGCCTCCGACGACGTCCCCGGCTACGTCAACCCCGGCATCGCCGTCCTCGCCCTCACCGCCGCCGGGAGCGCCGTCGCCGCCGGGTACGCGACCGAACTCCGAGCCCGCGCGGCCGCTCGCGACGGCGGCCGGTGACCGGGCCCTCGAACACCCCGGGGGGCCGGTCTAAGGTGCGTGGCATGAGCGATCGCACGGTGCTGCACGTGAAGGGTCGGGTGCTCGTCGGACCGCGGGACGAGGACGTCCGCGACGAGTTGTGGGTGATCGACGGCAGGGTCTCCTACGACCGCCCCGCCGGCGCCGCCGACATCCGTACCGTCGAGGGCTGGGCGCTGCCCGGCCTGGTCGACGCGCACTGCCACGTCGGCCTGGACCAGCACGGTGCCGTCCCCCAGGACGTCGCCGAGAAGCAGGCGCTGACCGACCGTGAGGCGGGCACCCTCCTCATCCGCGACGCGGGTTCGCCCTCCGACACCCGCTGGATCGACGACCGCGAGGACCTCCCGAAGATCATCCGGGCGGGCCGGCACATCGCCCGCACGCGCCGCTACATCCGCGACTACGCCTGGGAGGTCGAGCCCGAGGACCTCGTCGCGTACGTCGCCCAGGAGGCCCGGCGCGGCGACGGCTGGGTGAAGCTGGTCGGCGACTGGATCGACCGCGGCCTCGGCGACCTGTCCGCCTGCTGGCCGCGCGGCGCCGTCGAGGCCGCGATCGCCGAGGCCCACCGCCTGGGCGCCCGCGTCACCGCGCACTGCTTCGCCGAGGACTCCCTGCGCGACCTGGTCGAGGCCGGCATCGACTGCGTCGAGCACGCCACGGGCCTCACCGACGACACGATCCCGCTCTTCGCGGAGCGGGGCGTCGCCATCGTGCCCACCCTCGTCAACATCGCCACCTTCCCGGCGCTCGCCGACGGCGGCGAGTCCCGCTTCCCGCGCTGGTCGGCCCATATGCGCCGGCTCCACGAACGCCGCTACGACACCGTGCGCAGCGCCTACGACGCCGGTATCCCGGTCTTCGTCGGCACCGACGCGGGCGGGTCCCTGGCCCACGGCCTGGCGGCGGCGGAGGTCGGGGAACTGGTCACCGCCGGCTTCCCGCCCGTCGAGGCCCTCGCCGCGACGACCTGGGCCGCCCGGCGCTGGCTCGGCCGCCCCGGCCTGGACGAGGGCGCGCCGGCGGACCTGGTGGTGTTCGACGAGGACCCGCGCGCGGACGTGCGTGTGCTCGCCGCTCCGCGCCGGGTGGTGCTGAACGGGCGGGTCGTCGGTTAGCCGACGCGGGTGAGGCCGGGGAACACCCGTACCGACACATTCGAAAAGGCTGGCGAAAACGCCACGAAGGGATGAAGTGCCCTCGGATCGCTGACGGTTCGGCGGGCGCGGGGACATCCTGTCCGGGTCTCGAGCGTCTCGCTCGTGCGTGTCCCGCACGTATGTCTCACCGGGGGTCCCACCACCTTGAACGGCAACACCTTCCGCATGCCCGCACGCCGCCTCGTCACCGTCGCGGCGGCCACCGCCCTCGCCGCCGGGCCCGCCGCCCTGGCCGGCGCGGGCACCGCCCACGCGACCGGCGACCACGGCAGCGCGAGCGCCACCGTCCTGCGCACCGGGCTCGACGTGTCCCTGCTCAACAAGACCGTGAACGTCCCGCTCGCGGTCACCCTCAACGAGGTGCGGGCGCCCGAGAGCGCCCGGAAGACCGCGCTGACCGCCGAGCTGGACGGCGTCGACGGCGGCAAGCCCTTCAGCGTCCTGCGGGCCGACGTGGCCGACGCGGGGGCGACGGCGACCGCGGAAAAGAGCGAGGGCCGCACCGAGCTGGCCCGCGCCGAGCTGCACGTCCCCGGCCTGCCGCTGCTGTCGGTGATCGAGGTCGAACAGGTCACCTCCACGGCGACCTGCGAGGCCGGGAAGAAGCCGGTCGCCGAGGCGAACCTGCTGGGCGCGGTGACGGTCCTCGGGAAGAAGGTCACGCTCACCACCGGCGGGACGACGGAGGTGAAGGTGCCCGGCGTCGGCGAGGTGCGGCTGGACCTCTCGAAGACCGGGACCACTTCCCGTACGGCCGCCGCCACCGCGCTCGAACTCGAGGTCTCCGTCAACCCCTTCGACCTGAACGTCGCCGAGGTCGACGGCACCCTGACCCTGGCGAAGGCGACCTGCGAGTCCCCGGCGGCCCCGGAGGCCGAGGCGCCGCCCGCCCGACAGGACGCGGGACAGGACGCCGGTCCGGCCGCGGAGCCGGTGGCCGGTGCGCGGGCCCAGGGCGCCCGCACCGAGGCCGGCCTGGCCGAGACGGGCGGCAGCTCGGCGACCCCGTACGTCGCGGCCGGCGCCGCGGCCCTGGTCCTGGCGGGCGGCGGCGCCCTGCTCGCCGCCCGCCGCAGGCGCGGCTGATCCGGGCGCGGCACTGGCCGACGTGGGCCAGGAGCCGTCCTCCCCGCGCCCCTCAAACCGCTTCCGTCACCGCCCGTCCCAGCGCCCGCAGGAAGCCGTCCGTCGTCGTCCGGTCCCGTACCGCCAGGCGCAGCCACTCCTCGCCCAGTCCCGGGAAGGTGTCCCCGCGCCGTACCGCGTACCCGAGGCCGCGCAGCCGGTGGCGTACGGCGGCGGCGTCCGGGAGGCGGACGAGGACGAAGGGCCCCTCGGCGGGCCCGGCGACCCGCACCCCGGCACCGGCGAACTGAGCCAGCCCGGCGACGAGACGGTCCCGGTCCGCGGCGACGCGGTGCGCGGCGTGGGCCGCCTCCGCCAGCGCCCTCGGAGTCACACACGCCTCCGCGGCGGCCAGCGCGGGCGTGGACACGGGCCACAGCGGCTGGGCGCGCTCCAGCTCGGTGATGGTCTCCGGGGCCGCCAGGACGTACCCGATGCGCAGCCCCGCCAGACCCCACGTCTTGGTGAGGCTGCGCAGGACGACCAGACCGGGCACGTCCGTGCGCCCGGCCAGCGCCTCCCGCTCGCCCGGCACCGCGTCCATGAAGGCCTCGTCCACGACCAGCGTCCGCCCGGGGCGGGCCAGTTCCGTGAGCGAGGCCGCCCGGTGCAGCACCGACGTCGGGTTCGTCGGGTTGCCGACCACCACCAGGTCGGCGCCCTCGGGGACGGCCGCCGGGTCCAGCCGGAAGCCGTCCGCGTCCCGCAGCAGCACCCGGTCGACCGTGTGCCCCGCGTCCCGCAGCGCGGCCTCCGGCTCGGTGAACTGCGGATGCACCACGACCGGCCGGCGCACCTTCAGCGCCCGCGCCAGCAGCACGAACGCCTCCGCCGCGCCCGCCGTCAGCAGCACCCGCTCCACCGGCAGCCCGTGCCGCGCCGCCACCGCCGCCCGCGCGGCCCGCCCGTCCGGGTAGGCCGCGAGGGAGCCGAGCGAGGCGGCGACGTGCTCGCGCAGCCAGGCCGGCGGTGTGCCGGCGCGGACGTTCACCGCGAGGTCCACCAGTGCCGAGCCGTCGTCGCGTACCTCGGCGTCCCCGTGATGCCGCAGGTCGGGGCCCCAACAACCGGCCCGGGCCGCGGCCTCAGTGTGCATGGGAGTGTGCGTGTCCATGCCCGTGATGGTGCCCGTGGTGGTGATGGCCGTCGTCGTCGGGGTGGAAGTGCGGCTGCTGCGGCAGCCCCACCTTGTCCTCGAACCCCGGCAGCGCGATCCGGTACACGCACGAGTCGCAGTTCATCCGGAGATCGCCCTTGACCGCCTCCTCGTACCGCTCCCACACCAGGTCGAGCAGTTCCGGCTCCGGCCCGATCACGTCGGCCGACCGGACCTCGGCCTCCGGGTGGGCGGCGGCCCACTCCTCGGTCTGGTGCCGGACCCGGTCCGGGAGGATGCCGGTGAACAGGAAGTACGGCAGCACGACGACCCGCCGCGCCCCCAGCCGCACACACCGGTCCAGGCCGCCCGGCACGTCCGGCTTCGCCAGCGACACGAACGCCGTCTCCACGGCCGCGTAGCCGCGCCCCTCCCACAGCAGCCGCGCCGCCTTGAACACCTCGGCGTTGGCGTCCGGGTCCGTCGACCCGCGCCCGACCAGCAGCACGGTCACCTCGGCCGGGTCCCAGGACGGGTCGACCGCCTGGGCCAGCCGCCGCTCCAGCACCCGCAGCAGCGCGGGGTGCGGGCCCAGCGGACGTCCGTACGTGTAGGAGATGCCGGGGTGCCGCTCCTTCTCGCGGGACAGCGCCGCCGGGATGTCGCCCTTGGCGTGCCCGGCGGAGACCAGCATCAGCGGCACCGCGGCGAACCGGCGCACACCGCGCTCGACCAGCTCGGCGACGGCCTCGCCCAGCGGCGGCGGTGACAGCTCGATGAAGCCGCCCGCGACGGGCAGTTCGGGGTGGCGGCGGCCCAGCTCGCGCACGAAGTCGCGGAACGCCTCGGCTCCGGCCTCGTCCCGGGTGCCGTGTCCGGCGATGAGCAGGGCGGGCGGCGGGGTGGTCACGATGGCTCCTCGGAGTGCGGGTCGGCGTACGGATCGTCGTACGAGGTGGGGTGGTACAGCAGGGCGTTGAGCGCGGCGGAGGCGACCGCCGAGCCGCCCTTCTCGGACACGTTGCTGACGGCGGGCAGCCCGCTCTCGCGCAACGCGGCCTTGGACTCGGCCGCGCCGACGAAACCGACGGGCAGACCGATGACGAGCGCCGGGGCGGCGTCCAGGGTGAGCAGCTCCTCCAGAGCGGTCGGCGCGCAGCCGATCACCCAGAGCGCGCCCGGCCCGACCTGCTCGTACGCCAGCCGCACGGCGTGCGCGGAGCGGGTGAGGCCGGGTTCGGCGACGGCGTCCCTCAGCCGGCACACGGTCTCCCGCCGGGTGATCCCGGCCGCGACCATCTCCACGTCCACGACGACAGGCGCCCCGGCGTGCAGCGCGGCGTACGCCTTCTCCAGCGCGGCCTCGTCCATGACGAGGTCGGACGCGTACTCCAGGTCGGCGGCGGAGTGGACGACCCGCTCCACGACCGCCCGGGTCAGCGGCGGGAAGTGCGAGGTGTCCAGGCGGGCGCGCAGCCGCCGGAAGGACTCCTGCTCGATGGGGTGCACGACACGGCTCACTTCGGCTCCTCCCGGGACGACGTTCCCTGCCAGCGGTAGCCGCGCGGCGTCACCATGCGCCCGGCGATCCGACGGGTCGCGGTGTTGCCCACCGTGACGACCGTCATCATGTCGACCGTCGCCGGGTCGAGGGCGGCGAGCGTGGTGAGCCGGCTGGACTCGTCGGCGCGCGACGCGTTGCGTACGACACCCACCGGCGTCGCCGGCTCCCGGTGCTCCGCGAGGACCGCCAGCGCCTTGGGCAGCTGCCAGTCGCGGCCCCGGCTGCGCGGGTTGTAGAACGTCACGACGATGTCCGCCTCGGCCGCCGCCCGCACCCGCCGCTCGATGACCTCCCACGGCGTGTGCAGGTCGGAGAGGCTGATCGACACGTGGTCGTGGCCCAGCGGCGCGCCCAGGATCGCCCCGGCCGCCAGCGCCGCCGTCACCCCGGGCACCCCGACCACGTCGATGTCGTCGGACGCCTCGGCCAGCGCGGGGGAGGCCATGGCGTACACCCCGGCGTCCCCGCTGCCGATCAGCGCGACGGCGTGCCCGCGCCGGGCCTCCTCCACCGCGGTCCGGGCCCGCTCCTCCTCCGCGCCGAGCCCCGACTCCAGGACCCGTGTGCCGGGCCGCAGCAGGTCGCGGATCTGGTCGACGTACTGGTCGAGGCCGACCAGCACGGAGGCCCGCCGCAGCTCGGCCCGCGCGCGCGGCGTGACCAGGTCCCGGGCACCCGGCCCGAGCCCGACCACCGCGAGCCGCCCGCGCCCCGGCCGCCGTACGACGGCACAGGTCGCCATGGCGGGACTCGCCGCCGACTTCCGCTTGGGCACGAGGAGTTCGCCGCCGCGCACGAGCGCCGCCGCCTCCGCGACGGACGGCGTGCCCACGGCCGCGAGCGGGGCGTCGGAGGGGTTGGGCACCTCCACGCCCGCCAGGTCCCCGGCGGAGTACGTCACCAGGGGCACCCCCAGCCGCTCGGCGGCGCCCACGATCCCGGGTTCCTCCGCCTTGGCGTCCACGGTGGCCAGCTCGGCGACCGACGCGGCGGACAGCCCGGCGCCGCGCAGGGACTCCTCCACCAGAGCGAGCACCTCGCCGACCGGGGCGCCCCTGGAGGCGCCGACGCCGACCACCAGGGTCGGCGGACGCAGCACCACCTCGCGCTCGGCCGGCTCGACCAGACGGTCCGTCAGCCGGACCGTGTACGCCCCCTGCCCGGCGACGGGCAGGGGCGGCAGCGGCCACCGCACGTCCGACCGCAGCGCGACCGGCTCACCGTCCAGCAGCGCCCGCGAGACCCCGGCGACGTCACCCTCCACGGGCAGCCCGAGGGTGTCCAGGCCGGGCAGTCCGACGGCGTCCGTCGCGGTCGTCACCACCGGCTCGGCACCCAGCACCTCGCCGACCGCACGGGCGAGTTCGTTGGCGCCGCCCCCGTGGCCGCCGACCAGCGACACGGCGAACCGCCCGCCCTCGTCGACGCAGACCACACCGGCGTCGGTCCGCTTGTCGTCCAGCAGCGGCGCCACGAGCCGGACGACGGCCCCCGTGGCCAGGAAGCACACGAGCTGCTCGCACTCGGCGAACGCGGTCCGTACGGCGTCCGCGACGGGACCCTCGTACACGCGCGTGCGGTCCGGCCACGCCGCGGCCAGCCGGTCCCGCGCCGCAGCCCCCGCCGCGGTGGCGGAAATGAGGCCGATCAAGGGGAAACTCCTTCGGTACGGCTGTGCGGCCTCACGCCCCACAGCAGGAAGACGGGATTGGTCGCCGAGAGCCGGGTCACGTCCCCCGGCAGCGGCGCGAGCCGGGACGACTGGAGCAGCACTCCGTCGCACTCCAGCCCGGCACCGAGCAGCGCCTCGCGGGCCGCGGGCACCCGGTCCAGCGCCGCCATGGCGACGACCACGGTGCGCCGCGCCCGCCGCGCGCACAGCGCGACGATCGCGGGCAGTTCACGCCCGCCGCCGCCGACGAACACGGCGTCGGGGTCCTCGCCCAGGTCGGACAGCACGGTGGGCGCCGCACCGTGCACCACCCGGACGTCGACACCGTGGGCGGCGGCGTTGGCGCGCACGCGCCCGACACCGTCCGGCGTCTTCTCGACGGCGGTGACGGCGGCGCCGAGGCGTGCGCACTCCACGGCGACGGACCCGGAGCCGGCACCGACGTCCCAGACCAGGTCGCCGGGGCGGGGCCCGAGCCGGGCCAGCGCCAGCGCCCGCACCTCGAACTTCGTGATCATCGAATCGCGGTGCGCGAACGCGGCCTCGTCCAGCGCCCATCCGGCGGAAACCGGGCGCGGCGGCCCGGCGACCGTCCGTACCGGCCCCAGCTCCCGCGCCGCGTCCAGGCACAGCACCACGCTCACCGCCGTCCCCCAGTCACGTACGGCTGCCTCGGCGGGCGTCAGCCGCTCCACGCGCTCCTCGGCGGAGCCCAGCGCCAAGGCGACCACGAGGACCCTGGTGTCGTTGCGCAGCGCGGCGCCGAGTTCCGCCGGGCCGGCCCCGGGCCCCGTCAGCACGGCGACCTTCGGATGGGCCCGGCACAGGTTCACCGCCGTCCGCAGCTCCCGCCCGTGCGCGCTGGCCACCACGGCGTCGTCCCACGGCAGCCCGGCCCGCGCGAACGCGGCGGCGACGGAGGAGACACCCGGCCGTACGTCGAGCCGCTGTGGCCCGAACCGCTCGGCCAGCACCCGCACGATCCCGAAGAACCCCGGGTCCCCGGAGGCCAGCACGACCACCCGCCGCTCCTTGGCGACGTACTCCGCGACCGTGTCGAGGGCGGGCGCCAACGCCCCGAGGACGACCCGCTCGGCCCCCTCCGGCAGCCGTACGGCGTCCAGATGCCGCCGCCCGCCGACGACCAGCTCCGCACCGGCGGCGACGTCCGGGGCAGGCGGCGCCCCGGCCCCCATGCCCACCACGGTGATCACGTGCCGGCACCCCGCGTGCGCAGCTCCCGGCGTGCCTCGGGGTCCGCCTTGCGGTAACCGTGGAAGTGCCCCGGGTGGTACAGGTGCGAGCGGGTGCCGTGCGCGTCGAGGGCCGGGCCGACCAGGAACAGGGTGTGCTTCCAGAGCCTGTGCTCCTTGACCGTCTCCTCCAGCGTGCCGATCGTGCACCGCACGACCAGCTCCTCCGGCCAGGTCGCCTGGTACGCGACGACGACCGGTGTCTCGGTCGGGTAGCCGCCCTCCAGCAGCTCCCGCACCAGCTGGCCGCTGCGGGCCGCCGACAGGAAGATCGCCATGGTGGTGCCGTGCTTCGCGAACTCGCGGACCTCCTCACCGGGCGGCATCGGCGTCTTGCCGCCGCCGAGCCGGGTGAGGACGACGGACTGCGCGACCTCCGGAATGGTCAGCTCCCGCCCGGCGAGCGCGGCGACCGCGGAGAAGGCGGAGACGCCGGGCACGATCTCGGTCGCGATGCCGATCTCCGCGCACCGGTCCAGCTGCTCCTGCGTGCCGCCCCACAGCGCCGGGTCGCCGGAGTGGACGCGGGCCACCCGCAGCCCCTCCTCGCGGGCCCGCCGGTAGACGGCGACGACGTCCTCCAGCGACATCGTCGCCGAGTCCAGGACCTCCGCGTCCTCGCGCGCGTGCTGGAGGACCTCCGCCTGGACCAGGCTCGCCGCCCAGATCACGACATCGGCCTCGGCGATGGCCCGCGCGGCGCGGAACGTCAGCAGGTCGGCGGCGCCGGGACCGGCACCGACGAAGGTCACCCTGCCGGGGGAGACATCGGCCACGGAAACGCCGGCCACGGAAGCCTCGGGAGCAACAGAAGCCATGGGATGGAGTCCTTTCCTGCGCATATTTCGCATATTTACTGCGGTTGCCGCTGTCGTGCGCACGGATACGCGCTCTGATCGGATAGCAAGGGCCCATGGCGGTCTTCGTAGCGCTCGGCGCGTTCCTGATGACGCTGGCCGGCGGCTGGACGGCACAGCGCGTGACCGACCGGCGCCACCTGGTCCTGGGCCTGGCCGGCGGCCTGATGCTGGGCGTGGTCGGCCTCGACCTGCTGCCGGAGGCGCTCCGGGCGGCGGGCGACGAGGTGTTCGGCGTGCCCGAGGCACTGCTGCTCTTCGTCGCGGGATTCCTGCTCGCGCACCTGGTGGAACGCCTGCTGGCCGCCCGCCGCGCCGCGCACGGCGCCGACGAGCACGGGCAGCGCTCGCCCCAGGTGGGCCTGACGGCCGCCGCCGCGATGGTCGGGCACAGCGCGATGGACGGCGTGGCGATCGGCGCGGCCTTCCAGGTCGGCGGCGGCATGGGCGCGGCCGTCGCGATGGCCGTGATCGCCCACGACTTCGCGGACGGCTTCAACACCTACACGCTGACCAGCCTGTACGGGAACGCCCGCCGCCGCGCGATCGCGATGCTGGTCGCCGACGCCCTGGCCCCCGTGGCCGGTGCGGCCTCCACCCTGCTCTTCACCATCCCGGAGGGCGCGCTCGGCGCGTATCTCGGCCTGTTCGGCGGCGTGCTGCTCTACCTCGCCGCGGCCGAGATCCTCCCCGAGGCCCATCACGAGCACCCCGCCCGTTCGACCCTGCTGTGCACGGTCGCGGGCGCGGCGTTCATCTGGCTGGTGGTGGGCGTCGCCGAGTGAGGCGCCCCCGCCCGGGAGGTTCACAGCTTGCCGCCCCGGCCGCTCTCGCGCCGGGCGGGCGCGATGAGCGTCGACAGGTAGGGCAGCGGCCCACCGTCCAGCTCCGCCGCCGCCCGTACGGACTCCTCCGGCAGCCCCAGCGCCGATCCCCACACGGCGTCGTCCAGCCGCCCGGTCTCCCGCAGCGCCTCGGCGACCTCGGCCGCCTGCCGGCCGAACTTGTAGGCCACGACCGTGCCCGGCCCGTTCAGCGCCTCCTTGAGCACGGCGGCCCCCGCGGTGACCGGCACCAGCGTCAGCGGCTCGGTGCCCTCCGTCAGTACGGCGCCGGACCGCGCCGCGAGGTCCTGCATGGCGGTGATGCCCGGCACGGTCTCCACGACGGTGCCCGGCACGAGTTCGCCGACGGTCTGCGCGAGATACGTGAAGGTCGAGTACACGTTCGGATCGCCGATGGTCGCGAAGGCGACACGGCCGTGGCTCCGCAGCAGCCCGGCGACCCGCTCCCCGGCCGCGTCCCAGGCCGCCTCGCGCCGCGCCCGGTCGGTCCGCTCGTTCAGCGCGAACACGATTCGTACGACTTTCTCGGCGTCCACGTAGTGCAGCACGGTCGCCTCGGCGCGCCCCCGCTCGCCACCATCTCCTCCATCAGGCGCGGCCATCACGGGCACGACGACGACCTCGGCGGCCCGCAGCGCGTTGACCCCCTTGACGGTCACCAGCTCGGGGTCCCCGGGCCCGACCCCCACCCCGATCAGCCTGCTGCTCATGACGTCCGGCACCTCTCCACGAACCGACGGGCGACACCGGGCTCGGACGCCCAGTGCGTGTGCAGATAGCTCGCGTGCACACCGCGCTCCACAAATCCCTCGACGCGCCGCTCGGGCGCCCGCATCCCCCACGCCGGCGCGGCCCCGGCCCCCGGCTCCACGACCGTCCGGTGGAACTCGTGCCCCCGCATCCGCGTCCCCGCGACGGCCAGCGCGCTGTCGGACACGGCCACGGCGTCCCGGTAGCCCAGCGTCAGGCGCTCCGACATCCGCGCGGACGCGTCCAGCACCCCGCACATGGGCAGTCCGTCCAGCTCCCGGCACAGATACAGCAGCCCCGCGCACTCGGCGGCGACGGGAGCACCGCTCAGCGCCAGCTCGGCGACGGCCTTGCGCAGCGGCTCGTTGGCGGACAGCTCGGACGCGTACACCTCGGGGAACCCGCCCCCGACGACGAGCCCGGCGGTCCCCTCGGGGAGCTCCTCGTCCCGCAACGGGTCGAAGGTGACGACCTCGGCCCCGGCGGCGGCGAGCAGCTCGGAGTGCTCGGCGTAGGAGAAGGTGAAGGCGGGACCGCCGGCGACGGCGACGCGCGGCGGCGACTTCCTGTCCGACCGAGTCGGGACGGGGGTCCCCCCGCGCGAGCGCAGCCGAGCGTGGGGGAGGGCGGGCAACGGCCCGGGGGTCCAGGGGGCGGAGCCCCCTGGCAACGGCCCGGCGGCCCGCGCCAACGTCTCAAGGGCCTCCAGATCACACCCGTCGCCCACCAGCGCGGCCATGGCCGCAACCGCCTCGACCGCCTGAGAGCCCCGCTCGGCGACCGGCACCAGCCCCAGATGCCGCGACGGCGTCGCCACCGGCGCCGCCCGCCGCAGCACCCCCAGCACCGGCACCCCCGCCGAGTCCAAGGCCTCCCGCAGCAGCGCCTCGTGCCGGTCCGACCCGACCTTGTTGAGGATCACGCCCCCGACCCGCACCTCCGGGTCCCAGGACGCGAACCCGTGCACCAGCGCCGCCACCGACCGCGACTGCGACGACGCGTCGACGACCAGCACGACCGGCGCGCGCAGCAGCTTGGCGACATGGGCGGTGGACGCCAGTTCGCCCTCCCCGGCGGCACCGTCGTACAGCCCCATGACACCTTCGACGACCGCGATGTCGCAGCCGCGCGCCCCGTGCAGGAACAGCGGAGCCACCAGCTCCGCCCCGCACAGGTACGCGTCCAGGTTCCGCCCCACCCGCCCGGTGGCGAGCGCGTGGTATCCCGGGTCGATGTAGTCGGGCCCGACCTTGTGCGGCGACACGGCGAGCCCGCGCGAGGCGAGCGCGGCCATCAGCCCGGTGGCGACGGTGGTCTTGCCGCTCCCCGAGGAGGGCGCGGCGACGACCAGCCGGGGCACGGAGCCGGCCGGGAGCGAGGTCACCACTCGATGCCCCTCTGCCCCTTCTGCCCCGCGTCCATCGGGTGCTTGACCTTGGACATGTCGGTGACGAGGTCGGCGCACTCCACCAGCTTCTCCGGCGCGTTCCGTCCGGTGATCACGACGTGCTGGGTCCCGGGACGGTCCCGCAGCACGGACACGACCTCGTCGGTGTCGACCCACCCCCAGTGCATCGGGTAGGCGAACTCGTCCAGCACGTACAGCTTGTACGTCTCGGCGGCCAGGTCCCGCTTGACCTGCTCCCAGCCCTCCCGGGCCTTCTCCTCGTTGTCCATCTGCGCGTCGCGCTGGACCCACGACCAGCCCTCGCCCATCTTGTGCCAGTCGACGGACCCGCCCTCGCCGCTGGCGCCCAGCACCCGCAGCGCGTTCTCCTCGCCGACCTTCCACTTCGCCGACTTGACGAACTGGAACACCCCGATCGGCCATCCCTGGTTCCAGGCCCGCAGCGCCAGCCCGAAGGCGGCGGTCGACTTGCCCTTCCCCACACCCGTGTGCACGACGACCAGCGGCCGGTTCCGCCGCTGACGCGTCGTCAGCCCGTCGTCCGGTACGACACTCGGCTTGCCCTGCGGCATTACGCGGCCCTCCTGCTGCCCTGAACGTCCCTCACCAGACCGGCGATCGAGTCCGCCCGCAGCTCGTCCAGCGTCACCGCGGTGCCGCCCAGCTCACCCGCGAGCTGCCCGGCCAGGCCCAGCCGCACCGGCCCCGACTCGCAGTCCACGACGACGGAGGCGGTGCCCTCGGCCGCGAACAGCCGCGCCGCCCGCCCGGCCAGCGCGACCGGCTCGGGGCCACCCGTCGCCCGCCCGTCCGTCACGACCACGACCAGCGCCCGCCGCGCCGGGTCCCGCAGCCGCTCCACCCGCAGCACCTCGTGGGCGCGCAGCAGCCCGGCCGCCAGCGGCGTCCGCCCGCCCGTCGGCAGCGACTCCAGCCGCACCGCCGCCGCGTCCACCGAAGAGGTCGGCGGCAGCGCGACGTCGGCGGCCGAACCTCGGAAGGTCACCAGCCCCACCTTGTCCCGCCGCTGGTAGGCGTCGAGCAGCAGCGACAGCACGGCGCCCTTGACGGCGCTCATCCGCTGCCGCGCGGCCATCGAACCGGAGGCGTCCACGACGAACAGGACGAGGTTGCCCTCACGCCCCTCGCGAGTCGCCTGCCGCAGATCGTCCCTGCGCATCACCAGCCCGCGGCCCGACCGGCCCCGCGCCCGCTGGTGCGGCGCCGCCGCCTGCACCGTCGCCGCCAAGTGCAGCTTGGTCAGCGCACCCCGGGGCCGGCGGGCCCCGGTGGTCCGCCCGTGCTCGGTCCGCGCACGCGAACGCCGCCCGGCGGCGCCCTCGCCGAGTCCGGGCACGCTCAGCACCTTGGTGCGGAACGGCTCGGCGGCACGCGCGGGGGACTGCTCACCGGCACCGCCGCCGGCAGGCTGCGGCTCCCCGCCCTCCCCGGCCTCGGGCCGCGCGGCGGTGTCGCCACCACCCTGGGGCGCGTCATCGGGCTCGGGCTGCCCACCGGGACCGCCGCCGGGCCCCGGATCGGGATCGTCGTCCCCGCCTCCGCCCCCGTCCTGCCCGCCGAACTCCTCCAGCGTCTCGTCCAGCTTGTCCTCGTCCAGCCCGGGGGCGTCGAAGGGATTGCGCCGCCGCCGGTGGGGCAGCGCGAGCAACGCGGCCTGCCGTACGTCCTCCGCGAGCACGTCGGTCCGCCCGGCCCACGCCGCCAGCGCGGTCGCCGTCCGCGCCATCACGATGTCGGCCCGCATGCCGTCCACCTCGAAGGCCGCACAGGTCGCCGCGATCTGCCTGAGCGCACCGTCGCCGAGCCGCACCGACGGCAGCAGCTCCCGAGCCGCCACGATCCGCGCCCGTACGGCGGCCTCCTCGCCGGCCCAGCGCGTGGCGAAGGCGTCGGGGGCGTCGTCGTACGCCAGCCGGCGCCGTACGACCTCGACGCGCTGGTCGGGCTCGCGCGAGGCGGTGACCTCGACGGTGAGGCCGAAGCGGTCCAGCAACTGCGGCCGCAGCTCGCCCTCCTCGGGGTTCATGGTGCCCACGAGCAGGAACCGCGCCGCATGCCGTACGGAGACACCTTCGCGCTCGACGTACGAGGCGCCCATCGCGGCAGCGTCCAGCAGCAGGTCGACCAGGTGGTCGTGGAGCAGGTTGACCTCGTCGACGTACAGGATCCCGCGGTGCGCGTCGGCCAACAGCCCCGGCTCGAAAGCCTTCACGCCCTCGGCGAGCGCCCGCTCGATGTCGAGGGCGCCCACCAGCCGGTCCTCGGAGGCCCCGACGGGCAGCTCGACCATCCGGGCCGACCGGGAGCCGGCGGCCCCCGACTCGTGCGGACCGTCCGGGCAGCCGGGGTCGGGAGAGGCCGGGTCACAGGAGAACCGGCACCCGGAGACGACGTCCACCTCCGGCATCAGCGCCGACAGCGCACGCACCGCCGTGGACTTGGCGGTGCCCTTCTCGCCGCGCACCAGCACGCCGCCGACGGCCGGTGAGACGGCGTTCAGCAGCAGTGCGAGCCGCAGGTCGTCCTGGCCGACGACGGCCGTGAACGGGAACGGGGTACTCACTTCTCGTCACCCTCCAAGTCGCCTTCGAGTTCCAGGTAGGTGGCGCGCAGCCGCTCGAGCGTCTCCTGGTCCGGCTCCGCCCACAGACCGCGGTCGGCGGCCTCCAGCAGCCGCTCCGTGATGCCGCGCAGCGCCCACGGGTTGGACTTCTTCATGAAGTCCCGGTTCTCCGGGTCGAAGACGTACTCGGCGCTGAGCTTCTCGTACATCCAGTCGTCCACCACCCCGGCTGTCGCGTCGTACCCGAACAGGTAGTCCACGGTGGCCGCCATCTCGAAGGCGCCCTTGTAGCCGTGCCGCCGCATCGCCGCCATCCAGCGCGGGTTGACCACGCGGGCGCGGAAGACGCGGTGGGTCTCCTCTCCCAGCGTCCGGGTCTTCACCTGGTCGGGAGTGGCGGAGTCGCCGACGTACGCCTCCGGGGAGGTCCCCGTCAGGTGCCGCACCATGGCGACCATGCCGCCGTGGTACTGGAAGTAGTCGTCGGCGTCGACGAGGTCGTGCTCACGCGTGTCCACGTTCTTCGCCGCGACCGCGATCCGCCGGAACGCCGTCTCCATGTCCCCGCGCGCCGCCCGCCCGTCCAGCCCGCGCCCGTAGGCGTAGCCGCCCCACACCGCGTACACCTCGGCGAGGTCCGCGTCGGAGCGCCAGTTGCGGGCGTCGATCAGCGGCAGCAGACCGGCGCCGTACGCGCCCGGCTTGGAGCCGAAGATACGTGCGGTCGCCCGGCGCCGGTCGCCGTGCTCGGCGGTGTCCGCGTCGGCGTGGGCGCGTACGTAGTTCTGGTCGGCGGGCTCGTCCAGCTCCGCCACCGCCCGCACCGCGTCGTCGATCAGCCCCACGACGTGCGGGAACGCGTCCCGGAAGAAGCCCGAGATACGCACCGTGACGTCGACGCGCGGCCGGCCCAGCTCGGTCACCGGCACCACCTCGAAGCCGGTGACCCGGCGCGAGGCGTCGTCCCACACCGGACGGCATCCCAGCAGCGCGAGGATCTCGGCGATGTCGTCGCCCTGGGTGCGCATCGCGGACGTGCCCCACACCGTGAGGCCGACGGACTCCGGGTACTCGCCGGTGTCGCTCAGATAGCGCTGGATCAGCGAGTCCGCGAGGGACTGGCCGACCTCCCAGCTCAGCCGGGACGGGATCGCCTTCGGGTCGACGGAGTAGAAGTTCCGGCCGGTCGGCAGCACGTTGACCAGCCCGCGCGTCGGAGATCCGGACGGTCCGGCCGGGACGTAACCCCCGTCCAGGGCCCGCAGGATGTGCCCGATCTCGTCCGTCGTCCGGGCCAGCCGCGGCACGACCTCCGTGCAGGCGAACTCCAGTACGGCCACCGCGTCGGGGAGTTCGCCGCAGCCCAGCACCTCGCGCACCAGGGCCGGTACGGCCGCGGTGTCCCACGCCCGGGACTCCATGCCCTCCGCGAACCGCCGGCACAGCTGCTCCAGCAGGTCGACCGCGTCGGCGGCGCTGCGGGAGGGCCCTTCGACCAGGTCCGTCAGCTCCACCGGCACCTTCACCGGCGCGCCCGGCTCGGCCAGCAGCTCCTTCTCCACCAGCCCGAAGTGCCCGGCCAGCGACGCCCGCAGCCCCGGCAGCGCGTTCGCCTGCCCGCCCCACACCTGCGAGGCGCGCAGCACCGCCAGTACGAGGTTGACGCGCGGCTCGCCGACCGGGCCGCCGCCCAGGATGTGCAGGCCGTCGCGGATCTGCACGTCCTTGATCTCGCACAGGTAGCCGTCGATGTGCATGACGAACTCGTCGAACGCGTCGTCGTCCGGCTGGTCGTCGACGTGCAGGTCGTGATGGAGCTCGGCCGCCTTGACCAGCGTCCAGATCTGCGCGCGGACCGCCGGCGCCTTGGCCGGGTCCAGGTCGGAGACGAGCGCGTACTCGTCGAGCAGCTGCTCCAGCTTGGCCAGATCGCCGTACGTGTCGGCACGCGCCATCGGCGGCACCAGGTGGTCGACGACCGTGGCGTGCCCGCGCCGCTTGGCCTGGGTGCCCTCGCCGGGGTCGTTGACGATGAACGGGTAGATCAGCGGCAGGTCGCCCAGCACCGCGTCCGGCGCGCAGCCCGCGCTCAGCCCGAGGCCCTTGCCCGGCAGCCACTCCATCGTGCCGTGCTTGCCCATGTGCACGATCGCGTCGGCGCCGAAGCTGTTGTCCAGCCAGCGGTACGCCGCCAGGTAGTGGTGCGACGGCGGCATGTCGGGATCGTGGTAGATCGCGATCGGGTTCTCGCCGAAGCCGCGCGGCGGCTGGATCATCACGACGACGTTCCCGAACCGGAGCGACGCGAGCACGATGTCGTCCCCGTCGACGTACAGCGAACCGGGCGGCTCCCCCCACGCCTCCCGCATGCCCTCCCGCAGCTCCGGGTCCAGCTTCTCGAACCACGCCCGGTAGTCGGCCAGCGGCACCCGCGCGGGGGCGGCGGCCAACTGGTCCTCCGTCAGCCACTCGACGTCGTGGCCCCCGGCCGCGATCAGCCGGTGGATCAGCTCGTCGCCACCGGACGGGTAGTCGGTGAGGGAGTACCCGGCGTCCCGCAGCGCGTCCAGGACCCGCACCGCCGAGGCCGGGGTGTCGAGGCCCACCGCGTTGCCGACGCGGGAGTGCTTGGTCGGGTACGCGGTGAAGACCAGCGCGAGCTTCTTGTCGGCGTTCGCCTTGTACCCGAGCGCCGCGTGCCGTACGGCGATCCCGGCGACCCGCCCGGCCCGCTCGGGGTCGGCGACGTACACCGGCACCTCGTCGGGCCCCTGCTCCTTGAAGGAGAACGGCACGGTGACCAGGCGCCCGTCGAACTCCGGGATCGCCACCTGCATCGCCGCGTCCATGGGGGAGAGTGCGGCGTCGGACGCCTCCCAGGCGGCCCGGGAGGAGGTGAGGCAGAGCCCTTGCAGCACCGGGACGTTCAGGTCGGCCAGCGCGCCGATGTCCCAGGCCTCCTCGTCGCCGCCCGCCGACGCCTGCGAGGCGTGCGTGCCGCCGGCCGCGAGGACGGTGGCGACCAGGGCGTCGGCCCGGCCCAGCAGCTCGTACAGCCCCGCGTCCGCGTCGCGCAGCGAACCGCAGTACACGGGCAGCGCGTTGGCCCCGTGCGCCTCGATCGCGTCGCACAGCGTGTCGACGAAGGCGGTGTTGCCGCTCAGCTGGTGTGCCCGGTAGAAGAGCACACCGACCGTCGGACGGCCCGCCACGACGGCCCGGGAACCGTGGACACCGAACTCCGGCATCTTCTGCGGCTCGTCGAAGCCCTCGCCGGTCAGCAGCACGGTGTCGGAGAGGAACCGGGCGAGCTGGGTGAGGTTGGCGGGCCCGCCCTCGACGAGGTAGCGCAGTGCCTCCGCCACCACCCCGGCCGGTACCGACGACTCCGCCATCAGCTCCGCGTCCGGCACGCTCTCGCCGCCCAGCAGGACGGTCGGGACACCGGCGGCCCTCAGCGCGGCGAGCCCCTCCTCCCAGGCACGCTTGCCGCCCAGCAGACGTACGACGGCGATGTCCGCGCCGTCGAGGAGCCCGGGCAGCTCCTCCGTCACGTCGACCCGGGTCGGGTTGCCGATCCGGTAGACGGCGTCCGACGCGCGGGCCGCCAGCAGATCCGTGTCGGCGGTCGACAACAACAACACTGTGCTCATGCGGGCGCTCCCGGTGGAATGAATGGCAGTCCTTGTGGCGCGCCGGACTCGATGAGCCGCCACAGCGCGTCCGTGTCCGCGTGCTGTTCGATCAGGTCGCCGAGCCGGTCGAGCTGCTCCTCGCGCAGCGCGGCGAAAGAGGTGTCGGGGGCCGGTACGAAGCGGCGGCCCGCGGCGCCGGCCACCTCGCGCAGGAACGCCCGCCGGAAGCCGTCCGACTCCAGCGACCCGTGCCAGTGCGTGCCCCAGGTCCGGCCGACCCGGCAGCCGTCCAGGCCGTGTCCTTCGTCGTCGGTGATGAACGCCTCGCCGCCGAGGACCTCGGCGACCCCGTGGTGGATCTCGTACCCCTCGACGCGCTCGCCGAAGGCCTTGCCCACCGGCCGGGCGAGGGTCTTCTCGCGGGCGAACCGCACCCGTACGGGCAGCAGTCCGAGCCCGTCGACGCGCCCGGCGCGCGACTCGACCTCGTCCTCGATGCGCTCGCCCAGGAGCTGGAAGCCGCCGCAGACACCGAGCACGGGCCGGCCGTCGGCGACCCTGCGCGAGATGGCGTCCGCCAGCCCCCGCTCCCGCAGCCACTCCAGGGCCCGCACCGTCCCGCGCGTCCCCGGCACGACCACGAGGTCCGCGTCCGCGAGCTCCTCCGGCCGGTCCACGAACCGCACCACGACACCCGGTTCGGCGGCCAGCGCGTCCACGTCCGTGAAGTTGGACATCAGGGGGACGGCGCAGACGGCGACCCGCAGCACGTCCTCGCCGACCGGCGGGGCGACGGCCGACTCCCGCACCGTGCCGCGCAGGGAGACGCGCAGCCCGTCCTCCTCGTCGATGCCGAGCCCGTGCCGGAACGGCAGGACGCCGTACGTCCGCCGCCCGGTGAGGCCGTGGAGCATGTCGAGGCCCGGTTCCAGCAGCGACACGTCGCCCCGGAACTTGTTGACGAGGAACCCGGCGACCAGCGCCTGGTCCTCGGGCGACAGCAGCGCCACCGTGCCGAAGAAGGAGGCGAAGACGCCCCCGCGGTCGATGTCGCCGACGACGAGGACGGGGAGCCCGGCGCCCCTGGCGATCCCCATGTTCACGATGTCGGTCCGGCGCAGGTTGATCTCGGCCGGACTGCCCGCCCCCTCGCAGATCACCGCGTCGTACGTGCTCCGCAGCTCGGCCAGGCAGTCGAGCACCGTGCCGAGCAGCCGCTGCTGCCGGCCGCCGTGGTAGCCGCGGGCGCTCATCTCACCGACCGCCCTGCCGAGCAGCACGACCTGGCTGCTGCGCTCGCCACCGGGCTTGAGCAGCACCGGGTTCATCAGCGCGGTGGGCTCCACCCGGCACGCCTGGGCCTGCATGGCCTGCGCCCGCCCGATCTCGGCGCCCTCGTGGGTGACGAAGGAGTTGAGCGACATGTTCTGCGCCTTGAAGGGCGCGACCTTGACGCCCTGCCGCGCCAGCCAGCGGCAGATCCCGGCGGTGACGACGCTCTTGCCGGCGTCGGAGGTGGTCCCGGCGACCAGGAGCCCACCGCCCATGCCACCGCCCATGCCACCGCTCGTGCCACTGCTCAGGCGTCTGCTCGTGTCACCGCTCGCGTCACTGCTGATGCCACCGTTCATGACGTACGCCCCTTCCTGGAGGCTCCGCGCGCGATCAGCCGCGCGCCCGCGCACACGCCCAGCGCCAGCCAGCCCACGCGCCGGGAGAGCCGTACGGCCCGGTCGATGTCGCCGCTGCCGGCCCGGACGGCGCGTCCCGACGCCCCGTTGAGGACGGGCCGGTGCTCCACCCGGCCGCCGTAGGAGAGCGTGCCGCCGAGCCGCACCCCCAGGGCGCCCGCGAAGGACGCCTCCACGGGCCCGGCGTTGGGGCTCGGGTGCTGTGCGGCATCGGCGCGCCAGGCCCGTACGGCACCCTGCGGATCGCCACCGGCCACGGTGGTCAGGACGGCGGTCAGCCGGGCGCCCGGCCAGCCCGCGAGGTCGTCGAGGCGGGCCGAGGCCCAGCCGTACCGCCGGTACTTGGGGGACTTGTGGCCGACCATGGCGTCCAGGGTGTTCACGGCCCGGAAGCCGAGCAGTCCGGGCACCCCGCCCACGGCGCCCCACACCAGGGCACCCACCACCGCGTCCGAGGTGTTCTCGGCGACGGACTCCACGACGGCCCGGGCGATCCCGTCGGCGTCCAGCGCCTGCGGGTCCCGTCCGCACAGGTGCGGCAGCCGCGCGCGGGCCGCCTCGACGTCACCGGCCTCCAGGGCCCGGCCGATGGCGCGGGCCTCGCGGGCGAGCGAGGTCCCGCCGACGACGGCCCAGGTGGCGGCGCCGGTCAGTGCGACGGAGGCGGCGGGGGAGCGGCGTACGGCGTGCGCCGCGGCCGATCCGAGGGTGGCGGCGCCGCCGGCGCACACAAGTGTGTGCAGCGCGCCCCAACCCCGGTGGTCCCGCCACAGCACCCGTTCCACGGCACCGGCGGCACGGCCGAACGCGGCGACCGGGTGTCCGCGGCGCGGATCGCCGAGGAGGAGGTCGCCGAGGAGGCCGGCGGCGGCACCGTACGCGAAGACGCGTTCGGCACGCATGGGCTCAGCCGGTCACACGGTCAGGGAAGGACCTGCTACTGAACGTCGATCGGCAGCCGAGCATGGCGGTATGTCCTCACTCAGGGTGTCCACGCCCTGGTTCGAAGAGACCGGCGGTGAGAGTTCCTGGCTCCCGGGGGCTGTTCCCCGGTCACAGTGGCGGGACCGCGCCGGATTCGCACCGGGCTTCCTCTCCTGCCGCCGTATTGGCTCCGGAAGTCCACCACGGCTCGCGAACACCCGTCAACCTGACGTTGACCTGCTGCGGGGGAGTGTGCGAAGGCCCACACGCGGCAGGCGCGCGCCGGCACGAGAAGAGGCGGGGCGCGGGACGGTGGTCCGTCCCGCGCCCCGCCTCACTGGTGTGCGCCGGGGGCCAGGCGTCGTTCGTGGGCCGGAGCACGGGTTCGTGCGTCCGGCCCACCGTCGCGCGTCAGCCGATATTCACGGCTCAGCCGATGCTCATGGCTCAGGTGATGCTCGTGCGTCAGGTGATTGCTTGGTGGGGCAGGTGGTGCTTCGTGGATCAGGCGACGATCAGGTAGATCCCGTACGCCACCGCCGCCGCGCAGGCCGCGAAGCACGCGTACGCGCCGGTGACCGCGAGGGCCGCGGAGCCGCCCTGCGCGGCCGCCCGCTCCTGGCGGGAGAGGCCGACGATGCCGAGGGTGAACAGGCCCACCAGGGCCACGGTGGCCACGAGGCTGACCCCGAAGACGGAGCCGAGAGCTGCCCAGTCGATGCTCATGGAGGTTCTTCGCTTCCTTCGTACCCGGGGCGCGGGATCAGACGGTGGTGGTGGCCGACGGGGCCTTGGAGTCGGACGCGGAGGCCGGGGCGGCGGTGGCCAGGTCCTCGGTCACGCCCGCCGGGGGCGGGGAGACGGCGGCCATCGCCGTGGTCACCACGCCGGACGACTCGGGCTCGTCGGTGTCGATGACGTTGGTGTGATCGACGACCTCGCGCCGGGAGAGCTTCCAGATGGCGGCGCTGGAGGCGACCAGGAAGACCGCGACGAGGGCGGTGCCCCAGTCACCCAGGCCGCAGACCCACTCGGCGATCGCGGCGACCAGGGCCGCGGCCGGCAGGGTCAGACCCCAGGCGACGAACATCCGGGTGGCCGTGGACCAGCGCACCACGCCGCCCTTGCGGCCGAGGCCCGCACCCATCACCGCACCGGAGACCGAGTGCGTGGTGGAGAGGGAGAAGCCGAGGTGGGAGGAGGCCAGGATGACCGTGGCGGCGCTGGTCTGGGCGGCGAAGCCCTGCTGCGGCTGGAGGTCGGTCAGGCCCTTGCCCATGGTGCGGATGATGCGCCAGCCGCCGAGGTAGGTGCCGAGCGCGATGGCGACGCCCGCCGACAGGATGACCCACATGGGCGGGTCGGAGTCGGGGGCGAGGGAGCCGCCGGCGACCAGGGCGAGGGTGATGATGCCCATCGTCTTCTGGGCGTCGTTGGTGCCGTGGGCCAGCGAGACCAGCCCGGCGGAGGCGATCTGCCCGGCGCGGTAGCCCTTCGCGGCGGCCTTGCCGTCGGCCTTGCGGCCGAGCTTGTACGTCAGCCGCGCACCGAGCAACGCCGCGAGGCCCGCGACGAGGGGGGCGGCGATCGCCGGGAGGAGGACCTTGGTGACGAGCGCGTCACCGTTGACCGCGCCGACGCCCGCCGAGGCGACCGCGGCACCGATCAGGCCGCCCATGAGGGCGTGCGAGGAACTGGACGGGAGACCGACCAGCCAGGTCAGCAGATTCCAGAGGATCGCGCCGACCAGCGCGGCGAAGATGACCTCGGGACGGATGCCGGTCTCGTCGACGAGACCTTTGGAGATCGTGTTGGCGACCTCCACGGAGAGGAAGGCGCCGACAAGGTTGAGGACGGCGGACATCGCCACCGCCACCTTGGGCTTGAGCGCACCGGTCGAAATGGTCGTTGCCATCGCGTTCGCGGTGTCGTGGAAACCGTTCGTGAAATCGAACGCGAGTGCGGTTACCACCACAATCGCGAGGATCAGCGAGAAGCTTTCCATTTACCCAGGCAATCGTTCGAGGTCATTGGCGCGTCGAACGTAGGTAACCAGAGTGAACGGAAGATGAACTGGGCTGGGCGCCACGGTGACCGGAACCGGCGCTACCGCCTCCCTCTGTGTACCCGGCCCGATGCTCTCCGGAGACGTGCCTGGCAGGATCGCCGCGCCGCCGGTACACGGCG
Organism: Streptomyces sp. NPDC017225; assembly: GCF_044331465.1. Classification (NCBI taxonomy): domain Bacteria; kingdom Bacillati; phylum Actinomycetota; class Actinomycetes; order Kitasatosporales; family Streptomycetaceae; genus Streptomyces; species Streptomyces sp. NPDC017225. The sequence goes on along the minus strand of NZ_JBIRNE010000016.1, from coordinate 57,400 downwards.
GCGCGGCCAGGGGCGCGGGGCGCCCGGGAGGAGACGGTGACTGTGACGTATTCGGAGGCCGGAAGCGTGCGCGGGGACGGGACGCGGGGCGGGGAGGAGGCCAGGGAGGCGGCCTGGGAAGCACTCGTCGCGACGGCCCGGCGCACGGTGGCGGACGGGCTGGTGGTCGGCACGTCCGGCAACGTCTCGGTGCGCGTCGACGACACGGTGCTGGTCACCCCTTCGGGTGTGCCCTACGACCGTCTGGCCCCGGACGACGTGACCGGCGTCGACCTCGACGGCCGGCAGGTGCTCGGGACTCTCGTCCCCACCAGCGAACTGCCCATGCACCTCGCCGTGTACCGCGCCACCGACGCCCGGGCCGTCGTCCACACCCACGCCGTGCACGCGACGGCGGTCTCGGTGCTCGTCCCCGAGCTCCCGCCGGTGCACTACATGACCGCGGCGCTCGGCGGCCCCGTCCGGGTCGCCCCCTACGCGGCCTACGGCACCGACGAACTGGCCCGCAACACGCTCGACGCCCTCACCGACCGCACCGGCTGCCTCCTCCAGAACCACGGCACGATCACCTACGGCGCCTCCCTGGACCAGGCCTACGACCGCACGGCCCAACTGGAGTGGATGTGCCGCCTCTGGCTGACGGCCTCCTCGCTGCCGGGCCGCACACCGTCACTCCTGACGGAAGACCAGCTGACGGAGGTCGCGGAACGGCTCCGGGGGTACGGCCGGCGGGGCTGAGCAACGGCTGCTCACCCGCCGGACCGGAACGTCCGACACCCACCACCGGGCGCGGAGCCTTCGTCCCGGGGTCCTGGCGTGCGCGGGGTCCCGGGGCCCTGGCGTCCGCGGGGTCCCGGGGTACTCGCGTCCTGGCGTCCGCGAGCCCCGGGGTCCTGGTGTCCCGGCGTCCCGGTCCTCACGTCTCCGCCGCCGGGTTCCGGGACCCGCGTCCCGGACCCTGCGCCTTCGCCGCCCGGGCCCCGCCCCTCCGCATCCCGCACCGGCGGCCCCAGGCTCCGCACCCTCCTGCGGTCCGGGCATCACCCCTGCACCCCGCGCCCCGCGCCCGGCCCCTGGCACCTGCACCCGCATCCGCACCCGCGCCCCTGCCTCGGATTCGCGCCACGCCCCCGCGTCCCGGACGCCCGAGCCGCGCGCCCAGGCTCCGCACGCCCGCAACCCCAGGCTTCACACCCGGCCCCCGGCCCCCGGCCCCTGGCCCCCGGCCCCTGGCCCCCGGCCCCTGGCCCCCGGCCCCCGGCCCCCGGCCCCTGGCCCCCTGCACCCGGCACCCGCACCCGCGCCTCTGCCTCGGGCTTGTGCCACGCCCCCGCGTCCCGGACGCCCGAGCCGCGCGCCCAGGCTCCGCACCCCGCACCTCCCGCAACCCCAGGCTTCACACCCGTCACCCGACACCCTGTACGCGCCCCCGCAAGCGCCGGGGGGGGGGCCCCCCCCGGGGGGGGGGGGGGGCGGGGCCCGGGGGGGGGGGGGCCGCGCCCCCCCCGCCGCCCCGCCCCGCCCCCCGCGGGGGGGGGGGGGGGGGGGGGGGCCCCGAACTGGCC
>NZ_JBIRNE010000016.1:0-55825 GCF_044331465.1 Streptomyces sp. NPDC017225 | reverse complement strand
CCCGGCCCCCACCCCCCCCCCCCCACCCCCCCCCCCCCCCCCCCCCCGCGCCGCCCCCCCCCCCCGGGGGGGGGGGGGGGCCCCCGGCGACCGGCGATCCGTGTCGACGGAACGCGCGACCGGCGAAGCGCGTACCGCGCGGGTTCGGGGGTATCGGGAGCGGGACCGACTCATGGCCCCCCGGCCCGGCCGGCGCCCCCGGCGGGGCCCGTCACTCCCCGCCGCCCGCCCGCTGGCCGCCCAAGGACTCCACCAGGAGACTGGCCCCATGCGCACTGTCACAGCAACGGCCGCCGCCGTCACCGCAGCCCTGGCGGCCGGTGCGGCGAGCGTCGCCGCCGGCCGGCTCGCCGGCGACGCCGCGCTCAAGGCGTCCCCCGGCCGGCCCCTGCCCACCGAACCCCGGCTCACCGTGCACGGCACCGCCGCCGGGCAGATCACCCTCACGCGGGACCTGGCCGCGCTGCGCCCCGGCCGGTACGGCCTCGCGGGCGACGGCTCCCACGCGGTCGTCGGGCCGGTCCTCGGCACCGTCGAACACGGTGCCGACACCGTCGTACGCCGCCTCGAACGCGTCACGCACGGCACCCTCACCGCCGGCGACCGGGCGTGGTTCACCCCGAACCTGTACGTCGGAAACCCGGGCGCCGCCCTGGACCTCGAGTACGCCGACGTGGAGGTCCCCGGGGAACTCGGCCCTCTCCCGGCCTGGTTCCTGCCCGGCGCCCGCCCGACGTGGATCATCGCCCTGCACGGCCTGGGCGCCACCCGGGAACACGCCATGAACCTGATGGCCCCCCTGCGCCACCGGAACGTCCCGGTGCTCGCCCTCGCCTACCGCGGCGACGTCGGCGCCCCGCCCTCGCCGGACGGCCTGCACCACTTCGGCGAGACCGAGTGGCGCGACGTGGACGCGGCGATCCGCTACGCCCTCGACCACGGCGCCCGTCAGGTCGTGCTGCTCGGCTGGTCCACCGGCGCCACCATGGCCCTGCACGCCGCCGCGCTCTCCGGCGTACGCGAGCGAATCGCGGGGCTCGTGCTGGACTCCCCGGTGCTCAGCTGGGAGACCACGCTGCGTGCGCTGGCCACCGCCCGCCGCACACCGGGCGCCCTCCTGCCGCTCGCCGTCCGTGCCGCACAGGGCCGTGCCGGGCTGCGCGCCGACCACGACGCGGGCACCGCGGGCCTGCACCGCCCGGCGGTCCCGACCCTGATCTTCCACGGTCCCGACGACACGGTGGCCCCCTGGCGGCTCTCCCGACGCCTCGCCGACACCCACCCGCGGCTGGTCGCCCTCCACACGGTCGAGGGCGCCCCGCACGGCGCCATGTGGAACGCCGACCCGGAGGACTACGAAGAGACCCTCCGCCGCTTCATGACCCCACTGGTGTGACCCCGCCGCACCCTCGCTCCCCCGCGCATCCCCCCGGTTCCGTTTAGCGTCGTACCACTGGCCTGTTCCGATGCCCGGACGGCCCTCTGGACCCGCGCGTCCGCCGTGCAGGACGCCCACCACGGCATTCCGTTTGGGTTTTCGGACCGTCAACCGGAAGACTGCACCCGTGACGTCCCGTATCCCGCGCGACTCCAGGCTTCGACTCGTCCGCCCGCGACCCCTGGCCGCCGCCCCCCAAGCGATGAACCAGCGGCGTCCGCGCCGCGCCGCGCCGCGACCCCCGGAGGGCACACCGGCCCGGTCGGAGCTGGCCAGAATGGCCCGCTCCGTTCTGGCCGACGCGGCCCGTGTCGCCCGCTGGGCCGACACCGCTCTCGGCCCCGGCCGCGGCAGCGCGACCGCCGACGGCAAGGCCACCCTCTCCGACGCCACCGCCGACCAGGCGGCCGGGGAACTGGGCCTGACCGCGGTCAAGGTCCGCGCCGACTGGGACACCGCCCGGCTCGCCGGCCTGATCGAGGTGCACGGCGACAGCGCCCGTCCCGGCTGGCGGCTGCGCGCCTGGAACCGCGACGACAGCGCCGTACTGCGCGGCTGGGTCGCCCTCTTCGACGCCTGGTCGCTCGCCCACCCGGAGCCCGCCGGGCAGGAGTCCGCCGCCGTGGCCGAGGTCATCTCCGCGATGCCCCAGGTCCTCTCCTTCCTCCAGCTGTCCGCCGGCCCCGTCCCGGTGGCGCAGCTCCTGGACCTGCTGGAGCAGCGCGTCACCGAACTGCGCACCGAGCGCTGCGAAGTGCCCTACGGCCCCCGCCTCGAGTCCGGAACCCCGCAGCCCCCTCCGGCCGCCCCGCTCCCGGCAGCCGTCTCCGACACCCCGCTCGCCCCCCTCCTCGACTGGGCCCTGCGCGCCCTCGCCTCCGTCGACGCCCTCACCTGCGGCGACGGACACGCCACGCTCACCCCGCTCGGCAGCTGGGCGGTCTGGGTCAAGCTGGAGCAGATCTGCGTCGCCGCGCAGAGCCCGGCCGGCAACATCGAGCAGTCCGCCGAGGACATGCTCCGCGGCTGCGCCCAGCTCCGCCCCAACGCCGCGCGCGCCGAGTACCGCGCCTGGCTCGCCGCCCGCCCCGTCGGCAGCGCCGTCGCCGAACTGCTCGGCGGCGCCCGCGGTGAGGACGCCCTGTTGCGCGGCCTCGCCTTCGACGCGCTGCGCGTCGTCGGCGCACCCGCCGAGCCCGACGTCCGCGCCGTCCTCGACGAGCCGACGCTGCGGCCCTACGCCCTGCTGTGGCTGGCCGAGCACGACGGCGCCGACCCCGAGGACGCCCACGAGGTCCTCACCCGCCAGGAGGCCACGTGGCTGTGGGTCGACACCGCGGCCGCCGTCGCGGACCACGGTGAGGCGCCGCTGCTCGTCAGACACCTGGAGTCCGCGGTGCAGCCCACCGTCCCGGCCCTGCTGGACGAGGTCCGCGCCGTCGGCCATCCCCGCACCGTGCAGGTCCTGGTCGCCCTGGCCGCCGCACACCCCGACCCCGCCCTGGCCAAGGCCGTGCGCAGGGCGGCCTTCCAGGTCCACACCGGAGGCAGCTGACCACGCCGGAGGTCCGCACCGGCACGATGCGAGGCTCCGACTCCCGGGCCGGTGCCGTCGGACGGACCGGGTAGCCGCCGGCGGCTACCCGGGGATCTCCGGCGCGTACGTCCCGAAGCTCCAGACGTTGCCCTCCAGGTCCCGGGCCATGTAGTCCCGCGAGCCGTAGTCCTGGTCCGTCGGAGGCATCAGGATCTCCGCGCCGTGCTCCACGGCCCGCCGGTGATGGGCGTCGACGTCCTCCACCACGACGTACAGCCCCGCCGGCCCGGCGTTCTTCATCGCCTCGTCGAAGCGGCTGCCCGTGCCCTTCGAGCCGAGCATGACCGCGCCGTTGCCCTGGGCCAGCTCGGCATGGGCCACCGAGCCGTCCTCGCCCTCGTACACGGCCAGTTCCGTGAAGCCGAAGGCCTGGGTGAGCTGCCGGACCGCCGCCTTGGCGTCCGCGTACAGCAGCGTCGGGTAGATGCTCGGACGCCCGCCGTCCATGCCTGCCATGCCGATCACTCCCTTGTGAGCCGGTCGTGCGAACCGGTCTGATCCGGTCCCGGAGGCGGATGCCGCGAAGGTCCCACAAGCCCGGAAAAATCATGGAATCCAGCCCTGTCGCCCAGTCTCGCACCGCCCACTGACAACGCCCCGGACCCGCGCCCCCGAACACGGGACCCCCGAACAGGAGCCCCCCGGCACCGGAACCCGTGAAAAGCGTTTGCACGGCCCCGTTAGACTGGCCCCCATGGCCATTCTCCTCGCGCATTAGACGGCGGGAACGTCCTCCAGCCGCCCATCCCGCCAACCACCCGCCCAGGAGTCTGACCGTGATCTCCGCCTCCGGCATCGAGCTGCGCGCCGGTGCCCGCGTCCTCATCGAAAGCGCCACCTTCCGCGTCGCCAAGGGCGACCGCATCGGCCTGGTCGGCCGTAACGGCGCCGGCAAGACCACCCTCACCAAGTGCCTCGCCGGCGAGGGCCAGCCCGCCGGCGGCACCATCACCCGCTCCGGCGAGGTCGGCTATCTCCCGCAGGACCCGCGCACCGGCGACCTCGACGTGCTCGCCCGCGACCGCGTCCTGTCCGCGCGCGGACTGGACGTCCTGATCCGCAAGATGCGCGAGAACGAGCAGCGCATCGCGGTCGGCCAGGGCGCCACCCGCGAGAAGGCGCTCCGGCAGTACGAGCGCCAGGAGACGGAGTTCCTCACCAAGGGCGGATACGCCGCCGAGGCCGAGGCCGCCACCATCGCCGCCGCGCTCAACCTGCCCGACCGGGTGCTCGGCCAGCCCCTGCACACGCTCTCCGGTGGTCAGCGCCGCCGTATCGAGCTGGCCCGGATCCTGTTCTCGGACGCGGACACCCTGCTGCTCGACGAGCCGACCAACCACCTCGACGCGGACTCGATCGTCTGGCTGCGCGACTACCTCAGGACCTACCGCGGCGGCTTCATCGTGATCTCCCACGACGTCGACCTGGTCGAGACGGTCGTCAACAAGGTGTTCTACCTGGACGCCAACCGCTCCCAGATCGACGTCTACAACATGGGCTGGCGGCTCTACCAGCAGCAGCGCGAGGCCGACGAGAAGCGCCGCAAGCGCGAGCGGCAGAACGCGGAGAAGAAGGCCTCCGCGCTGCACTCGCAGGCCGACAAGATGCGCGCCAAGGCCACCAAGACCGTCGCCGCGCAGAACATGGCCCGCCGCGCGGACAAGCTGCTGGCCGGCCTCGAGGCCGAGCGGAGGTCCGACAAGGTCGCCAAGCTCCGCTTCCCGGAGCCCGCGCCCTGCGGCAAGACCCCGCTGATGGCCGAGGGCCTGTCCAAGTCGTACGGCTCCCTGGAGATCTTCACCGACGTCGACCTGGCCATCGACAAGGGCTCCCGCGTCGTCATCCTCGGCCTCAACGGCGCCGGCAAGACCACGCTGCTGCGGCTCCTCGGCGGCGTCGAGAAGCCCGACACCGGCCAGGTGATCGAGGGCCACGGCCTCAAGCTCGGCTACTACGCGCAGGAGCACGAGACCCTCGACCCCGAGCGCACCGTCCTGGAGAACATGCGCTCGGCCAACCCCGACCTCGACCTCGTCGAGGTCCGCAAGACGCTGGGCTCGTTCCTGTTCTCCGGCGACGACGTCGACAAGCCGGCCGGCGTCCTGTCCGGCGGCGAGAAGACCCGCCTCGCGCTGGCCACCCTCGTGGTGTCCTCGGCGAACGTGCTGCTGCTCGACGAGCCGACCAACAACCTCGACCCCGCCAGCCGCGAGGAGATCCTCGGCGCGCTGCGCACCTACAAGGGCGCGGTCGTCCTGGTCACCCACGACGAGGGCGCCGTCGAGGCGCTCCAGCCGGAACGGATCATTCTGCTTCCGGACGGCGTCGAGGACCTGTGGGGCGCCGACTACGCGGACCTCGTCGCCCTGGCTTGATCGAACGGATGATCCACTGGGTATGGATCATTCGGCCGATCCGTGATCCACCATCTGTGTGAGATCTCCTCATCACGAGGTGTGTCCTACATCGATTTCGCGGCCGGGTCCCCACTGCCGGGGGACCCGGCCGCGACACCTTTCTGACCTGGAACTTCGCGGAAAAACCCGATCGGCCGTACGGACGCGATCTCGTGGAATCGCAGATTCCGTATGTGCGGACCCGCTCCTGTCGTCACCACCTTGTCTCATCGACCTTGCCGAATGGGTGGCCATGAAGCCCTGGAGGGGTGATCATGAGGAGACCAGAGCGCACTTCCCTTGAGGAGGCACGGGTGGCCGAGACTCTGAAGAAGGGCAGCCGGGTTACCGGCGCCGCGCGCGACAAGCTCGCGGCAGACCTGAAGAAGAAGTACGACGCCGGTGCGAGCATCCGGGCGTTGGCCGAGGAAACCGGCCGCTCGTATGGCTTCGTGCACCGCATGCTCAGTGAGTCGGGCGTCACGCTGCGAGGGCGTGGCGGGGCTACCCGGGGCAAAAAGGCCGCATCGGCCTGATATCCCCGGGCGATCCCCCGACTCCGAAAGTGAAGGTGGTCACCCGGCCGGTCGTCAGACCGTCCGGGTGGTTACTGTGCAGTCACTTATCTCCTCCGTCGTACGGCGTGGAAACCGCGGCGCACGACGAGGACGACGACCGCACCCTTCGGAGGCGCCCCATGGCTTCGCCCGCCCACGACCCCGCTCCCGTACTCGACAGGGACGGCGTGCGGCTCACCGTCGACGACGCGATCGCCACGGTGACGCTGACCAACCCGGCCAAGCGCAACGCGCAGAGCCCCGCTCTGTGGCGGGCGCTCGCCGAGACCGGTCGGCTGCTGCCGGGCTCCGTCCGGGTCGTGGTGCTGCGGGCCGAGGGCAAGTCCTTCTCGGCCGGGCTCGACCGGCAGGCGTTCACCCCCGAGGGCTTCGACGGCGAACCGTCGTTCATCGACCTCGCCCGGGGCGGCGACGCCGAGCTGGACGCGACCATCACCGAGTACCAGGAGGCGTTCACCTGGTGGCGGCGCAGCGACATCCTGTCGGTCGCCGCCGTGCAGGGGCACGCCATCGGGGCCGGCTTCCAGCTCGCCCTCGCCTGTGACCTGCGGGTCGTCGCCGAGGACGTGCAGTTCGCCATGCGCGAGACGAGCCTCGGCCTCGTGCCGGACCTGACGGGCACGCACCCCCTGGTCTCCCTCGTCGGCTACGCCCGCGCGCTGGAGATCTGCGCGACGGGCCGCTTCGTCATGGCCGAGGAGGCGGTGAACACCGGGCTCGCCAACCTCGCCGTGCCCGCGGACCAGCTCGACGGTGCCGTGCGCGACCTGGCGTCGGCGGTCCTGGCCGCGCCGCGCGACGCGGTCATCGAGACCAAGGCGCTGCTCCAGGGCGCCCGGAGCCGGGACTACGACGCCCAGCGCGCCGCCGAGCGGGCCGCGCAGGGACGCCGACTGCGCGACCTGGCCGGGCTCGGGGAGTAACCCGGGCGCGGGCGGGAGTGATCCGGGCGGGCGCGGGCCGTGACGGCGGCCTGACGGCCCGCGCGGTGTCCGGCGTCCGGCACCGCCCCGCCGGCCGGGCGGCCGTGGCGGGCATGCGCGCCGGTCCGGCGCGCGTGGTCCGGGGAACTTCCGGGGGCGGGCGGCTCAGCTCAGCCGACCTCCGTCACCAGCACCGCCACCGACGGGCGGTCCGGCAGGGCCTCCGCCACCGCCGCACGGACCCGCCGGGCCACCTCCACGGCCCGGTGGTCCGCGTCGACGGCCAGCTCCAGCCGGACATGCCGACGCGGCAGGGCCGGCCCCCGCGACAACTCCGTGACCTGGACCGGACGGCCCAGCGTCGTCGTGAGCCGGGCCACGCCCTGGACCGACAGCGCGGCGCCGGCCGCACGACCCTCGTCGCTGTCTCCCTCCGCGCCCCGCTCCGCACGGCCCACGGCCGGAGGATGCCGTGGCTCGCTCCGGGGAGCCGGTTCCGGTTCCGTGGGCGCGTCCAGCAGGGCCGTCGCGCGCAGGTCCACGGCGGTCACCGTCAGGCCGAGCCCCCGCGTCGCCGCGGCCGCCAGGGCGGCACGCAGCCGGGACGCCGTCGCCGGCAGGGGCTCGGCCGTCACCGCGGCGCCGTCGACGGTCGCAGCGAAGTCGGCCGTCACCCGCAGGGGGCCGGGCGGCAGGGCGCTCGGTGGTGCCGGTACGACCGGCTCGTCCGAGTCCTCCGCACCGGCGGGCGCGATACGCAGACCGCCGGGACGTACGCCCGCCACGCCCCGGGCCGCGGCCAGCAGGACCTCCCGCGCCGCACGCTCGGCGATCCACGCGCCGTCCCGGGGACCCCCAAGCGGCAGCAGCCTGCCGAGCGCCAACCGCTCCCGCACCGTTCCTGTCCACCGGTCCGACGTCGTCATTCCTCCAGCCTGCCGCATCCGCGGCGCGTCCCGCCGTAACCTCACTTACCGTGGTCGCATGACTACGACCGAAAGGGACGTACGGCGATGAGCGACATGGAGAGCCACCGGACAGGGCAGGAAACGATCGAGTCCCCCGGGGCGGGCAAGGCCCAGACGATGCGGCGCGGTGGCGGAGACCCCGGGGCCCGGGGGCGGACCACCATCGCCGACGGCGTCGTGGAGAAGATCACCGGGATGGCCGCACGCGACGTCGTCGGTGTGCACGCCATGGGCAGCGGGATGTCCCGCACCTTCGGCGCCGTGCGCGACCGGGTGCCCGGCGGGACCAAGTCGGGGGTCACCCGGGGCGTGAAGGCCGAGGTCGGGGAGAAGCAGACCGCGCTCGACCTGGAGATCGTCGTCGACTACGGCGTGGCGATCGCGGACGTCGCCCGCGACGTCCGGGAGAACGTGGTCGCGGCGGTGGAGCGGATGACCGGCCTGGAGGTGGTCGAGGTCAACATCGCGGTGAGCGACGTGAAGCTGCCGGACGAGGAGGACGAGGAGCCGGAGCCCCGGATCAAGTGACGTGGACGCGGACCGAGGGGAGCGCACGATGAGCATGGCCGTGGTCGGCATGATCGCCGGCATGGCGCTGGGCTTCGCCGGGTATTTCGGCGGGTTCGGCGCCTTCCTGCTGGTGGCGGCCCTGGGGGCCGTCGGGTTCGTGGCCGGCCGCCTTCTGGAGGGGGACATGGACCTCGGTGACTTCTTCCGTTCCCGCGACGACAGGCGGCGGTGACAGGCGTGAGCGGCGGGGCCGCCGGTGAGCTCCCCGGGCCCCGGGCCGTCGTGCCGCCGGGCGAGCGCGGTGCCACGCGGATCGCCGACCGGGTCGTCGCCAAGGTCGCCGCCCGCGCGGCGCGCGAAGCGGTGGGTCCGCTCCACCCGGAGGCGGCGCGCCCCTACGCCACCGTCGTCGTCCACCACGACACCGCCCACGTCCGGATCCACCTCGAACTCGACTACCCGTGCGACGTCGGCGCCCGCTGCGGACGGGTGCGCCATCAAGTCGTCCAGCGGGTACGTGCGCTGGTGGGCATGGCGGTGCCGGAGGTGGCCGTCCAGGTGGAACGGCTGCACCTGACGGCGGAGTACGAAGCGACACGGGGGAGGACGCGATGAGCGAGCCCCGGGAGCCGAGGGGTCCGGCGGACCCCTCGGGCGGCGGGGGCCCCGAGGGCGCCACCCGGAGCCTGCCCGTCATGGAGCCCGCCACGGGACCCCTCATGACGAAGGAGTCGCCCGGCGCCGAGCCCCCGCCCGCGTCCGGCGGCGGACCGGCACGCCGCTTCTGGTCCGTGCGCCGCGTCCCCGCCGGAGTCGTAGCGCTGCTGCTTCTCCTCGTCACCGGTGCCTTCCTCTACGACGTCACCGCGGTGCGCGCCGGCCGGTCCGCCCTCGGATGGCGCCGCGAACTGGCCGGGCAGCTCGCCGACCGGCCCCTCGACAACACGTGGGTGCTGGTCGGCGCGGGAGTCGCCACCGCCCTGGGGCTCTGGCTGCTCGCCCTGGCCCTCACCCCGGGCCTGCGGAAGGAGCTGCCGATGCGCCGTACCCACCCGGACGTACGCGCGGGGCTCCACCGGGACGCCGCCGCGACGGTGCTGCGCGACCGGGCCATGGAGGTCGCCGGAGTGCAGTCGGCGCGGGTACGCGTGCGCCGGCGCAGAGCCCGCGTGCGCGCGCTGTCACACTTCCGGGAACTGGACGACGTACGGACGGATCTGGACGGCGTGCTGCAGGACGCGGTGCGCGGGCTGGGGCTGGCCCGGCCGCCCGCCGTGTCCGTACGGGTGGCGCGGCCCGGACGGAAGAGGTGAGAGTGGTGCTCAGAACCGTCGACCGTGTGCTGCTCGGGCTCGTGGGCCTGGTCCTGGTCGCCCTCGGCGGCCCGGTGCTGGCCATCGGCCTGGGCGCCTCCGCACCGTCCTGGTGGCTCCACGACGGGCCGCACGACGTGCTGCTCAGCGCCACCGAGCGGACCCGGTGGCGGGACGCCGGCTGGTGGTGGCCGGTCGTCATCGCCGTGCTCGCCGTCCTGCTGCTGCTCGCCCTGTGGTGGCTGGTCGCGGTGGTGCGCCGCCGCCGGCTCACCGAGGTGCTCGTCGACACCGGCGACGGCGACGGCGCGGTGCTGCGCGGCCGGGCGCTGGAGGCCGTCCTCGCGCAGGAGGCGGAACGGATGGACGGGGTCGAGCGAGCCAAGGTCCGGCTCACCGGCCGCCGCGGCGCACCGGCGAGCCGGGTCCGGCTGCTCCTGGCACCCCACGTGGACCCCGGCACCGCGCTGGACGACCTCACCGCCCACGCCCTGACCCACGCCCGCGTCTCGGCGAACCTCACGACCTTCCCGGCCAAGGTCCACCTCCGGGGCGTCGGACACGGGGCCGAGCGGGTCGGCTGAGCCGTGAGCGGGCCCCGGGGCCCGGGCTCGGTCATGAATCCCGGGCCTTGGACCCCGGGGCCTTGGACCCCGGGGCCATGGGTCCCGGGCCGGGGCGACAGGCTCAGAACCCCTGCCGTACCCCGCCGTCCACCGGCAGCATCACGCCCGTCACGTACGACGCCGCCGGGGACAGCAGGAACGCCGCCGCGCGGCCGAACTCCTCCGGGGCGCCGTAGCGGCGCAGTGGGATGCGGGACTCGGCGGCCGCCCTGGTCGCCTCCGGGTCGGCGGACATACCGTCCAGCTCGCGCACCCGGTCGGTGTCGACGCGGCCCGGCAGCAGGCCGACGACGCGGATGCCGCGCGGGCCCAGCTCGCCGGCGAGTGACTTGGCGAAGCCGGCCAGTCCCGGCCGCAGGCCGTTGGAGATGGTCAGGCCCGGGATCGGCTCGTACACCGAGCCCGACAGCACGAAGCCGACGACACCGCCCGGCTCCAGCTCCGCCGCCGCGGTCCGGGCCAGCCGTACCGCGCCGAGGAACACCGACTCGAACGCCACCTGCCACTGCTCGTCCGTGTTGTCGGCGACGAACCCGGGCGGCGGCCCGCCCACACTGATCAGCACGCCGTCGAAGCGGCCGAAGCGCTCACGGGCGGTCGCGACCAGCCGCTCGGCGGTCCGGGGGTCGGCGTTGTCGGCGGCCACCCCCACCACGTCCGGGCCCAGCGCGGCCGCCGCGTCGGCGACGCTCTTCTCGTCCCGCCCCGTGACGACCACCTTCGCGCCGTCGGCGACCAGCTCGCGGGCCGCCGCGTTGCCCAGGCCGCGGGTGGCTCCCGTGACGACGTACACCCGGTCCTTCAGTCCAAGATCCATGGCCCTATCCTGCCCCCTCGTCGCCGAACAGGGCGAGGGCCGTGTTCACCAGGCCGATGTGGCTGAACGCCTGCGGGAAGTTGCCGAGCTGGTGGCCGGATACCGGGTCGTACTCCTCGGCCAGCAGCCCCACGTCGTTGGCGAGTCCCACCAGCCGCTCGAACAGCTCCCGGGCCTCCTTCGTCCGGCCGGTCGTGTGCAGCGCGTCCGCGTACCAGAAGGAGCACACCAGGAAGGTCCCCTCGCCGCCCGGCAGCCCGTCGACCGGGTCCCCCTCGGTGCTGTAGCGGCGCACGAGCCCGCTCCGGGTCAGCTCCTCGCCGATCGCGTCGACCGTGCCGACGACCCGCGGGTCGTCCGGCGGCAGGAACCCCAGGCGGGGGATGAGCAGCAGGGAGGCGTCCAGCTCCGAGGAGCCGTAGGACTGGGTGAAGGTGTTGCGCTCCGGGTCGTAGCCCTTCTCGCACACCTCGCGGTGCACCTCCTCGCGCAGCGCGCGCCAGCCGTCCGGGTCGCCCCCGCCCAGCTCGGGGTGGTCCTCCAGGGTGCGCACCGCCCGGTCCAGGGCCACCCACGTCATCACCTTCGAGTGCACGAACTGCCGGCGTCCGCCGCGCACCTCCCACAGCCCCTCGTCGGGCTGCCGCCACGCCGTGGCCAGGAAGTCCATCAGCGCGCACTGAAGCTGCCACATCTGCGGCTGGGGGTGCATGCCCGCCAGCCGCGCCAGCGACAGCGAGTCCATGACCTCGCCGTACACGTCCAGCTGGAGCTGGTTCACCGCGTCGTTGCCGATCCGCACGGGCGTCGACCCGGCGAAGCCGGACAGCCACGGCAGTTCGGACTCGGGCAGTCGCCGCTCGCCCGCCAGGCCGTACATGATCTGCAGGTCCGCCGGGTTGCCCGCGACCGCCCGCAGCAGCCAGTCGCGCCAGGCCTCGGCCTCCTCCAGGTATCCGGCCGAGAGCAGGGCGCCCAGGGTGAGGGTGGAGTCGCGCAGCCAGCAGAAGCGGTAGTCCCAGTTGCGCACGCCGCCCGGTTCCTCGGGCAGCGAGGTGGTGGGGGCGGCCACGATGCCGCCGGTCGGCTTGTAGGTGAGCGCCTTGAGGGTGATCAGGGAGCGGACCACGGCTTCCCGGTGCGGGCCGTCGTAGCCGCAGTGGGCGGCCCAGGCCCGCCAGTCCTCGATGCTGTGCTCCAGCGCCACGTACGGGTCGATCACCGGCGGGCGGGACTCGTGCGAGGGGTGCCAGGTCAGGACGAACGCGACCTTCTCGCCCGCGGCGACCGTGAACTCCGCGTGCGTCCCGAAGTCCCGGCCCCAGCTGCGCACCTCGGGCTCGCTGCGCAGCCACGCCGCGTCCGGTCCGGCGACGGCCACCCGGTGTCCGTCGGCCCGGCGCATCCACGGCACGATCGAGCCGTAGTCGAAGCGCAGCCGGAGCACACTGTGCACGGTGACCTCACCACTCAGCCCCTCCACGACGCGTACGAGGTCCGGGGCGCGGTCGCGCTGGGGCATGAAGTCGGTGACCCGTACCGCGCCGTCCTCGGTCTCCCACTCGGTGTCCAGGACGAGGGTGTCCGGCCGGTAGGCACGCCGCGTGCAGCGCTCGGCGCCCTTGGGCGCGATGCGCCAGTGGCCGTTGTCCTCGTCGCCGAGGAGTTTGGCGAAGCAGGCGGCGGAGTCGAAGCGGGGCAGGCAGAGCCAGTCCACGGAGCCGTCCGTGGAAACCAGTGCGGCGGTCTGCTGGTCGCCGATGAGCGCGTAGTCCTCGATGTGGGGGTGCACGGGCTCCGTCTTCCCGACGGGGAGCGGAGCAATCGGATCCGCTCCCACGGCCCGCCGGCCGGCCGACCCGCAGGAGCCACCGGCCGCACCGCCACCGGCTACACCGACGCGGGTTCCGCCTCCGTGGTCCGCTGCTCGTCCTGCGACGCCCGGTCCCGGGCCTCACGGCGGGCCAGGATGAACCAGCCGACCGGGACGCCCGCGGTGAACAGCCACCACTGGACGGCGTACGCCATGTGGTTGCCGATGCCGTCGTGGTCGGGCTCCGGGATCCGCTCGGGTGTGTCCCCCGCGGGTTGGGGTTCGGTCAGCTCGACGTAACCGCCGAGGACGGGCTTGCCGAGGCGCTCGGCCTGCTGGCCGCTGTTGATCAGCATGACCTGGCGGTCGGGCAGACCCTCGACGTTCTTGATGCCGCTGCCCTCGGTCGTCTGGTCGGGCATCAGCCGGCCGGTGACGGTGATCTCGCCCTCGGGCGGCGCCGGGATCTCGGGGAAGGCGGTCTGGCTCGCGCCGTTCGACGGGATCCAGCCCCGGTTGACGATCAGCACCTTGCCGTCGTCCAGGACGAAGGGGGTCAGGACGTGGTAGCCGACCCGGTCGTCCGCGTTGGTGCGGCGGCGCACGACGACCTCGTCGGCGCGGTCGAAGCGCCCCTTCGCGGTCACCCTGCGGTAGCGGTCGTCGTCGTCGACCTTCGCTCCCGGCGAGGTCATGGACTCGACCGGCACGGGATCCGCCGCCAGGGAGTCCGCGATCTCCCCGTTCAGCTCGACCCTGCGCTCGTGGCGGTGCAGCTGCCAGAAGCCCAGCTCGATCATCGTCGGGATGAGCGCGAGGACCACGAGGGTGAGGATCACCCACTGGCGGGACAACAGGAACCGGTACACGCGTCGACGGTACCTCGGCCGGGATCGGCCCTCGCGGGGAGGGCCCGCGAGAGCCGTGACCCCGCGTCGGCGGGGAGCACAGGTGACTCGATCACCGCGGCCTGGTGGCAACGAGGCCCCCGCCGGCGGTCACGACCAGGATCAGACCTTGTCGACGACCCCCGCCCTCCCCTCGGCACGGGCGCAGTGGGCGCCGCAGTACCAGTGGCCCTCGACCTCGACACCCTGGCCGATGATCTGCACCCGGCAGTGCTCGCAGATGGGGGCCATCCGGTGGATCGCGCAGGAGAAGCAGTCGAAGACGTGCACCGCTCCCTGGGCGTGGACCTCGAAGGTCATTCCGTAGTTGTTGCCGCAGACTTCACATGTCGCCATGCGCCACAGGGTGGGCCGTCGCCGCGACGCGGGCGAGCGGACGGCGGGCGAGTCGCCCGGAATCACCCGTCCGTACGGCTCACGCGTGGCTCACGTACGGCTCAGCCGTCCGCGGGCTCGACATCCGCCAGCAGCTGACCGAACGCCGCCTCGTCCACCACCGGCGTGCCGTACTGGCGGGCCTTGACCACCTTCGACGTGCCCGAGTCCGGATCGTTGGTGACCAGCAGGCTGGTCAGCCGGGACAGGCTGGTGGCGACGTGCAGTCCGGCCTCGGTCGCGCGGTCCTCCAGCAGGTCCCGCTCGACGGAGGTGTCACCCGAGAAGGCGACGCGCATGCCCTGCTTGAGCCGTTCGCCCTTTTCGTACTGCCCCGGGTTGGGATGGGGGCACGCGGGCCTTTTGCGGGACGGGCGCCAACTGGTCGGCCGGTAGCCGCCGTAGCCCGCCTGCTGCCCGATCACGGGCGTGGGCCGGTCCGACCACTCGGTCAGCGGCCGGCACTCGTGCAGCGGTAGTCGTACGCCGCCGGCCGCCGCGGCGAGCAGACTGGGCCGGAACGCCTCCGCCAGCACGCGCGCGTCGTCCAGCGCGTGGTGCGCCCGCTGCTGTACGACGCCGAAGTGGGCGGCCAGCGACGCCAGCTTGTGGTTGGGCAGGGGAAGGCCCAGTTCCTTGGAGAGCGCGATGGTGCACAGCCGCTGACGCACCGGCGCCTCGCGCTTCGCGCGCGCGTACTCGCGGGCGATCATCTGCCAGTCGAAGACGGCGTTGTGCGCGACGAGCACCCGCCCGTCGAGCCGGGCCGCGAACTCCTCGGCGACGTCCGGGAAGAGCGGTGCCCCCCGGAGCACCTCGCTCGTCAGCCCGTGTATCCACACCGGACCGGGATCCCGCTCAGGATTGACCAGGGTGTACCAGTGGTCCTCGACCTCGCCGCGGGCGTCCAGCCGGTAGACGGCCGCGGAGATGATGCGGTCGTCGCGGGCCAGGCCGGTGGTCTCCACGTCGACGACCGCGTACCCCTGGGGATACGCGGCCGGCCACGTCGTGGCGGACGACGCTGCGGTCGTGTGGTCTTCGAGCATGGTCCATGAGGATACGGGCCGCGACTGACACTCCGGCCCGGCAGGTGCCCCGCGACACCCGGCGAAACGGTTCCTCCGTCAAGTTCCGCGCGGCGGGGGAGGGTTGCGGTGAGGCGCCGTGAGAGGGCGCGAGGAGACCCGCGGAAGCGGGCGCGGAGACGAGTGGGTGGACGAGTGCGGACCGTCGGTACGAGGCGGGCGGCGCTCCGGCTGCCGGCGTCCCGCGTGTGACACGACGCACGCACGGCGAGGCCCCCGGCCGGCCGGCGCGCGGGGTCACCACCGGATCGGCACCGGAAGGGCCGTCAGGAGTCCCGACACCGCGACCACCACACCCAGGGCGACCACCTCCGCGCGCGCGGGGGAGCAGGCGGCCAGCGGATCGGACGCGCGGCTCAGCCGGATCCTGGCCCACAGGGCGAGGGCGGCGACGGCCGCCACGAGGATCACCTTGGCGAGCAGGACCCGGCCGTAGGCCGTGTCCGTCAGCTGGTCCGTGATCGTGCCCGCCGGCATCCGGCGCAGCGAACTGCACACCCCCGTCGCCGTGATGGCGGCGAGCAGAACGGCCGCCACGCGCGCGTAGAGCCCCAGCAGGGCCGGACCCGCCTCGTCGCCCCGCCACCGCCGCAGGGTCCGCAGCGCGTACAGCAGACCGCCCACCCACAGCGACGCGCACGTCAGATGGACGAGGGTCAGACCCGAGCCGATCAGCGGGCTGTACTCGGTCGTGGGGTGTGCGCGCAGCGCCTCCGCGACGACCACGGCGGCCAGCGGCCAGACCTGGAGGCCCGGCCGGCGCGAGGTGGCGCACAGACCGGCCGCGAGGAAACCGTTGACCTCCAGCAGCGCGAGCGCGCCGTCACGGGACTCGTAGAGGCCGCCGACGTCGATGTCGGCGACACTGTCCGGCACCAGGTTGCCCGTGGCCACGACCGACGCCAGGCCCAGCGCGGCGACGAAGCCCGCGGCGGCCGCGTACGGCGACCAGCTGCGGGGCCGCTCGGGGGGCGCGTCGGGGAGCGACCGGGCCAGCCGGTTCACGAACAGCTCGCCGAGCGGAACGCTCAGCGCGGCGAAGAGCACCGTGCGCAGCAGGGCTATCCCGCCGGTGCCGGGGGCTTCGGCCTCCCCGGTGCCGTGCAGGGCGGGAGACGGGCCGAGGACGGGTATCAGAGCGGCCAGCACCACCAGCACGAGCACGGCCGCGGTCCGGCCGGTACCGGAGGGCCGCGCGTGCCGTCCGGTGTCGGCGGTCCGGGACGGGGGTCTTGTCAAGGTCACCTCGAGATCTTCACCAGCTCCCCCAGATCCGGGCAAGTTCCGGAAAACAACTGGCGGTCCGGCATTCCGCACATGAGGACGTTTTCGGCCGCCGTACGGTTCGGGAAGGCCGGGGAAAGCGTGAGGAACGCGTCACATCCACCGCGCGGCGTCCGCGCCCCAGGGCCCCGGCGGCCGGGCCCAGTCGGCCGGGCCGCCGGTGAAGGACACCGGCGGCAGCGCGTACCGCAACCGCCCCAGCCGGCTCTCCCGCTCCGCGAGCCAGGGCTCGGGCCCCGTGTACGCCTCGTCGCCGACGCCGTTCGCGTCGCCGCTGCCGCTGCCGCCGTCAGTGCCGCCGTCCGCCTCGTCCGTGCCGTCCGGCCGGACCGCGCCGGTCAGCCAGGCCGCGGTCCGTGCCAGCGCCACCCGGACGTACCGGCTGCCGCCCTCGTACGACTGCTCGGTCAGCGCCCGCAGCACCCCGGCCGCCAGCAGGTACCCGGTGCCGTGGTCGAGGGCCTGTGCGGGCAGCGCGCCCGGCCGCTCGGCCGTCCCCTCCACCGCGGCGATCCCGGTGGCCACCTGCACCAGGCTGTCGAAACCGCGCCGCCCGGCCCACGGCCCGTACGCGCCCCACGCCGACAGCTGTGCCACGACCAGCCCCGGCCTGCGCCCGGCGAGCGCCTGCGGAGACAGTCCGAACCGGTCGAGGGCGCCCGGCCGGTAGCCGGTGACGACGACGTCGGCCGCGCCGAGCAGTTCCTCGAACGTCCGCAGGCCACGCCCGCCCGACAGGCCGAGCGTCGCCGACCGCTTCCCGAAGCCCGTGTCGGCATGCTGGTCGGACAGCTCCGGCAGCCCCGGCGGATCCAGGCGCAGTACGTCCGCGCCGAGCAGGGCGAGCGTGCGGGTGGCGACCGGCCCCGCGATGACCCGGGTCAGATCCAGGACCCGCAGCCCGGCGGCGGGCAGCAGGGGAGACGCCGAGGAGGAGGGGTGGACCGGTGAGGAGGACGGGGGAACCGACGACGTGAACACGCGCGCGTGGGAGGCGTCCAGCCGCCCCCGCTCCACCAGCGGCCGTCGGGCCACGGCCCCGCCCTGCCCGGTCGCCGCCCACTGTTCGGGCGTCCGCAGCGCGACGGCCAGTCCGCCGGCCGCGTACACGCTCTCCTCGACCTCCAGCGCGGACCGCTGGGCGAGCAGCGATCCCACCGCCTCCACGTCCGCGGGCGCGCTCAGCGCGTCCAGCAGCCGCGCCCGGTGGTGCGGATAGTTCGCGTGCGTCCGTACCCACCCGTCGGCCGTCCGCCACAGCCGCGACAGGGGCGCGAAGGACACCGGCTCCCGACCACCGACCCGCAGGTGCCGCTCGCTGGTGAAGGCCGCGGCGACGGCCCCGTCGTCCACCCGCACCCCGGGCACCTCCGCGAGCCCGGCCCGCCGCGCCCCCAGCTCGGCCGCGGCCAGCGCGCACGCGCCGACGCAGGCCCTCGCCGACTCCCGTACCGGAAGCCGCGCGTCGAGTGCCTCGCCGCGTACGACCTCCGACACCCGGGACACCAGCGCGGGATCGCCCTCCAGCGCCGACCACACCTGCTCGATGGCTCTCATCGGAGCACTGCGCGGCGTCGGCCACGCCGGTGCCAGAGGCCGTCGGCCACCTCAGCCGCACCTCCTGCCCGGGTCTCGGAATCCTCGTGCACGCGCATGGCGAGGATCCTGCCGTACGCGTGAAGCGGAACGGGGGCTGTCCCGGCCCGCTTCACGCGCGTGTGCCGTTTACCAGGTCACCGCGTCCAGTGCGTCGGTCATGCCCCAGCCGTAGAAGCCGTTGCGGTTCTTCGAACCCTCGCACACCGCGTCGACCTTGCCGTCGCCGTCGATGTCGTACGGCTCGGTGCACGGCGTGGCGTCGGCCTGGGCGTACAGCAGGGCCTTGACCATGGCCGGGGAGGCGTGCGGGTGCGTCGACTTGATCAGGGCGGCGACACCCGCGACGTGCGGTGACGCCATCGACGTACCGGCCATGTAACCCCACTTGCCGCCGGGCAGCGTGCCCAGGATCAGTCCGCTGGTGGCGGGCGGCTCCGGCGTCTGGTAGGCCGTCGAGTCGCCGCCGGGCGCGGCGATGTCGATGACCCCCAGGCCGTGGTTGGAGAAGGACGACTTGAGGTCCTTCGCACCGGTCGAGGCGACCGTCACGACACCCGGCAGCTGGGTCGGGATGTCGAGGCACTCCGACGGGTCGACCACCCGGTCGCCGGGCGTCGTGTCGTTCGGCGAGGACGGGTCGGTGATCTCGTCGGCCGCGAGGTCGTAGTTCTCGTTGCCGGCCGCGGCGACGTTGACCGCGCCCTTCTTCTCCGCGTACCGCGAGGCCCGGGTGACGGCTTCCAGGAGCGCCTTCTGGTCCGGGTCGTCCTCGCAGTTGAAGTACCAGGGATCCGTGTAATAGCTGTTGTTGGTCACGTCGACGCCGTGCTCGGCCGCCCACATGAAGCCGCAGACCACGGCCTCGGCGTAGAAGAAGCCGTCGGGGTTGGACACCTTGATGCCGGAGACCTTCACCCCGGGCGCCACGCCGGTCATGCCGACGCCGTTCTTGGCCGCGGCTATCTCCCCGGCCACGTGCGTGCCGTGCGGGCTCTCCGCCGCGCCCGGCCGCCAGGCGCCGTCGGTCGTGTCCGGCTTGCCCGAGACGCAGTTGACGGAGGCGTCCCGGTCGAAGTTCGGGGCGATGTCCGGGTGGGTGTCGTCCACGCCGGTGTCGATCACGGCGACCGTCACCCTGCTGCTGCCGAGCGACTTCTCGTGCGCCTTGTCCGCCTTGATGGCGGGCAGGTCCCACTGGAGGGGCTGCAGCGGGTCCTGGCCCTCGGTGGCCCGGGCGGCCGCCCGGGCGGCGGCGATCTCCTGGCCGCCGAGCACCTTCGGCGCGCCCGTGTCGGTCGTCGCGGCCGAGGGCAGCGGAGCGGTGCGGGTGGCACCGGCCGACTGCACGCCGCGTACCTTGCGGACGGTCTTGGCGAAGTCCGGGTTCGCGGAGTGGACGACGACCACGCCGATCCGGTCGTACGACGTCACGATCGTGCCGCCGGCCTTGGCTATCGCGCGTTCGACCTTCGCCGACGGGCCGTGCCCGGGGCGGACGTTGACGACGTAGCTGAACGAGGACGCCGAGCCGGCCGAGACGGAGGACGCGGCCTGAGCGGCCTCGGAGGCCGGTGCGGCGGAGGCCGGGACGCCCGGCAGGAAGGCGAGGGACGCGGCCACGGCCAGGCCGGCCGGGATCGCGAGGGCACGGCGGTGACGCGGGTGGAACGCTGTCATGTGCGATGTCTCCAGTTGGTCCGAGGGACTTCGTGAGCGGAGCGGAGGGGCGGGCGTTGGACGCCGGGCGGGCCGGTCACCTCACCGCCCGCAGCGCGTTGACGATGCCGAAGCCGTAGAAGCCGTTGACCCGCTTGCCGCCCTCGCAGTCGGCGTCCTGCGTGCCGTCGCCGTCCTGGTCGTAGGAGGCCGGGCAGCCCGGGTTGTCCGCCTGGGCCTTCAGCAGCCACTGCAACTGCGCCGGGGACGCCCACGGGTGCTTGGACTTCAGCAGCGCGGCGACGCCCGCGGCGTGCGGCGAGGCCATCGAGGTGCCCTGGAGCCAGGCGTACTCGTTGTTCGGCATGGTCGACAGGATGCGGCCGTTCTTCGACGGCGTGTCCGGGATCTGATAGCGCCCGTCACCGCCCGGCGCCGCGATGTCGACGACACCGTTGCCGTACGTCGAGTAGTAGGACTTCTCCTTGTCGACGCCCGTGGCGCTGACCGTGACGATGCCCGGCAGCTGGGTCGGGATGTCGTAGCACTCGTGCGGATCGATGGTCCGCGTCCCCGGCGTGGTGTCGTTCGGGCTGGAGTCGTCGACGATCGCGTCGGAGTCCAGGTCGTGGTTGGAGTTGCCCGCGGAGGCGAGGTGCAGGGTGCCCTTGCGCTGGGCGTACAGCTGGGCCCGGTTGACCGCGTCGACGATCGCGCGCTGGTCGGGGTGGTCCATGCAGTTGTACAGCCAGGGGTCCACGTAGTAGCTGTTGTTCGTTATCTCCACGCCGTGGTCGGCGGCGAACATGAACGCGCACACGACGTTCTCGGGGTAGAAGAGCCCGTTGTCCGGGTCGCTCACCTTGATGCTCGACACCTTCACGCCCGGCGCGACGCCGGCGACGCCCGTGCCGTTGCGGGCGGCGGCTATCTCACCGGCCACGTGGGTGCCGTGGTAGTCGTCGGCGGTGTACGGCCGCCAGGCGCCGTCACTGGTGTCGGCCTTGCCGCCGACGCAGTTGGCGGACTGCGAGGCGGAGAAGTTCGGGGCGAGGTCGGGATGGGTGTCGTCGACGCCGGTGTCGATCACGGCGACGGTGACCCTGGAGCTGCCCGGGTTGATCTTCGCGGCCTTGTCGGCGCCTATCGCGCGCAGGTCCCACTGTTCCGCTTCCAGCGGTTCGCCGGCCCCCGCGGCCTCGGACGCCTTCGCGGTCCTCGCCGCCTGCTCGGCGGAGAGCATCCGGGCGGCGCCCTGGTCCGTCGTCCCGGCGGCGGTCAGCGGCGCGGTGCGGGTCGCGCCCGCCGACTGCACTCCGCGCGCCTCGCGTATCCGCTCCCCGAAGTCCGGGTTCGCCGAGTGGACGACGATCACGCCGATCTTCTGGTACGTGGCCACGACGGTGCCGTCGGCCCCGGCTATCGCGCGCTTCACCGACGCGAGCGTGCGATGGTCCGTCCTCGTGTTGACGACGTACGCCAGAGTGGGCGCGTCCTCGGCCAGGCCGGCCCGCGCGGTCTTGGCGGCGGCCTCCGCGGCCGCTTCCGCCTGCGGGGCGGCCGAGGCGGCGGCCGGCAGGAAGCCGAGCGACGCGGTCAGCGACAGCACGACGGGTACGGCGAGGGCGAGCCGCCGTCTGGAACGCGGGGACCGCGACGGACGCGGAGAACGCGACGGACGCGGCGCATGCAGATGATCCATGGGGTCTCCACATCATCCGGAAACGAAACCGGCCCGAGACACAGGTGACGCTCGGGCAGGTACATGACGGAGTGGTGCAGGGCGAAGCTATCCCCCGCAGTCCCTGGCCAGCAATGACCCGCCACAGGTGACTTCGGAAAGTGCCCCGGGTGTTGAACCGGTCCCCGTGGGGGGCCGTGTCGTTGGACAGGGAGCCCGAGCACCATCAGGCCCCCGTGAGAACACCGAGGTCCAAGCCGTCATGTCCGTCGTACGAGGAGACTCCGTGGCCACCGACGCACCACCCCCCTCGAAAGAGGAACGCCCGCTTCCGTCCGCCGAGGAGTTCTCCGAAGTGCAGCAGAGCGCTGAGTTCGCCGAACTGCGCCGCTCCTTCCGCTCCTTCGCGTTCCCGCTGACGATCGCCTTCGTGGCCTGGTACCTGCTGTACGTGCTGCTGTCCAACTACGCCGGCGACTTCATGGGCACCAAGCTGTTCGGCAACATCAACGTCGCCTTCGTCTTCGGCATCGCCCAGTTCGTCACCACGTTCCTCATCGCCTGGTGGTACTCGCGGTACGCCGCCGCGAAGCTCGACCCCAAGGCCGAGGCCATCAAGTCCCGGATGGAGGGCGGCGCATGAGCCCCGCACAGACCGTTCTCGCCACCCAGCTCGCCGCGAACGAGGCCAGCGAGCACCGCCCGCTGATCATCACGCTCTTCGCGATCTTCGTCCTCGCCACGCTCGGCATCACCGTCTGGGCGGGCCGCCAGACCAAGGACGCCGCCGACTTCTACGCGGGCGGGCGCCAGTTCAGCGCCTTCCAGAACGGACTCGCCGTCTCCGGCGACTACATGTCGGCCGCGTCCTTCCTGGGCATCGCCGGCGCCATCGCCCTCTTCGGCTACGACGGCTTCCTCTACTCCATCGGCTTCCTGGTCGCCTGGCTGGTCGCCCTGCTCCTGGTGGCCGAGCCGCTGAGGAACTCCGGCCGCTACACCATGGGCGACGTCCTCGCGTACCGCATGCGCCAGCGCCCGGTGCGCACCGCCGCCGGCACCTCCACGATCGTCGTCTCGATCTTCTACCTGCTGGCCCAGATGGCGGGCGCGGGCATCCTCGTCTCGCTGCTGCTCGGCATCACCTCCGACGCGGGCAAGATCCTCATCGTCGCCCTCGTCGGCCTGCTGATGATCGTGTACGTCTCCATCGGCGGTATGAAGGGCACCACCTGGGTCCAGATGGTCAAGGCCGTGCTGCTGATCGGCGGCACCATCCTGATCACCTTCCTGGTGCTGCTGAAGTTCAACTTCAACATCTCCGACCTGCTCGGCACGGCCGCGGAGAACAGCGGCAAGGGCGCCGCCTTCCTGGAGCCCGGCCTCCAGTACGGCGCCAGCGGCACCACCAAGCTCGACTTCATCTCCCTGGGCATCGCCCTGGTGCTCGGCACGGCCGGCCTGCCGCACATCCTGATCCGCTTCTACACGGTGCCCAACGCCAAGGCCGCCCGTAAGTCCGTGAACTGGGCGATCGGCATCATCGGCGCCTTCTACCTGATGACCATCGCGCTCGGCTTCGGCGCCGCCGCGCTCGTCGGGCAGAAGGAGATCATCGCGTCCAACCCGTCCGGCAACACGGCCGCGCCGCTGCTCGCCCTGCACGTGGGCGGCGTCGACTCGGCCTGGGGCGCGATCCTGCTCGCCACGATCTCGGCGGTGGCCTTCGCGACCATCCTCGCCGTGGTCGCCGGCCTCACCCTCGCCTCCTCCTCGTCCTTCGCGCACGACATCTACGCCAACGTCATCCGCAAGGGGAAGGCCACCGAGAAGGAGGAGATGAGGGCGGCCCGCTGGTCGACCGTCTTCATCGGCATCGCCTCCATCGCGCTCGGTGCCCTCGCCCGCGACCTGAACGTGGCCGGCCTGGTCGCCCTGGCCTTCGCGGTCGCCGCGTCCGCCAACCTGCCGACCATCCTCTACAGCCTGTTCTGGAAGCGGTTCACCACCCAGGGCGCCCTGTGGTCGATCTACGGCGGCCTGATCGTCGCCGTCGGCCTGGTGCTCTTCTCGCCCGTGGTCTCCGGCGACCCGAAGGCGATGTTCCCCGACGTCGACTTCGCCTGGTTCCCGCTGAAGAACCCGGGCATCATCTCCATCCCGTTCGGCTTCCTGATGGGCTGGCTCGGCACCGTGCTGTCCAAGGAGGAGCCCGACGAGGCGAAGTACGCGGAGCTGGAGGTCCGGTCCCTGACCGGCACCGGAGCCCACTGAGCCACGCGCCGGACCATGCGCGGGGCCACGCTGCGGGCCCCGCACGACGCCACCGGGACGCGGCCGCTCGTAGATCCCTACGACGCGGCCGCGTCCCACGTCGTGGGATCGGGCCGCTGTCGATGTCGGACCCGTCACGTAGGCTCGCAGGTGTCGGAGGAGAGAAGTGGAATGGCTCCGCCGATCCGCGTCGAGGGAGGGGGCCCACGTGCTCATCGACACCTACGGCCGAGTGGCCACCGACCTGAGGGTCTCGCTCACCGACCGTTGCAACCTGCGCTGTACCTACTGCATGCCCGAAGAGGGCCTCCAGTGGCTGGCCAAGCCCGACCTGCTCACGGACGACGAGATCGTCCGCCTCATCGGCATCGCCGTCACCTCCCTCGGTATCGAGGAGGTCCGCTTCACCGGCGGCGAGCCCCTGCTGCGCCCCGGTCTGACCGGCATCGTCGAGCGCGTCGCCGCCCTGGAGCCGCGTCCCCAGATGTCCCTCACGACCAATGGCATCGGCCTGCGCCGCACGGCGCCGGCTCTGAAGGCCGCGGGCCTGGACCGGGTCAACGTCTCGCTGGACACCCTGCGCCCGGACGTCTTCAAGACCCTCACCCGCCGGGACCGCCACAAGGACGTCCTGGAGGGCCTGGAAGCCGCCCGCGACGCCGGGCTGACCCCGGTCAAGGTGAACTCGGTCCTGATGCCGGAGCTCAACGACGACGAGGCCCCCGACCTGCTGGCCTGGGCCGTCGAGAACGACTACGAGCTGCGCTTCATCGAGCAGATGCCCCTGGACGCCCAGCACGGCTGGAAGCGCGAGGGCATGGTCACCGCCGGTGACATCCTGACCTCCCTGCGCACCCGCTTCGAGCTGACCGCCGAGGGCTCCGAGGAACGCGGCTCGGCCCCCGCCGAGCGCTGGCTCGTGGACGGCGGCCCGCACCGCGTCGGCGTCATCGCCTCCGTCACCCGCCCGTTCTGCTCGGCCTGCGACCGCACCCGCCTGACCGCCGACGGCCAGGTGCGCACCTGCCTGTTCGCCACGGAGGAGACCGACCTGCGCGCCGCCCTGCGCTCCGACGCCCCCGACGAGGAGATCGCCCGCGTCTGGCGGCTGGCCATGTGGGGGAAGAAGGCGGGCGCGGGCCTCGACGACCCGGCCTTCGTCCAGCCCGACCGGCCGATGTCCGCGATCGGAGGCTAGGGCCCGCTCAGGGCCCGCTCACGGCAGGCCCTGGCCGGGAGCCCGCAGGGGGCTCCCAGTCGGCCAGCGGGACCACGTCCTTCAGGAAGCCCCGCGCCCCGAGGAACTGGGACAGATGCTCCCGGTGCTCGTCGCAGGCGACCCACGTCTTGCGGCGCTCCGGTGTGTGCACCTTCGGGTTGTTCCATGCCAGCACCCATAGGGCGGTGGCACGGCAGCCCTTCGCGGAGCAGATCGGGGCGGTCTCGTCACTCACAGTTTCGTCTCACAACTACCGAATCAGAACTACCGAAAACATCAACGAATCCACCGCGCGACAGCCGCGGACACCCACCGAAAAAGGCGACGCCGAGCAGCCACGGGGGGAGCTGCCCGGCGTCGGTCCGTCGCTCCGACGGGGGATGCGGAGCGAGTACGAAGTATGTCACGGGTCACCCGTGGCCCGGCACCGGAACAGCGCGATTCATCTGAGCATTTCTTCGGCCTGGCGTGGAATCGACGGCCGCCCCGGCACCGGCCCGGATGGACGCCCAGCGGTCAGGCCCGGCCGCGTGGTTCACCGGCCGCGCCCGGCGCCGGGTCGGTCCTGGCGTCCTCCGGAACCGCTCCCGCCGAACCGTCCTCGGCGCGTGGCGGCATGATCATCGGGGCGGTCCGCGCCGTCACGAACGTCGACGGCAACGATGGCGCGTTCTCACGCCCGGCGTTGGCGATCACGACCGCGATGTACGGCAGGGCAGCCCCGAGGATCAAGGCCACGATCGCGACGTGCCGTTCCACGTTCCACAGGCAGACCGCGAGGATCACCGACAGCGTACGGACCGACATCGAGATGATGTACCGGCGCTGCCGCCCGCGCACGTCCTCCTGGAGACCCGTCCGGGCCCCGGTGATCCGGAACACCTCGGCACTGCCGCCGGCACTCTGCTTCCGCATCTGGTTCCACCATCCGCCCGCATCGGACTCTCCCCGCCCGCTCCCGTCCGCGGCCGCTCGGGGACTCCGGTCCCGGACAACTCCCCACGTTACGCCGCGCCTGCGCCGCCCACGAGACCGGGGCACCCCCGTTCCGCGCGCACGGTGTGCGCCGCACCGCGTAGTCCGGTACCCCGTTCGGCCGTATCCGGCATGCGCCGTACGCGGTACCGCCGAACACTGGCGGTAATGCTCGCGTAGGGCCGTATGAGGAGGCAGTCATGGGCTGGTTGTGGGCGATCATCGTCGGATTCGTGCTCGGTCTGATCGCCAAGGCGATCATTCCCGGGAAGCAGCACAGCCCCCTGTGGCTGACCACCATCTTCGGCATCCTCGGCGCGATCGCGGGCAACGCGATCGCGCGGGCGGCGGGCGTGGACGCGACCTCCGGCATCGACTGGTGGCGGCACGTCTTCCAGCTGGTGGCCGCCATCGTCATCGTGGCCGTGGGCGACGCGATGTACATGGCGGTACGGGGCAACAAGCGGCGCGAACGGGCCTGACGGCACGTAGGACACCCGTACGACGAAGGGGCGGCCTCCGGCAGCCGCACGGCACCGGAAACCGCCCCCCGTACGCACGCTCGGGCGCGGGCAGTACCGCGCTCAGGCGCTGGTGACCTCCACCGCGGCCAGGTTCTTCTTGCCGCGGCGCAGCACCAGCCAGCGCCCGTGCAGCAGGTCCTCCGCGGCGGGGACCGCGTCCTCACCGGTGACCTTGGCGTTGTTCACGTAGGCGCCGCCCTCCTTGACCGTGCGGCGCGCGGCGGACTTGCTGGCCACCAGGCCGACCTCGGCGAACAGGTCCACCACCGGACCCAGCTCGGCGACCTCGACGTGCGGCAGCTCGGAGAGGGCCGCGGCCAGCGTCCGGTCGTCCAGCTCCGTCAGGTCGCCCTGGCCGAAGAGGGCCTTGGACGCGGCGATCACGGCGGCCGTCTGGTCGGCGCCGTGCACCAGTGTCGTCAGCTCCTCGGCCAGCGCGCGCTGCGCGGCCCGGGCCTGCGGACGCTCCTCGGTCTGCCGCTCCAGCTCCTCAAGCTCCTCGCGGGAGCGGAAGGACAGGATGCGCATGTACTTCGAGATGTCCCGGTCGTCCACGTTCAGCCAGAACTGGTAGAACGCGTACGGCGTGGTCATCTCGGGGTCGAGCCAGACGGCGCCGCCCTCGGTCTTGCCGAACTTGGTGCCGTCCGCCTTCGTCATCAGCGGCGTCGCGTAGGCGTGCGCGGTGGCGTCCGGCTCCAGCCGGTGCAGCAGGTCCAGGCCGGCCGTGAGGTTGCCCCACTGGTCGCTGCCGCCCTGCTGCATCGTGCAGCCGTACCTCCGGTAGAGCTGGAGGAAGTCCATCGCCTGGAGGAGCTGGTAGCTGAACTCCGTGTAGCTGATGCCCTCGGAGGACTCCAGCCGCCGCGCGACGGAGTCCTTGGTCAGCATCTTGTTGACCCGGAAGTGCTTGCCGATGTCCCGCAGGAACTCGATCGCGGAGAGCCCCTCGGTCCAGTCGAGGTTGTTGACCATCACGGCCGCGTTCTCGCCCTCGAAGGACAGGAACGGCTCGATCTGGCCGCGCAGCCGCGCCACCCAGCCCGCGACGGTCTCCGGCGGGTTCAGCGTGCGCTCCGCGGTCGGGCGCGGGTCGCCGATCTGCCCCGTCGCACCGCCGACCAGCGCCAGCGGCCGGTGACCGGCCTGCTGGAGCCGGCGCACGGTGAGCACCTGTACCAGGTGCCCCACGTGCAGGGACGGCGCGGTCGGGTCGAAACCGCAATAGAACGTGACGGGACCGTCCGCGAGCGCCTTGCGCAATGCGTTCTCGTCGGTGGACTGGGCGAACAGCCCGCGCCACTGCAACTCGTCGACGATGTCCGTCACGGTTCTCGTGTCTCCTACGTGTTCACGCGTGCTGACGCGTGCTGATGATCTTTGGGCAGTCGGGTGACAGCCGACTACGAGGTTATACGCCCTGACTGACAGAGCTCATATTGAAATCGGGGACGCGCAGCGCGGGCATCGCCGCCCTGGTGAACCAGTCGCCCCATTCCCTGGGCAGCGTCTTCTCCGTGCGCCCCGCCTCAGTGGCCCGGCCCAGCAGACTCACCGGCGACTCGTTGAACCGGAAGTTGTTCACCTCGCCGACGACCTCGCCGTTCTCGACGAGATAGACGCCGTCCCGGGTCAGCCCGGTCAGCAGCAGCGTCGCCGGGTCGACCTCGCGGATGTACCAGAGGCAGGTGAGCAGCAGGCCGCGTGAGGTGCCGGCGACCATCCGGTCCAGGGACCGGTCGGGGTCGCCGCCGTCCAGGACCAGGTTGCCGATCGCCGGTGCCACCGGCAGCCCGGTCAGCCCGGCGCTGTGCCGGGTGGTCGTCAGCCGGTTCAGCTCGCCCGCGCGGATCCAGTCGGTGGCGCCGACCGGCAGCCCGTTGTCGAACACCGACCGATCGCCGCCCGAGGAGTGCGCGACCACGAAGGGCGCGCTCTGAAGACCCGGCTCGTGCGGATCGCTGCGCAGGGTCAGCGGCAGCTCGCCGAGCCGCTCGCCGACGCGCGTGCCGCCGCCCGGCTTCGAGAACACCGTGCGCCCCTCGGCCGCGTCCCGCCCCGAGGACGACCACAACTGGTAGATCAGCAGGTCCGCGACCGCGGTCGGCGGCAGCAGCGTCTCGTACCGGCCCGCCGGCAGCTCCACCCGCCGCCGGGCCCAGCCGAGCCGTACGGCCAGCTCGGCGTCGAGCGCCGCCGGGTCGACGTCCTTGAAGTCACGCGTGGAGCGCCCCGCCCACGCCGACCGGGCGCGGTCCGGCGACTTGGCGTTCAGTTCCAGCGTGCCGGTGGGCTGGTCGTGCCGCAGCCGCAGTCCCGTGGACGTGCCCACGTACGTCGACGTCATCTCGTGGTTGGCGAAGCCGTACAGCTCCCGGCCGCCCGCACGCGCGCGTGCGAACGCCTCACCGAGGGCCGGCGCGAAGTCGGCGAAGACGGCCGACGAGGTCTCGGCGGGCGCGTCGGTGAAGTCGGGCGAGGCCGGCACGCCCGTGACCAGTGGCTGCGCGTCCTCGGCCGGTCCGGCGTCGCGCGCGGCGGCCTCGGCGGCGCGCACCAGGGGCTCCAGCTCGTCCGCGGTCACGGCCGAGCGCGACACGACCCCGGACGCCGTGCCCTCCCGCCCGTCCACGGTGGCGACGACGGTGAGTGCGCGCCCGCGCGTGACACCGTTGGTGGTGAGCGCGTTGCCCGCCCAGCGCAGGTTGGCGGTGGACTCCTCGTCGGCGACGACCACACACCCGTCCGCCCGGGACAGCTCCAGCGCCCGCTCGACGATCTCGTGCGGCTTGCCCGTACGCGCGCTCATCGACCCGCCTCCTGGGTGGTGTTCAGGCTGTGCTGTCCCGGGGGACGACCCCCGGACCCCCGGCCGACGCTCGTACCGGCGCTCATCGACCCGCCTCCTGGGTGGTGTTCAGTATGTTGACTCCCTTGAAGAGGGCGGACGGGCAGCCGTGGGAGACGGCCGCGACCTGTCCGGGCTGGGCCTTGCCGCAGTTGAAGGCGCCGCCCAGGACGTACGTCTGCGGGCCGCCGACGGCCGCCATGGACCCCCAGAAGTCGGTGGTCGTCGCCTGGTAGGCCACGTCCCGCAGCTGACCGGCGAGCCGCCCGTTCTCGATCCGGAAGAACCGCTGCCCGGTGAACTGGAAGTTGTGGCGCTGCATGTCGATGGACCAGGACCGGTCCCCGACGACGTAGATCCCGCGCTCCACGCCCCCGATCAGGTCCTCCGTCGACAGCCCGCCGGGATCCGGCCGCAGCGACACGTTGGCCATGCGCTGCACGGGCACATGCGCGGGGGAGTCGGCGTAGGCGCACCCGTTGGACCGCTCGAACCCGGTGAGCCGCGCGATGCGCCGGTCGAGCTGGTAGCCCACCAGCGTGCCGTCCTTCACCAGGTCCCAGGACTGGCCCTCGACGCCCTCGTCGTCGTACCCGACGGTCGCGAGCCCGTGCTCGGCGGTGCGGTCGCCGGTGACGTTCATCAGCTCGGAGCCGTAGCGCAGCTTGCCGAGCTGGTCGAAGGTGGCGAAGGAGGTGCCGGCGTAGGCGGCCTCGTAGCCGAGGGCGCGGTCAAGCTCGGTGGCGTGGCCGATGGACTCGTGGATGGTCAGCCACAGGTTCGACGGGTCGACGACCAGGTCGTACGGTCCCGCCTCGACGCTCGGCGCCCGCATCTTCCCGGCCAGCAGCTCCGGGATCTCGGCCAGCTCGGCGTCCCAGTCCCAGCCGGTGCCGGTCAGGTACTCCCAGCCGCGCCCGGCGGGCGGCGCGAGGGTGCGCATGGAGTCGAACTCGCCGCTGGAGTCGTTCACCGACACGGCGGTGAGCACCGGGTGCAGCCGCACCCGCTGCTGCGTGGTCACCGTCCCGGCGGTGTCGGCGTAGAACTTGTTCTCGTGCACGGTGAGCAGCGAGGCGTCGACGTGGTCGACCCCGTCCGCCGCGAGCAGCCGCGCGCTCCAGTCGGCCAGCAGCGCCGACTTCTCCGCGTCGGGCACGGTGAAGGGGTCCACCTCGTACGACGAGACCCACGTCCGGTCGGCGTGCGCGGGTTCGTCGGCCAGCTCGACACGCTCGTCCGACCCGGCGGATTTGATCACCCGCGCGGACAGCTTGGCCATCGCCACCGCCTGCGAGGCGACCTTGGCGGCGGCGTCCATCGTCAGGTCCACACCGGACGCGAAGCCCCACGTACCGCCGTGCACCACGCGCACCGCGTATCCGAGGTCGGTCGTGTCGGAGGACCCGGCGGGCCGGGCGTCCCGCAGCCGCCAGGAGGCGTCGCGCACCCGCTCCAGCCGGAAGTCCGCGTGCTCGGCACCGAGCGCCCGCGCGCGGGCGAGGGCGGCGTCGGCGAGGGGGCGCAGGGGGAGTGCTAGGAATGACTGATCGACCTCGTGGGCCACGAACTGCCTCCCTGAGTCATGGTGAGCGAGACGTGTTCGTCCCGCAGTGAATCATGGGGTGCCGGCACCGGGACCTGCCAATGGATTCGCGCCGGGCCGGGACCGTACGCGCGGCAGCGGTGCCGGCCGTGTCGGAGGGGTGACGCCCGGGCCTTTTCTGTAGGGACCCGACAGCCAGCCCCGTAAGCCACTGTGGGTGCCCGAGTCTTTGCGGACGGGTGGGGACCGATAGGTTTTCGAGGAAGCCGCCTGTCATCGCCGCCCGTCAACCGGGTGTTCGGGTGGCTACCAGACCGCTATTGAAAGGGTGATCCGTTGAGCCGCTCGGTTCTCGTCACCGGAGGCAACCGGGGCATCGGCCTCGCCATCGCCCGCGCTTTCGCCGACGCCGGCGACAAGGTCGCGATCACGTACCGCTCGGGTGAGCCGCCCGCCGCCCTGACGGAGCTGGGCTGCCTGGCCGTCAGGTGCGACATCACCGACAGCGAGCAGGTGGAGCAGGCCTACAAGGAGATCGAGGAAGCACACGGTCCCGTCGAGGTCCTGGTCGCCAACGCGGGCGTCAACAAGGACCAGCTCCTGATGCGCATGTCCGAGGAGGACTTCACCTCCGTCGTCGACACCAACCTCACCGGCACCTTCCGCGTCGTCAAGCGCGCCAACCGCGGCATGCTGCGGGCCAGGAAGGGCCGTGTCGTGCTCATCTCGTCGGTCGTCGGGCTCCTCGGCTCCGCGGGGCAGGCCAACTACGCCGCATCCAAGGCGGGCCTGGTCGGCTTCGCGCGTTCCCTCGCCCGTGAGCTGGGCTCGCGCAACCTCACCTTCAACGTCGTCGCGCCGGGCTTCGTCGACACCGACATGACGCGGGAGCTCACCGAGGAGCAGCAGACGAAAATCCTCGCGCAGGTGCCGCTCGGCCGGTACGCGCAGGCGGAGGAGATCGCCGCGACGGTGCGGTTCCTCGCCTCGGACGACGCCTCGTACATCACTGGAGCCGTCATCCCCGTTGACGGCGGACTGGGAATGGGTCACTGATCACCATGAGCGGAATTCTCGAGGGCAAGCGCGTCCTGATCACCGGTGTGCTGATGGAGTCCTCCATCGCCTTCCACACCGCCAAGCTGGCCCAGGAGCAGGGTGCCGAGATCATCCTGACCGCCTTCCCGCGGCCGACGCTGACCGAGCGCATCGCCAAGAAGCTGCCCAAGCCCACCAAGGTCATCGAGCTCGACGTCACCAATGACGAGCACCTCGGGCGCCTGGCCGACATCGTCGGCGAGGAGCTGGGCGGCCTCGACGGCGTCGTGCACTCCATCGGCTTCGCGCCGCAGGACGCGCTCGGCGGCAACTTCCTGAACACGCCGTTCGAGTCGGTCGCCACCGCGATGCACGTCTCGGCGTACTCCCTGAAGTCGCTGACCATGGCCTGCCTGCCGCTGATGCAGAACGGCGGCTCGGTCGTCGGCCTCACCTTCGACGCGCAGTACGCCTGGCCGCAGTACGACTGGATGGGCCCGGCCAAGGCCGCCCTGGAGGCCACCAGCCGCTACATGGCGCGTGACCTGGGCAAGCAGAACATCCGCTGCAACCTGATCTCCGCGGGCCCGATCGGCTCCATGGCCGCCAAGTCCATCCCGGGCTTCGCCGAGCTGGCCTCCGTGTGGGACAACCGCGCCCCGCTGGAGTGGGACCTGAAGGACCCGGAGCCGGCCGGCCGCGGCGTCGTCGCGCTGCTGAGCGACTGGTTCCCGAAGACCACGGGCGAGATCGTCCACGTCGACGGCGGTCTGCACGCAGTCGGCGCCTGACCGGCCGCCTGGTTCGGGGCCCGCGTCCTTCACGGGCGCGGGCCCCTGGCATGTCACCCGTTCGGCTCAGTCGGCCGGGCGGTGGGACGGTGGGCGGCACACGCTGGAGTACGAGTTCACCACGCGCTTTCCCTCCCAGTTCCCCGCACGGCCGAGGGGGTCCCCTGTGCGTCTGCTCTTCCGCCTGGCCTCAGTGCCCGCCGCCCTCGCCTGTGCGCTGCTCCTGCCGTCCCAGGCGGTGTCCCACGCGCGCGTGCCCGCCGGGGACACGGGGGATGCCGGGGACTCCGCCTCGCAGGAGCCGTTCGGCGCCGAGTGCAGGGTCCGCGTCGACGGCTCCCGGGTGACCGCCCACTGCCACAACCCGTACCCGGGACCCGACCAGGTGCGGCTGCACATCGAGTGCGTCCGCTGGTGGGACCTCGACAGCGACGGTTCGGCGGTATCGGCCGGGCCCGCGCAGACCGTACGTCTGGACGGCCGGTGCTGGAAGGAGGTCCAGGCGGCCTGGGTCAGCCACCAGCGGGCGCACTGATCCGGCCGGGCCGGCACAGGAACGGATAGCCGGCCGCCTCCTGGGCGGCCGTCACCGCGTCCCCCGCGCGGATCGCGTCCACCAGCCGTGTGTGGTCCATGTGCGACTCCGGCGTGAGCTCGCTGCCGACGTCCACCCGCAGCCAGTCCCGCATCACCTCACCCAGATCCGCGTACATCGCGGTCATCACGTCGTTGTGCGAGGCGGCCACGACGGCCAGGTGGAAGGTGGCGTCCGCTGTCACGAACGCCTCCGTGGCGCCCGACTCCCAGGCCTCCTCGCGGCGCACCAGCAGCGCGTCGAGCTGCTTGAGGTCCTTCTCCGTGCGCCGCTCGGCGGCGAGCCGGGCGGCTGCCGACTCCAGCGTGGAACGCAGCTCCGCGATGTGCCGGGGGTCGGCGTCGGCGAAGCGGCGCTGCATCACGCCCGCCAGCTCGCTGGTCGCCACGACGTATGTGCCGGAGCCCTGGCGGATGTCCAGCAGACCGTTGTGGGCCAGCGCGCGGACCGCCTCACGGACCGTGTTCCGGGCGACACCGAGCTGTTCGACCAGTTCGGGCTCCGTCGGGATGCGGGAGCCGACCGGCCACTCGCCCGTGGCGATCTGCTGGCGCAGTGCCGCGATGACCTGCTCGGACAGCGCCGAACGACGGGGATGGCTCAGGGGCATGGCTCACCTTCGCACGCGGGTCCCGGCGGCGGACAGCCACCGGATGAACGCCGGGATGGACAACCAATCATCCCATGATTCTATGATGGGTCTCATGGCTAGTGACGAAACCCGGACGGAGACTCGGACGGAGACCCCGCAGTCCGCGCCCCTCGGCCGCGAGGCGGCCGAACGTGATGCCCGAGTACCCGGCCGGACGCCCGGAGCGCCCGGCACGCGCGCGTGGACGACGTGGACGACCCGCCTGCTCCTGCTCGGCATCGTCCTGGCCGCGGTCAACCTGCGCCCCGCCATCACGAGCCTGGGAGCGCTGCTGGAAGAGGTCCGCGACGGGCTCGGCATGAGCGGCAGCGTGGCCGGACTGCTCACCTCCGTGCCCCCGCTGTGCTTCGCCGTCTTCGGGGTCACCGCCCCGCGGCTGGCCCGCCGCTTCGGACCCGGCGCGGTGGTCTGCGCGGGCATGGTCGCCATCACCGCCGGCCTGCTCATACGCCCGTACGCAGGCGGAACGGCAGGCTTCCTGGCCGCCACCGCCCTCGCGCTGATGGGCATCGCGGTCAGCAACGTCCTGATGCCGGTCATCGTCAAGCGCTTCTTCCCCGACCGGGTCGGCTCCATGACCGGCCTGTACTCCATGGCCCTCGCCTTCGGCACCTCGATCGCCGCCGCGGCGACCGTGCCCATGACGAACGCGCTGGGCGGGGACTGGCAGCCCGGCCTCGCGGTCTGGGCCGTCCTGGCGGCGGCCGCCGTCCTGCCGTGGATCCCCTTCGTACGCGACCGGAAGGCACCGTCCGAGCCCCCGCCCGCCCGGGACGCCTCCAAGGGCGCCCACGAGATCGACGAGGTCGGCGAGGGTGCCGCGGAGCCCACGGCCGCGCGCCGGGCGGACCGCCGTGCAGCGGGGGCCGCTCGGCCGGCGGCACAGCCCGCCGAGCAGCCTCCGCTGCGGATCACCCGCAGCCGTACGGCCTGGGCCCTCGCCGTCTTCTTCGGCCTCCAGGCCACCGCCGCCTACATCACGATGGGCTGGATGGCGCAGATCTTCCGGGACGCGGGTGTGTCCGCCGGCACCGCCGGACTCCTGCTCGCCGTCATCATGGTGATGGGCGTGCCGCTCGCCTTCGTCATCCCGCGGGTGGCCACCCGCCTGCCCCACCAGGGCCCGATCGTGCTGGTACTGGGCGTGTGCGGACTCGCCGGATACGCCGGCCTGTACTTCGCCCCGGCCGGCGGCGCCTGGGCCTGGGCCCTGCTGCTCGGCGTCTCCAACTGTGCCTTCCCGCTCGCGCTGACCATGGTCGGGATGCGGGCCAGGACGGGCGCGGGCGTCGCCCAGCTGTCCGCCTTCGCGCAGAGCACCGGCTACCTGATCTCCATCCCGGGGCCGCTGCTGGTGGGCGTGCTCTACCAGCACAGCGGCGGCTGGGGCATGCCGATCGCGCTGATGAGCGCCCTGATGGTGCCGCAGATGCTGGTGGGCTTCCTGGCGGGACGCGACCGCACGGTGGAGGAGGAAGCGGCCCGCTGAACCCGTCGGCGGCCGGTTCGCCCTCCCGGGGTGCGGCCCGCCCGCTCCGGTGGGGGAGGCGGATGCGAGACTTGCCGTATGCCAGTCCTGGACCCGAATCCCCAGCACGGCCAGAAGAAGATGCTGTTCGTCTTCGGAGGCTTCCTCGCGATCTTCGTGATCATCGGCATCGTCGCGACGATCGCCTCACCGTGACCCCGCCCTCGTCCGCCCGACGGTGGGGTTAACCCCCCATCCCCTAGGGGGCGAGGGTCAGGGTCAAGTGGGTGGACTTCCGGATGGGTTGGGGCCCGCGGATTCCGTAGTTTCGAGATGTGCCCGCAGTACGGCAGGCGGGCCGCGGAGCACGGACCAGCGACGCTCGAAGACCAGCGGAGGCACTCATGTCGGCCCCAACCCACACCCGGCCTCCCCAGGCGACCCGGGGCGGCGTCGAGATCCGGCTGCCCTGGTGGGCCCTCGCCCTGCCCGTGCTCGCCTTCGTCGCGCTGCTCCTGCTGATACTCAACCCCGCCGAGGCCCACGCCACCGCCGGTGAACCCGGGATCGCCCACCTGCTGGAGCGGGTGCGGCAGCTCACCGCCCGCTGAGGCCGGACCGGCGTCCCGGGGCGCGCTCGAAGCGGTGAATCCGCATGTCAACTCCCTGCGCCTCGTGGCCTGTTTCATGCGAAGCTGGATGCCATGAGCGTCGCAGAACCCCGCAGGATCATCCTTTTCCGGCATGCGAAAGCCGACTGGCCACAGGTGACCGATCACGAGCGGCCGCTCGCCGATCGGGGCCGCAAGGACGCCGCAGAGGCCGGGCGCAGGCTGGCGGATACCGGCGTCCCCTTCGACCAGGCACTGTGCTCCACGTCGGCCCGGACCCGCGAGACCTGGAAGCTCGCCGTCCAGGAGTTCCCGCAGCGGCCGAAAACCGTCTACGAGGAGCGGATCTACGAGGCCTCGCCCGGCGAGCTGATCGCCGTGCTCAACGAGACCCCCGACGACCTGCGCAACGTGCTGATGATCGGCCACAACCCGGGCATGGAGGCACTCGCCGAGATCCTGGCCGGCTCGGCCGAGGACGACGTCCGCGAGCGGATGGGCCGCCGTGGCTTCCCGACCGCGGCCTTCGCCGTCCTGACCTTCACGGGCTCCTGGAAGGACGTGGAGCCGGGCACGGCCTCCCTGGTCGACTACTGGGCACCGACCGACTGATCCGGCCCCGCGGGACAGGGCCCGGCCCGGCACTCGGGCGGTCCGGGCCCCGGCCGTACCAGGAGGCGCCTGGGCCGCTCAGATCCGGTCGATGGGCAGCCCGAGGCCCTCGACGAGACCCTCGTCCAGCGTGTCCGCCGCCTCGACCTCTTCCCGGGTGATACCGAGCAGATACAGCACCGTGTCCAGGAAGGGCACGTTCACCGCCGTGTGCGCCGCCTCGCGCACCACCGGCTTGGCGTTGAAGGCGACGCCGAGCCCGGCCGCGTTCAGCATGTCCAGATCGTTGGCCCCGTCCCCGATCGCCACGGTCTGCGCCAGCGGTACGCCGGCCTCGGCGGCGAACCGACGCAGCAGCCGCGCCTTGCCCGCCCGGTCCACGATCTCCCCGGTGACCCGGCCCGTCAGCCTGCCGTCGACGATCTCCAGCGTGTTGGCCTGGGCGAAGTCCAGTCCCAACCGCTCCTTCAAATCGTCGGTGACCTGCGTGAAGCCGCCGGAGACGACCCCCACCTGGTAGCCGAGCCGCTTCAGCGTACGGATCAGGGTGCGGGCACCCGGTGTCAGCCGCACCTCGCCGCGGACCTTCTCCACCACCGAGGCGTCCAGCCCCGCCAGCAGCGCCACGCGCGCGTGCAGCGACTGCTCGAAGTCCAGTTCCCCGCGCATCGCGGCCGCCGTCACCTCGGCGACCTTGTCCTCGCAGCCGGCGTGCGCGGCGAACAGCTCGATGACCTCGTCCTGGATCAGCGTCGAGTCCACGTCCATCACGACCAGGCGCTGCGCCCGCCGGTGCAGTCCCGCCGCGACGACCGCGACGTCCACACCGAGCGCCGCGGCCTCGGTGGCCAGGGCGGTGCGCAGCGGCTCGGTCTGTACGCCGGACACCGCGAACTCGACGGCGGTCACCGGGTACTTGGCCAGCCGGAAGATACGGTCGATGTTGCTGCCGGACTCGGCTATCCGGGCCGCTATGGCGGCCGTCGCCTCAGCGGTGAGCGGGTGCCCGAGCACCGTGACCAGGGAGCGGCCGAGACCGCGCGGCCGGTTGTCGCCGATGCCGGAGATGATCTCCGCCTGCAGCTTCAGCGACTCCGCCCAGCTGTGGACGGTGGCCCTCAGATCGCCCTCCAGACCCTGGGGCGGCTCGGTCACGAGCGCGCACAACACGATCCGGCCACGGGTGACGACCTGCTCGATGTCGACGACATCGACGGAGTAGGCGGCGAGGGTGTCGAACAGGCCGGCCGTGATGCCCGGTCGGTCCTTGCCGAAGATCTTGACGAGAAGCGTGGGAACGTCAGAGGTCTGCGAAGCGCTCATGGTGCTCCAACCGTATCCGGCACCCGGTGCCTCCCGCCCCCGAGGTCCGCCTGACGGACAGGACCCACCCGGGGGACCCGGTGGCCTCCGGGACACGGGTGGCGGAGGCGGCTGCTCCGCACCCCGGGTGGGGACGACGACGACCGGCTGTGGCCGTTCGCCGGACCGAGGACCGAGGAAGGCGGAAGACGGTGGAGGCGGTGGAGGCGCGCCGGGTGGTGATCGCAGCGGTTCGGCGGCTCGGGGCCCACGGGTCTCGGCTCGCACCGAGTCCGCACCCTCCTTGCCCACCTCGGTGCCGTCGCCGGCCGGGAGGGGGCCTCGTGCCTGCGGGGTCGGTCTCGCTGGTTGTTGCCGGGCGCCGATGCCGCAGGGCGCCCGGGGCGGCGGAGCCGGTGGTCCGGCCGTTGAGAGAGGGTGTGATCCCGGTCCTGCCGGTCTCTGTCCGAGGCCCGGTCCCTGTCCGAGGCCCGTTCCGGTCTGCCTCGGGCGCCGTCCGGCAGGGGAAGGGGGCTCGTCCCCACGGGATCGGCGTCGGGCCGTTGCCGGGCGCCGAGGCCGCAGCGGTGCTCAGGGGGCGGTGAACGCAGTCGCCCGGAGGCTGCGGGGACCATGGCCGGTGGCGGCCACGGCCTGCCCGTCCGGATGCTGTTCCCTCAGTGCCCGCCCCCGGGCCGCCGGGGTGGCGCCGGAGGCGGGGGAGGAGGGGGAGGCGGGGGCGGGGGCCGCTCGCCCCACCGGGACGGCGGTCGGCCGCCGGGCCGCACCCCGGGCCGCGGAGGCCGCGGCGGCGTTCCCGGCCGCGGTCCCAGCGGCCCGGCCACCGTAGGGGCGCCGTACACGTCGTCGCCCGACCGCTGTCCGTCGCTGTCGGGCCGCTGCCCCGCGCTCTCGGACGGCCGGCCCCCGCCCGCATGCCCCTGCCCCGTGCCGCCGGGCGGCTGCCCCGTGCCGCCGGGCGGCCGGGCTCCGGGAGCGGGCCGCCCGGCACCCGGCGCACGCCCAGGGTCGGACGGCGGACGGGTGCGCGACCCGGCCGGCCGCGCGTCCTCGGGTTCCTCCGCTTCCGCCTCCCCGCCCGCCGCTTCCCGCGGGCGCAGATACGGATTGGTGCCCGGGTCGGGCGGCCGATGCGGCGCCCCCGGCCGGTACGGCCCCGAGGACGGTGACCCCGGGTACGCCGTAGCGTCGACGCCCGCGCCACCTCCGCCCGGGACACCCACGCCCGCCGTCCCGGCACTCCGTGCCAAGGCCGATGCCCGCGACCCCGCCGCCCCGCTCGCCCGTGCCAGCAACGCCCCGGCGGCCCCCGCCCCCGCGCCCCACACGGCACCCAGCAGCAGGGCCGTGCCGAGGTGCCCGCGCAGGTCGATGCCCGCGCCGAAGGCGTCGACGCCGAGTACCGACAGTGAGGCGTCCACGGACATCTCCGTCAGCCAGGCGAGCAGCGGCAGCGTCAGCGCGGTCACGACGCCCAGCCGCACGGCGCACCGCCCGGCGAGAGCCGGTAAGCGTGCCTCGTCCCGCGCCACCGGTGTCCGTACCGCCGTCAGTACCCCGGCCAGCAGCATCATCAGAGCCGCCGCCACTCCCAGCAGCCACACCCGTTCGTCCAGCTCCGCCAGCCGCCCGAGGGTGACCGGATTCCCGGCGCCGGCACCGAGCAGCTCGTCCAGCGGAGCCGGGAGAACCCGGACCAGCTCACCGGTGGCTCGCCCGTCCCACGGCACGAACAGGCCGATCGGAACGCCGAGCCACACCCCGTTCGGCGCGCCCAGCAACGCGGCCCCCGCGATCCGCCGGGGGTGGTCGTCGCCGACCGCCGCGTAGGCCGCTGCCGCGAAGCCGGCCACCACCGCCGTCAGCGCCACCGTGACCAGGGCGGACACGGCCGGCCGTACCACCCGGTGCACGGCCTGGCACCCGCGCGGCAGGGGAGTGCGGCGCGAGGCCAGCAACGCGATCAGCAGGACCCCGGCGGACCAGACCAGGCCGCCCAGCAGCGTCGGCGCGGGGTCGACGGAGAAGCCGACGGCCGCCTCGGCGTCCACGAGGTCACCGATCCGGTCGGGCAGCAGTCCGCCGACGCCGCCCAGGTCACCGAGTCCCGGAATCTCGATGCTCCCGCCACCACCCCCCTCTCCGGGCAGGTCGTCGAGTCCGAGCGAGCCGCCGTCGATCGTGATGACGTCGTGACCCGCCCAGGCCAGTCCGCCGGTCATCGCCACGAACAGGGCGATCACCGCCCCCGCGCGCGCCAGGAGTTCGGCGGGCGCGACCACGACCCCGGCCGCCCGCAGGGACCGCAGGAAGAAGAACGACAGGAGCAGCGCACCGACCAGCCCCACGCCCAGTGGCGTGAACTCGATGGCCGTGTGGGCCTGAGCCCCTTCCAGCCCGAACGCGGACACGTCTCCGGCCGGTGTGACCGAACCACCGGCTCCGAGCGCCACGACCGCCGCGGTCATCGGGCCCAGCGAACCGGCCGCGTCCGCGCCCAGCAGACGCAGACCGAGCGCCGCCGTCCCCGCCATGCCGATCAACGCCCAGCTCACCGAGGCGATCGCGGACAGCAGGACATCTCCCCACGGCACCCCGGTGCCGTACCCCTTGGCCTCGACGCTCGTGGACACGCTCATGGCAGACCCCCCGATCCGCTGCGCGGCCGAGTTGCCGCGCATGTCCCCCTCGCGTGGAATACCACTCTCCGGGCAGGTTTCAACCCCGTCAACGGGAACGGCCGAAGGGCGCCCACGCAGTTTTCACAAGGCCCGACTTTCGGTCAGGGGGCCGAGCCTGAAATAGTTCCCCCCGATGTTCGACATCCCTAGACTCCCCGCGACGGGGGCAAATCGGGGGACAACTCAGTGGGGCATGGAGTGCCGGAACTCGTACTGGAATCCAATGGACAGACCTGGACGCTCGATCCGTCCCGGTCATACGCGCTCGGACGCGATCCGCAGGGGGAGCTTGTTTTCGACGACGCCAGGGTCTCCTGGCGGCATGCCACGATCCGTTTCAACGGCAGCAGTTGGGTCGTGGAGGATCACGGCAGCACCAACGGCACGTTCGTGCACGGCCGGCGCGTCCAGCAGATGGAGCTCGGCGCCGGCACGGTGGTGAACCTGGGCAACGCGACCGACGGACCGCGTCTGAACCTGACCGGTACCCAGGCCGCCGTCGGCACGCCGCAGGCCCAGCAGCAGCCGTACGCCGCTCAGGGCGCGAACGCGGGCTGGGCCCAGCAGGCGCCGCCGCAGGAGCCGCAGCAGCAGGCCGCGCAGCAGCAGGCGGCCCCGCAGCAGCAGGCGCCGCAGCACGGGCAGCAGCAGGCCGGCTGGCAGCAGCAGCAGCAGCAACAGCAGCCGCAGGCCGCACCGCACTTCCCCCAGCAGCAGGGGCCCGGCGGCGCGGCGGGGGCGCCACCGGCCTACGGGGACCGCAGTCCGACCACGTTCCACCAGTTCTCGCTCGGCCGCGTGATGCGCATCGGCCGTGCCCTGGAGAACGACCTGGTCGTGTCCGACCTGCAGGTCTCCCGCAACCACGCGGAGTTCCACGCGACGCCCGACGGGCGCATGGAGATCCGCGACCTGGGCTCGCACAACGGCACGTACGTCAACGGTCAGCCGATCGCCAAGGGCGGCTCCCAGCTGCTCGGCCCGACCGACATCGTGGGCGTCGGCCACTCGACGTTCCAGATCGTCGGGGACCGCCTCGAGGAGTTCGTCGACACCGGTGAGGTGTCCTTCTCCGCCCGCCACCTGACCGTCACGGTCGACGGCGGCAAGCAGATCCTCAAGGACGTCTCCTTCGGCGTACCCGAGAAGTCGCTGATCGCGGTCATCGGCCCGTCCGGCTCCGGCAAGTCGACCCTGCTCAAGGCGCTCACCGGATACCGGCCCGCCGACCGGGGCGAGGTCCTCTACGACAACCGGAACCTGTACAAACAGTTCGCCGAGCTGCGCCAGCGCATCGGTCTGGTCCCGCAGGACGACATCCTGCACAAGGAGCTGACCGTCAAGAAGGCCCTCAAGTACGCGGCCAAGCTCCGCTTCCCGGCCGACACCACGGGCGCCGAGCGCGACGCCCGCATAGACGAGGTGCTGCGCGAGCTCAAGCTGGACATCCACAAGGACAAGAAGGTCACCTCCTTGTCCGGTGGTCAGCGCAAGCGTGTCTCCGTCGCGCTGGAGC
The DNA here is from genome assembly GCF_044331465.1 of Streptomyces sp. NPDC017225. Lineage (NCBI taxonomy): Bacteria > Bacillati > Actinomycetota > Actinomycetes > Kitasatosporales > Streptomycetaceae > Streptomyces > Streptomyces sp. NPDC017225. Next base: position 13,582 of record NZ_JBIRNE010000016.1, on the reverse strand, counting down.
TGCTCACCAAGCCGTCGCTGATCTTCCTGGACGAGCCGACCTCCGGCCTCGACCCGGGCATGGACCGCGATGTCATGCAGCTGCTGCGCGGCCTCGCCGACGACGGCCGCACCGTCCTCGTCGTCACCCACTCGGTGGCCGAGCTGGCGATCTGCGACAAGCTGCTGGTGATGGCGCCGGGCGGCTCGGTGGCCTACTTCGGCCCGCCGGAGGAGGCGCTGAACTTCTTCGGCTACGACACCTGGGCCGACGTCTTCTCCGCCTTCGAGAACTACCGCGACTACGACTGGGCGGGCCGCTGGAAGGGCTCGCAGCACTACCAGATGTACGCCGCGGACATCGACGCCGTCGCGCCGCAGTCCGTACAGGCGCCGACGATGCAGGCGATGAAGCCGCCGAAGCCTCAGGGCTGGATGTCCCAGTTCGTCACGCTGGTGCGGCGCTACACCTCGGTGATCGTCTCCGACAAGGGCTTCCTCGCCCTGATGGTGATCCTGCCGGCCGTGCTGGGCGCGGTGAGCCTGCTGATCGACGCCGACAAGGGCCTGCTGCCCAACGCGCCCAACGCGGCGGGCCGGATCGTCCCGAACGGCACGGCGACCACGGTCCTGCTGATCCTCGCGGTCGGCGCCTGCTTCGCCGGCGCCGCGAACTCGGTCCGCGAGCTGATCAAGGAACGGGTCATCTACGAGCGGGAACGCGCGACCGGCCTGTCCCGGTCCGCGTATCTGATGTCCAAGGTCTTCGTGCTCGGCCTGATCACCGTGCTCCAGGGCCTGCTGGTCGGCGTCATCGGCTTCGCCACCCGGGAGATCCCGGAGGAGGGGCTGGTCCTCGGCGGGCTGACGCTCGTCGAGCTGTCCCTGCCGATCATGGGGCTGGGCTTCACCTCGATGATGTTCGGCCTGATCATCTCCTCGCTGGTGAAGACCGCCGAGAAGACCATGCCGCTGCTGGTCATGTTCGCGATCGTCCAGGTCGTCTTCACCGGCTGCCTCTTCGCCCTGAACGAGGCGGTCGGCGTCAACCAGTTCTCGTACCTGATGCCGTCGCGCTGGGCGGTCGCCGCGGCCGGCGCCACGCTGGACCTGAACAAGGTCACTCCGCCGGAGAAGGGCGCCGAGGTGGACCCGCTGTGGGAGCACACCGTCGGTGCCTGGGGTCTGAACATGGCCGCGCTGATCGTCCTCGGAGTGATCTGCGGCTTCTTCGTGGCACGCTTCCTGCGCCGCCACGAGCCCGAGGTCATGCGCAAGTAACCGCGGCCCGAGACGCCCCAAGGGCGGCACCCCGTCAGGAGGGTGCCGCCCTTCGGCGTTCGGTTTCGAGCCGGCGTGAAGAGGTCCGCGCCGACCTCAGTACGCGCTGTCGACGTTGTCCATGGTGCCGTACTTGTCCGCGGCGTAGTTGCAGGCGGCGACGATGTTGGCGACCGGGTCGTAGATGTTCTTGGAGGTACCCGGTACGTGGTACGCCTCGAACGTCGGCGGGATCACCTGGAGCAGGCCCTTGGACGGGATGCCGTTGATGGCGTTGATGTCCCAGTCGTTGATGGCCTTCGGGTTGCCGGAGGACTCGCGGATGATGTTGCGGTGGATGCCTTCGTAGGTACCCGGGATGTCGTGCTTCTTCATGATGTCCCGGGCCTCGCGGATCCAGCCGTCGAGGTTGTCGGCGTAGCTCTTCTTCGGGAACTGCTTGGCCTCGGCGCGCTCGGCGGACCGGCTCGTGCTCTCCTTGGCCGTGCGCTTCTCCGCGGCCTTCTCGGCAGCGGCCTTCTTCGTGGAGGTGGTCTTGGTGGCCGCCTCCTGCTTCGCCTCGATGGAGGCGACCTTCTGGCTGGCACCGGCGAGCTGGCCGGTGATGCCGGCGTGCACGTCCTGGATCTGCTCGGTGCTGTACGCCACCTTGGCCGTCGGAGCGGCCTCGCTCGTGGTCGTCTGGCCGCTGGCCGGGACCGCGGTGAGCGCGACGGCGGCGGCGCCGAGCGTGCCGACACCGGCGACCGCGATCTTGTGCTTGCGGTTCAGGGGAAGACTGCGACCACGGGTGAAGATGTTCTTGGGCATGGCGGGATAGACCTCTTCGAATAGCGCGGAGGTCGCTCTCGTCCGGTGGGGACAGTTGGTGCTTCCGGCACAAACGCCGCGGGGCGGGACCCGCCGCGTTGAGCGACGAGAGCAATTCTTAGCGGCCGCAAAATTCGGAGGCAAAGGTGTGACGTACGATCCGGGGTAGTGGATCAGGGCCGGGTAAAACGGGGCAGTCCGGACTGGCGGCCCGGTCAAAACGGACGAGTCGCTCTCCTATCCGCCTTCGTACGTGACGTGCGCCCTATGCGCGGGCTCACATCAGCACCCCGCCCATCTCACCGATGGTTGCTGGAGCAATGCAATCTGTGAGGGCTGTGCACGGCACTCCTACGGCAGGAGGAGATGGACGTCCCCGAACTCGTGCCACAGGTAGCGCTCCCGCACCGCCGCCTCGTACCCGCGGTCGATCGCGGCCCGCCCCGCCACCGCCTCCAGCATCAGCAGATGCGAGGCCTCGGGCTCGTGCAGCCCCGTCAGCAGCCCGTCCACCACCCGTACCCCGCGCTCCGGGGTCACGACCAGCTCCGTCCACCCCGCCCGAGCCCGTACGACCCCGTCGGCACCGGCCGCCGACTCCACCGCCCGCACGGCCGTCGTGCCCACCGCGACCACCCGGCCGCCCCCGGCCTTCACGGCGTTGACCAGCCGTGCCGACGCCTCCGGCACGGAGAACCGCTCCGGATACGGCGGCTCGTGCGACTGGGCCGAAGCCACCCCCGTGTGCAGCGTCACCGGCGCGAACAGCACCCCCCGGCTCACCAGCTCCGCCACCAGCCGCGCGGTGAAGGGCCGCGCCGCGCTCGGCATCTCCGCGCTCCCCGACCCGTCCGCGGCCGGCCGCGCGAACACCGTCTGGTACGCGGACAACGGCTGATCCCGCTCCGTATAGGAGTAACGAATGGGCCGCCCGTGCTCCCGCAGCACCACGGGCACCCCGGCCCCCGACGCCCGGGCCCACCACAACCGCTCCCCGCGCGGACTCAGCGGCTCCTCCAGCATCAGCCCCGCACCGCCCGGCAGCCGCACCTCCGTCCCCCTCGGTCCTCCCGCACGCGCGCGCGTGGTGCCCCGCCCGTCCGGATCCCGCAGCTCCACAGCCCACCGGCCGTCGTCCCCCCGCGTGGAGAAATGCACCACCACGCGCGCGTGCCCGACGCGCCCGTCCACCGCGGCGGCCAGCGTGGCCGACGTGTTGACGACCAGCAGATCCCCGGCCCGCAGCAGCCCGGGCAGCTCCCGGAACCCGTGATGCGACACCTCGGTGCCACGCGACACCAGCAGCCGTACGCCGTCCCGGCCCAGCCCGGCCCCCCGCCGCTCGGCGGGCGCCCGCGCCGACAGCTCCTCGGCAACGCGCCCCCACGCTCCGACGGGCCCGTGCGGACGGACCCCCGTCGCCCGCGTCATCGCACTCCCTCCAGCAGCGCCGCAGCCCCGTAGCGACCGCTGGCCGGCCGCTCGTCCAGGAGCCTGAGCAGTGCCGGTACGACACTCACCGGATCGGGCCGCGGACCGTCGTCCTCCGGTACGGCCGCCGCGTACAGGTCCGTGGCCATGTCCCCGGGGTCGACCGCCCAGACCCGCAGCCCCGGCTCCTCGACGCCCAGCACCGCCGCCAGCAGGTCCAGGGCCGCCTTGGACGCCCCGTAGCCGCCCCACGTCTCGTACGCCTCCGCCGCGGCGTCCGAGCTGACCGTCAGCACCGCGCCCGCCGGGGCCGCCCGCAGCAACGGCAGCGCCTCCTGGACCAGGCCCAGCGCGGCCACCACGTTCACCTCCAGTGCCCGCCGCAGCCCGGACGCCGGCAGCTCCTCCAGCCGCACCAGCGGTTCCGCGCCCAGCGCGCTCGCGTTGCTGACCAGCAGGTCCACCCCGCCCAGCCGCCAGGCCGCCGCGACCAGCCCGGCCCGGTGCCCGGCGTCGGTGACATCCCCGGGCAGCGCCGTCACGCGCGTGCCGTACGCCTCGAGCGCCGCCGCCGTCTCCTCGAGCGTCTCCGGCGTCCTGGCGTCGAGCACCAGATCCCATCCCCGTGCCGCCAAGGCCCCGGCGAGCGCCCGGCCCAGTCCCTTCGAAGCTCCCGTGATGATCGCGACAGGCATGACAGAGGTCCTCTCGTCGTCCACGCCTCCTGATCGGCGCGGCGTGATCCTCAACGTAGGAACCGGGCCGCACCGGCCGCCTCGGGCACGAGCCGCAACCGTGCGGGGCCCTTCGCCCTAGGACCACCGGGAGCCCTCCCGCCTAGGACCGGCCGGGGGACCGGAGGCCTAGGCCCACCGCCCTAGGCGACGGCGGCCGCAGGTCCGATCCCGGTGTCACACTCCGCCGGTACCGTGAGGACATGAGTCACGGCCCCCGGTCCGGCCTCGCCGCGGTCAGCTCCGCGCTGCTGGCCATGAGCAGGCACCTCGAGGTGCGCGACGTCCTCAAGACGATCGTCGCCTCGGCCCGCGAGCTGCTCGACGCGCAGTACGCGGCCCTCGGCGTCCCCGACGACCACGGCGGCTTCGCCCAGTTCGTGGTCGACGGCGTCAGCGAGGAGCAGTGGAAGGCCATCGGCCCCCTGCCGCGTCAGCACGGAATCCTCGCCGCGATGCTGCACGAGGCCACGCCCCAGCGCCTCGGCGACGTCCGCAAGGACCCCCGCTTCGAGGGCTGGCCTTCCGCCCATCCCGACCTGGTCGACTTCCTGGGCCTGCCGATCCGCGACGGCGACGAGGTCATCGGCGCGCTGTTCCTGGCCAACAAGAACTGCCCGAAACCGGACGGTGGCTGCGGCTTCACCCAGGACGACGAGGAACTGCTGGGCATCCTCGCCCAGCACGCCGCGATCGCCCTGACCAACGCACGCCTCTACGAGCGCAGCCGCGAGCTGACCATCGCCGAGGAGCGTTCCCGCCTCGCCCACGAACTGCACGACGCGGTCAGCCAGAAACTGTTCTCCCTGCGCCTGACCGCTCAGGCCGCCGCCACCCTGGTCGACCGCGACCCCGCGCGTGCCAAGGGCGAGCTGCAACAGGTCGCCGCGCTCGCCGCGGAGGCCGCCGACGAACTGCGTGCCGCCGTCGTCGAGCTGCGCCCGGCCGCCCTGGACGAGGACGGCCTCGTCGCCACCCTCCGCACCCAGATCCAGGTCCTCGACCGCGCCCACGCCGCACGGGTGACCTTCGCCGGGCACGGGGTCAAGGCCCTGCCCGCCGCCCAGGAGGAGGCGATGCTGCGCGTCGCCCAGGAGGCGCTGCACAACGCCCTGCGCCACTCCGCGGCGGAACACGTCGACGTGACGCTGCACCGGTGCGGCACCGGAGCCGTGCTGCGGGTCACCGACGACGGCAGCGGTTTCGACCCGCGTACGGTGCGCCGCGCGGGACGCCATCTGGGCCTGGTCTCCATGCGGGACCGGGCGAACGGCGCCGGTGGCACGCTGACCGTGGAATCGGCGCCCGGCAAGGGCACCACCATCGAGATGGAGGTCCCCGGTGGCTGACGCGATCAAGGTGCTGCTCGTCGACGACCACCAGGTGGTCCGCCGGGGCCTGCGCACCTTCCTGGAGGTGCAGGACGACATCGAGGTGGTGGGCGAGGCCGCGGACGGTGCCGAGGGAGTCGACCGCGCCGAGGAGCTGAAGCCCGACGTGATCCTCATGGACGTCAAGATGCCGGGCATGGACGGAGTCGACGCGCTGCGCAGACTCCGCGAGCTGGACAACCGCGCGCGCGTGCTGGTCGTCACCAGCTTCACCGAACAGCGCACGGTGGTCCCGGCCCTGCGGGCGGGCGCGGCCGGTTACGTGTACAAGGACGTCGATCCCGACGCGCTGGCGGGCGCCATCCGCTCCGTCCACGCCGGCCACATCCTGCTCCAGCCCGAGGTCGCGGGCGCCCTGCTGTCCCAGGAGGAGGGCAACTCCGGCCAGGGCAGAGCGGGGACCCTCACGGAGCGGGAGCGCGAGGTGCTGGGCCTGATAGCGGACGGACGCTCCAACCGGGAGATCGCCCGCGCGCTCGTGCTCTCGGAGAAGACCGTGAAGACCCACGTCTCGAACATCCTGATGAAACTCGATCTCGCGGACCGTACCCAGGCCGCGCTGTGGGCCGTGCGCCACGGCATGACCGGCTGACCCGTGACCGGCTGCCCGGTACGCGGCGGCAGCCCGGAGGGTTCCCCTCCGGTCGGAGATTCATACCGTCGTGGGAATGTCCCCCATACGGCGCATCCTTCGAGGGGCCCGGCCGTTCTCCAGTGCGTGCCGCGGCGACTGCCGCGGCGATCGCAAGGAGGGCTAGTAAGTGAAGAACCTGAAGAAGGCAGCGGCCGTGACGATGATGGCCGGCGGGCTGATCGCCGCCGGCGCGGGCATGGCCTCCGCCACCGACGGCTCCGTCGCCCACGGCGAGGCCATCGGTTCCCCGGGCGTCGCCTCCGGCAATGTCGTCCAGGCGCCGGTCCACATCCCGGTGAACGCCGTGGGCAACAGCGTCAACGTCATCGGCGTCCTGAACCCGGCCTTCGGCAACCTCGGCGTCAACCACTGACCCAGGCCACCAAGCCGACCACGGCCTCCCGGGCCAACCCCGGGAGGCCGGTCGCATTTCCCCCACCCCCCAGCTGCGGGCAGTCGTGCCGCTGGGGCGGCACGGGTGGGCGGTGGGGGCACCTCCCGCTCGAGCGCAGCCGAGAGTGGGGGAGGCACCCCGTCAGCGCCGGGCCGCGCACCCCACCCCGGCCGCACCAACGCCGGGCACCTCCTCAGAGCAACGCCCCCGCACGACCAAGGGACGTCACCGCACCCCCCGCTCCCGCTCCTCCACGACAGAGTTGTACGCCGCGACCTGCGCCCGCCGAGCCGTCCGCTCCACCGGCCGCAACGCCTCCCCCCGCGCCGCCATCTCGGACGCGCTCACCGCACCCCCGTGACCGTTCTCATACGCCAGCGACACCAACGCCCCCACCCGCTGTGCCAATTCCAGCACCCGTACAGCGCGCGGCGGATACCCCGGCGCGAGAACCTCCCGCCCCCGCTCCGCCCGTGCCCGGTACGCCGCGACCGCCGCCTCCGCGACCGGCCCCGACCCGGCGACATCCAGCCGCGTCAGCACCTCCGTCGCGTCCCGCAGCCCCTCCGCCAGTTCCCGCTCGGCCTCCCCGAGCGAGGGCACATCGGCGGGCGGCGCCTCCCGCACCGGCAGGCAGTGCCAGACGACCTCGACATGCACATCACCCTCGGGACCGGCCTCGTAGACCTCCGGCACCAGCCCGAGCGCGGCACCGTGACAGATCACCGCCTCCTCGGCCTCCAGCGCCCGCGCGTTGAACTCCGGCGGCCCGCTCAGGCCCAGCGGATGCCCCGGCGCGGGCAGCGCGACCCGCAGCCCACCGGCCCCCAGCGCCCGCAGCCGTCCCAGCGCCAGCGTGAGACCGACCGGCGCCGGTTCACCGGGCAACCCCTCCACCCGGTGCACCGCGTCTTCGCCGACGATCGCGAGTGCGGCGTCATCCGGCGAGACCATTCCGGCAATAAGGGCGTTTCCCCAGGCGGCAAGGCGCCCTGCGCGTGGTTCCGAGAGCATGCCCCCACCCTAAGGACCGGACCGATGGAACGGTGAAGCCGACCGGTGGCGTAGATTTCCTGGAGGGCCTGCGCCCCCCGGCGCGGCGGCCCGAGCACAGGCGTACGCGACAGCCGAGACCGGCCACAATGCAAGGGGAGACAACGCGCTCATGAGCGATGTTCTGGAGCTTCAGGACGTATCCGTGGTCCGCGAGGGCCGGGCTCTGGTGGACCAGGTCTCCTGGTCGGTGAAGGAGGGGGAGCGCTGGGTCATCCTGGGCCCCAACGGCGCCGGCAAGACCACCCTCCTCAATGTCGCGTCCAGCTACCTCTACCCGAGCCAGGGCACCGCCACCATCCTCGGCGAGACCCTCGGCGAGCCCGGCACCGACGTCTTCGAGCTGCGCCCGCGCATCGGCATGGCCGGCATCGCCATGGCCGACAAGCTGCCCAAGCGCCAGACCGTCCTGCAGACCGTGCTGACCGCCGCCTACGGCATGACGGCCGGCTGGCAGGAGGAGTACGAGGACATCGACGAGCAGCGCGCCCGTGCCTTCCTCGACCGCCTCGGCATGACCGAGTACCTGGACCGCAGGTTCGGCACCCTCTCCGAGGGCGAGCGCAAGCGCACACTGATCGCCCGCGCGCTGATGACCGACCCCGAGCTGCTGCTCCTGGACGAGCCGGCCGCCGGCCTCGACCTCGGCGGGCGCGAGGACCTCGTCCGCCGCCTCGGCCGCCTCGCCCGCGACCCGATCGCCCCCTCGATGATCATGGTCACCCACCATGTCGAGGAGATCGCCCCGGGCTTCACCCACGTTCTGATGATCCGTCAGGGCAAGGTCATGGCCGCCGGCCCGCTGGAGCTCGAGCTCACCTCCCGCAACCTGTCCCTCTGCTTCGGGCTGCCGCTCGTCGTCGAGCAGGTCGGCGACCGCTGGACCGCGCAGGGGCTCCCTCTGTCCTGACCCGCCCCCCGTGCGCCCTGTCCCCAGCGAGTCCTGCGGACCTACCATGACCACGTGAACGACATCGACGCATGGGTGTGGTGGCTCGTCGCCGCGGCAGGGCTCGGAATCCCGCTCGTCGTGACCGCGATGCCGGAGTTCGGGATGCTCGCGATCGGCGCGGTCGCCGCCGCCATCGCCTCCGGGTTCGGTGTGGACGTCGTCGTCCAGGTACTCGTCTTCGTCATCGTCTCGGTCGCGCTCATCGCCGTCGTACGGCCCATCGCCGCCCGACATCGCTCCCAAAGGCCCCAACTCGCCACGGGCGTGGACGCCCTGAAGGGCAGACAGGCCGTGGTGCTGGAGCGGGTCGACGGCTCCGGCGGCCGGATCAAGCTCGCCGGAGAGGTCTGGTCGGCACGCGCACTCGACAGCGGACGTGCCTACGAGACGGGCGAGGAAGTGGATGTCGTGGACATCGAGGGGGCCACGGCGATCATCCTGTGACCTCGCCGGACGAAAGTGGACCGAACACCCCCCGAGGTACACGACGGTCTGTCAGACTCGACCAGCAAGATCCTCAACAGCCGTAGGATCAGCAGTAGTCAGGTTCAGTAGCCGGGGTCAATAGGATCTGCCGGAGCGCCGAGGCGGAGAAGGGGACGGACAACCACGATGGAACCGGTCATCATCGTCTTGATCATCCTGGTGGTGTTGGTCTTCATCGCCCTGATCAAGACCATCCAGGTCATCCCACAGGCAAGCGCCGCCATCGTCGAGCGCTTCGGCCGTTACACGCGGACACTGAACGCGGGCCTCAACATCGTCGTCCCGTTCATCGACACCATCCGCAACCGCATCGACCTGCGCGAACAGGTCGTCCCCTTCCCGCCGCAGCCGGTCATCACCCAGGACAACCTGGTCGTCAACATCGACACGGTCATCTACTACCAGGTGACCGACGCCCGCGCCGCGACCTACGAGGTCGCCAGCTACATCCAGGCCATCGAACAGCTCACCGTCACCACACTCCGCAACATCATCGGCGGCATGGACCTGGAACGCACCCTCACCTCCCGCGAGGAGATCAACGCGGCCCTGCGCGGCGTCCTCGACGAGGCCACCGGCAAGTGGGGCATCCGCGTCAACCGCGTCGAGCTCAAGGCCATCGAACCGCCCACCTCCATCCAGGACTCGATGGAGAAGCAGATGCGCGCCGACCGGGACAAGCGCGCCGCGATCCTCCAGGCCGAGGGCGTCCGGCAGTCCGAGATCCTGCGCGCCGAGGGCGAGAAGCAGTCCCAGATCCTGCGCGCCGAGGGTGAGGCCAAGGCCGCCGCCCTGCGCGCCGAGGGCGAGGCCCAGGCCGTCCGCACGGTCTTCGAGGCCATCCACGCCGGCGACCCGGACCAGAAGCTGCTCTCCTACCAGTACCTCCAGATGCTGCCGAAGATCGCCGAGGGCGACGCCAACAAGCTCTGGATCGTCCCCAGCGAGATCGGCGACGCCCTCAAGGGCCTGTCCGGCGCCATGGGCAACTTCGGCGGCCTGGGCGGCGGTTCGGGAAGCGGCGGCTCCGGTGCGAGCGTCCCGGCGCAGGAGCGGCGCGAGAAGCCGTCCATCGACTGACGGCAACACCCACTACGCCGATGGGGGCGCACCTCTCACCAGAGGCTGCGCCCCCATCGACGTAGCGGCGGATCACGGATCACGGATCACGAACTACGAGCCACGAGGCACCGTCTACGGGCTACGCGGCCGGCTGCGCCAGCCACTCGGGCAGCGCGTCGAAGTCGTCCCGTCCCAGCGCCAGCAACATGGCGTCCGCGGGTGTCGGCTCGAACGGCGCCCGGAGCAGTGGCATACCCGCCTGCTCCGGAGTCCGGTTCGCCTTGCGGTGGTTGTCCTCCGCGCACGAGGCCACCGTGTTCAGCCACGTGTCCTGCCCACCGTGCGACCGCGGCACCACGTGGTCGACGGTCGTCGCCCTCCGCCCGCAGTACGCGCACCGGTGCCGGTCCCGGACCAGCACCCCCCGCCTCGACCACGGCGCCCGTCTTCGGAAGGGCACCCGTACGTAGTGGCACAGCCTGATCACCCGGGGCGCCGGTATGTCGAGCGCGGCTCCGCGCATCCGCAGTTCGGGGTGGGCCTGTTCGACGACGGCCTTGTCCTGGAGCACCAGAACGACGGCTCGATTAAGCGTCACCGTCGACAACGGCTCGAAGCTCGCGTTCAGTACCAGCGTGTCCCGCATACCAGCCCACCTCCCGTGCGCACCGGCCCACCCCCTGGCAGGCTGGGATCAACTCTGGCCGGGCACGCCGGGATGGACAACGCAATATCTGCTGCTCCTGCGGGGGACGAGCCCCCGCCACCCCCGCAACAAAAATGCCCGCCCCTGATCCATTCCAAGACCAGAGGCGGGCAAACGTTCCATGAAAGCTGGGAACACTCAGCCCTCGGCGGGCACCTCGTACTCACCGATCAGCTGGGCACGCGCGATCGTGTGGAACCGCAGATTGAACCCGACGAACGCCGGAGTGGCCTCCGCGTCCGGCCCCAGCTTCTCCTGGTCCACGGCGTACACCGTGAACACATACCGGTGAGGTCCGTCCCCGGCCGGCGGCGCGGCACCGCCGAAGTCCCTGCTGCCGAAGTCGTTGCGTGCCTGTACGGCACCGTCCGGCAGTCCCTCGAACCTGCCACTGCCCGCGCCCACCGGCAGCTCGGTCACCGAGGCCGGGATGTCGAACACCACCCAGTGCCAGAACCCGCTGCCCGTCGGGGCGTCCGGGTCGTAGCACGTCACGGCGAAGCTCTTGGTCCCGGCGGGGAAACCCTCCCACCGCAGCTGCGGCGAGGTGTTGCCGGCCGCGTGGACCTGAGCGTCCTTGAGCGTCGCGCCCTCCTGGACGTCCTCGCTCACGACCGTGAACGACGGCACGGGCGGGTGGAAGTCATGGGGGAGCGGACGCCGCTCGAGCTCGGTCACCTCGGTACCTCCTGATCGTTTGGTGCAGAGACGACCGAGCCTAGATCAGCCCCTAGAACCAGTTGCGCTTGCTGCCGACCTCCGACAGCCACTGGTTGAGGTACGCGACCCAGTCGGTTCCCTGGTAGTCGTTCAGCCCCACCTTGAAGGAACGGAACGTGTCGCTGCCCTCGCTGAACAGCCCGGGCTTCTTGTCCATCTCCAGCACGACGTCCATCGCCTGCGCGTCGGCCACGAAGCTCAGCTCGACCTGGTTCAGCCCCCGGTACTGCTGCGGGGGAAGGAATTCGATCTCCTGGTAGAAGGGCAGCTTCTGCCGCGTACCCCGGATGTGGCCGCGCTCCATGTCCGCGCTCTTGAAGCGGAAGCCCAGCTGGATGAACGCGTCCAGGATCGCCTTCTGCGCCGGCAGCGGGTGCACGTTGATCGCGTCCAGGTCGCCGGAGTCCACGGCGCGCGCGATCTCCAGCTCCGTGGTCACGCCGATGTCCATGCCGCGCAGGGGCTGTCCGTCGATCGTCGTGATCGGCGTCTCCCACGGGATCTCGAGCCCGAACTGCACCGCGTGCACCGCGTTCGCCTTGAGCTCGAAGGCACCGCCGAGCCGGCTCTTCGTGAACTCGATGTCCTGCTTGTGCTCCTGGTCGCCGCTCTCGACCTCGACCTTGGCCTGCAGACCGACCGACAGCGCCTCGATCCGCTGGTCGACGGACCCGCCCTGGATCCGCACCTCGCCCTGGACGACACCGCCCGGAACGACGTTGACCTCGCTCAGGACGGTCTCGACCGAAGCCCCGCCGGCCCCCAGGCTCGCGAGCAGCTTCTTGAACGCCATGTCTCTCCCTCTCCAGGCAGTGTGTGAACCCTTGATCCCTACAAACGCGATCCGGCGGTGGCCGGTTCCACACCGCCACACCCTGGCAAGGCGGACGCCCCCTGGCCACCCCGTGCACGGACCCGTCTGCGTTACGCTCGGACGGCATGATCGCGAGCCCCGACCGTACGCCCCTCCCCAGGGAATTCTTCGACCGGCCCATCCTCGAAGTGGCCCCCGACCTCCTGGGCCGTGTCCTCGTGCGCAACGCCCCGGACGGTCCGATCGCCCTCCGCCTGACAGAGGTCGAGGCCTACGACGGTCAGAACGACCCCGGCTCCCACGCCTACCGCGGTCGCACACCCCGCAACGACGTGATGTTCGGTCCCCCCGGGCATGTGTACGTCTACTTCACCTACGGCATGTGGTTCTGCATGAACCTGGTGTGCGGCCCCGAGGGCCGGGCGAGCGCGGTTCTGCTCCGCGCCGGCGAGATCATCGAGGGCGCCGACCTGGCCCGCCCCCGTCGGCTCTCCGCCCGCAACGACAACGAACTGGCCAAAGGCCCGGCCCGGCTGGCCACCGCCCTGGGCGTGGACCGTGCCCTGAACGGCACGGACGCGTGCACAGCCGAGGACACCCCGCTGCGCATCCTGACCGGCGCCGCCGTCCCGCGCGACCAGGTACGCAGCGGCCCGCGCACCGGCGTGGCGGGTGAGGGCGGCGTCCACCCGTGGCGCTACTGGGTCGCCGACGACCCGACGGTCAGCCCGTACCGGGCCCACGTACCGAGGCGGCGCCGAAGTTGACTCTCCCTTGGGAGGCGCGTAACGTAGCCCGAGCCGCTTGACCCGGGTACGGCAATCGCCTGCAGCCGGAAGCGGCCAACCCACTACCTACGACATCCCCTCAGCGGGGGAGAATTCGGCGTGTCCGCATGCCTGAATTCAAACTCGCAGGACTCGATTATGAGCCCACGGAGGAATCGGCTAACGTAGTGAATGTCGAAAGGCCGACGGGCGAAAGCCGGAAAGCCACGGCAAACCCCGCCGACTGGGAATCAGGCCCGAAAGGGTCTGATAGAGTCGGAACCGCCGGAAAGGGAAACGCGAAAGCGAGAACCTGGAAAGCACCGAGGAAATCGGATCGGAAAGATCTGATAGAGTCGGAAACGCAAG
>NZ_JBIRNE010000015.1:111382-186420 GCF_044331465.1 Streptomyces sp. NPDC017225 | reverse complement strand
CCGAGACGACGCTCGGGCCCTCGGCCTGCCCACCCTCAGCTCACGGCACGAAAACGGGCCACCGACTCCGTCGGCGGCCCATCACGAAACTTCGAAGCTAACAGGATTTGAACCTGTGGCCTCATCCTTATCAGGCCGATCATGAGGGTCTGTGGGCCTCGGTCAACCCGCTTCAGGCTCCGGTTGGACGTCCGTCGGCATTCACCGCTGACCGCTGCTGTTCGCCCTTGTTGGTGTCAGCCGCTGGTGTCAGCGATGAGGGGGGCGTCCTTGACAAAACCAACTCAGCATACGAGCGGCCCACTTCCTTAACGCAAGCTGGTGCCTGGCACTATTCGCTTCAGGCACAGTCTCGCCAAGGCAGCTCACCTTCAACTGCCTTCCTCAGCAGTTGGTACCGCCGACCCACTTGTGGGAAGCCAGGTAGTGCGTGCCGGAAATGTTCTTCTTCTCGCCCTTGGAGACGCAGCCCACCTTGTCTGCGCCGTGCTGCCCGGCCTGGTCGTAGTAGAGCACGTCCATGCCGCTCGTCCCGTTGTTGAAAACGGAACCGGCCGAGTCGTAGTGGCCCCATGAGCAGACACCCGGGCTAACCCGCCAGATGGCGTCGCTTCCCTCCCATGAACACTTCTCCCCGTAGCCATTGGCCATCGAGTAGAAGCAGACGTACCCCGTGTCGCACTCGTACCTGCCTGCTGCCTGCGCTGGAGCGGGGCCGACGCTCAGGCCTGCCATCACAACGGCGCCTGCAAACAGGCCCGCCTTGGCACGGACAGCACGAATTCTCTTCATACTTCATCCCCCACGGATCACATGGCGTGCTCGCCATAGAGCCTGATCAGCTATCGCCAGCAGAGCCACCACCGTAGGAACTCACGCCCTCCACGGCTACCTATAACTATTTAGGGTGGTGCGTGAGGTGACACGCGACAAGACGGCACAGCGCCCTTCGCTCGCCACCGTCCTCTGGGATCGCCTCAACACCCCCTGAACTCCGGCCAGACACCCCGCCGCCTTAACCCACCATTCTCCCCAGCTCCCATCCCGTCCGCCGTCGTACAACGCCATCTACCCCAGCGAGGCGATCGAGGCGCATCGCGCGTTCATCGCGCGGCGCCGAGCGCTGCGTCCCAGCGAGGAGTACCGAACCCCAACCAACGAGGAGTGGGACGCCTTCCTCGGGCATTTCGAGCGACGCAAACTGTCCATCGGGATCTGCGCTCGCGCTTTCGGCACTCCATGCATCCACGAACACGCTTGTATTCGATGCTCCATGCTCCGACCGGATCCGGCTCAGAGACACCGCCTCGTCGAGATTCGCGACAACCTGATCGCCCGAATCACCGAAGCCGAACAGGAGGGATGGCTCGGTGAGATCGAAGGACTCCAAGTCGGCCTCGCCAGCGCAGAGGAGAAGCTCACCCAGCTCGATGCAGAGCAAGTCCGTCAACGCCAAGTGATCGATCTCGGCATGCCGCGCTTCAGCCAGATCGCGACACGAATCAGTACGGCAAGAGGACCTTCAAGTTAGTCGAGCCTCATCCACGCAGATGATCTACACCACCCCGATCCAGGCCACGAGCCACGCCCTACGGGCGGCGGGCCAGCAAATGGGTGTCGAGGAAGCCCCGCTCGGACGCTGGGTCGTGGAGCAGCCGGGCGAACGTGACGAGTCCGGCCTCGGCGAGCAGCTCGGCGAACCGGTCCGCCGGCCAGCTATAGGCGGGCGTCACCTTGTGGTCGAAGCGGACCGGCTCCGGTCCCTCGGTCCCGAAGAAGGACACCAGGAGCAGGCCCTCTGGTGCCAGGACACGCACCTGCTCGGCGAGTAGCGCGGGCAATTCTCCAGGTGGGGTATGGATCATCGAGTAGTGGGCCAGCACTCCGCCGAGTGCGCCGTCCTCGGCAGGCAGGGCTTCCATTCGCGCTTCGTCGAATCGCAGCGCCGGATGGGCTCGCCGGGCGTGGGCGACCATCGCCGGGGAGAGGTCGAGTCCGAAGGCGTCCAGCCCCAAGTCGTGCAGCATGGCCGTCAGATGACCGGGACCGCACCCGACGTCGGCTGCCCGCAGGTTCCCCGAGGCACGCACGAGCTCGGCGAAGGTGCCGATCATGTTCCGCGCGAATGGCTGCGTCTCCAGCCGATTAGCGAACATCGACGCGTACAGGTCGACGACCCCGTCATAGGCCGCCCTGGTCTCGTCCTGGTGTCTTAACACGGGAAGGAAACTAACACCCTGGCAGTTCGCAGCCGCTCTCCGGTCCCTCCTCTCAGGACTGATCGTCCCCTCACCTGAGCACGGGGCACCCTCGGTAGTTCAGAGAAGAGTTCGCCGCCATCGTCACCGACCCCGCCCGCACCCCCGGCACGACGGCACTGCAAGCCACCCTCGGCCGGCCGGTCGCCTTCGACGGTCACCTTCTGCCGGTTTCCGCCTCGGTCGGCCTCTGCCACCGCGCCAACCTGCCGGTCCCCGCCCTCACCGACGCTCTGTCCGCGGCCGACGCCGGCATGTACGCGGCCAAGGGCCACGGAAGGCGCAACGTCCACAACTGAACGGCCCCCGGAGCGGCCTCGGTCGCCAAACGTCCGCCGCTCCGGGCGCCTACACCCATCCAGATCCGACGGACCCGAAAGGGAAGCCCCATGATGCCCCAGCACGCCCAGAACACGCGCGTCTGCCGCGACTGCGACGGCTTCGCCACCGTCGCCATCACCACCGGCACCCGCCACACCGACGGCACCCGTGCCACCCTCCGTGTCACCTGCCCGACCTGCCAGGGCACCGGCCACACCGTCCCCGCCGCCAACCTGCACCACATCGGGCGGTGACCACGTGACCAACACCGCCACGATGGCGGGCCTGGACCCGGCC
Organism: Streptomyces sp. NPDC017225; assembly: GCF_044331465.1. NCBI lineage: Bacteria > Bacillati > Actinomycetota > Actinomycetes > Kitasatosporales > Streptomycetaceae > Streptomyces > Streptomyces sp. NPDC017225. The sequence continues at coordinate 183,544 of NZ_JBIRNE010000015.1, read as the reverse complement.
ACCCTCGCCGACGTGCTGAGGCTGGCCGGGTCCACCGGCTTCGACCGCTTCCAGAACCAGATCCGCCGCACTGGTGGCTGTTCCGACCCCATCCACCTGATGGGCTCGACCGTCACTCGCGACGCTGCCACGGGGCAGGTTCTGCATTGCTACTCGACCGACTCCGAGCCGGGCGGACGACTCCGCCTCGCCTGCGGCAACCGTCGGGCCTCCCGCTGCCCTGCTTGCGCCTGGACCTACGCCGGCGACACCTACCACCTCATCCGGGCGGGCCTCGTCGGCGACCCAGCCAAGGGCACCCCGCACACGATCCGGGATCACCCGCGGGTGTTCGCCACCCTGACGGCGCCCTCCTTCGGACCGGTCCACAACCGGCCCGGCAACCGGCCCTGCCGCTGCGGCACCCGTCACGCCGAGGACGCCCCCGAGCTGGGTACACCGCTCGACCCCGACGCGTACGACTACGCGGGCGCCGTGCTGTGGAACAACCACGCCTCCGACCTGTGGCGCTACTTCACGATCTACCTGCGCCGCGAGATCGCCAAGCGCGCCGGCCTCACCCAGAAGGCCGCGAAGGAACAGTCCCGGGTCTCCTTCGGCAAGGTCGCCGAGGACCAGAAGCGCGGCGCCGTGCACTTCCATGCCGTGATCCGCTTCGACGGTCCCGACGGGCCCGACGATCCGCCGCCGGCGTGGGCCACCCTCGACCTGCTCACCGACGCAATCCATGCCGCTGCCGCCCGCGTGGAAGTCGACGTGCCCCCGGCCGGAGACCAGCCCGCCCGAACTCTGCGATGGGGCACACAGCTCGACGTACGCCCCATCCGGGCCTTCGGCGACGGCGAGGACATCACTGAACAGGCCGTCGCCTCCTACGTCGCCAAGTACGCCACCAAGGCCGCCGAGACCACCGGAACGGTCGACCGCCGCATCGGCAACAAGGAAGCCCTGGTCCTCCTCGGCGTCGCCGACCATCCCCGCCGGCTGATCGAAGCGTGCCTCAACCTCCACGCGCACTACCCGGACCGCAAGCTCCGCGACTGGGCCCACATGCTCGGCTTCCGCGGCCACTTCTCCACCAAGTCCCGCCGCTACTCCACCACCCTCGGCGAACTACGCCAGACCCGCGCCGACTACCGCGCAGCCCAGCAACCCGCCGCCCTCGGCCTGCCCGACCCCGACGACGAGGAAGCCACCACGCTCACCCTCGCCCACTGGACCTACGCCGGCCACGGCCACACCCCCGGCGAATCCTGGCTCGCCGCCAACATCCGCCGCGACATCCAGCACAACCGCGAAACCGCCCGCGAGGAACTACCCGCCCTGCTCGACCTGGAAGGAGCCGCTACATGACCACCGCTACCCCGGAACTGCTGACCGTGCCCGAGGTCATGGCGCGGCTGAAGGTGGGCCGGACCAAGGTCTACGACCTGATACGCACCCACCGTCTCGTGTCCATCAAGGTCGACGGGTGCCGCCGCATCCCCGACCAAGCGGTCCGCGACTTCATCACCGGCCAGATCGGAGAGGCTGCCTGATGGCTAAGCGTCGGCCCAATGGCGGCGGCACGATCACCAAGCGGTCCGATGGCCGGTACCAGGGCGCCGCGTACGTGACCGACACGGACGGCAACCGTGTCCGGAAGTACGTGTACGGCCGGACGTGGGACGAGGCGAACGAGAAGCTGGGCAAGCTCCAGGACCAGGAGCGCAACGGCATTCCCGTGCCCTCCCGGTCCTGGACGCTCGGGGAGTGGCTGGCCTACTGGCTGGAGCACATCGTCGCTCCGGAGCGCGAGCACAACACGTACGTGAAGTACGAGTCCAAGGTGCGGCTCTACCTGCTGCCGCATCTCGGCAAGAAACCACTGGTCAAGCTCACCCCGGCACAGATCCGGGCGTTCATGGCCACGCTGACCCGGGAGAAGGTCGGCGCCTCGGCCCGTTTCGAGGTCCTGCGTGTGCTCCGCAACGCCCTCAACCGGGCCATGCGCGAGGAGCTGGTCACGCGGAACGTCGCGCTTCTCGTCGACATGCCCAAGGTCAGCAAGGACAGGGGCACGGCGTGGAACGCCCGGGAGGCTATCGCGTTCCTGCGCTCGGTCCGTGCCCACCGGCTCTACGCGGCCTGCGTCCTCGTCCTGGTCCTCGGGCTTCGCCGTAGCGAGGTGCTCGGGCTGCGCTGGCAAGACGTCGACTTCGAGGTCGGCCGCTTCACCCCGGTCAAGCAGGTGCAGCGTGTCAAGGGCGTCGGTCTGGTCCTCAAGGACCTCAAGACGGAGTCTTCACAGGCCGTGCTCCCGCTCCCCGAGTTCTGCGCCCGTGTCCTGCATGAGCGGCATGAGCTGCAAGAGCTGGAACGGAAGATCGCGGGTGAGCACTGGTCGCAGGAGCCGGATCACGACCTGATCTTCTCCTCGGAGCACGGCGGCATGATCGACCCGGTGGGCTTCTCCCGCACTTTCGATCGGCTCGTCAAGCGCGCCGGCGTCCGCCGGATCACGGTCCGCCTTGCTCGGCACACCTGCGGAACCCTGCTGGCCTTCCTGAAGGTGCACCCCAAGGTCGCTCAGGCCATCCTCCGGCACAGCCAGATCAGCATGACCATGGACGTCTACACGCACGTCGTGGGCGACAGTGAGCGCGAAGCGGTGGGCATGCTCGCCGAGCTTCTGGAAGATCCACTCATCGGCTGACGCGTCCAGTAGATGGCCGACGGCGGAACCTGCTGCGTACACACGTCACGCTGAGTGCCACTACCCCGACCACGGACAGGAAGACTGCCCCAAGGACCACTGTCACTCCGGCCGAGATCACGAAGATCACCCACCATGGCGGATCGCCTTCCACAGCCCTCCTCAGCGCAGCATCCGTACCAAGCACGACGCTGGGAAGCTGAGGCCGGTTCCGTGACCGCCGTTGATGTCAGCCGTGGATGTCAAAGACCCCCAGCCGCTACCGACTGGGGGTCTTCTCGCTGGTGGGGCTAACAGGATTTGAACCTGTGGCCTCATCCTTATCAGGGATGCGCTCTAACCAACTGAGCTATAGCCCCGCCGCGCTCTGCGGTGTATGTCCCGCGCGCTGACTCCTGAAGATTAGCGCACGAGGCGGGCAGTCCCAAAATCGGTTGGCGCGAGGCCGCCGGGCGACGATCACTCGTCCTCGGCGAGCGTCAGCTCCACGCCGCCGACGAAGCCGGCGGACAGGTTGTAGATGAACGCGCCGAGCGTGGCCAGTGCCGTCGCGAGGACGACGTCGATGACCGCGATGACCGTCGTGAACAGCAGCACGTTGCTCAGCGAGAGGAACGACTGCAGGTCGAAGCCGTTGGACTCGTTCGAGCCGGTCGCCTCGGAGACCGTGCTGCCGACCGACGAGAAGACGCCCATGGCGTCCATGACCATCCACAGCACGGCGGACGCGACGATCGTGCAGATGCCGAGCGCGATGGAGAGCAGGAAGCTGACCTTCATCACCGACCAGGGGTCGGCCTTCGACACGCGCAGGCGTGCCTTGCGGACGCGGGGCGTGGTGCGTGCGCCGGTTCGCGGGCGGCGCACGGTGGCGGACGCGTTGCCCCCCTGGGTGCCCTGGGTCTGGTAGGCCTGCGGCGGGTGGTACGGCCCGCCGGGCTGCTGGGGCTGCCGTTCTCCCGGCAGCGGCGAGGCCGCCGCTTGTGTCTGCTGGCCTCGGGTGTCCGTCACAGTTCCCCCCTGGGATCCATGCGTCTTGGACGAGCTCGCCGGGTTCGAATCGGCCGCGCCGTCGTCGATCTTGCGCAGTTGAGTCGTGTGCGAATCCGTCGCACGCGCGGCGGAGCCACGGCCGCCGCCGCCCGTTTCCGTACCCCTGGAGGTACCGGCCGATCCGGCGCCCGTGGCTCCGCTCACGATGACTCTCTCCTCGTGCTACTCGGTCGAGGGCGCCTCACCCTCGTCCGTGCCGGTGGTCGCGGCACCCTCGGCGGTCTCGTCGACGACCACATCGCCGTCGACCTCCTCCGCCTCGCGTCCCGCCTCGGCGTTGCGTGCGATGCCGACGACGGCATCGCGCTTGCCCAGATTGATCAGTTGAACGCCCATGGTGTCACGGCCCGTCTCCCTGACCCCGCTGACTCGCGTACGAATCACACCGCCCGAGAGTGTGATGGCGAGGATCTCGTCGTGCTCCTCGACCACCAGCGCGCCCACGAGCGATCCACGGTCCTCGACGATTTTGGCAGCCTTGATGCCGAGGCCGCCGCGGCCCTGGACCCGGTACTCGTCGACAGAGGTCCGCTTCGCGTAACCGCCGTCAGTGGCAGTGAACACGAACGTACCGGCTCGAACAACATTCATCGAGAGCAGTTCGTCCCCTTCGCGGAAACTCATGCCCTTTACGCCCGAGGTGGCACGGCCCATCGGACGCAGCGTGTCGTCCGAGGCGGTGAACCTGATCGACTGCGCCTTCCTACTGATCAGCAGGAGATCGTCCTCGGCGGAGACCAGTTCCGCACCGATCAGTTCGTCGTCGGAACCGTCCGCCTGCTCACGCAGGTTGATGGCGATCACACCGCCCGAGCGCGGCGAGTCGTAGTCCTTCAGCGGCGTCTTCTTCACCAGGCCGGCCTTGGTGGCCAGGACCAGGTAGGGCACCGCCTCGTAGTCGCGGATCGCGCGGATCTGGGCGATCGACTCGTCCGGCTGGAAGGCCAGCAGGTTCGCCACGTGCTGACCGCGCGCGTCGCGGCCGGCGTCGGGCAGCTCGTAGGCCTTCGCGCGGTAGACCCGGCCCTTGTTGGTGAAGAAGAGCAGCCAGTGGTGCGTGGTGGACACGAAGAAGTGGTTGACGATGTCGTCTTCCTTGAGCTTCGTGCCCCGTACGCCCTTGCCCCCGCGCTTCTGGGCCCGGTAGTCGTCGGTCTTGGTGCGCTTGATGTAACCGCCACGGGTGACCGTGACGACGATGTCCTCCTCGGCGATCAGGTCCTCGATGGACATGTCGCCCTCGTACGGGATCAGCTTGGTCTTGCGGTCGTCGCCGAACTTCTCGACGAGCGCGGCCAGTTCCTCGCCGACGATCCTCCGCTGGCGGACCGGGGAGGACAGGATCTCCCTGTACTCGGTGATCTTCGCCTGGAGCTCGTCGTGCTCCCGGACGATCTTCTGGCGTTCCAGGGCCGCCAGTCGGCGCAGCTGCATCTCCAGGATCGCGTTGGCCTGGATCTCGTCGATCTCCAGCAGGTCCATCAGGCCGCCGCGGGCGATCTCCACCGTGTCACTGCGCCGGATCAGCGCGATGACCTCGTCGATGGCGTCCAGGGCCTTCAGCAGGCCGCGCAGGATGTGCGCCCGCTCCTCGGCCTTGCGCAGGCGGAACTTCGTACGCCGGACGATGACCTCGATCTGGTGGTTCACCCAGTGGCGGATGAACGCGTCCAGGGACAGGGTGCGCGGGACACCGTCGACCAGGGCCAGCATGTTGGCGCTGAAGTTCGACTGCAGGTCCGTGTGCTTGTACAGGTTGTTCAGGACGACCTTGGCGACCGCGTCCCGCTTGAGCACGATGACCAGGCGCTGGCCGGTGCGGGACGACGTCTCGTCACGGACGTCCGCGATGCCGCCGATCTTGCCGTCCTTCACCAGGTCGGCGATCTTCTGCGCGAGGTTGTCCGGGTTGGTCTGGTACGGCAGCTCCGTGACCACCAGGCACTGACGGTTCTGGATCTCCTCGACCTCGACCACCGCGCGCATGGTGATCGAGCCGCGACCGGTGCGGTAGGCCTCCTCGATGCCCGTGCGGCCCACCACCAGCGCGCCGGTCGGGAAGTCCGGGCCCTTGATGCGCTCGATGAGCGCGTCGAGCAGGTCCTCGTGCGAGGCCTCGTAGTTCTCCAGGTACCACTGGGCGCCGGCCGCGACCTCGCGCAGGTTGTGCGGCGGGATGTTGGTCGCCATACCGACCGCGATCCCGGCCGAGCCGTTGATCAGCAGGTTCGGGAAGCGGGCGGGCAGGACGGTCGGCTCCTGGGAGCGGCCGTCGTAGTTGTCCGTGAAGTCGACGGTCTCCTCGTCGATGTCACGGACCATCTCCATGGCCAGCGGCGCCATCTTGCACTCGGTGTACCGCATGGCCGCCGCCGGGTCGTTGCCCGGCGAACCGAAGTTGCCGTTGGAGTCGACGAGCGGCATGCGCATCGACCACGGCTGGGCGAGGCGCACCAGGGCGTCGTAGATGGAGCTGTCGCCGTGCGGGTGGTAGTTGCCCATGACGTCGCCGACGACGCGGGCGCACTTGTAGAAGCCGCGCTCGGGGCGGTAGCCGCCGTCGTACATGGCGTACAGCACACGGCGGTGGACGGGCTTGAGACCGTCGCGGACGTCGGGCAGCGCGCGCGAGACGATGACGGACATCGCGTAGTCGAGGTAGGAGCGCTGCATCTCCGTCTCGAGCCCCACGGGCTCGACACGCATGGCCAGGGCGTCACCCTCGGGCGTCGTCACAGGAGTGTTCTCGTCGGTCATTGCTGGTGAAGGTCCTTCCTGGTGCGGTCAGCTGAGACCGACTCAGATGTCGAGGAAGCGGACGTCCTTGGCGTTGCGCTGGATGAACTGGCGCCGTGCCTCGACGTCCTCGCCCATCAGCACCGAGAACAGGTCGTCGGCCTGCGCGGCGTCGTCCAGCGTGACCTGGCCGAGGACGCGGTGCTCCTGGTCCATGGTCGTGATGCGCAGCTCCTCGGCGTTCATCTCACCGAGGCCCTTGAAGCGCTGCACGGAGTCCTCGCGGATGCGCTTGCCGGCGCTGCGGCCCATCTCGATCAGCGCGTCGCGCTCGCGGTCGGAGTACGCGTACTCGAAGTCGTCCCGGCCCCACTTGATCTTGTAGAGCGGCGGACGGGACAGGTACACGTGCCCGGCCTCGACCAGCGGCCGCATGAAGCGGAACAGGAAGGTCAGCAGCAGGGTGTTGATGTGCTGGCCGTCGACGTCGGCGTCCGCCATCAGAATGATCTTGTGATAGCGGAGCTTCTCGATGTCGAAGTCCTCGTGCACCCCCGTGCCGAACGCGGAGATCATCGCCTGGATCTCCTGGTTCTGCAGGATCCGGTCGATGCGCGCCTTCTCGACGTTGAGGATCTTGCCGCGGATCGGGAGGATCGCCTGGTACTGCGGGTTCCGGCCGGACTTGGCCGAGCCGCCGGCGGAGTCGCCCTCGACGATGAAGATCTCACACTTGGTCGGGTCGTTCGACTGGCAGTCCGAGAGCTTGCCCGGCAGCGACGCCGTCTCCAGCAGGCCCTTGCGGCGGGTCAGGTCACGGGCCTTGCGGGCCGCCACGCGCGCGGTGGCCGCCTGGATGCCCTTGCGGATGATGTCCGCGGCCTCGTTCGGGTTGCGGTCGAGCCAGTCGGCCAGGTGCTCGTAGACCACCCGCTGGACGAAGGTCTTGACCTCCGTGTTGCCCAGCTTGGTCTTGGTCTGGCCCTCGAACTGCGGCTCACCCAGCTTCACCGAGATGATCGCCGTCAGACCCTCGCGGATGTCGTCGCCCGTGAGGTTGTCGTCCTTCTCGCGCAGCAGCCGCTTGTCGCGCGCGTACTTGTTGATGAGCGAGGTCAGCGCCGCACGGAAGCCCTCCTCGTGCGTACCGCCCTCGTGGGTGTGGATGATGTTGGCGAAGGAGTAGACACCCTCGGTGTAGCCGCCGTTCCACTGCATCGCGATCTCGAGGGACAGGCTCTTGTCCTTGTCCTCGGCCTCGAGGTCGATCACGGTGGGGTGCACCAGCTCTCCCTTGCGGGAGTTGAGGTACTTCACGAAGTCGACGATGCCGCCCTCGTAGTGGTACGCGACGGTCTTGACCTCGTGCTTCTCGTCCTCGCCCGCCTCGTCCGCACCGGCGGTCGCCTTCGCCGACTCGCGCTCGTCGGTGAGGTTGATCTTCAGGCCCTTGTTGAGGAAGGCCATCTCCTGGAAGCGCCGGGACAGCGTCTCGAAGGAGTAGTCGGTGGTCTCGAAGATGTCACCGTCGGCCCAGAAGGTGACCGACGTGCCGGTCTCCTCGGTGGCCTCGTGCCGAACCAGCGGTGCCGTGGGGACACCCAGCTTGTAGTCCTGCGTCCAGCGGTAGCCGTCGGTCCTGACCTCCACCGCGACCCTCGTGGAAAGGGCGTTGACGACGGACACACCCACACCGTGCAGACCACCGGAGACCGCGTAACCGCCGCCGCCGAACTTGCCGCCCGCGTGCAGCACGGTCAGCACGACCTCGACGGCGGGCTTGCCCTCGGAGGGGACGATGCCCACCGGGATACCACGGCCGTTGTCGACGACCCGGACACCGCCGTCGGCGAGGATCGTGACGTCGACCGTGTCCGCGTAGCCGGCCAGCGCCTCGTCGACGGAGTTGTCCACGACCTCCTGCACCAGGTGATGCAGGCCACGTTCACCGGTTGATCCGATGTACATACCGGGTCGCTTGCGGACCGCGTCCAGACCCTCGAGGACGGTGATGGCACTGGCGTCGTACGAGGCGGGAGCCTCGCCGTTCGGGGTGCTCACCGCTTCGTTCACGCCGGTGTCGGTGGACGGGTTGTTCTCGTTGGGGTTGCCGGAATCGGCCACGAAGCGCCCTTTCTGGCACAGCACGAGCCGGGCTCGTCGGCGGATTGCCGGAGCGGCTGCGGCATGTTGCGTTGGTAAGCCTTGATCAGCGTTGCTCAGCTTGTCCCGGACGGTCCCCACGTTCGGGGCGGGATTGTCTTCCATTCTACCGGTAGCACTGACACTGATGGGGGTTTGCCGGTACCTGAGTCCGCATGTGCCGCCCTGAACGAGGCTCGTCCGACTCCCGATATGCGGAAGGGGGCCTCAAGAGGCTCACAACGGCACTCAGCGCTTCGAGGCGTCAACCCTTGGCTACTTGGGAGTCAGATCGCGATTCGCAACCGTGTGCGGTGATGCGGCAGAGGGGGCGCCAACGGTTCACACCACCCACTGACGCCCAATTATGTGAGGTACATCACCCACGTCTGACGGGGCGTCAGAGCACCCTCCGCGTCACCCGTAGGTGTCACCCGGACCCCGGCTCCCAGGGGCGCGCAGCGGCCCGTAACGACGCCCGGGACCACCGGGACCACCGGGGCCCAGCACCTTGATCATGCGCACCGACCCATGCCCGAGATCCTCGTTGAGCCGGGCCACCAGCGTCGGCGCGAGCAACCGCAGATTCGTCGCCCAGGCCGTCGAGTCACAACGGACGACCAGCACCCGCTCGTCCTCGTCGTACCGCTCCGGCACACAGTGCTTCGCCACGTCCTCACCGACGATCTGCGGCCACCGGCCCATCACACCGCCCACCGCGGCCGGCGTCTCCCAGCCGCGCTCGGTGATCAGCCGGTTGATCGCCGAACCCAGCGCCATGGGGTCACGACCGTCGGCACGCGCGCCGGAGCGCAGGCCCCCACGCCGCGCCTGCTTCTTCTGCTGCGCCGCGTCCCCACGCGCGCGAGCCGCCTCCCGCGCCGCCCTGAGCGCCACCCGCGCGAGATCCACACCCGACGGCTCCGGGCCCTTGCCGCTGCCGTTTCCTTCGCCACTGCCGCTGCCCCCGGGAGGCCCTTTGGAGGCCGGTCCGTCCGCGCTCATACGCGCTCCACCGCCCCCTCCGCCACCGCGAACCGCGCCCCCGCCAGCACATCCGGTACGTCGTCGTCGACCGCGGCCGTCACCAGCACCTGCTCCCCCGGGGCCACCAACTCGGCCAGCCGCTCCCGCCGCCGCGCGTCCAACTCGGCGAAGACGTCGTCCAGGACGAGCACGGGCTCGTTGCCCTCCGCCCGCAGCAGGTCGAACGACGCCAGCCGCAGCGCCAGCGCATACGACCAGGACTCGCCGTGGGAGGCGTACCCCTTCGCGGGCAGCGAGCCGAGCCGGAGAAGCAGATCGTCCCGGTGCGGACCCACCAGGGTGACGCCCCGCTCGATCTCCTGCTTGCGCACCTCGGCGAACGCGGCCATCAGCTGCTCGTAGAGATCCTCACGCGTGTGCGCCTCACCGGGCGCCGACGGCTTGTACTCCAGGGCGACGGGGCCCCCGCCCGGGGCCAGCTGCTCGTACGCCTTGTCCGCCAGCGGCTGCACCGCGGCGATCAGATCCAGCCGCTGCGCGAGCAGCTCGGCACCCACCCGCGCCAGGTGCTGGTCCCACACGTCGAGCGTGGACAGGTCCATCGTGCGGCCGCCGTGACGACGGGCGAGCGCGGCCGACTTCAGCAGGGTGTTGCGCTGCTTGAGCACCCGGTCGTAGTCGGAACGCACCCCGGCCATGCGCGGCGAGCGGGCCGTGATCAGCTCGTCCAGGAAGCGGCGCCGCTCACCGGGGTCGCCCTTCACCAGCGCGAGATCCTCGGGCGCGAACAGCACCGTACGCACGATGCCGAGCACATCACGCGGCCTGACCTGCGAGGACCTGTTGATACGGGCACGGTTGGCGCGGCCCGGGTTCAGCTCCAGCTCGATCAGCTGCTGCCGCTCGCCCTGCTTGACCTGAGCGCGGATCACCGCACGCTCGGCGCCCATGCGGACCAGGGGCGCGTCGGAGGAGACCCGGTGACTGCCGAGCGTGGCGAGGTAACCGACCGCCTCGACGAGATTCGTCTTCCCCTGCCCGTTCGGCCCGACGAAGGCGGTGACGCCCGGGTCCAGCGGGACCTCGACCCGGGCGTACGAACGGAAGTCGGCCAGCGACAGATGCGTGACGTGCATGGTCGTTCGCCGACCTCCCCAACCTTCGGGTGTTGACCTTCAGGCGTAGACCCTCGGGTACTGCCTACTTCTTCTCGACCGCGTGCCCGCCGAACTGATTGCGCAGCGCGGCGATCATCTTCATCTGCGGCGAGTCGTCCTGCCGGGACGCGAACCGCGCGAACAGCGACGCCGTGATCGCCGGCAGCGGCACCGCGTTGTCGATCGCGGCCTCCACCGTCCAGCGTCCCTCACCGGAGTCCTGCGCGTAGCCCCGCAGCCCGCCCAGGTGCTCGTCCTCGTCGAGCGCGTTGACGGCCAGGTCCAGCAGCCAGGAGCGGATCACCGTGCCCTCCTGCCAGGACCGGAAGACCTCGCGGACGTTCTCCACGGAGTCGACCTTCTCCAGCAGCTCCCAGCCCTCGGCGTAGGCCTGCATCATCGCGTACTCGATGCCGTTGTGGACCATCTTCGCGAAGTGGCCCGCGCCCACCTTGCCGGCGTGCACGGCGCCGAAGTCGCCCTCCGGCTTGAGGGCGTCGAAGACCGGCTGCACCCGGGCGACGTTCTCCGCGTCGCCGCCGTACATCAGCGCGTAGCCGTTCTCCAGGCCCCACACGCCGCCGGAGACGCCGCAGTCGACGAAGCCTATGCCCTTGGCCGCCAGCTCCTCGGCGTGCTTCTCGTCGTCCGTCCAGCGGGAGTTCCCACCGTCCACGACGACGTCACCGGGCTCCAGCAGCTCCCCGAGCCGGTCGACGGTGGCCTGGGTGGCCTCCCCGGCCGGAACCATGACCCAGACCACCCGCGGGGCGCTGAGCTTGCCCACGAGCTCTTCCAGGCTGTGGACGTCGGCGAGGTCCGGATTGCGGTCGTATCCGACGACGGTGTGGCCCGCGCGGCGGATCCGCTCGCGCATGTTGCCGCCCATCTTGCCGAGGCCGACGAGACCGAGCTCCATCAGTTGCGTTCCTTAGGTGTGCGAGGTGGCGGGACGGCACGTCCTTGCCCGCCGGATGCGTGCCGCGGCACTTTCGTACCCACGTCCGAGCCTAAACCCGGACGCCCGTGCACAGCTGTGGGCGTACGCGCTCATACGTACGCCCTCACCTGCGGGTTTCCCCTCACCCTGTGGACGACCGTGGACGATCGGCGACCGACGCCGAGTCCCGAGGGCTCAGCCGCTCAGCCGCACCGGCATGATCAGGTACTTGTAGGCCTCGTCCGCCTCGGCGTCCACCGCGGGCCTGCCACTGAGCAGCGCCGGCTTCGTGGACGTCGTGAAGGACAGCTGCGCCACCGGCGAGTCGATCGCGCTCAGACCGTCCAGCAGGAACGTCGGGTTGAAGGCGATCGAGATGTCGTCGCCCTCCAGCTGGGCGTCCACCCTCTCCACAGCCTGTGCGTCGTCGCTGGAGCCGGCCTCCAGGATGAGCACGCCCTGCTCGAAGCTGAGCCGCACCGGGGTGTTGCGCTCGGCGACCAGGGCCACGCGCTTGACGGCCTCCACGAAGGGGGCGGTCTCGATCACGGCGACGCTGTTGAACTCCGTCGGGAACAGCGTCTTGTACTTCGGGAGGTCGCCCTCCAGCAGGCGCGTCGTCGTACGGCGGCCCGCGCCCTCGAAACCGATCAGGCCCTCGCCCGCGCCCGAGCCGGACAGCGCCAGGATCACCTGGTCGCCGCTGGTCAGCGCCTTGGCGGTGTCCTGGAGCGTCTTGGCGGGCACCAGGGCGACCGCGGAGATGTCCGGGTTCTCCGGCTTCCACAGGAACTCGCGGACCGCGAAGCGGTAGCGGTCGGTGGAGGCCAGCGTCACCGAGTCGCCCTCGATCTCGATGCGCACACCGGTCAGGACGGGCAGCGTGTCGTCACGGCCGGCGGCGATGGCGACCTGCTGCACGGCCGAGGCGAAGACCTCGCCGGGGACCGTGCCCGTCGCCTCCGGCATCTGCGGCAGCGCCGGGTACTCCTCCACGGGAAGGGTGTGGAGGGTGAACCGCGAGGAGCCGCAGACCACCGTCGCCCGTACACCGTCTGTGGAGATCTCCACCGGCCGGTTGGGGAGGGCGCGGGAGATGTCGGCGAGCAGACGGCCCGAGACGAGGACTGTGCCCTCCTCCTCGACCTCCGCCTCCACCGACACTCGCGCGGAGACCTCGTAGTCGAAGCTGGACAGGCTCAGCTGCCCCTCCTCGGCCTTCAGCAGCAGGCCCGCGAGGACCGGCGCCGGCGGACGGGCCGGGAGGCTGCGAGCCGCCCAGGCCACTGCCTCCGCGAGTACGTCGCGTTCCACCCGGATCTTCACTGTTGCCGCCTCCTGCTGTTGCCGGCGCTGCTCGCCCTGCCTGGCTTCCGTCGTCTGGGTCGGTGTCATCGGTCCCGGTGAGGGGCAGGACACCGGGGACCAGTCTGACGCACCCCACTGACAGTAGGTGCCGTTCGGGGTCAAGTCGCGACGAGGGGCGGTCGGGCTCGAGAGGGCGAGTTGTGCACAGGGCCCACTTCGAAACGGATTCCGCACTCTCTCTAGTCGCTAGTAGTAGTAGGGCCTGTGGATACCGTGGATAACCTCGTTTGCCCAGGTCAGGCCAGGAATTTTGTCCACCGGGCCTGTGGGTGGAGCCGGTGGACAACCAGGCCCGTCTGTGGAGAACAGAAAGTTCTGCACACTCCGTGCACAGGGAGAGGGGACTTCTCCCCAGCTGCGTCCCCAGGTTTGCCGATGTTTCCCACAGCTCAACCAGGGGCCTCGGTGTGACGCCTTTCACTCGACGTGGTGAGAGGGCGCGTCGGGTTGCCGAACAGTGGACAGCCGTGTGGAGAAGCCGGGAATGGCTGGGGACAACATGGCCCAGCCTGTGGGTTGCCCGTGGACAACTTCATGCACAGCTTGTGGATCCTTTCGTTGTCCACAGCCTGTGGAGAACCTTTGTCCACGAATCCACAGGGTACTGACCTGCCCTGATGCTTCCTCAACACCTTGGCCTGTGGACAGGATCGGGACAACTTCCCAGTCCCCAAGGTGTGGACGGAAAAAAGTGACCGAATCTGTGGAGGACGGCCGTAACTCCGCAGGAAATCGAACAACGGCTTCGCCCCCGCGGGCGCGGAGCGGGCATGGAGCGGGCATGGAGCGGGCGCGGAAAAGGCGCCCCGGGGGTGTCCGGGGCGCCTCGAGGGCCGTGCCGGCGGGCTGTCGCGGTGGCCGTGCCGGTGGCTGTGCCGGTGGCCGTCAGCCGTTCTTGATGCGGTTGGTCAGCTCGGTCACCTGGTTGTAGATGGAGCGCCGCTCGGCCATCAGATTGCGGATCTTGCGGTCGGCGTGCATCACCGTGGTGTGGTCCCGGCCGCCGAACAGCGCGCCGATCTTCGGCAGCGAGAGGTCCGTCAGCTCGCGGCAGAGGTACATGGCGATCTGCCGGGCGGTCACCAGTGCGCGTCCGCGCGAGGTGCCGCACAGGTCCTCGACGGTGAGGCCGAAGTAGTCGGCGGTGGCGCCCATGATGGCCGTGGACGTGATCTCGGGGGCAGAGTCCTCTCCGCCGGGGATCAGGTCCTTCAGGACGATCTCGGTGAGGCCCAGGTCGACCGGCTGCCGGTTGAGCGACGCGAACGCCGTGACCCGGATCAGCGCGCCCTCCAGTTCGCGGATGTTGCGCGAGATCCGTGAGGCGATGAACTCCAGCACCTCCGGCGGGGCGTTGAGCTGCTCCTGCACCGCCTTCTTGCGCAGGATCGCGATGCGCGTCTCCAGCTCGGGCGGCTGGACGTCGGTGATCAGGCCCCACTCGAAACGGTTCCGCAGCCGGTCCTCCAGTGTGACCAGCTGCTTGGGCGGCCGGTCGGAGGAGAGGACGATCTGCTTGTTGGCGTTGTGGAGGGTGTTGAAGGTGTGGAAGAACTCCTCCTGCGTCGACTCCTTGTCCGCGAGGAACTGGATGTCGTCGACGAGCAGGATGTCCATCTCGCGGTAGCGCTTGCGAAAGCTGTCGCCCTTGCCGTCGCGGATCGAGTTGATGAACTCGTTGGTGAACTCCTCGGAGCTCACGTAGCGCACGCGCGTGCCGGGGTAGAGGCTGCGGGCGTAGTGCCCGATGGCGTGCAGGAGGTGGGTCTTGCCGAGTCCCGACTCCCCGTAGATGAAGAGCGGGTTGTACGCCTTGGCGGGTGCTTCGGCGACGGCGACGGCCGCGGCGTGGGCGAAGCGGTTGGAGGCGCCGATGACGAAGGTGTCGAAGAGGTACTTCGGGTTCAGTCGTGCGGTCGGCTCGCCGGGGCCGGTCGCCGGCGCGGGCTGCGCGGCCAGCGGGCCGGGCGCCCCGGTCGCGGGGCCGGGTCCGACGGGGCCGCCGCGGTGGACGTGTCCGGAGCCGGACGGAGGCTCGGGCAGGTCCCGGCGGGGGCCGCGCTGGTCGTAGTCGCCGCGCGGCTGGTCGTAGTCGTTGCGGTTCTGCTCGTAGTCGTTGCGCGTTTGCTCGTAGTCGCCGCGCTGTGAGTCGCCGCGGGAGTCGCCGCGCTGTGATTCGTACGGAGAGCGGTCCGGAGGCTGCGGACGGTAGCCCTGCTGGTACGTGTCCTGCGGGTACGGGTCCTGCTGCCGGGCGCCCTTGGGATACGGCTCCTGGCCGTAGGACTCCTGCGGCGGTGACGCGTAGGGGTCACGTTCCGGGAAGCCGAGGCGCTGCTGCTGCCAGCCGTAGTCGTCCTGCTGCGTGGGGCGGGGCCAGGGGCCGGGCTCGGGGCGCTGGTATTCCTGCGGGTACGTGGGGCGGGCGGCGGGGAGCTGGTCGGCGCGGTGGCGGCCGTACCCGTCGTATCCCTCGTACTCGTCGCGGCCCTGGCCCTGGCCCTGGCCGGGGGCGGGGAGCTCGGGCTCCTCGTAGCGGTGCTGGGGGCCGGCGGGCGGCGCCGGCGGGGTGGGCCCGGAGGGTTCGCCCGCGGTGTCGTCGACGGTGATCGCGATGCGGATGGGACGGCCGCATTCGCGGCTCAGGGTCTCGCTGACGATGGGGGCGAGACGGCCCTCCAGTACGCCCTTCGCGAATTCGTTCGGTACGGCGAGCAGGGCGGTGTCGGCGACCAGCGCGAGGGGCTGGCAGCGCCGGATCCAGTGCTCGTCCTTCGACTCGACACCCTGCCCGCGGCCCTCCCCGAGGAGTTGCTCCAGTACGCGTGGCCACACTGCGGCAAGATCGGCAGGTACGTCAGCCACAGGGCACGCTCTCTCACGAGTCCCTCGAAGGTGTGATTCGGGGACGGGTCGGGGTGAAACTCGGGTGGGGCAGGGATAAGGGAACGAATCGGAGTCCAGTCACGGTAGTCAGCGCGGCGGGTAGGGTTCAAGTTGTTGTCCCCAGCCTGTGGACAAGCGTCTCCCGGTCACCGCTGGTTTGACCGAATGGCGCAGTCTCACGTACCGTAACCAGGTCGAGTTGTCGATGGCTGCTGCCGCCTGCCTCCGATGGGCACAGATCACGTCCAAGGTGATTGAAAAGCGGTGCACACGGGCGTAACGCGAGCTACTCGTGGGCGCACGGTGACAGCCAGGACGGCACCCCGCCAACCCCGATTCTTTCTGGAGCCCCCGAGTGAGCAAGCGCACCTTCCAGCCGAACAACCGTCGCCGTGCGAAGACCCACGGTTTCCGGCTGCGTATGCGTACCCGTGCCGGCCGCGCGATTCTGGCGACCCGCCGTAGCAAGGGTCGCGCCCGTCTGTCCGCCTGATCCCGGTCAGGTCATGACATCGTGCTGCCCACCGAAAACCGGCTGAGGCGGCGCGAGGACTTCGCGACCGCGGTTCGACGAGGTCGCCGGGCCGGCCGCCCGGCCCTCGTCGTCCACCTTCGAAGCGGTGCCACGGACCCGCACGCGCCTGGGGAGAGCGCTCCCCCGACACGTGCGGGTTTCGTCGTGAGCAAAGCTGTGGGAGGTGCGGTGGTGCGCAACAAGGTGAAGCGCAGGCTTCGCCATCTGATGCGCGACCGGATCGCCCTGTTCCCCCCCGGTAGCCTGGTAGTCGTACGAGCGCTGCCCGGTGCGGGTGACGCAGACCATGCACAGCTGGCCCGAGACCTGGATGCCGCCTTGCAGCGGCTGCTGGGAGGGGGCGCGCGATGAAGTACCCGCTGCTGGCTCTGATCAAGCTGTACCAGTGGACGATCAGTCCGCTGCTGGGGCCTGTGTGCAAGTACTACCCGTCGTGTTCCCACTACGGCTACACGGCCGTCGACCGGCACGGTGCCATCAAGGGCACGGCGCTCACCGCCTGGCGCATCCTGCGGTGCAATCCGTGGTCGCTGGGCGGCGTGGACCATGTTCCGCCGCGTAAGCGTCCGCGGTGGCACGAAATGCTGCGTGGCGCCTGGCGTGCACGCAAGGGCGGGCCCTCCGCCGCCGAACCGGCCACCGAGGGACGGACTTCTCCGACGAGTCCGTCCAGTCCTTCGAGCCCGGCCGCAGAGACCCAGCCCCATGCCCAAGGAGCATGATTAGTGGACACGATTGCCAGCCTCTTCAGCTTCATCACGACACCTGTCTCCTGGGTCATCGTCCAGTTCCACAGCGTGTACGGCGCCATTTTCGGCCCTGACACCGGATGGGCCTGGGGCCTGTCCATCGTGTCCCTGGTGATTCTCATCCGTATCTGCCTGATCCCGCTCTTCGTGAAGCAGATCAAGGCGACGCGCGGGATGCAGACGCTCCAGCCGGAGATGAAGAAGATCCAGGAGCGCTACAAGAACGACAAGCAGCGCCAGTCCGAAGAGATGATGAAGCTGTACAAGGAGACGGGTACCAACCCGCTCTCCTCGTGCCTTCCCATCCTGGCGCAGTCCCCGTTCTTCTTCGCCCTGTACCACGTGCTCAACAGCATCGCGTCGAACGACACCATCGGTGTGATCGACAAGAGCCTGCTGGAGAGCGCGCAGAAGGCTCACATCTTCGGTGCGCCGCTGGCCTCGAAGTTCATGGACAGCGCCGACAAGGTGGAGGCTCTCGGGTCCTCGCTGACGGACGTCCGGGTCGTCACCGCGATCATGATCGTGCTGATGTCGGCGTCGCAGTTCTTCACGCAGCGCCAGCTGATGACCAAGAATGTCGACACCACGGTGAAGACGCCGTTCATGCAGCAGCAGAAGATGCTGATGTACGTCTTCCCGGTCATGTTCGCCATCTTCGGCATCAACTTCCCCGTCGGTGTCCTCGTCTACTGGCTGACCACCAACGTGTGGACCATGGGCCAGCAGATGTACGTCATCCGCAACAACCCGACGCCTGGTTCCAAGGCGCAGGCCGCCTACCTGGAGCGCCTGCACAAGAGCGTCACCCAGCACGGCAAGACGCGTGGTCGCGGTCAGAAGGCCATCGTGAAGGCCATCGTCGCCAAGGGCCGGGACCGCAACGAGTTCGAGCGGAAGTTCGTCAACGGTCTGAACAAGGCGGGCATGGCGGCCCAGGCCGACGGCAACGTGGTGAAGAACGACGCCGCTGTCGCCGCCCAGACCGAGGACGGGGCGACCGTGGCCACCCCGGCGACGCCCAAGCGGCAGCAGCCCAAGCGGCAGAGCAAGTCCCAGCGCCAGACCGCCAAGGTGGCCGGCGAGGCCGAGCCGAAGACATCGCTGACCAAGTCGGACGAGCCGCAGGACGGAAAGCAGGACACCAAGCCTGCGGCCGGCGCCAAGAAGCCGGCTCAGAAGTCCGGCGGCGGTGGCCGTAGCAAGGCCCAGTCCGGACAGCGCAAGGGCCCGCAGCGGCCCAAGTCCCCGTCGAAGAAGTAAGAAGGAGCCCATCCCGTGACGGAAGGCACCACCTCCGCCGCTGCCGAGGGTGCAGACACCCTGACTCGCCTCGAGAACGAGGGCGAGATCGCCGCGGACTACCTGGAGGGTCTGCTCGACATCGCCGACCTCGACGGCGACATCGACATGGACGTCGAGGCCGACCGTGCCTCTGTCTCGATCATCAGCGACTCGAACGGCCGTGACCTGGAGAAGCTGGTCGGCCGGGACGGTGAGGTGCTGGAGGCTCTGCAGGAGCTCACGCGCCTTGCCGTGCACCGGGAGACCGGGGACCGCAGCCGGCTGATGCTCGACATCGCGGAGTACCGGGCCAGGAAGCGAGCCGAGCTCTCCGAGCTGGGAGCCAAGGCCGCGGCCGAGGTCAGGAGCAGCGGCGAGCCCTCGCGGCTGAAGCCGATGACCCCCTTCGAGCGCAAGGTCGTGCACGACGCGGTCAAGGCCGCGGGTCTGCGCAGCGAGTCCGAGGGCGAGGAGCCGGAGCGCTTCGTCGTCGTGCTTCCCGCCTGATCGGTTCTCACGTTCTCCGGCCCCGTCTGTTGCGCAGACGGGGCCGAATTTTGTCAGCCTGATAGTTCTGGTGGTTCTGGCAGCGGCGACTGGTGCGCCGGTGCCGTACGGAAGGACGGTCCCCCGTGACGGAGGCAGCGGAGCTTCCCCCTGTGCCCGAGCAGGCGCGTGAAGTGTTCGGTGATCGGTACGCGGACGCGGTCCGCTACGCGGAGCTGCTCGCCGAGGCGGGGGTGAAGCGCGGTCTGATCGGTCCGCGTGAGGTGCCTCGCCTGTGGGAGCGGCATCTGCTGAACTGCGCGGTGCTCTCGGAGGTCGTGCCCGAGGGTGTGATGGTGTGCGACGTGGGCTCGGGCGCCGGCCTGCCGGGGATTCCGCTCGCGCTCGTCCGGGAGGATCTCAAGATCACTCTCTTGGAGCCGTTGCTGCGGCGTACGAACTTCCTGACCGAGGTCGTGGAGCTGCTGGGCCTGGACCATGTCACTGTCGTGCGTGGTCGGGCCGAGGAGGTCATGGGCAAGATGCCGCCGGTGCATGTGGTGACGGCCCGTGCCGTCGCTCCGTTGGACCGGCTGGCCACGTGGGGGGTTCCCCTGTTGCGCCCGTACGGCGAGATGCTCGCTCTCAAGGGGGACACGGCCGAGGAGGAGCTGAAGGCCTCGGCCACGGCGCTGAGCAAGCTGGGTGCGGTGGAGACGTCCATTCTGCATGTCGGTGAGGGGGTCGTGGACCCCATGTCCACTGTGGTGCGGGTTGAGGTCGGGGAGAGCCCGGGGGGTGTGCGCTTTGCCGCCAAGCGGGCCAAGGCGGCCCGGACGGGGCGGGCGCGTCGGCGCCGCGGATAGCGGCCCGGGTGGCCGCTATCCGCGTGAGAGGTGTCGGTCCTCCTGGCCGCTCCGTCGTGACGGCCGACGGTAGGGGGGCGGGACCGGCAGTACTCCACACAAGCTGCCAAAGCTGCGCATGCCGGAGTGTCGCGGTAGTTCGGCTTCGGCTGCGTGCATCGTGTTTCACGTGAAACGTCGCTCACTGCTGCACGGCATCATCAGTCGCGGCCGCGCTGCGGCCGACCCTCGTGACCGAAAGCCTCTCGGGTCGCTCGGGGAGGGCACGGAGTTGTCCACAGAGGTGGATTTCTCCACAGAACGCCAGGCCTCACTGGTTCATGACCCCGAAGGCATGGGAGGCTCTGTTCATTGCGAGCCTGAAGTCGAGGAGAGTGAATCCTTGCGGTCCGACGCCAATATCGCGGGACCGATGACCGATCCGGTCCCCGGTCCCCGTACCGAGTCGATGGGGGCGGATGTTTCACGTGAAACACCGCCTCCGATGGACGACACTCCGATCGGTCGTGCTGCCCAAGTGGCGGTGGATGCTCTGGGCCGTGCCGGTGAGGGGCTGCCACGGCCCGAGCGGACCAGGGTGATGGTCGTCGCCAACCAGAAGGGCGGTGTGGGCAAGACGACGACGACCGTCAATCTTGCCGCGTCGCTCGCCCTGCACGGCGCCCGGGTCCTGGTCGTCGACCTCGACCCGCAGGGCAATGCCTCTACTGCGCTGGGTATCGACCACCACGCCGACGTCCCCTCCATCTACGACGTGCTGGTCGAGAGCAGGCCGCTTTCAGAGGTGGTCCAGCCGGTCCCCGATGTCGAGGGACTCTTCTGTGCGCCGGCCACGATCGATCTCGCCGGTGCGGAGATCGAGCTGGTCTCTCTGGTGGCACGCGAGAGCCGGCTCGAGCGGGCGATCCAGGCGTACGAGCAGCCGCTGGACTACATCCTCATCGACTGCCCGCCCTCCCTCGGTCTGCTCACGGTCAACGCGCTCGTCGCGGGCCAGGAGGTGCTGATCCCGATCCAGTGCGAGTACTACGCGCTGGAAGGGCTGGGGCAGCTCCTGCGGAACGTCGAGCTGGTGCGGGGGCATCTCAACCCCACGCTGCACGTGTCGACGATCCTGCTCACCATGTACGACGGCCGGACGCGGCTCGCGTCACAGGTCGCGGACGAGGTGCGCAGTCACTTCGGGGGCGAGGTACTGCGGACGAGCATTCCGCGTTCGGTCCGTATCTCCGAGGCCCCGAGTTACGGGCAGACGGTTCTGACCTACGATCCAGGATCGAGTGGAGCTCTCTCCTATCTGGAGGCGGCACGCGAGATCGCGCTGCGGGGTGTGGGCGTCAGCTACGACGCGACACACGCCCACGCCGGCGCAGAGAACGACCCGAACATGGTGGAGGGGATCCAGTGAGTGATCGACGGAGGGGGCTGGGCCGTGGTCTGGGCGCACTGATCCCCAATGCTCCGACAGAGAAGTCGGTGGCCTCGGCGGCATTGGGGAATGCGGCCTCCGCTTCCCCCGGGTCGAGGTCACTGCTGCCGAACGACCGCGGGGTGGCCGCGGCGAAGGTGGCCACGCTGCCTCCGGTTCCACGTGAAACCGAGGAGTCGGCGGCCGCCGGTGCGGTATCGAGTGGTGCGGACACGCTCAGGTCGCCTGTGGGGGCGCACTTCGCGGAGGTCCCGCTCGACGCCATCACGCCGAACCCGAAGCAGCCGCGCAAGGACTTCGACGACGACGCGCTGGCCGAACTCGTCACCTCCATCAGGGAGGTGGGTCTCCTCCAGCCGGTCGTCGTCCGGCAGACGGGCCCTGGACGCTACGAGCTCATCATGGGTGAGCGTCGTTTCCGGGCTTGCCGAGAGCTGGAGATGGACGCCATCCCGGCGATCGTGCGGGCCACGGAGGACGAGAAGCTCCTTCTGGACGCGTTGCTGGAAAACCTGCACCGGGCCCAGCTGAACCCGCTGGAGGAGGCTTTCGCCTACGACCAGCTGCTGAAGGACTTCAGCTGTACGCACGACCAGCTGGCGGACCGCATCGGGCGCTCCCGGCCTCAGGTCTCCAACACACTGCGTCTGCTGAAGCTGTCGCCGAAGGTTCAGAACCGGGTGGCCGCCGGTGTGCTCTCCGCCGGGCATGCGCGGGCACTGCTCTCCGTGGAGGACCCCGAGGAGCAGGACCGGCTGGCTCACCGGATCGTGGCCGAGGGGCTGTCGGTGCGTTCGGTCGAGGAGATCGTGACCCTGATGGGTTCCCGGCCGCAGAAGACACAGCGGGCCAAGGGCCCACGGGCCGGTGCCCTGGTCTCCCCGGCGCTTTCGGACCTGGCGACGCGGCTCTCGGACCGATTCGAGACGCGGGTGAAGGTCGATCTGGGCCAGAAGAAGGGCAAGATCACCGTGGAGTTCGCTTCCATGGAGGATCTCGAGCGGATCCTGGGAAGCCTCGCCCCCGGTGAAGGGCCCGTGCTGCAGAAGGGTCTCTTGGACGGTGAGGCCGAGGAGGAGCTCGACTCCTGAGGCTCGGGCAGGTGGACCACGGACGTTGCTCCAGCTGCTGACGGGGCGGGTCGTGTCCGGTGCGTACCGGAACACGGCCCGCCCTTTGCATTGCGTCGGTGTCGGGGTCACCGCATCGTGGATACGATGCGATCGGGATGGCGCAGTCACCTGGCAGTACCTCTGAGCTGAGAGGAAGGCAGGGGCCATGCGAATGGTGAGACGTACCGGACTGGTGAGCGCGGCCTTGGGGCTGGGCGCGGTCGGTGGGTTCATCGGCAGCCTGCTCAGGGAACGGAGTGCTCTGACAGCCGCCCGCGACGCGGCGGGCGAAGGAAGCGAGGAACAGCCTTCATGGGGCGCCGGCTCGTACCGCTCACGCTGGACAACCTTCAGGACCTTCCCCAGCGCTGTCGCTCGTGCGTCTTCTGGGAGCTGGATCCCGTCAGCGGCGAAGCCGCGGTAAAGGCGGGCACACCGGGTCTGGAGAAGGAGTCCTGGATTTCCGCCGTCCTGCTGGACTGGGGATCGTGCGGCCGGGTGGTCTACGTCGATGACGTCCCGGTGGGCTTTGTTCTCTACGCGCCCCCGGCGTACGTACCGCGCTCGGCGGCGTTTCCCACCAGCCCTGTCTCGCCCGATGCGGTGCAGTTGATGACCGCGTTCGTGATGCCGCAATACCAGGGGCAGGGGCTGGGTCGGGTGATGGTCCAGACGGTCGCCAAGGATCTGCTGCGCCGGGGCTTCAAGGCGATCGAGGCGTTCGGGGATGCCCGCTGGAAGGAGCCCGCCTGCGTCCTGCCGACAGACCACCTGCTGGCTGTGGGCTTCAAGACGGTCCGGCCCCATCCCAGCCATCCGAGGCTGCGGCTGGATCTTCGCTCGACGTTGTCCTGGAAGGAAGACGTGGAGATGGCGCTGGACCGCCTGCTCGGGGCCGTCCAGAAGGAACCGGCACTGCGACCGCTGTAGCAACGCTGTGGTGCAGGAAGTCTGTGTAAAGCGAATGGGCCGACCCGTCCGGGTCGGCCCATTCGTGTTTCACGTGAAACGTCAGTCGGCGATGAAGTCCTCGAGGTCGCGAACGATCGCGGCCTTCGGCTTGGCACCGACGATGGTCTTGGCGACCTCGCCACCCTGGTAGACGTTCAGGGTCGGGATGGACATGACGCCGTACTTGGCGGCCGTGCCCGGGTTCTCGTCGATGTTGAGCTTGACGATCTCGATCTTGTCGCCGTACTCGGCGGCGATGGCCTCGAGGGACGGCGCGATCTGGCGGCACGGGCCGCACCAGGCGGCCCAGAAGTCCACCAGGACGGGCTTGTCGTTCTTGAGGACGTCCTGCTCGAAGGAGTCGTCGGTCACATGCTTCAGGGTGCCGGCCACGGCGGGCTCCTTAAGTGGTTGGTGCGTGGGGCGAACGGGGGTCAGACAGTGGTCTTCTCGGGCTCGGCCTTGTCCTCGTCGGTGAGCGCGGCGAGGAAGCGCTCGGCGTCGAGCGCGGCGGAGCAACCGGTGCCGGCGGCGGTGATCGCCTGTCGGTACGTGTGGTCGACCACGTCACCGGCGCCGAATACACCGGTCACGTTGGTGTGGGTCGACGGGGCCTCGACCTTCAGGTAGCCCTCCGGGTCCAGGTCGAGCTGGCCCTTGAAGAGCTCGGTGCGCGGGTCGTGGCCGATCGCGATGAAGAGGCCGGTCACCGCCAGGTCCGAGAGTTCGCCGGTCTTGACGTTGCGCAGCTTCAGGCCCGACAGCTTCTGGTCGCCCTGAACCTCGGCGACCTCGCTGTCCCAGACGAACGAGATCTTGGGGTCGCCGAAGGCGCGCTCCTGCATCGCCTTGGAGGCGCGCAGAGTGTCGCGGCGGTGGACGATCGTCACGGACTTGGCGAAGCGGGAGAGGAAGGTGGCCTCCTCCATCGCGGTGTCACCGCCGCCGATCACGGCGATGTCCTGGTCCTTGAAGAAGAAGCCGTCGCAGGTGGCGCACCAGGAGACGCCGCGGCCGGAGAGGGCGTCCTCGTTCGGCAGGCCGAGCTTGCGGTGCTGGGAACCGGTGGTGATGATGACGGCCTTGGCCCGGTGGACCGTGCCCGCGGTGTCGGTGACGGTCTTGATCTCACCGGTCAGGTCGACGGCGACGACATCGTCCGGGATCAGCTCGGCGCCGAAGCGCTCCGCCTGGGCCCGCATGTTGTCCATGAGCTCGGGGCCCATGATGCCGTCCTGGAAGCCCGGGAAGTTCTCCACCTCGGTGGTGTTCATCAGCGCACCACCCGCGGTGACGGCGCCCTCGAACACCAGCGGCTTCAGCGACGCGCGCGCGGTGTAGAGCGCCGCCGTGTAGCCGGCGGGCCCGGAGCCGATGATGATCACGTTTCGGACGTCGCTCACGGCTTCATTCCTCGTCTCTGGACTGCTGTCTTCAGGGCCGGGTGGAGCTTCTGTCGGAGCTCTCACCCCACCCAACGGATCCTACGGGGCCCGCATTCCCGCTGTGCCCGGGCACACGGAGCCGAAGGTCCGGGCATACGGGAAGAGGAACGGATCTCCGTGCTCAGGAACGTGCGTAGGAGTTCTTGAGAAGGATCTCGGCCTTGCTCACAGCAGGCTGTTCCACACACGTCGCCTCGACGATGTACGCGGTGACACGGCTGTCGTTGGAGGAGTCGGGCAGCACGACGAGTAGCGCTTCCTTCCCCTTGTAGACGCCTTCCTTCGTGGCGAGCGCCGCGTCGTCGCGGCCGATGCCCTTCTGGATGCACTCGGGAACCGTGGGCTGCTTGAAGACGCGGTTGTCACCACCGGTTTCGGACTCCATGCCGAAGCTGCGCGGCGTACGCGGTCCGTTCCGGGAGTCCTGCTCATGGGTGATGAGATCGTTGACCTGTTGCTTCAGCTTTTCCTCGGAGAAGGTGTCCGCGAGCGCGGTCTGCTGTCCGTGGGCGGTGTCGTCGGACGGGTTGCCCCCGGTGAGGGAGGTGACGATCACGGTGCCGAGCCCGAGGGCGGCAGCGGCGGCCACGGTGCCGAGGACGGCGATCCTGCGTCGCCCTCCTCGCCTGTGGTCCTTGCGGCCCGGGCCGGTGGACGAAGAGCGGGCATGCCCGGCGGGCCGGCTCGCCGGTGCCGATGTTTCACGTGAAACACGCGCGTCGTCGTTCGCGTCGGCCGCAGGCACCGCCGTGGCAGGCGAGGGCTCCGGGGTGCCCGGCGCCTTCGCCCTCGGCAGGGACTCGGCCGCCAGGGCGGCGTCGATCCGGTCGGCCACGTCGTCGGGCATTCGCGTCGGCCCCGGCAGTGTGCCGAGCAGTCCCTGGATCTCCTCCAGTGACGTGTAGACGTCCGCGCAGAGTTCGCAGGCCCCCAGATGCCGCCGTAGATCCGTGGTCCGTGAGGACGGGAGCAGGCCTTCGGCGAGGTCGGAGATCTCCGCGACGTCCGGGTGCCCGGTCATGTCTGTCGTCGACGACGTCACGCTCGTCCACCTCCGCCCTTCACTGCGGCTGCATCGCTCGGCCCCACGTCCGACGGACCCGCACGGTGCGGTCCCGCTGCGGGTGGGACGGATGCCCCCTGCGTCCGGTTCCGTTCCGCGCCGGGCTTCCCGCTGTCGCCGCTGCCGTCGGGGCGCAGGTGGGTGAGCAGCGGCAGGAGTCTGGCTCTGCCACGGGCGCACCTGCTCTTGATCGTGCCGATCGGTACATCGAGAATCCGGGCGGCCTCCGCGACGGGGTAGCCCTGCATGTCCACCAGGACCAGTGCCGCCCGCTGATCGGCCGGCAGGGTGCCCAGGGCCTCCAGCAGCTGACGATGCAGGTCGTTGCGCTCGGCGGGGGCCGAGGCCGACTCGTGCGGCTCCAGGAGCTGCTCCAGGCGCTCGGTGTCGTCGACGGGAGCGGTCTTCCGGGAGGCGGTCTTACGGGCGCGGTCCAGACAGGCGTTCACCGTGATGCGGTGCAGCCACGTCGTGACGGCTGCCTGCCCGCGGAAGGTGTGGGCGGCCCGGTAGGCGGAGACGAGGGCGTCCTGAACGGCGTCAGCGGCCTCCTCGCGGTCCCCCAGCGTCCGAAGGGCCACGGCCCAGAGCCGGTCGCGGTGACGGCGTACGAGTTCACCGAAGGCTTCGGGGTCGCCGTCGACGTGCCGGGCGAGGAGGTCCTGATCGCTGATGCCGCTGTCTGCGCTGTCACCCGCCATGGGCCTCCTCCCCCTCTTCCCCGGCGGGCTCTCAGCCCTTGAAGGTCACGTCGGTGACTGCCTGCTTGTACCCGGCGCCGCTGTAACCGTCGGCGGGAGCACTCGGCACGGCGGTGATCCACAGCAGGACGTACCGGGTCTTGAGTGGCTTCGCCGCTTTCACCGTGAGCGAGGTGTCACTGGTGGTGGCGGTCGCGATCTCCTTCATTCCGTCGATGCCGGTCGAGGGCGACAGGGAGTCGGTGGCGTAGAGGTGCACCGTCGTGTGATCACCCGCGTACCGGAGCCCTATCGACGCCGTCGAGAGCTCCTGGGACGAACCGAGGTCGTAGACGATGCCGACACCCGGCTTGTACGGCGCGAGCGTCGGCCCGTCGATGTACTTGTTCGTACGCCAGTAGGTCGAAGGGTCGCCGTCGT
Source organism: Streptomyces sp. NPDC017225 (assembly GCF_044331465.1). Lineage (NCBI taxonomy): Bacteria > Bacillati > Actinomycetota > Actinomycetes > Kitasatosporales > Streptomycetaceae > Streptomyces > Streptomyces sp. NPDC017225. The sequence continues at coordinate 156,539 of NZ_JBIRNE010000015.1, read as the reverse complement.
AGGTCTTGGCCACGTCCCCCGGGGCCTGGGCGCTGCCCTCGGCGACGTACTCCTGGGAGTCCTGGACGCTGATCGGCTTGACGGGCCGCCTGGGCTGCTCGTCGTTCTTGTCGTTGCCGTCAGTCGTCTGCGTCTGGTTCTGGTCTTCCGCCTTGCCGCCCCGTTCCATGATGGCGTCCGCGAGCTGCCAGCTGCCCAGGCCGAGCGCGGCGATCAGCAGAGCGGAGACACCCCATTTCAGTGCCTTGCCGGTGCGGCTCTGCAGCGGGGGCGGCGGTGCCGGCACTGGCTGGGTGGCGCCGGGGTGCGGCGTGGGACGGCCGTAGGCGCCCTGCTGATAGGCCGTGCGCTGGTAAGCGGGTGGAGTGGTGTAGGCGGGCTCCGGCGGGCGGATGCGAGGCATCTCGCCGATGGCCTTCACCAGCTCCTCCGGCGTGGTGCACGGAGACTCGTGACGGGAGGCGGTGGCGCCGTCGTTGGCGAGCGCCCGCATGGCGAGTTCGGACAGGCCGCGGTGTACGCCCGCGCGTACCTGGTCCGGCGGGATCAGTCCGATGTCCTTGGGCAGGCCGGCCAGGCCGTGGGCGTCGCTCTCGTACGGCCAGCGCTGGGTGAGAGTGGCGTACAGCAGGGCGCCGATGGCTTCGGTGTCGGCGCGCTGAGGAGTGTCGGAGCCGATGCCGCGGAGCGCGGCGTTGACGGCGAGTCCACGGATCCGCCACTGGCCCGTCGATGTGCGCAGCACGGCGGTGGGGCTCAGGCGCAGGTGGGCGAGGCCCTCGCGGTGCGCTGCCGCCATGGCGGAGGCGATCTGGCTGACCATCTGGTAGGCGTCGTACACCTCCAGCGGGCCGGAGGCGAGCAGCGCGGTCAGCTCGGTGGCGTCGGGGAGCCACTCGTGCACGACGTAGACGATGTCGTTGTCCTCGACGGCGTCGAGGACCTGGACGAAGCGGGGGTCGCCGAGAAGGGCGGAGGAACGTGCCGCGGCCAGTACGGATCGGGCGCGCGCGTGGTCCGAGGGGAGGATGTGGACCCCGACGGCGCGGCGGAGCTTCTCGTCGACGGCCCGCCAACTGCTGAAGCCGTCCAGACGGGTGACGCATTCCTCGAGGCGGTAGCGTCTGGCGAGCTTGTGCCCGCTGTGCAGTTCGGGAGGCGAGGTCCTGCCGGAATCCTCGCTCGTGGGGCTCCCCTGTGCCTCGTCGCTGTCCGTGTCCCGCTCCCGGTTGTTGGCCACCCCGTCGGCCGTGGACTGGTCCGCCTGTGCGGTCAGCGGCTCGTCGCCGCTGTTGTCTGCCACGTCGACGGCAGCTGTGCTCCGTTCCGCCACCGTCGTTCCTGCCTCCCCATATCAATGCGCGCCGACCGGCTCTCGATGCGCGCGGTCCGACGCCGAACCCAATTGTGCCCACAGTCCGCCGCTATGCACGACACACAGTGGCAGACGATGGTTGTGCGCCTACCCCCGGTCTCAGCGTCCCAGGCGTCCGCGCACCATGCCGACCAGCGAGTTGACTTCCTCGATGCGCATACGGCGGGCGGCGACGAAGAAGACGCCGAACAGGAGCACTCCGCCGGCCAGCAGCGCGGCGAACGATCCGAGGACGCCCTGGCCGAGCGCACGGCTGATCGCGTAGCAGGCCGCACCGCTGATCAGGGCGGCCGGGACGGACGCGATGCACAGCCGGGCGTAGGTCCGCAGGACCCGGGCGCCGTCCAGGTCCCCACCGAGCCGCTTGCGCAGCCTGCGCCAGGCGATGCCCACACCGATCACGTAGGCCAGGCCGTAGGACGCGGCCATGCCGACGACGGCCCAGCGCGAGGGCAGCAGGAAGTAACACAGTGCCGAGGCCGCGGCGTTGACCACGGCCACGATGACGGTGTTGTAGAAGGGCGTCCGGGTGTCCTCGTAGGCGTAGAAGGCACGCAGGACGACGTACTGCACGGAGTACGGGATGAGGCCGAGGCCGAAGGCCATCAGCATGTAGCCCATGTTGGTGGCCGCGCCGGTGCCCGAGGAGCCGAAGATCAGCGTGCACATCGGGATGCCGAGCGCGACGAAGCCGAACGAGACCGGAACGATGGCGACGGCGGTCGTGCGCAAGCCCTGGGAGATGTCGTCGCGGACCGCGCCACCGTCCTCCTCGGATGCCGAGCGTGAGATGCGGGGGAGCAGGGCGGCCATCAGGGAGACGGTGATGATGGCCTGCGGCAGGCCCCAGATGAGCTGGGCGTTGGCGTAGGCGCTGTAACCGGTGCCGGGGATGTCGGCATCCGTGACCGAGGCAGTGGCCAGCTGGATGACGACGAGCGCGCCCGCCTGGTTGGCGAGCACGAACAGGATCGTCCACTTGGCGAGCATCGCGGCTTTGCCGAGGCCGTGGCCCTTCCAGTCGAACCGCAGCCGCAGCTTGAAACCGGTCTCGCGCAGGTAGGGGATCATCGCCAGGGCTTGGACCACGAGGCCGAGGAGGATGCCGACCCCGAGGAGTCGCTCACCCTCCGGAGGGATGCTCTCGACGGTCATACCGGAGTCTGCGGCGGTGCCGTACACCCAGAGGAACATGCCGAGCGTGACGATGATGACGATGTTGTTCAGGACCGGGGTCCACATCATCGCGCCGAACCGGCCACGGGCGTTGAGGATCTGCCCCATCACCACGTGGACACCCATGAAGAAGATGGACGGCAGGAAGTACCGGGTGAAGGTGATGGCCGTCTCGTTGGCCGCGGGGTCCGAGGCGACCGGGTTCGACAGCGCGCGGACCAGCAGCGGGGCCGTGAGCATGGCCAGCACGGTGAGGGCACCGAGGGCCACCATGACGAGGGTCAGAAGCCGGTTGGCGTAGGCCTCGCCACCGTCGTCGTCCTCTTTCATGGAGCGCACGAGCTGCGGAACGAAGACCGAGTTGAGGCCGCCGCCGACGGTCAGGATGTAGATCATCGTCGGCAGCTGGTAGGCGATCTGGAAGGACTCGCCCAGCAGAGCGAGCCCCAGAGCCGAGACGATCATCGCGGAGCGGATGAACCCGGTCAGCCGGGACACCATCGTGCCCGCCGCCATCACGGCGCTCGACTTCAGCAGGCCGCCCGCGCGTCCGCCCTTCTTGGGGGCGGTCGGCGGGGCAGCGGGCTCGGGTTCCAGGAGAGGTGTCTCGGCCGCTTCCGGCGTGGGAGCCACCGCGTACTGCCCCGGTGCGGGCGCCGCGTGCTGCCCGGGCGTCGGAGCGGGGCCGCCGTACTGGCCGTGTGCCGAAGCGTTTCCGTAGGGGCCGGGGGCCTGGTACCCACCGTACTGACCGGGTGCCGGAGCGTGTCCGTACGGGGTGGGGCCCTGGTGCCCGCCGTACTGGCCCGGCCCCGGTGTCCCGCCGTACTGCCCCGGAGCCGGGGCGGGGGCGGGGACGGACGCCTGGTCGTCGTAGGAGGGGTGGCCGCCGCCCTGCTGCTGGTCGCGGAACAGGTGGGCGAAGGCGTCGGGCTCGTGGCGCTGCTCGCCGGCCTGGGTGACCAGGTCGTCCACGCCGACGAACTGGGTGGTCCGCGGGTCGTCGCCGTAGGGCAGGTACTGCGTGGGTCCCTCGGGTTCGGGGGCCGGGGTCTGGGCCCAGACGTGCGGGTCGGGGGCGTAGGGCGACTGGGAGGGCTGGGAGTACAGCGGCTGCTGCGGCGGGTACGTGCCCGGCGGCGGCGGTGGGTGCGCGGCGCGGTCGTAGAGGGCCTCGGAGACCGGGTCCTGGGCGGAGAGGTCCTGTGCCCGGTAGGGATCCTGGTCGTAGGCATCCTGGAGGTACATGTCCGCGGGCTGCTGCGGCGGTGTCTGGCCGGGTTCGGGCGGCGGACCCTCGGAGTGACCCGAGCCGTCCACGGCCTGACCGCGGTCACCGTCGTACGGCGCGTTCATGGTTACCCCACCTCATCGTCCCGGGCCCACCGGCCACGACATCCTCAACGGTCCACTCTCTCACCCGTGCCGGACGGGTCGGCGCTTTCCGCTGCGGTGTCCGGTGTCGGGTCACTCGGCTGCTCGGGGTCGCCTGCCCGGGGGTGTGCCTCGGACTCCTTGTGGGGACGTTCGGCGGGGTCTTCCGGTTTCTCCGGACCGTCCTCGGAGTTCTTCGGGACCTCGGGTCCCTCCGCCTCGCCGGTTTCGTTCTTCTCGGCTTCGCGGGCCGCGGCCCGCTTGCGCTGCGTGTACATCCGGAAGCCGGCGAGGACGAGCAGCAGGACACCGCCGCCGATGACGAGCATCACGGTGGCGGTGATCTCGGTGACCTTCACGTCGAAGGTGACGGGCTCGCCGTACTTCCGCCCGTCCATCGTGTACAGCTGGGCGATCACCGTCGCCCGGCCGTTCGCGTTGGCCGACGTGGTGAACTTCACCGACTGGCTGTGTCCGCCGGAGACCGAGATCGGCTGCTCTTCGTAGTCGGCGCCGTCGATCTCCAGGCGCGTCGGGTTCGTCGAGGTGAGGCGCAGGACCAGGGGGCCGACGTCCTGCACCAGGTTGTTCTGCACCGTCACGGGGATCGTGGCGCTGCGGCCGGAGAGTTTCGTCTCCGACTTGTCGATCAGTTTGACCCGGCCGGTCAGCCCGTCGAGGTACGACTTCACGCCGGCGCGGTAGGACTCCGCCTCGTCGGCACGGCCTCGCCACGACGCCGACATCTCCCGGTTCAGGGCGCGTCCGAAGGGTGTCGCCACCCGGGACGGGTCCGACAGGACGACCTTGAAGTTGTCGAGCGTGTCCTGTGTGCGGGCGATCTGCGCGAACGCCGACCGGGGCAGCTCCTTCCTGCGCAGCGCCGCGGGATAGGAGGAGGCGGCCGGCACCTTCGTGGTGGCGTCCGGGTCCGGCTTGGCCGCCGCGGCCGCCGCCAGTCTCTGGGTCTCGGACCAGGTGCCGTCCTGCAGCGCGCGCAGGGCCTCGGCCATCGCGCGGGCCTGGCTCCCGGAGGGCATGCGCTGCGGGGCGACGACGACGCTGCGCTGCTTGCCGGTCTGGAGGTTCAGGGCGAGGCTCTGGGCGAGGAACCGCTGGACCGCGAGCGTGGACGCGGAGGCCTTCGTCAGGTCCCCTTCGAACGCCCTGGACATCCGGGCGTCCGCGACGACGGCCGTCGTGCCGCCGCCGATGGGGCGGGCCGCGGAAGGCGTGTAGGGCAGGCCCCTGGTCTCCTGGAGGCTGTCGCTGCGGGCGATCACCTTGTCGGCGCCCGCGGAGGTGGCGACCTTGACGATCGACCGGTCGACGGCGCCTTCCACAGGCCAGGCGAAGTCGGTGCTGGGCTTCATGTGGAGGATCGGCTCGACCGTGTTGTCGATGACGTCAGTGGCGCTCTTCAGCTGGTTCAGCGAGCCGGTGACGTCCGTGCCGTTGTGGGCCAGGGAGGCCAGGTCCGGGTCGGCGTAGGGCAGGGCGACGACCTCCTCGTCGGCCACCGCGTCCTGCAGTTCGGCGAGCCACTGTTTGGCGACCGCCTGATGGGTGCCCGCGACGGTCTTGTCGCCGTCCCGGATGCGGTAGTTGCCCGTCATCGCGTCGACGGAGGCCAGCAGGTCCGGGTCGACCACCCAGGTGACGTCGAGGTCCTTGCCCAGCGTCACCATCTGGTTCAGACGGCCCCCGGGAGAGATCTCCTTGGCCAGGGCGTCGTTGAGGAAGACCGGCGTCTGCTCGTCGTTCGGTCCGGTCTCGGCGGCCATGTGGGTGGTCGACACGAGCGGCCACAGAGCCGTCGTCTTCGTCATGGGGTCGGCCCCGTCGGGCTGCCAGGGCAGGAAGGTCCGCTGGATGCCGAGGATCTGCTCCCACGGCTGCGCGGAGGTCTCACCGGAGAGCGAGACGGCGAATTCGTAGACGCCGTCCCCGCCGAGGTCCAGGTCGTCGACCGGTACGGAGATGTTGAAGTGCTCGGCGACACCGGGGGTGAGCTTGGAGAACTTCTCGGTGTACTTGTCGTCGATCTCCGGGGCGATGGACCCCTGGAGATCGTCGCTGTCCTTGGCGATCGCGTCGAGGGACGAGCGGGTGTTGACCTCGGGCCCCACGCGCAGGCCCACGTGTGCGTCGGTGACGGTCTGCTTGCCGTTGTTCGTCACGGTGCCGGACACGGTCACCGTGTCCCCGTCCGTGGGCGCGGAGGGGGTGAGTGAGTCGACGGCGACGGCCACCGGGCCCGAATCGGCGTCGGCCTTGGCGGTGGACTGTCCGTCGGCGTGCGCCGGGCCCGCGGCCGGCAGCTGGACCAGACCCGCCAGCAGCGGCGTCCCGGCCAGCAGCGCCGTGGTGCGCCGTAGCCACCGGCGGGCAGGTGAGGGACTGGTCCCCTGGAAGTCTGCCGCCTCGGCCACGCGCTCGCCCGTCCCTCGTCGTCGTCAGTGGTCGTCGGAATGTGCGTCCACGCATGGTAACGATGCGCGCCGAGGGGAAGTGCCGCGGAGTACGCCACAAGATCCGCCACAGTGCGGAGCCGCACCGTATGCGCGTCTACAAAGGTAGCGCCGTGGAAGTGCGGGATCCGGCGTGTGATCACCCCGATCAATGGGGGCGCCCGTGTCCGCCCGGGCCACGTACCCTGTTCTGTTGTGCCGAACGCCAACGAACTCAGCCCCAGTGCCCCCAGCCAGGAGCAGCGTCGCGCGGTGAGTGAACCGCTGCGGGTGGCCCCTGTCGCCGACGACCTCGCCCGCCGCTTTCAGGAGGCCGGGTTCTCTCTCGCCCTGGTGGGCGGCTCGGTCCGGGACGCGTTGCTCGGCCGGCTCGGCAACGACCTGGACTTCACCACAGACGCCCGCCCGCAGGACGTCCTGAAGATCATGCGGCCCTGGGCGGATGCCGTCTGGGAGGTCGGGATCGCGTTCGGCACTGTGGGGGCACAGAAAGAGGCCCGCGTCGGAGACGCCGATCGGAGCTGGCAGATCGAGGTGACCACCTACCGGTCGGAGGCGTACGACCGCACCTCGCGCAAGCCCGAGGTGTCCTACGGAGACTCCATCGAGGAGGATCTCGTCCGGCGGGACTTCACTGTGAACGCCATGGCGGTCGCGCTTCCGGAGAAGAAGTTCATCGATCCGTACGGTGGCCTCGACGATCTCGCGGCGCGTGTGCTGCGTACTCCGGGTACTCCCGAGGAGTCCTTCTCGGACGATCCGCTCCGGATGATGCGGGCCGCGCGCTTCGCCGCGCAGCTGGACTTCGAGGTGGCTCCCGAGGTGGTCGCCGCCATGAAGGACATGGCCGAACGCATCGACATCGTCTCGGCCGAGCGGGTCAGGGACGAGCTGAACAAGCTGATTCTCTCGTCCCATCCACGCAAGGGCCTGTCCTTGCTGGTGGAGACCGGCATCGCCGAGCGGGTCCTGCCGGAGCTGCCGGCGCTGCGCCTGGAGCGGGACGAACACCACCGGCACAAGGACGTCTACGACCACACGCTCATCGTTCTGGAGCAGGCGATGGCCCTGGAGAGCGAGGGCCCCGACCTGACCCTCCGCCTGGCCGCCCTGCTGCATGACATCGGCAAGCCGCGTACACGCCGTTTCGAGACGGACGGCCGGGTCTCGTTCCACCACCACGAAGTGGTCGGGGCGAAGATGACGAAGAAGCGCATGACGGCGCTCAAGTACCCCAACGACCTGGTGAAGGACGTCTCCCGCCTGGTCGAGCTGCACCTGCGTTTCCATGGTTACGGCACGGGTGAGTGGACGGACTCGGCGGTTCGCCGGTATGTCCGGGACGCCGGTCCGCTGCTCGACCGGCTCCACAAGCTGACCCGCTCGGACTGCACGACCCGCAACAAGCGCAAGGCCTCGGCGCTCTCGCGTGCGTACGACGGGCTGGAGGAGCGGATCGCGCAGCTGCAGGAGCAGGAGGAGCTGGACGCGATCCGCCCGGACCTGGACGGCAACGAGATCATGGAGATCCTCGGTATCCGCCCCGGGCCGGCCGTCGGCCAGGCCTACAAGCACCTGATGGAGCTCCGCCTGGAGAACGGGCCCATGGGGCACGACGCTGCCGTGGCGGCGCTCCAGGAGTGGTGGGCCGAGCAGGAGGCGTGAGCGGTGGACCGGGGTGGTCGTGTTTCACGTGAAACACGACCCCTGCTGACAAGCGTGAGGGTTCGAGCATGCGAAGGGGCGGTGTTTCCCAGGAAACGCCGCCCCTTGCTGCACGTCCGAGAGCTTTGCCCTACTTCTTGTAATCCTTCAGGCAGAGCAGGAAGTCGCTGCCGCTACCGCTCTCGGTGTACGAGTACTGGAAGCCCTTGGCCTTTTCCGAGCACTTGCTGTCGGCGGTGAGGGCGGAGTAGGAGCCCTCGATCTTGGCCAGTACTTCGTACTGGGCCTTCGCGTCACCGCAGTCGACGACCTCGAGGTCCGGGTCGCTGTCGCTGCTGCTGCCGCGGTGCATGCAGTCGCCGACCGCTGCCGTGGTGGCGTCGTCCCGGCTGGCGAGGTAACCACCGACGGCCACACCGACGACGATCACGGCGATCACGATGTTCTTGATCGTCTTGAAGCTCAGTTTGCGGGCCGGCTGTGGCGGGACCGGGGCGTACGGTGCACCCTGCTGGGGGAAGCCGGGCTGGCCAGGCTGCTGCGGGAACCCCTGCTGACCCTGGGCGTACGGGTTCTGTCCCTGCGGCGGCTGCGGAACCGGCGGCTGGCCCTGGGCGAATGGGTTGCCCTGAGGCGGTGGAGTGGTCACTGGGGGTCCCCCTGAAACATAGGTGCGTGTCGCGAACATGACGCGAATAAGACGCACGCAAGCTATCGGGTCCCGCTGACATCCCCGCAGCCCGATGAGGCTCTGTGGCACTGATGTGACACTTACTGACTCTCAAACCGGGCCATAGCAGCCGCAACCGCTCCGTAGATGGCGGCGACTGTCACGACCAGCGTCACCGACCGGCCGTCCGGCGGCAGCATGAGTGCGGCCACCCCGGCGGCGCCGACGAAGGCGATGTTGAACAGCACGTCGTAAATGGAAAAGATCCGGCCACGGAACGCGTCGTCGACCGAGGACTGCACGACAGTGTCCGTCGCGATCTTCGCTCCCTGCGTCGTCAGGCCCAGCACGAACGCCGCGGCGAGCAGCGGCACGGTGGCGAACGGCAGACCGAGCGCCGGCACCAGCACCGTGGCGGCCGCGGCGCACACGGCCATCCAGCGGCCGGGCCCGAGCCGCCCCGCCGCCCACGGGGTGATCACCGCGGCCGCGAAGAAGCCCGCGCCGGAGACGCCCAGCGCCAGACCGAGCAGCGCGAGCCCCTCCTCCGTGTCCGAGGTCAGGGTGTACCGGCACAGCATCAGCAGCATGACCAGCAGGGCGCCGTAGCAGAACCGCATCAGCGTCATGCCCGCGAGCGACCAGGCCGCTTCCCGGCGTGCGGGTGCGGCGAGATGACGTACTCCCGCCACCAGGTCGCGGGCGGTGCCGGCGAGGGCGGAGGCCAGCCGGGGTGGCACGAGCGTGCGGTCGGGGCCCAGCAGTTCCACGGCGATGCGCAGCGAGGCCAGGGCCCCGCACAGGTACAGGGCGGCCCCGAGCAGTACCACGGCGGCATCGGAGTCCGCGAACACGAGTCGTACGACGAAGGCGAGTCCGCCGCCCGCCGTCGCGGCGAGGGTGCCGGCGGTCGGGGAGAGCGAGTTGGCGATCACCAGCCGCTCGGCGTCGACCACGCGCGGCAGTGCGGCGGACAGGCCCGCCAGGACGAAGCGGTTGACCGCGGTGACGCAGAGGGCCGAGACGTAGAAGAGCCAGTCCGGGACGGAGGCGAAGATCAGCACGGCTGTCACCGAGGCCAGCACGGCGCGCAGCAGGTTGCCGTAAAGGAAGACCTGGCGGCGGCGCCAGCGGTCCAGCAGGACGCCGGCGAAGGGGCCGACCAGGGAGTACGGGAGCAGCAGCACCGCCATCGCGGAGGCGATCGCGGCGGCCGAGGTCTGTTTCTCCGGGGAGAAGACGACGTAGGTGGCGAGCGCGACCTGGTAGACGCCGTCGGCGCCCTGGGAGAGCAGGCGTACGGCGAGCAGGCGCCGGAACCCTTCGAGGCGCAGCAGGACGCGCAGGTCACGGACGACGGCCATGGGGCACAGCCTCACATACGGGAAGGGTCCCCGGGTCACGCGACCCAGGGACCCTCGGCGGACCGGAGTCCGGGGTTGTCAGCGCTCGACCTCGCCGGCGATGAACTTCTCGACGTTCTGACGGGCCTCGTCGTCGAAGTACTGGACCGGCGGGGACTTCATGAAGTAGCTCGACGCCGACAGGATCGGGCCGCCGATGCCGCGGTCCTTGGCGATCTTCGCGGCGCGCAGGGCGTCGATGATGACACCGGCCGAGTTCGGGGAGTCCCAGACCTCGAGCTTGTACTCCAGGTTCAGCGGGACGTCACCGAACGCGCGGCCCTCCAGGCGGACGTAGGCCCACTTGCGGTCGTCCAGCCAGGCCACGTAGTCGGACGGGCCGATGTGGACGTTGTCCGCGCCCAGGTCCCGGTCGGGGATCTGGGAGGTGACGGCCTGCGTCTTGGAGATCTTCTTGGACTCCAGGCGCTCGCGCTCGAGCATGTTCTTGAAGTCCATGTTGCCGCCGACGTTCAGCTGCATCGTGCGGTCCAGGACGACGCCCCGGTCCTCGAACAGCTTCGCCATGACGCGGTGCGTGATGGTGGCGCCGACCTGCGACTTGATGTCGTCACCGACGATCGGGACGCCCGCCTCGGTGAACTTGTCCGCCCACTCCTTGGTGCCGGCGATGAAGACCGGGAGAGCGTTGACGAAGGCGACCTTGGCGTCGATGGCGCACTGGGCGTAGTACTTCGCCGCGTCGTCGGAGCCGACCGGCAGGTAGCAGACGAGGACGTCGACCTGCTTGTCCTTGAGGGCCTGGACGATGTCGACCGGGGCCTCGTCGGACTCCTCGATGGTCTCGCGGTAGTACTTGCCGAGACCGTCGAGCGTGTGGCCGCGCTGGACCTGGACGCCGCTGTTCGGCACGTCGCAGATCTTGATGGTGTTGTTCTCGGAGGCGCCGATGGCGTCCGCGAGGTCGAGGCCCACCTTCTTGGCGTCCACGTCGAAGGCGGCGACGAACTCGATGTCACTGACGTGGTAGTCGCCGAACTGGACGTGCATCAGGCCGGGGACCTTGGCCGCCGGGTCGGCGTCCTTGTAGTACTCGACGCCCTGTACCAGCGATGCGGCGCAGTTGCCCACACCGACGATGGCTACGCGAACCGAACCCATTCCGGTTGCTCCCTGTGTGTACGAGTGAGGCCCTGACTGGGCACTCACGTGGCGGTGTCGCCGGGCGTATCCGGCCGGGGGTCGTCCCCCGGCCGGGGCAGGCCGCCCGTCGTTCCAGATGTCGTGTCCTGTTGAGCGGTCCCCTCGGCGGCGGAACCCCGCAGGTCCCGCCCCGCCCGCTCGCTCTCGATGAGCTCGTTCAGCCAGCGCACTTCACGCTCCACGGACTCCATTCCGTGGCGCTGGAGCTCAAGCGTGTAGTCGTCGAGCCGTTCCCGGGTGCGAGCGAGGGAGGCCCGCATCTTCTCCAGGCGCTCCTCCAGCCGGCTGCGCCGGCCTTCCAGTACGCGCATGCGTACGTCCCGCGACGTCTGTCCGAAGAACGCGAAGCGAGCGGCGAAGGTCTCGTCCTCGTAGGCGTCCGGACCCGTCTGCGAGAGGAGCTGCTCGAAGTGTTCCTTACCGTCGGTCGTCAACCGGTAGACGATCTTGGCGCGACGTCCCGTGAGGGAAGCGGCCGCCTCGCCGACGTTCCCCGGTTCCTCGATCAACCAGCCGTTGGCGACCAGCGTCTTGAGGCAGGGGTAGAGCGTCCCGTAGCTGAACGCCCGGAACACACCCAGTGACGTGTTGAGCCGTTTGCGCAGCTCATAGCCGTGCATCGGGGATTCGCGGAGCAGGCCGAGTACAGCGAACTCGAGGATGCCGGAACGCCGGCTCATCGTCGCCTCCTCTCGCCCTTATGCCGCGTTGATGTATCGACTCGATACATCAGAACGATAGATCGAGCTTCCGCGTGCGACAAGAGGCGGCTTGGTGAACGGGATCACATCCGGGTTTCATCGAGAGCAAGTTGCCTGATTTGAGGTGAACTTCGAGTCTCGGGGGTTTTGACGGTGCGTAGTCTGTGCGCCATGCAGACCACCGGGAACCGAGTGACGCCTGGGGACGTCCCTGTCCCTGGTGCGGTACGGGTGAATGCGGAAGGGGCCGCATCCGTACTTCGGGGGGACCGGAAACCAGCCGCCTTTACCAGGCGCGCAAAGGTGCGCCTGCCCGAGGAGTAGTCGTTCGATGAGCGAGCACCGTCGCAAACCGCCGCAGCCGCAGGGAGGCGGACGTGCCGCGGCCCGACGCGGCCAGTCCGGCTCGTCCTCCGGCCGCCGTGCGGCACCGCGAGGCGCCACAGGGTCTCCGTCCGGCTCGTACGGTCCGGAGGACGAGGAGCGTCCGTACGGGAGTCGTGCCGAAGCCCGGCGCGCGGCACAGCGCAGCGGAGGCGGCCGCCGCAGAGCGGCCGAGCAGGGTCCCGGCGGCCCGGGAGGGGCCGGACGGGGCCGCGCGGTCGCGTCCGGCAAGAAGCGGGTGATCGATTACCCGCGCCGTGACAAGGACGGGTGGCACCGCTGGGTGCCCTCCTGGAAACTCGTCTCCGGCCTGTGTATCGCGTTCTTCGGCACCATGGTGACCGCGGCGGGCATCGCCTACGCCATGGTCGGCGTACCCGTCGTCGACGAGACCGCCACGGCGCAGAACAACGTCTACTACTGGGCCGACGGCAGCCAGATGGTCGCCACGGGTGGTGAGCGCAACCGGCAGAGCGTCGACCTCGCACAGATTCCCAAGGAGATGCGCAACGCCGTCATCTCCCAGGAGAACAAGACCTTCTACTCCGACAGCGGCATCGACCCCAAGGGCATCGCTCGCGCCGTGTTCAACATGGCCAAGGGCGGTGACACGCAGGGTGGCTCCACCATCACCCAGCAGTACGTGAAGAACGCGATGCTCAACGACCAGTCGCAGACGATCTCCCGCAAGGTCAAGGAGATCTTCGTCTCGATGAAGGTCGGTGCCGAGGAACCGAAGGACAAGATCCTCGAGGGCTATCTGAACTCCGCGTACTACGGTCGCGGCGCCTACGGGATCCAGGCCGCCGCGCGGGCGTACTTCAACGTGGATGCAGTCGACCTGAACGCGGGACAGTGCGCTTTCCTGTCGGCGATGCTCAAGGGCGCCACGTACTTCGACCCGGCGGGCTCGACCTCGATCGACCCGGCCGCGACTCCGGAGGCCAACAGCGAGCGCGCCCAGCGGCAGATGCAGGACACCCTGGACAAGATGGTGGAGTACGGCCACTTGAGCCAGGAGGAGCGGGCCAAGCACACTGAACTCCCCACTGTGAAGAACCCGGAGTCGAACGCACAGCTGGGCGGTCAGATCGGTTACCTCGTCAGGCTGGCCAAGTCGTCCATCGTCAGAAACGACGTGGTCTCGGAGCAGCAGCTGGAGAGGGGCGGCTACTCGATCTACACGACCTTCGAGAAGAAGAAGGTCGATGACCTTGAGGCTGCGGTGCAGAAGGTCTACAAGGAGAACATCGACCCCAAGAAGCGTCCCGACAAGGACACGCACGTCCAGTTCGGCGGGGCGTCGGTGGATCCCGAGACCGGTGCCATCAAGGCCGTGTACGGCGGCGAGGACGCTACCAAGCACTTCACCAACAACGCCGACGTGACCGGTGCCCAGGTCGGTTCGACGTTCAAGCCGTTCGTACTCGCCGCGGCGATGAACTGGGGCGTGCGCGATCCCGACCTCGGTCCGGAGCAGTCCCAGGACGAGCGCACGGTCGTCTCCCCGAAGAGCCTCTACAGCGGCAAGAACGACCTCAAGATCAAGGAATACGACGGGACGATCTGGAAGAACGAGAAGGGCGAGCAGTGGCTGCAGGAGAATGACGGCAAGGAGTCGCTCGGCGACCCGCCGGACTACAAGATCGACATCCGTGAGGCGATGCGGCAGTCGTCGAACTCCGCCTTCGTGCAGCTCGGCATGGACGTCGGTCTGGACAAGGTGAAGGAGGCCGCCATCGACGCGGGCCTCCTCGAGGGCAGCCTGGCGGGCGCCGGCTACCCGTCGTTCTCCATCGGCGTCTCGTCCCCGAGTGCCATCCGTATGGCGGACGCGTACGCCACCTTCGCGGCCAGTGGCAAGCAGAGCGAGCCCTACTCCGTGACCAAGGTGACGAACAAGAGCGGCACGATCTACACGCACACGGTCAAGTCCGAGCGGGTGTTCACGGCTCAGGTCGCGGACAACGTCACGGACATTCTGAAAACCGTCGTCGAGGAGGGTACGGGTAGCGCTGCCCAGCTGCCCGGCCGCGAGGTGGCGGGCAAGACCGGTACCACGGACGGCAACAAGTCCGCCTGGTTCGTCGGCTACACCCCGCAGCTGTCGACCGCGATCAGCATGTTCCGCTATCCGGACGACGAGTCCGTCAAGGAGCGGACCTTCCTGGAGATGTACGGAACGGGCGGCCAGAAGAAGATCCATGGTGCGTCGTTCCCGTCCGAGATCTGGAAGGACTACATGGAGGACGCGCTGAAGGGCACGAAGGCGGAGAAGTTCCCGAAGCCGGAGCCCATCGGCGAGGTCGTCAACGACACACCGCCGCCCAGTCCCTCCCCCTCGCCCTCGCCTTCCACCTCCGAGACGGAGGAGGCGAGTCCGTCGCCGAGCCCGTCGCCCAGCAAGTCGGAGACCAGTCCCTCGCCGACCGCACCGAGTCCGTCGTGCGGTATGTGGGAATGGAACTGCGACGACGGGAACGACGGCGGTAATGACAACGGCGGCAATGACGCGGGCGGCTCGGAGGGAAGTGGGTCACCGTCCCCGTCGAGCAGTGAGACGGAGGGAGACGGCGACGGCAATGGCAACGGCAATGGCAACGGCAACAGCCAGGGAAACACGATCTGGGGCCAGAACGGCTAGCCGTCGGAACGACCGGCATGGGCGTTTCACGTGAAACGCCCGTAAGTTTCACGTGAAACCGGGGCCGCCGCATCCACGAGGGTGCGGCGGCCCCGGTGTATTCCCAGGTGCGTACGGCAGGATGTGCCCCATGCCCAGTGCAGAATCGACGCCAGCGAGCGTGCACGAGCCGGACCCGGTGCGGCCGACCAGGGAGGACACGGTCGCCGCGGCCGGCAGCGAGCTGATCGGCGGTCCTCTCGGCCGGCGTGCCCTGCTCGGGACGTCCTGGTGGACGCCCGTGCGGGTGATCGCACTCGTGGCGATCGGCATGTTCGCCCTCGGACTGGTCCAGAAGGCGCCCTGTTACAACGGTGCCTGGTTCTTCGGTGCCAGCTCCCAGTACACGCACGCGTGCTACTCGGACATCCCGCATCTCTACCAGGGGCGTGGGTTCGTCGACGGGCTCGTGCCGTACTTCGACAAGCTCCCCGGCGACATGGAGTACCTCGAATACCCGGTGCTGACCGGTGTCTTCATGGAGGTCGCCTCCTGGCTCACACCGGGCAGCGGCACCATCCAGCACCAGGAGCAGTGGTACTGGATGGTCAACGCCGGGCTGCTCATGGTGTGCGCGGCCGTCATCGCAGTCTGCGTGACCCGTACGCACACCCGGCGCCCCTGGGACGGCCTGCTGGTCGCCCTCGCGCCCGCCTTCGCGCTGACCGCGACCGTCAACTGGGACCTGCTGGCGGTCGCTCTCACCTCCGCCGCGATCCTGATGTGGTCGCGAGGGCGTTCGCTGGCCTTCGGTGTTCTCCTGGGGCTGGCCACGGCCGCGAAGCTCTACCCCTTCCTGATCCTCGGCCCGTTGCTCATGCTGTGCTGGCGGGCGGGTAAATGGCGGGAGTTCGGAAAGGCACTGGGGGGCGCGGTCGTCGCCTGGCTCGTGGTGAACCTGCCGGTGATGCTCTTCGCCTTCGACGGATGGTCGAAGTTCTACACGTTCAGCCAGGAACGCGGCGTCGACTTCGGCTCCTTCTGGCTGATCCTGGTCCAGAACACCGACAACCCGCCAAGCACGGAGACGGTCAACACGCTCGCCACGCTCCTGATGCTGCTGTGTTGTGGCGCCGTCGCGGCGCTCACGCTGACCGCCCCGCGGCGTCCCCGGTTCGCCCAGCTCGCCTTCCTGATCGTCGCGGCCTTCATCCTCACCAACAAGGTCTACTCACCGCAGTACGTGCTGTGGCTGATCCCGCTGGCCGCGCTGGCGCGGCCGAAGTGGCGCGACTTCCTGATCTGGCAGGCGTGCGAGGTGGCCTACTTCCTGGGCATCTGGATGTACCTCGCCTACACGACCAGCGGCGACGCCCACAAGGGCTTGCCGACGGACGGCTACCACTGGGCCATCGGCGTGCACCTGCTGGGAACGCTCTTCCTGTGCGTCATGGTCGTGCGGGACATCCTGATGCCGGACCGGGACCCGGTCCGGAGGAAGGGGGACGACGACCCGTCGGGTGGTGTGCTCGACGGTGCGGAGGACGTCTTCGCCCTGGGGCCCGCAGCTCATACCGAGCAGCCCGCAGCCCACTTCGAGGGGCCACGGGTGAGATGGGGCGGGAGACAGACAGGTCGTTCACTCTGAGCGAACGCACGGAAAGGCCGTACACGGAGGACCGTGTACGGCCTTTTTCAGCGGTCGAGCTAGCGGTCGAGGATCCGGTCGAACTGCGTGGTGGTGTGCCGCAGGTGGGCCACCAGCTCGTCACCGACCTGCGGCTCCGGCGCGTCCGAGGGCACGAACAGGATCGACACCTGCATGTGCGGCGGCTCCGCGAACCAGCGCTGCTTGCCACCCCAGACGAAAGGCGCGAGATTGCGGTTGACCGTGGCGAGGCCGGCCCGGGCGACACCCTTGGCGCGCGGCATGACGCCGTGCAGCGCCTTCGGGGCCTCCAGGCCCACCCCGTGCGACGTACCGCCAGCCACGACCACCAGGAAGCCGTCCGAGGCAGCCCTCTGCTGCCGGTAGCCGAAACGCTCGCCCTTGACGACGCGCGTGACGTCCAGGACCGCACCGCGGTACTCCGTGGCCTCGTGGTCCCCCAGCCACAGCCGGGTTCCGATCCGGGCGCGGAACCGGGTCTGCGGGAACTGCTGCTGGAGCCGGGCCAGCTCGTCCGCCTTGAGGTGGCTGACGAACATCGTGTGCAGCGGCAGCCGGGCCGCGCGCAGCCGGTCCATCCAGCCGATGACCTCCTCGACGGCGTCCGAGCCGTCGGTACGGTCCAGCGGCAGGTGGATGGCGAAGCCCTCCAGCCGGACGTTCTCTATGGCGGCGTGAAGCTGCGGCAGGTCCTGCTCGCTGATGCCGTGCCGCTTCATCGAGGACATCACCTCGATGACCACGCGCGCGCCCACGAGGCCGTACACGCCGTCGATGGACGACACCGAGCGCACGACCCGGTCGGGCAGCGGAACGGGCTCCTCGCCACGCCGGTACGGCGTCAGGACCAGCAGGTCACCACCGAAGAAGTCCTTGATCCGGGCGGCCTCGTACGTCGTGCCGACGGCCAGTACGTCCGAGCCCATGCGCGTGGCCTCCTCCGCCAGCCGCTCGTGCCCGAAACCGTAACCGTTGCCCTTGCAGACCGGGACCAGCCCGGGGAACTGCTCCTGCACGTGCTTGTGGTGCGCCCGCCAGCGCGCGGTGTCGACGTAGAGCGTGAGCGCCATGGCCGGACCTGGGACCTTTCTCGTGGCTGCGATGTGCTGCGATGTGCTGCGGTGTATCGAGGGGAAGCGTGGGTGGAGCTGTGGACGCTGTCACCGACGCTACTGGAGCCGGGAGCGTCGGGCAGGGGGATCAGCGACGCGACATGTAGATGTCGAGTGCCTTGTGGAGCAGCTTGTTCAGGGGGAAGTCCCACTCGCCGAGGTACTCGGCCGCCTGCCCGCCCGTGCCGACCTTGAACTGGATCAGGCCGAAGAGGTGGTCGCTCTCGTCCAGGGAGTCGGAGATGCCGCGCAGGTCGTAGACGGTGGCGCCCAGGGCGTAGGAGTCGCGCAGCATGGCCCACTGCATCGCGTTCGAGGGCCGGACCTCACGGCCGATGTTGTCGGAGGCGCCGTAGGAGTACCAGACGTGCCCGCCGACGACCAGCATGGTCGCCGCCGACAGGTTCACCCCGTTGTGCCGGGCGAAGTACAGCCGCATGCGGTTGGGGTCCTCGTTGTTGAGGGCCGCCCACATGCGCTGGAAGTACGACAGCGGGCGCGGCCGGAAGCGGTCGCGCACGGCCGTGATCTCGTACAGGCGCTGCCACTCCTCGAGGTCGTAGTAGCCGCCCTGGACCACCTCGACGCCGGCCTTCTCGGCCTTCTTGATGTTGCGGCGCCACAGCTGGTTGAAGTTCTTGTGGACCTCTTCCAGGGAGCGGTTGGCCAGCGGCACCTGGAAGACGTAGCGGGGCTGCACGTCACCGAAGCCGGCGCCGCCGTCCTCGCCCTGCTGCCAGCCCATGCGGCGCAGCTTGTCGGCCACCTCGAAGGCGCGCGGCTCGATGTGGTCGGCCTCTATGTCGCGCAGACGCTTGACGTCGGGGTCCTGGATGCCCTTCTTGATGGACGTGGCGTCCCAGCGGCGGATGATCACCGGCGGGCCCATCTTCACCGAGAAGGCGCCCTGCTGCTTGAGGTGCGCCAGCATGGGCTCCATCCAGTCCTGCAGGTTCGGCGCGAACCAGTTGATGACCGGGCCCTCGGGGAGGTAGGCGAGGTAGCGCTTGATCTTGGGCAGCTGCCGGTACAGGACCAGGCCCGCGCCGACCAGCTCACCGGTCCGGTCGTCGAACCAGCCGAGGTTCTCCGAACGCCATTCCGCCTTCACGTCTGCCCATGCCGGGACCTGCATGTGACTCGCCGCCGGCAGGCTCTGGATGTAGGCCAGATGCTGCTCGCGACTGATGGTCCTCAGGGTCAGGCTCATTCGGGGCGCTCCTCGGGCTGGTGTGTCCCCATGGGTACAGGGGCTCCGGCTCTCGCGCGAAGCCTACTGCGCCCTGTGAGCGCCCCGTCCGGCGTACGGGTGTAAGGCGGGCGGAAGGGCTGGCCGGTGGGCGGGTGGCGGGGGCCCGGCTCCTGGTCTCAGCCGAAGAAGCCGCCGTGGTAGATGCCGAAGTACAGACCGAACGCCGAGGCTCCGAGGCCCAGCACCAGGCCGAAGCGCTCACGCGTCGTCGCCGAGATGAGCTGGCCGTATCCGCCGGTCAGGACCCCGAGCAGCCCGGCCCAGGAGGTCACGATGTGGAGCCCTCGGAAGCTCGCGGTGGCGAGGGCGAGGACCGCGAGCACCAGGGTCACGGCGAGCAGCGTGTCCTGGAGGGGGTGGGGTTTGCCGTCGGTGGCCAGCAGCCCGGTCCGGGGCTTGGCGGGTCGCATGATCTGTGCCATGGGGAACCTCCTGCCAAAGGCAGGGCGTCTTCGCCCTTCACATCCGCTGAGTACCGATTGTGTCCCCTCGCAGCCGGATTTCAACCGCAGGCCGGTGGCCGGGTACTCTGTATCTTCTGCACTGGTGTCTCCTGCCGGCCACGGGCCGGGCCACCTCCTCGGAGGAGGCCCGATTGTCAGTGGGTCCTGGTTTACTCGTTGATACCGGTGCCAACGCATCGCAACCCTCCTGCCACGGAACGACCGTGGCCGCTGAGTCCAAAGGAGGTGGGTTCCACATGCGTCACTACGAGGTGATGGTCATCCTCGACCCCGATCTCGAGGAGCGTGCTGTCTCCCCGCTGATCGAGAACTTCCTCTCTGTCGTCCGTGACGGCGGCGGAAAGGTCGAGAAGGTCGACACCTGGGGCCGTCGTCGTCTCTCGTACGAGATCAAGAAGAAGCCCGAGGGCATCTACTCGGTCATCGACCTGCAGGCCGAGCCTGCGGTCGTCAAGGAGCTCGACCGGCAGATGAACCTGAACGAGTCGGTCCTCCGGACCAAGGTCCTCCGTCCCGAGATGCACTGAGCCCTTCCGCTCAGCCGATCCCGGGATTCGAGTAGCAGCACAAGCAGCCAGCAGCAAACCCGCCGAGAGGTTCCCCCATGGCAGGCGAGACCGTCATCACGGTCATCGGCAATCTTGTCGACGACCCCGAGCTGCGCTTCACCCCGTCCGGTGCGGCCGTCGCGAAGTTCCGTGTCGCGTCGACCCCCCGCACCTTCGACCGTCAGACGAACGAGTGGAAGGACGGCGAAAGCCTCTTCCTCACCTGCTCGGTCTGGCGTCAGGCGGCGGAGAACGTCGCCGAGTCGCTCCAGCGAGGCATGCGCGTCATCGTGCAGGGCCGGCTGAAGCAGCGGTCCTACGAGGACCGTGAGGGCGTCAAGCGCACGGTCTACGAGCTGGACGTCGACGAGGTCGGCGCCAGCCTGCGCAGCGCCACGGCCAAGGTCACCAAGACCTCGGGCCGCGGTGGCCAGGGCGGTTACGGCGGTGGCGGTGGCGGCGGCCAGGGTGGCAGCGGCTGGGGCGGCGGCCCCGGCGGTGGCCAGCAGGGCGGCGGCGCTCCGGCCGACGACCCCTGGGCGACCGGCGCTCCCGCCGGTGGCCAGCAGGGCGGTGGCGGCCAGGGTGGCAGCGGCTGGGGCGGTGGCTCCGGCGGCGGTGGCGGCTACTCGGACGAGCCCCCCTTCTAGGCGGGCTCTACTCACACTTCTTGATCACACAGGAGAAACATCATGGCTAAGCCGCCTGTGCGCAAGCCGAAGAAGAAGGTCTGCGCATTCTGCAAGGACAAGGTCACGTACGTGGACTACAAGGACACGAACATGCTGCGGAAGTTCATTTCCGACCGTGGCAAGATCCGTGCCCGCCGCGTGACCGGCAACTGCACTCAGCACCAGCGTGACGTCGCCACGGCCGTGAAGAACAGCCGTGAGATGGCACTGCTGCCCTACACCTCCACCGCGCGATAAGGGAAGGGTGACCGAAACATGAAGATCATCCTCACCCACGAGGTCTCCGGCCTCGGTGCCGCGGGCGACGTCGTCGACGTCAAGGACGGTTACGCTCGCAACTACCTGATCCCGCGGAAGTTCGCTATCCGCTGGACCAAGGGTGGCGAGAAGGACGTCGAGCAGATCCGTCGTGCTCGCAAGATCCACGAGATCCAGACCATCGAGCAGGCCAACCAGGTGAAGGGCCAGCTCGAGGGCGTGAAGGTCCGTCTGGCCGTTCGCTCCGGCGAGGCCGGCCGTCTCTTCGGCTCCGTCACCCCGGCCGACGTCGCCTCGGCGATCAAGGCCGCTGGTGGTCCCGAGGTCGACAAGCGTCGCATCGAGCTGGGCTCGCCCATCAAGACGCTGGGCGCCCACGAGACGTCTGTGCGTCTGCACCCCGAGGTGGCCGCCAAGGTCAGCATCGAGGTCGTCGCAGCCTGAGCTCTGCTCTCGCTGAAGCGATGAGATGGGGCCGCATCTCCCAGTGGGGGGATGCGGCCCCATCTTCGTGGGCGGGTTTCACGTGAAACATCGTGTTTCACGTGAAACGGTCAGCGCGTCGCGCCCGTGACGATCCAGCGACTCGATCGCGTGCGCAGCCACAAGGTCACCAGGCGCATGGCCATCATCAGCGTCATGGCCGCCCACAGCGCGGTGAGCCCACCGCCGAACGTCGGAACGAGAAGCGCCACGGGGGTGTAGACCGCCAGGGTGAGCAGCATCGCCCAGGCGAGATACGGGCCGTCGCCCGCACCCATGAGCACGCCGTCCAGGACGTAGACCACTCCGCAGATCGGCTGCGAGACGGCCACGATCACAAGGGCGGGGAGGGCGGTGTCCTTCACCGCGGAGTCGCCGGTGAACAGGGGCAGGAACGCCGGACGTGACAGCACCACAAGCAGACCGAGTACGACCCCGACCGCGACGCCCCACTCCACCATCCTGCGGCAGGCGTCCCGGGCTCCCTGGGCGTCGCCGGCTCCGAGATAGCGGCCGATGATGGCCTGCCCCGCGATGGCGATGGCATCGAGGGCGAAGGCGAGCAGACTCCACAGCGACAGGATGATCTGATGGGCCGCGATGTCGGCGTCACCGAGGCGGGCCGCCACGGCCGTTGCGATCATCAGAATCGCACGCAGCGAGAGGGTACGTACCAGCAGCGGCACCCCGGCCTGGGCAGACGCCCGGATACCGGCGATGTCGGGACGCAGCGAGGCGCCGTGCCGGTGTGCCCCGCGGACCACCACCCACAGGTACACCGCGGCCATACCGCACTGGGCGATGACGGTGCCCCAGGCGGACCCCGCGATGCCGAGGCCGGCGCCGTAGACGAGTACGACGTTGAGGACGGCGTTGGCGACGAAGCCGGCGATGGCGACGTAGAGGGGGGTGCGGGTGTTCTGCAGTCCTCGCAGGACACCGGTCGAGGCCAGCACGACGAGCATGGCGGGGATGCCGAGGGCGGAGATCCGCAGATACGTGACGGCGTACGGGGCCGCGGTGTCCGAGGCGCCGAAAAGTGCCACCAGGGATGGCGCCGTGGGAAGTACGACGGCGATGACGGCGGCGCCCAGCAGCAACGCCAGCCAGATTCCGTCCATGCCCTGGCGGATCGCGGATGGCAGGTCGCCCGCACCGACGCGCCGAGAGACGGCCGCCGTGGTGGCGTAGGCGAGGAAGACGAAGACGCTGACGGCTGTGGTGAGCAGCGCCGAGGCGATGCCGAGTCCGGCGAGCTGCGCGGTGCCGAGATGGCCGACGATCGCGCTGTCGGCCATGACGAAGAGGGGCTCGGCGACGAGCGCGCCGAAGGCCGGAACGGCGAGCGCGACGATCTCTCGGTCATGCCGGCGCCGTGCGGTACGGGAGCGCGCGGGGGCCTGTGTCATGAGCACCAATCTAATCGTCCACAGGTAAGAGATGCAAAGCTTTCCTGACCCTTACGTGCCGTCTCGCCGCGTGTGCTTCCGAGCACGGTGAGAAGCGATCTTGATCCAAGTGGGAAAGTTTTTCTCCTGCACAGGGGGTGGATGGCAAAGGTGCAGCTCAGGATGGGTTTCCAGGTGAGGTCGAGGGCTTGTTCACAGGGCTGTCCACCGAGTCGTGCACAGGTTTGGACGAGTTCTCCACAGCATCTGGCCAGTCGTCCACATGGCCTGTGGATAACCAGATTGGCTGACGGTGCCGGCAGGCCTACGGTGGTCCGGCGCATGCTCCGTCCGCCGGCTTGTGAACCAACACAAAACCGACGCGTCAGAACCGGAGTTGGGCGTCCTATTTGTCAGTGCCGTGCCGTAGAAATGAGGGCACGGCGAGGTCCGCTCGGCGGACGTGAGGAGGTGGCTCGGTGAGCATTTCCGAGCCCTTGGACGACCCGTGGGCCGACAGCGGTCCCAGTGATCGTCTGCCTGCTTCCCGCCGCCGCGGTGACGGAGGCCGCAGCCGCGACGATCAACACGAGCGCGGTCCGGACCACGCCGCGTGGGACGGCGGCGGACCGTCGTTCGAGCGGGTGCCACCGCAGGACCTGGATGCCGAGCAGTCCGTCCTCGGCGGCATGCTTCTGTCCAAGGACGCCATCGCCGACGTCGTCGAGATCCTCAAGGGCCACGACTTCTACAAGCCGGCCCACGAGACGGTCTACCAGGCCATCCTCGACATCTACGCCAAGGGCGAGCCGGCCGACCCCATCACGATCGCCGCCGAGCTCACCAAGCGCGGTGAGATCAACAAGGTCGGCGGGGCCTCGTATCTGCACACTCTCGTCCAGACCGTGCCTACGGCAGCGAACGCCGCGTACTACGCGGAGATCGTGCACGAGCGTGCCGTCCTGCGCCGCCTGGTGGAGGCCGGCACCCGGATCACACAGATGGGATACGCGGCCGACGACGACGTCGACGAGATCGTCAACCGTGCCCAGGCCGAGATCTACGCCGTCACCGAGCAGCGCACCAGCGAGGACTACCTGCCGCTCGGCGACATCATGGAGGGCGCACTCGACGAGATCGAGGCGATCGGGTCCCGCAGCGGCGAGATGACCGGTGTGCCGACGGGGTTCACGGACTTCGACTCGCTGACCAACGGCCTGCACCCCGGACAGATGATCGTCATCGCGGCGCGTCCCGCCATGGGTAAGTCGACCCTCGCTCTGGACTTCGCTCGGGCCGCTTCGATCAAGAACAACCTGCCGAGCGTGATCTTCTCGCTCGAGATGGGGCGCAACGAGATCGCGATGCGTCTGCTGTCCGCCGAGGCCCGCGTCGCGTTGCACCACATGCGGTCCGGCACGATGACGGACGACGACTGGACCCGTCTGGCCCGCCGGATGCCGGATGTCTCGGCGGCTCCGCTGTACATCGACGACTCGCCGAACCTGTCGATGATGGAGATCCGCGCCAAGTGCCGTCGTCTCAAGCAGCGCAACGACCTCAAGCTGGTCATCATCGACTACCTGCAGCTGATGCAGTCCGGCGGTTCCAAGCGCGCGGAGAGCCGTCAGCAGGAGGTGTCGGACATGTCCCGTAACCTCAAGCTCCTCGCCAAGGAGCTGGAACTGCCGGTCATCGCGCTCTCTCAGCTGAACCGCGGCCCCGAGCAGCGCACCGACAAGAAGCCGATGGTCTCCGACCTGCGTGAGTCCGGTTCGATCGAGCAGGACGCCGACATGGTCATCCTGCTGCACCGCGAGGACGCCTACGAGAAGGAGTCCCCGCGCGCCGGCGAGGCCGACCTGATCGTGGCCAAGCACCGTAACGGTCCGACGGCGACGATCACCGTCGCCTTCCAGGGCCACTACTCGCGTTTCGTGGACATGGCGCAGACCTGACCCCCGCGCGGGAAATCGGCTCGACTCGGGGGGCCCGGGCCGATGGAGTGGGGATATGACGACACAACAGGAAGAATTGCTGCCCGCCACCCGCCGGGCGCTGCTGCACCGGATCGCCGTGGCACAGACCGAAGGGCGCACCCCGTCGCTCGTCGCCGCTGTCGTCCGGGACGGGCGCGCCGTGTGGCACGGAGCCCGGACCTCGGTCGAGGGACACGGCCCGGACGAGAACGTGCAGTACCGGATCGGCTCGATCACCAAGACGTTCACCGCTGTTCTCGTTCTGCGGCTGCGTGACGAGGGGGTGCTCGACCTCGGGGATCCGCTGGAGAAACACCTGCCGGGTACCGGAGCGGGCGAGGCCACGATCGCCGAACTGCTGGCGCACTCGGGCGGGCTGGCCGCAGAGTCACCCGGGCCGTGGTGGGAGCGCACGCCGGGTTCTCTGCGGCCCGAACTCGCCGATGTGCTGGGCAAGCAGCCGCTCCTGCACCCGGCGGGCCGTCGGCACCACTACTCGAACCCCGGCTATACCCTGCTCGGCGCGCTGGTCGAGGAGTTGCGGGGTGCTCCGTGGGAGGAGGTCCTGCGGCGGGAGGTGCTGGAGCCGCTGGGTCTGGACCGTACGACCGGGCGTCCGCTGACGCCTCACGCCGGTGGCTGGGCGGTACATCCGTGGGCCGATGTGATGCTGGCCGAGCCCGCCGAAGACCTCGGGCGGATGGCCCCCGCCGGGCAGCTCTGGTCCACCACCGCGGACCTGGCACGGTTCGCCGCCTTCCTGACGAAGGGGGACGACAGGGTGCTGAGCGCGGAGACCGTGCGGGAGATGCGGGAGCCCGCGGCGCCGCCTGGGGCCGCGGATGTCGTGGACGGCGCCGCGTACGGCTTCGGTCTGCAGATCCAGCGTTGGGACGGGCGGCTGCTCGTGGGGCACTCCGGCTCCCTGCCGGGGTTCCAGGCGAACCTCACCATCAGCGTGGAGGACGACGTTGCCGCGGTGGTACTGACCAACTGCACGTCCGGGCCGCTGCCGGCCGGGGTCGGTGCCGATCTCGTGCGCATCGTCGCAGAGGCGGAGCCCCGGATCCCCGAACCGTGGCGTCCTCTGCCGGATGTCGACAGGGCTGTGCTGGAGTTGGCCGGGCAGTGGTACTGGGGGACACAGGTCTTCGCCCTGCGGCTGGCGCCCGGTGGGGGAGTCTCGCTGGAGCCGCTGTCGGGCTACGGCCGCCGTTCACGCTTCCAGGCAACCGACGACGGTACGTGGATGGGGCTCGAGGGCTACTACGCCGGGGAGTCCCTGCGAGCCGTCCGTCGCCCGGACGGATCCGTGAGCCACCTGGACCTCGGGTCGTTCGTGTTCACGCGTCAGCCGTACGACGAGGGGGCCCCTGTGCCGGGAGGAGTGGACCCGGCGGGGTGGCGAGGGATCGGTTAGGAATCTCGACCGCAATCGTGGGTGCGGTGTCCTGTTTCACGTGAAACAGGACACGCGGAGGGACGCGCAGGCGGAGCGTTCGCTCAGAGCTGGAGCTTGAAGCCCGTGTGTGAGGCGGAGAACCCGAGGCGCTCGTAGAAGCGGTGGGCGTCCGTACGGGTCTTGTCGGAGGTGAGCTGTACCAGGTGGCATCCCTGCCGACGGGACTCGTCGACCGCCCACTCGATGAGCTGGGTCCCCAGTCCGCTGCCGCGTTCGGCGGTGTGGACGCGGACACCTTCGATGATCGACCGGGTGGCGCCGCGCCGGGACAGACCGGGGACGATCGTCAGCTGAAGGGTGCCGACGACGCGGTCGTCGCGGACAGCGACGACGAGGTGCTGGTTCGGATCGGCGCGGAGCCGTTCGAACGCGGCCAGGTAGGGGTTCAGGTCGTCCGGTGACTCCCGTTGGGCGCCCAGGGGGTCGTCGGCGAGCATCGCGACGACCGCTGGGATGTCGTCCTCGGTGGTGGCGCGTATTTCAAGATCTCCCATGACCGCACCCTACGCAGAGGCGGCAGGCGGGAACACGGCGTTAGGGCGGCGTCATGGGAGGGGAACGCCTCGGTCAAGAGCTTGAGGTCCACCCCGGCGTCGTTGGGTCAGGAGAGGCAGTCGGCCGCCAGGTCAGCCCGCCGCCACCGTCAGCGGTGCGAACCGCCGGTTCCAGTCTCCGGGCAGCTCGGCGATCCCGTACGTCATGACCACGTTGGGCGCGATGAAGGCGAGGCCGTGTGCCTTGGCCCAGGACAGCAACTCCTCGTGCCGTACGTCGATGTCCGTGCGCAGCGGGCGGTCGGTGCGGGCGGCGAGGGAGCCGATGAGTGCCTTGGCCGTATCGGTGTCGCGGGCGATCAGAGGGCCCACGACGTGAGTGTCCATATTGGGCCAGGCCGCGGCGTACCCGATGAGTCGGCCGTGCTCCTCGGCGACGCGCAGCTGGTCGGAGAAGGCCGGCAGCCGCGTGATGATGTGGGTGCGGTCGGCGCCGAACACCTCCTCGTCGAGCCGGAGGATCGCGGTGAGGTCCTCGGCCGTGGCCGCGCGCGTGGCGACCCGGGGCTCGGGGCCGCCCGAAGTGAAACGCCCGCGTACCATCTCCGCCCTGCCGGTGGCCTTGAAGCCGAGCTCCTCGTAGAGCGGCCGGCCATACGGAGTCGCGTGCAGAGTCAGGGGGATGGGTCCCAGCGCGGAGACGACGTGACGCATCAGCCGACGTCCGACGCCCTGGCGGGCATGCCGCTCGGCGACCAGGACCATGCCGATGGCGGCGAGGGAGGGACGTTCGGGCGGCCCGTACTCGGTGACGGTGCAGGCGCTGACGAGACCGCCCCCCGGGTCGTCGATGCCATATCCCTTCCCTGCTGTGAGGAGGAATCCCCACTTGTGCTCCTCGCGCGGCCACCCCCGGTCCTCGGACAGGTCGGCGCAGGCGCTGAGATCGCGGAGCGTCAGACGTCGGATCGGCAGAGAGGCGAGGGAAGGTGTCGGCACGCAGGTCAGGCTGTCCGACAACGGCCGTCCGCGTCCACCACTTTCCGGTGGAACACGCGAGCTTTGGCCATGTTGTGGCCGATCGCACAGTAGCCCGTCGTCCGCCGGACGCCGTACCGGTCGGTAGCCTCTGCCGCCGGTGTCAGCCGAGGTCGGGGGCGTGCATGGCACGCACACCTTCGATGTTGCCGTCCAGATAGTGCCGCAGTGACAGCGGGACGAGGTGGACGGAGGCAATCCCGACCCGGGTGAACGGCACCCGGACGATCTCGTACTCACCCGCGGGCTCGTCGACCTCGGGGCCGTGGCGCAGGGCCGGATCCATGGACTCCAGGTGACAGACGAAGAAGTGCTGCACCTTCACGCCGGTCGCGCCCTCGTCCTCGCCGATGTGCTCCACGGTGTCCACGAAACACGGGACCACGTCAGAGATCTTGGCTCCGAGTTCCTCGTACACCTCGCGGTGGAGGGCGTCCACGACGGTGTTGTCGCCCGGTTCCACTCCTCCTCCGGGAGTGACCCAGTACGGGTCGACGCCGGGCTTGGTGCGCTTGATCAGGATGAGGTGGTCGCCGTCCAGGAGGACGGCGCGGGCGGTGCGCTTGACCACGGGTCGGACGGTCATGGGGAAAATGTGGCCCGGTTGGTTCCACGTGAAACATCGCAGGTGCTCACCGTGCGAGCCCGCCGGCTCAGTTCCAGTCGGCGGCCGCGCGCAGCAGCCCCTCATGGGCGCGGGCAATGTGCGGCATCGCCAACGTGCCGGTCCGCACTACCAGGAAGTAGGTCCGCAGCGGCGGCACCGCAGGCTCGTGCAGGGCGACGACGGCGCCGCGCTCCAGTGCATCGGCGCACAGATAGCGGGGCAGTACGGCGAGCCCGGCCCCCGCGACCGTACAGGCGAGCACCGCACGCAGATCGGGGGCGATGACCGTGCCAGGGGCGGCCGGGCGGGTGTCGAAGACGGACGCCCAGTAGCGGGCGACAAAGGGCAGCGACTCGTGCACCTCGACCACGGGAATGTGTTCCAGAGCGGGCGCGGGGGCCAGGCGGACCTTTTCGGCGCCGATGGGCTCCGCCCAGCGTGGCGCGGCGACCAGGACGTGCTCCTCGTCGCAGAGCGGAGTCGCCGTGAGCAGCGCGCCGCGCGGCCGGGCCGTGCCGATGGCCAGATCGTGATGTCCGGCGGCCAGTCCCTCGAGAGTCTCCTCGGCGTTGCCGAACGAAGCGCGCAGGGCGAAACCCTGCCCGTCCTCGCCGGTGAGCTCCGTGAGTACGGGAAGTGCCCGCTCGGCGGTGAACTCGGGAGGACCGGCCAGATGCAGGGTCCTCAGCAGGGAGTCGTCGTCCACCCCGGTTTCGGCGATCTCCACCAGGGCGTCGAGGTGCGGGGCGGCCTTGTGGGCGAGTTCGTCGCCGATGGTCGTCGGGGTGACGCCGCGGGCCTGCCGCAGAAACAGGGGGCGTCCGAGCTGCCGTTCCAGGGTGCGGATCTGCGAGGTGACGGCCGGCTGGGAGAGGCCGAGCAGGGCCGCCGCGCGGGTGAAGGAACCGGCCCGGTGCACGGTCACGAAAGTGCGCAGCAAGGCCAGGTCCACGAGAAACCCTCTCCCTCTTCTGTTTCCCTCCAGCCCCCCGGCCGCGCCCAACTATAAATATGTCGATAGGTCGCTGTCGCTACTGTGATTGGACACTGACACCGAGTCAACTAGCCTTAATCGCGCGGTTCTTCGCGCGCGGAACCGGAGGGCGGTCCGAGCCACGAGGGGGGAGGCTCGGACCGCCCGTCGTATGCGGCCGGACACGGCGCGGCGGCTGTGCGACGGCGGTCAGTCCGCCGATTCCTCCAGTGCGCGCAGCAGGTCAGCGACCAGGTCCCCCGGGTCCTCCGCGCCGACCGAGAGCCGGACGAAGCCCTCCGGCACCGCGTCGCCGCCCCAGCGTCCGCGCCGCTCGGCCGTGGACCGCACCCCGCCGAAGCTGGTCGCGTCGTCCACGAGCCGCAGCGCTTCGAGAAAACGATCGGCACGCGTGCGCGTGGGCAGCGTGAAGGAGACGACGCACCCGTAGCGCAGCATCTGCCGCGAGGCGATCGTGTGCGAGGGGTCGTCGGACAGCCCCGGGTACCGCAGACCGGTGATCTCGGGCCGCGTGCGGAGGGTTTCGGCCACCTTGAGCGCGGTGGCGTTCTGCCGGTCCACACGCAGCTGGAGGGTGGCGATCGAACGGTGTGCGAGCCAGGCCTCCATGGGCCCGGGGATCGCACCGACGATCTTGCGCCAGCGTCGTACGGCGGCCATTGCCCCGGCGTCGCGGCCGGCCACGTAGCCCAGCAGGACGTCGCCGTGGCCGGTGAGCTGCTTGGTCCCGCTGGCTACCGAGAAGTCAGCACCGAGCTCCAGCGGTCGCTGTCCGAGAGGCGTGGCGAGCGTGTTGTCGACGGCGACCAGGGCGCCACGCGCGTGGGCCGCCTCCACGAGCCGCCGGACGTCGCACACGTCGAGCCCGGGGTTCGACGGCGTCTCGATCCACAGCAGCTTCGCTCCGTCCAGCACGTCGAGCTGGGCGTCCCCGCCGGTCGGCGCGGTGCGTACCTCGATGCCGTACGCCTCCAGCTGGGCCCGGACCAGCGGCAGCGCCTGGTAGCCGTCGTCGGGCAGGACGGCCGCGTCACCGGCACGCAACTGTGAGAAGAGCACCGAGGAGATCGCTGCCATGCCGGAGGCGAACACGAGTGTCTCGACGTCGTCCTGCCCGGGCGCCTCCAGTTCACCGATGGCGCGCTCGAGGAGTGTCCAGGTCGGATTCTCGTCGCGGCCGTAGGTGTACGGACCGGTCGGCTCGCCCGGCAGATGGAAGTGGGCGGCGAAGACGGGACCGGGCAGCGTCGGTTCGTGCTTGACGGGCTCGGGCAGTCCGGCCCGTACCGCGCGTGTGCCGTCACCGGTGTCGGCAGGGACCCCCTCCGCGCCCGTACCGGCCTCGTCGTTCGTAGCGGAGTGGCTCATGCCGCCCGTCCTTCCACTTGCTCGCGTACCGCGGCGAGCAGTCCGGTGCTCGCCGTCTCCACCATCTCAAGGCATTCCCCGAAGCCGTCGACTCCCCCGTAATAGGGGTCGGGCACGTCCAGGTCGCCACGGTCGGCGGCCGGGTCGTAGGACCGCAGCAGCCGCACTTTTGCCGAGTCCTGCTCCGTGGGCGCGAGGCGACGCAGGGCCCGCAGGTGGCCGGTGTCGAGGGCGATGACGAGGTCGAGGCGGGAGAACCAGGACGGCCGGAACCGGCGGGCCGTGTGGGCGACGCCGTAGCCGTTCTCCTCCAGGACGGCCACGGTGCGGGGATCGGCGCCCTCGCCCTCGTGCCAGCCGTCGGTGCCGGCGCTGTCGGCCTCGACCAGGCCGCCCAGCCCGGCGTCCGCCACGCGCGCGTGGAAGACGGCCTCGGCCATCGGAGAGCGGCAGATGTTGCCCGTGCACACGAAGCAGACGCGGTAGGTCATCGGGATCAGTCCTTGTCGGGCAGGAACGCGTTGAGTGCCCAGGAGACGATCGAGATGATCAGGCCGCCCAGGACGGCGGTCCAGAACCCGTCGACGTGGAAGCTCAGGTCGAGCTTGTCGGCCAGCCATGACGTGAGCAACAGCATCAGCGCGTTGACCACCAGCGTGAACAGGCCGAGGGTCAGGATGAACAGTGGGAAGGTCAGTAGCTGCACGATCGGCTTGACCAGCATGTTCACCAGGCCGAACACCAGGGCGACGACGATGAGGGTGGCGGTCTTCTCGCCGGTGCCGCCCCCGGTCAGGGTGATCTTGTCGAGCAGCCACACGGCGACCGCGAGGGCGCCGGCGTTGGCGATCGTCTTGACTAGGAAATTCTTCATGTGTCTGATCGTGGCAGACGCGATCGGAAACGAACGGTGAGGCAGGGGCGGACGAGGCGATGAAGGCATTCCGGCTGGACGAACTGGAGGCGGAGCGTGCCGCCAACGACGGTGCCTACCTGCAGTTCCTGCGCGAACGGAACATGTCGGTCGGTCTGTACGCCCTCGACGCGGGTACGGCCGACCCCCAGCAGCCGCACGGGCAGGACGAGGTGTACTTCGTGGTGAGCGGGCGGGCCGCGATCACCGTGGGCATGGAGACGACCCAGGTCGCCCGCGGCAGTGTGGTGTACGTGCCGGCCGGGGTCGCGCACAAGTTCCATCACATCAGCGAGGACCTGCGGGTTCTGGTGGTGTTCTCTCCGCCCGAGAGCTGAGCCGCGACCCCGGGGTTCCCTAGGGGATCGGTCAGGGGGAGACAAGGGATGCGAGGGCCCTGCCGGGGCCCTCGCGGCTCTAGCATCGAGTGCAGGACAACAGAAGATTCCCAGCGGGATACCGGGCCATCCGAGGAACCGGCACTCGAACGGGCGGAGAGGTAAGGACGAGGGCGATGCGAGAGATCTTCACGGGACTGCCGTGGTGGGTGAAGTGGATCGCGGTGCCGGTCATCGCCCTGGTCGTGTTCGGCGGGCTGATCGCCAGTGTGGTCGGCTTCGTGATCGGACTGCTGTTCAAGCTGCTGGTCTTCGTGGCACTCGTCGGCGGACTGATCTACGTCGTACGCAAGTTCATGTCGAGTTCTTCGTCGCGCAGCGACTGGTGAGAGCCGTGGGGAACCGGTGGCGGTAACAGGAATCGCCGGTTCCCTCGCGCGAGGGAAGTTTCCCGGACGGGCCGTCGGCGAGCGGTGACCGGCGATTAGAGTCCGGTGACTCCACGCGGGGGCGACCCCGCGAGTGGTGTACACCCCCACCCGTGTTCCCCGCACGGGCTGCCCCCTCGCGTTCCGGGAGTGCCCCTTGGCCACGGCTGACACCGCATTCGTTCCACTGCACGCACTGCCCGTGCAGCCCCACTCGACGCCTGGGACACCCGCCGGGACTCCCTCCGCGGACCCTCCGGCCGTGACCCTCATCGGCTCCGTGCAGCGGGCGATGCGCCTTCTGGAGTGCGTCGCCGAGCACGAGTACGGAGCCCCGGCCAAGCAACTGGCCCGTGAGGCGCGACTGGCGCTGCCCACGGCGTACCACCTGCTGCGCACCCTGGTGCACGAGGGATATCTGCGCCGTGAGAAGGGTCTGTTCTTCCTCGGCGAGGCCGCCGAGCGGCTGAGCAGCAGCGGAGCCGAGCAGAAACGTCGCAGCACGGTGGTCGACGCGCTGGCACACATGCGCGACACGATCGGCGTTCCCGTCTACTACGCGATGTACCGTGACGGCGAGATCGAGATCAGGTGCGTCTCCGACACACCGGGCAATCCGGCGGTCGAGGAATGGGCGGACTTCCGCGAGACCGGGCACGCGCACGCCATCGGACAGTGCCTGCTGTCCCAGTTGGACGAGGATGCCCGCCGCGACCACCTGGACCGATACCCGGTGCAGCCGGTCACGCCGTACACGGTGCGTGACGGCCACAGTCTGCTGAAGCGACTGGAACGCATGCGGCGGATGACGCCGGTGACCGAACGCCAGGAGTACGCCCTGGGGACGGTCTGCGCGGCGATTCCGATCACCGTCGGCACCACGGCGGCGACGATGGCCATTTCCCTGCCCCTCCAACAGGCCGGTCGGCTGCTGCCCGCGGCGGACCGGTTGCAGTACGAGGTGGGACGGCTTCTGGGGTCACTCGCGATCTCTATCAGTATCTGAAAACTCACTCCTTGTGATCTGGTGTGTACGTTAAGCAAGATGCCATCAGTGTTAGAGGTTTGATTCCCGGACAGTCGACGGCGAATGACGGGGTAGGCGATGGGCGAGTCCGTACAGGCAGAGGTCATGATGAGCTTTCTCGTGTCCGAGGAGCTCTCTTTCCGTATTCCCGTGGAGCTGCGCTACGAGACCTGTGATCCCTATGCCGTGCGACTGACCTTCCATCTGCCCGGGGACGCGCCGGTGACCTGGGCGTTCGGCCGGGAGTTGCTGGTCGACGGGGTGGGACGGCCGTGTGGCGACGGTGACGTGCGTATCGCCCCGGTCGATCCCGAGCCGCTGGCCGAGGTGCTGATCCGGCTCCAGGTCGGCATCGACCAGGCGTTGTTCCGTTCGTCCGCGGCCCCTCTGGTGGCGTTCCTCGACCGGACCGACAAGCTGGTGCCACTGGGGCAGGAGGGCGCGCTCGCCGACTTCGACGCCCACCTCGACGAGGCCCTGGACCGCATCCTGGCGGAGGAGCAGAGCGCGGGCTGAACCGTTACGGCAGCTCCACAGCGTTGGCGTAACGCTTCGCCAGGGCAGCCGTCGAGGAGTCAGCGCTTACGACGGCGGCCCCGTCCGCGCACGGGAGCCGCACCCGTACCCGGCGTCGCCCCGGAGGCCTGTGCCGCCGGCCGGTCGGCCGGTCGACTGCCCGGCCGATCGGCCGACACGACGAGGGCCGCGAGGGCCGTGGTGACCGGAACGGACGCCACCAGGCCGATCGAGCCGACCAGCGTGCGAACGATCTCCTCCGCGACCAACTCGCTGTTGGCGACCGTCCCCACACCGCTCTGCGCGATCGAGAACAGCAGCAGCAGCGGCAGCGCGGCACCCGCGTAGGCGAGGACGAGCGTGTTGACGACCGAGGCGATGTGGTCTCGTCCGATACGGATGCCCGCGCGGTACAGCGCGCGTCGGCCCATCATCGGGTTGGCCTCGTGCAGTTCCCAGACCGCCGAGGTCTGGGTGACCGTCACGTCGTCGAGGACACCGAGCGAGCCGATGATGACACCGGCGAGCAGCAGGCCGCTCATGTCGATCGTCGGATACAGGCCGTGGATGAGACCGGTGTTGTCGTCCGTGTTCCCGGTCAGCGCGGCCCAGCCGATGAACAACGACCCGAGAACACCGATCAGCAACAACGAGATCAGGGTGCCGAGTACCGCCACGGAAGTGCGTGCGGACAGGCCGTGGCACAGATACAGCGCGATCAGCATGATGGCGCTGGACCCGACCACCGCCACGGCCAGCGGGTTCGATCCCTGCAGAATCGCGGGCAGGATGAAGAAGTTCAGCAGCAGGAAGCTCATGGCCAGCGAGACCAGGGCCATGAGGCCCCGCAGCCGTCCGACGACCACGACGGCGAGTGCGAAGATGCCGGCGAGCAGGGCCATCGGGAGCCGACGGTTGATGTCGGTCACCGAGTACTGCAGGTCCTCCGGCGCGGAGGGCTCGTAGGCGACCACGACCTTCTGTCCCTGCCGCAACTGCCGTGACTGGTCCGGCTGCACGATCTCGGTGAACGTGCGGCCCTTGTCGTCGCCGCTGTCGACGCGGATCGTCGCCCGCTTGCAGTCGCCGTTCGCCTGTTGCACCGCGGAGGAGCCCTCGGCGGTGGAGG
Source organism: Streptomyces sp. NPDC017225 (assembly GCF_044331465.1). Taxonomy (NCBI): domain Bacteria; kingdom Bacillati; phylum Actinomycetota; class Actinomycetes; order Kitasatosporales; family Streptomycetaceae; genus Streptomyces; species Streptomyces sp. NPDC017225. The sequence goes on along the minus strand of NZ_JBIRNE010000015.1, from coordinate 121,374 downwards.
TGTCGCCGGTGGGGGGGACGCCCGAGGCGTTGACGGACTGGCAGCTCAGCTCGACCACCTTGGTGACGGTGCCCTTCTCCGTCTGCCGGTCGAATCCCACCCCGGTGCGTTCGTGCGGCGGGGCACCGCCCGGCCACAGCACCGCGAGCCCGATCAGCACCGCCGCGGCGAACGGGATGAGGACCGCGGCGATGACCTTCCTCAGGTGCCGGGAGACGGGCGCCGCCGGTCCGTGCCCGTGGGCGTGCGCATGCCCGTGCCCGCCCCCGCCCCCGCCCCCGTGTCCCCCGGAACCGCCGTCTCCGGCACCGTGCCCACCACCCGCACCGTGCCCACCGCCGTCTCCGGCACCGTGCCTGTCGCTCACGTCAGGTCTGCCACCACCCGTGCCGTGAGAGCCGACGGGGGCGTGCCCGGCTTCATGGCGACTGTGGTCCTCGGCGCTCGGTCCGGGGCGGGGCTCGTGCGGCGGAAACGGGGGATGCTGCGGTGTGGTCACCGGCCGATCATCGCAAGAACGTGGGGGGCCCTCTGTTCACCGCGCCCGAATTGACGCTAGCGTGGAGTCACCTTTGTACACGCGGGAGCTCGGAGCACCGGGCTGAGAGGGCGCTGACCTCCGTCCCAGCGATGTTTCACGGGGAACGTCACCGAATCCGAGTGACGTTCCCCACGAAGCGTCGACAGACGGAAGCCGCTGCGTCGACCGCCGAACCTGTTACCGGGTAATGCCGGCGTAGGGAGTAGGTCTCATGACCATCAAGGACGCACGCACGCCTGCCTCCACGCAGAACTCCGCCCAGGAGGAGCCCACGGAGGTCGGGAAGTCCATCGGCTGGCACAAGGCGTACCTCGGGGGCTCGCGCCCCGACCTGCGCGTGCCGGTTCGTCAGGTGCACCTCACCAACGGGCAGTCGGTCACGCTGTACGACACTTCGGGCCCGTACACCGATCCGCTCGTCGACACCGATGTCCGCAGGGGGCTGTCTCCGCTGCGGGAGAACTGGATCATCGCCCGCGGCGACACCGAGGAGTACGCGGGCCGTCCCGTTCGTCCCGAGGACGACGGAATCAAGCACACCTCGCCGCGCGGTGGTCTGCGCAACCTGGACGCCGTCTTCCCCGGACGGCCGCGTCAGCCGCGCCGGGGGAGGGACGGCAGCGCGGTCACACAGCTCGCGTACGCGCGCAGGGGCGAGATCACGCCCGAGATGGAGTACGTGGCCGTGCGGGAGAGCGTCTCGCCGGAAGTGGTCCGTGAGGAGATCGCAGCCGGCCGGGCCGTACTCCCCGCCAACGTCAACCACCCGGAGATCGAGCCGATGATCATCGGCAAGAGGTTCCTGGTGAAGGTCAACGCCAACATCGGCAACTCGGCGGTGACGTCCTCCATCGAGGAGGAGGTCGACAAGATGACCTGGGCGACCCGATGGGGCGCCGACACGGTCATGGACCTCTCCACCGGCCGCAACATCCACACCACGCGCGAGTGGGTGCTGCGCAACTCCCCCGTCCCCATCGGGACAGTGCCGCTCTACCAGGCCCTGGAGAAGGTCGACGGCCGGGCCGAGGAGCTGACCTGGGAGATCTACAAGGACACGGTCATCGAGCAGGCCGAGCAAGGCGTGGACTACATGACGGTCCACGCCGGAGTGCGCCTGGCGTACGTGCCGCTCACCGCGAACCGCAAGACCGGCATCGTCTCGCGCGGCGGCTCGATCATGGCGGCATGGTGCCTGGCGCACCACAGGGAGTCGTTCCTCTACGAAAACTTCGAGGAACTCTGCGAGATCCTCGCCGCCTACGACGTCACGTACTCACTCGGCGACGGCCTGCGGCCGGGCTCGATCGCGGACGCCAACGACGAGGCGCAGTTCGCGGAGTTGCGCACGCTCGGGGAACTCAACCGAATCGCCAAGCGTTTGAACGTACAGACCATGATCGAAGGCCCGGGCCACGTCCCGATGCACAAGATCAAGGAGAACATCGACCTTCAGCAGGAGATCTGCGATGAAGCTCCGTTCTATACGCTCGGCCCCCTGACGACGGACGTCGCTCCGGCGTACGACCACATCACCTCCGGCATCGGTGCCGCGATGATCGCCTGGTGGGGCACGGCCATGCTCTGCTACGTCACGCCCAAGGAACACCTGGGCCTGCCCAACCGTGACGACGTCAAGACCGGCGTCATCACCTACAAGATCGCCGCCCATGCCGCCGACCTCGCCAAGGGGCACCCAGGCGCGCAGGAATGGGACGACGCGCTGTCGGACGCCCGCTTCGAGTTCCGGTGGGAGGACCAGTTCAACCTGGCTCTCGACCCGGACACGGCGCGGGAGTTCCACGACGAGACGCTGCCGGCCGAGCCCGCCAAGACGGCCCACTTCTGCTCCATGTGCGGGCCGAAATTCTGCTCGATGAAGATCTCCCAGGACATCCGACGCGAGCACGGAGGCAGCAAGGCCGAGATCGAGGAGGGCATGGCCCAGAAGTCGAAGGAGTTCGCGGCGAGCGGGAACAGGGTGTACTTGCCGCTGGCCGACTGAGCGTCCCCCGCTGCGATCTCACACTGAGCCGCCCCGTACGCGTGCGGCGAGGGCGCTCAGTGTGAGCCGGGGGCCGATGCCTGTCCGGGAGGCCTGGCCATCCCGAACGGGTTGTCGATCACGTAGCGCCCGTATCCGTACGGCACCGGCGAGCCACGTCCGGCCCGAGGGCGGTTGTCCGGTCGAAGTCGCTCTCGCGGCCGTCCTCTGGTCGCTGTACCACCTCGCCGCTGCGTGAACTGAAAGAGGAGCCCCGGGGGCTCACGGAGCTGCGAGTCCTTCAAGAGCGGGGCCCGGGGGAGGTCGAACGGCGGCGCGACTTCCCCGTGCGGACGCGGTACGGCCTGACGGAAGCGGGCCGGTCTCAGCGTCCGCTGCTGGTCGAGCTGTCCGCGACGGGTGAGGAGCTGCTGCGTCCGACCCACGCCACAGCCGATGACGAGCAGTCCCCGGGGAGCCGACGCACCGGTGAGGCGCCCGAGCCGGACGCGCCTGATGAGGGACGTGAAGCAGATGCGGACAGGTAACGCTGAGGCAGCCGAGACCGGATGAGGCCGGATGAGGCAGATGGGTGGGTGGACAGGAGCGGCCGCCGGGGCCTGCCCCTCCCCACCGAGGGGTTCGGCTGGGCAGACTGGGCGCATGACAGCCACCTCCCTGAGCAAGGGCGCCAACCTCGCCGTCGACTCCCCCGCGGTGCGTGTCGAACTCGTCTGGTCCGCCGGTCCGGGGGTGCCGGAGGTCGATGCCTCAGCGCTGCTGCTCACCTCGGCCGGACGGGTGCGGGACGACGGCGACTTCGTCTTCTACAACCAGCCTCGCCACGCGTCCGACGCGGTGGTGTATCTGGGCAAGCAGGACGGCCACGGCTCCGGCGCGGGTGTCACGACCGATGCCGTCGAGGTGGACCTGCGCTCGGTGGAACCGGCCGTCGACCGCATCGCCCTGTGCGCCTCGGCGGACGGCGGGACGTTCGGTCGGGTCCCGGGGCTGTCACTGCGCCTGCTGGATGCCGGGACCCGCACCGAACTGGCCCGGTTCGACATCACGGCCGGCACGGAGACCGCGATGGTCGGCGGCGAGTTGTACCGGCGCCAGGGCAAGTGGAAGTTCCGCGCGGTCGGGCAGGGATACGCCTCCGGCCTCGCGGGGCTGGCCACCGACTTCGGCATCAGTGTGGACGACACTCCCCCGGATGCCGCGCCCGCCGCCCCGTCGACGGCAGCGGCTCCCCCGCCGCTCGCGCCCCCGGCATCACCGGCGCCCCCGGCATCACCGGCGTCCCCGGCACCGCCCGCACCGACGGCCCCCTCCGCTCCGCCCACGGCGACGGCCTCGCCGCAGGCCACCACCGGCTCCGGCCCCCGCCTCACCAAGGGTGAGGAACAGCTTCCCGTCGACATGCGCAAGCGACTGTCCCTGCGCAAGGAACAGGTCGCTGTCAGCCTGACCAAGCACGGGGCGGCCGGGGCCACCGCACGCGTCATCCTGGTCCTCGACGCCTCCGGGTCCATGTCCTTCCTCTACTCCAAGGGCGTGGTCACGGACGTCGTGGAGCGGATGGCCGCCGTCGCCGCGCAGCTGGACGACGACGGTGAGATGCAGGCATGGACCTTCGCCTCGAACCCCGCCCGGCTGCCCGACCTGCGCCTGGGTGACCTCCCCGACTGGCTTCGGCTGCATGTACGCGTGGGGGAGATCAGCCTGTTCCGCCGCGGCCGGAAGAAGGGCCTGCACCCCGAGCAGGTCGACATGCGGGCGGTCGGCATCCAGAACGAGGAGCAGAAGGTGATCGCCGAGGTCCGGGCCTACGTCCGGGACAACCCGGCGTCGGTTCCGACCCTGGTGCTGTTCTTCTCCGACGGCGGTGTCTATCGCAACGCCGAGATCGAGCGGGAGCTGCGGGAGGCGGTGGAGGAGCCCGTCTTCTGGCAGTTCGTGGGGCTGGGGCGGTCCAACTACGGGGTGCTCGAACGGTTCGACACCCTGCCGGGCCGCCGTGTCGACAACGTCGGCTTCTTCGCCGTGGACGACATCAGCACCGTCCCGGATCCGGAGCTGTACGACCGACTGCTGTCCGAGTTCCCGTCCTGGATCACTGCCGCCGGCCGGGCGGGCATCCTCTGATCCGTTGCCCGCCCGGGCCGGTGGCTACTCGGGCTGGTGTTCCGGGCCACCGAAGTCCGGGCTGCTGTAGTCCGGACTCGAGTAGCGCGGACGCGGGCCGGCCTCGGGGCCGCCGTCGGGGCTCGTGAAGCCGGGACGGCCGTAGCCGAGGTGCGGCATGCGGCTGGCCGGCCTCGCCAGGCCCGTACGGTGCAGTGCCGTCGTGCTCGGGTCGGCCAGTGCCTCCCGCAGGAACGGCAGGATGCCGCGTTCCAGCAGGGCGTCGTGCCAGGCGTCCCTGGCCCGGACCACTTCCTCGTCGTGTTCGTCGTAGAAGTGGGGCTCGGCAGTGGGTCGGTTGCGCAGCGCGGTGAGCAGCAGGCCCACAGCGGCGACGAGGATCGCCACCGCGGTCACGGCGCCGAACACCCATCCGGTGGTGAGCATGGTCTGGGCGAAGGTTTGCCCCGGATCGAGCATCTTCAGGATGTACCCGACCAGCAGGAAGATCGCCGCGGCCGTGCCGGCCAGGACGGGTGCCAGGACGGCGACGACGGCGACGGCACCCGCGCCGGTCGCCTCGGCGACCTCGCCCATGGTGGCTGCGAGCCCCACCCCGCCCGTGCCCGGCTCGTCGGAGCCGGACTCGCGTGTGGACGACGACGGGGCGGACGGCGCCGGATGGCGCAGTTCCTCGCGGACCTTCACGTAGTGCTGGTACTCGGTCGTGGCCGCCGCCGTGATGAGGGCGGTGGCGTTGAGTGCCATGGTGCGCAGTTGTTCGGGGTTGAGCCGCTGTCCGACAGCGGCCAGTTCCGGGCGGTGTGGTGCGGAGCGCAGTGCCTCGTCGAGGACCCGCTCGTACTCTTTGCGGTCCTCGTTCGACAGGTACTGCGGAACGCTGTTCATGTGCATCCCCCGATGCTCCGTAGGGCTTGGGGCTCGCATGCCAACGAGCCGTCGGGCAGAAACGGAGGGGAGCCTGCTACGGATAAGCCGATGGTAGAGCGGTGACGGTGGGCGGTGACAGGGGGTTTCCAGAAATTGGGTGCCGACCTGTATGGACGCGACCGCGCTGAGACCGGTCCGGTGAACCGTCAGACGTCGAGCGGCAGTTGCTGGACCAGCAGCTTTCCGGCCATGGTCACGCCGCCGTCCATCGCGATGGCCAGTCCGTCCGCGTAGACGTGAGGTCCCTCCACCGCGGTACGCGTGTCGTCCTCGCCGTCCTCGGAGCCGACCTCGCCCAGCAGGTAGGGGATGGGGCTGTGGCCGTGCACGATCCGGGTGCCGCCGTACGTGTCCAGCAGGGAGCGCACGGCGTCGGCGCCGCCCTCGTCCCGGAAGGAGAAGCGCTTGGTGAACTTGCGGAACAGGTCCCACACCTCTTCCGCGTCGTTGCGCGTGAGCGCCTCTCGGACGGTGTCGTTGACCTCCTCGATGGAGCGGCCGTAGTCGAGGTAGGTGGTGGCGTCCGAGTGGACCAGGAGGTGGTCGTCGACCTCTTCCATGGCGTCGAGGCGGGCCATCCACTGCAGGTGGTGGTCCTGGAGTCGGTCCATGTCGGTCTTCTGGCCGCCGTTCAGCAGCCAGGCCGCCTGGAAGGTGGCGGTGCCCGCGCCGGAGTTGACGGGCGTGTCGCCGAATCGCCTGGCGCCGAGCAGCAACAGCTCGTGGTTGCCCATCAGCGCCTTACAGTAGCCGCCGGCCGCCGCGGCCTCGGCGGACAGCCGCATCACGAGGTCGATGACGCCGATGCCGTCCGGACCGCGGTCCGTGAAGTCACCGAGGAACCACAGGCGGGAGGTGCCCGCGCACCACTGCCCGGCGGCGTCGATGAGGCCCTTCTCCCGAAGGGCGGCCAGCAGCTCGTCGAGGTAGCCGTGCACGTCACCGACGACGAACAGCGGTCCCTGACCTCTGGCGGGCTGCTGCACCTGGACCGGTTCGGGGTCGACGGTCACCTGGACCGTGTCACCCCGACGGATGACGGGCAGATCCCGCTGAGTGGGCGTGTACCCCTCCGGAAGGCCTTCCTCGTACCCCTCCTCGGAGGGCGGCGCGGACTCGCTCGCGCGCGTGCCGGTGGCGGCGTACGGAGCGGCCTCGTGGACGTACGCGGGCACCCGGAAGTCGCGTACCGTCGCCGTCCGCTCCACCTCGGGTCCCTGACCGGCCCCCTGAGTCATCGACCCCTCCACCATCGCGCCGCATCTGCACCGCTTCGGACTGCCTGGTCGCAGCGGCCCGCGGTGTGTGGGCCCATCATAGGAATGCGGATCGCGCTGTGTGATGACCCAGGGGTGGTGAATCAGAACAGGACTCCGGTTCGCCGCGGCTTTCGCCCCGATTGGACCCGGCTTAGCCCATCCGTGACGGCGGTTCCGTCATGCCCGGGACGCGCCGGGCACCGCCTCCACCCTCCTCGCCGCCGTCGCCGCGTGACATCCCGCCGTGCCCGCGCGTGACATCCCGCCGTGCCCGCGTATGGCCGCCCACGCTCCCGCGCAGGGCCGCCCCGCTCCAGCCCCGTGCCCACCGGCCGACCCCGCGTTTCCGTGTGCCCGCGGACGGCCCTACGTGCCCTCGGGCGACCGCGGAGGGCTGACCGTCGTACGGGGCGGGCGGCGCTGCGACGATGTACGCACGATCAGTTCGGTCGGTATCACCTGCTCGACCGGTTGGTCCGAGTCGAGCCCCTCGATGGCGTCGATGAGGACCTGGATCACCGCCGTGCCGATGCGGCGTGGTTTGAGCGAAAGGGTCGTGATGGGTGGCTCGGTGCTGGCGTACACGGTGGATTCGCTGCAGCAGACCAGCAGCAGGTCCTCCGGGACGCGCAGCCCGTAGCGGCGGGCGGCGGCGAGCAGGTCGGTGCCGTTCGGGTCGAAGAGGCCGTAGACGGCGTCGGGCCGGTCGGGGCGGGCGAGCAGCCGGTCGGCGGCGACCGCGCCGGCACACGGGTCATGGGCCGGGTAGGCCTCGTAGACCGGGTCCTGGCCGACGCGCTCGCACCAGTGCAGGTAGGCGGTGGTCGACAGATGGGTGTACGTGTCGGTCGTGGTTCCGGTGAGCAGGCCGATCCTGCGGGCCCCTGCGTCGGCCAGGTGGTCGAGGATGCCGAGTACGGCGGCCTCGTGGTCGTTGTCGACCCAGGCGGTGACGGGGAGTGAGCCGGCCGGGCGGCCGTCGGAGACGACCGGTAAACCCTGGCGGACCAGTTCGCTGACGACCGGGTCGTGGTCGGAGGGGTCGATGACGACCGTGCCGTCGAGGGCGACGTTGGACCACACGTCGTGACGGGAGGTCGCCGGGAGGATGACGAGGGCGTAGCCGCGGGCGAGCGCCGCGGACGTGGCGGCGCGCGCCATCTCGGCGAAGTACGCGAACTCGGTGAAGGTGAAAGGTTCATCCCCGTACGTGGTGACGGTCAGGCCGATGAGTCCGGACTTGCCGGTGCGCAGCGTGCGGGCGGCGGCCGAGGGCCGGTAGCCCAGTCGGTCGGCGACCTCGCGCACATGGCGCCGGGTGGCATCCGGGAGTCGGCCCTTGCCGTTGAGGGCATCGGAGACGGTAGTGATGGACACTCCGGCGGCGGCGGCCACGTCCCTGATGCCCGCCCGGCCCGGCCGACTGCCTCGACGTGAGGTTTCCGCGCGGCTCACCTGGTGCTTCCCTGCTGCTGTCATGGCGAGCCGATAGTAGGGCTCATGGGGTGGGGTAGGGCGGACGCATATGCATGCGTTGACAGTCACGTTTCTGCAAGATCATAAAGCCGCAATAGCCTTGCGAATTAAGCCACTTGAGCACCTGCACCCCCGTACCTGGCGTGTCGAACAGTGAGGGCCTGCCAAGTGGTGGATGTTGCGAAGAGGTCTCAACTCACCTGCACGGGGGATGCGCGCCACGGCGCGAGCCACCGGCGCGTAGATATATGTGCGGCGCGCCCCCGAATCGTGCGCCTTCGTGTGCTGATGCCCCTGATTCCCCTGAGGGCAGTGTGACGGACCAGGTCTGGCCTCAGCTATACGCAGCGGCGCCGAATCCTCATAGGGTAAGAAGTATTCGATTCCGGTGCTGGTCACGAGGAGGACTGCGGTGAGCGAGACGAGCCCCAAGCTGCGCGCCGAGCTGGAGGGTATTCCCACCTACAAGCCGGGAAAGCCCGCCGCGACCGACGGCCCGGAGGCCTACAAGCTGTCCTCCAACGAGAACCCCTATCCGCCCCTGCCGGGCGTGATGGAGACGGTGACGGCCGCGGCCGCGTCCTTCAACCGGTACCCGGACATGGCCTGTACGTCCCTGATGAGCGAACTGTCGGACCGGTTCGTCGTGCCCCTCTCCCACCTGGCCACCGGAACCGGCTCTGTGGGTGTCGCCCAGCAGCTCATCCAGGCGACCTCGGGCCCGGGTGACGAGGTGATCTACGCCTGGCGCTCCTTCGAGGCGTACCCGATCATCACGCAGGTCAGCGGCGCGACGTCGGTGAAGGTGCCGCTGACGCCCGGTGACGTGCACGACTTGGACGCGATGGCGGCCGCGATCACCGACCGGACCCGGCTGATCTTCGTCTGCAACCCCAACAACCCGACGGGCACGGTGGTGCGGCGGGCCGAGCTGGAGCGGTTCCTCGACCGGGTGCCGAGCGACGTCCTGGTGGTCCTCGACGAGGCCTACCGGGAGTTCATCCGCGACCCCGAGGTGCCGGACGGCGTCGAGATCTACCGTCAGCGGCCCAATGTCTGCGTCCTGCGCACCTTCTCCAAGGCGTACGGACTCGCCGGCCTCCGGGTCGGGTTCGCCATCGCACACGAACCGGTGGCTGCGGCGCTGCGCAAGACGGCGGTGCCCTTCGGAGTGAGCCAGATCGCGCAGGAGGCGGCGATCGCCTCGCTGCGGGCCGAGGACGAGCTGATCGGCCGGGTCGGTTCGCTGGTGTGTGAGCGCACGCGCGTGGTCGACGCGCTGCGCGCGCAGGGCTGGACGGTGCCGGAGACCCAGGCCAACTTCGTGTGGCTGCGGCTGGGGGAGAGCACGGTCGCCTTTGCTGACGCCTGCGAGCAGGCCGGCGTGGTCATCCGGCCGTTCCCGGGTGAGGGCGTGCGGGTGACGGTCGGGGAGAACGAGGCGAACGACATCTTCCTGAAGGTGTCGGAGGAGTTCCGCAAGGAGCTGTAGGTCCGCCGCCGCAACGCGCCAGTCACTCGCCGTACGCGCGAGTCGCTGTGTGCGCAGGTCGCTGTGGAGAGACGGGCCCGGGGGGGGGGGGGGGGGGGGGGGGGGGGGGCGGGGGGCGGGGGGGGGGGGGGGGGGGGGGCCGGGGGGGGGGGGGGGTAGGGG
>NZ_JBIRNE010000015.1:0-111372 GCF_044331465.1 Streptomyces sp. NPDC017225 | reverse complement strand
CGTTGTGTGGCGCCCCCCGCTACCCGCCTATCGCGCCGGGGGTGGTGTGGGGTGTGTTTGGGCGTGGTGTTGTCTGGACCTCGGGGGGTGTTTTTCCCCCCCCCCCCCCCCCCCCCCACGACTGGGCCGAAGTGTTCTCTTCACCCCAGGAGTCATGCCTTTCCTTCATGGGCCACGCCTTCCGTCGTGCGGCTGATCCAACAAGGCGTCGAAGTCCTCGCCACGGGGGTTGACGTCACAGGGGACCCCCCTTCCGGTGTCGAAAAGCTGTACGTCATAATTGCTTGTGAATGTGAACGCGTTCACAAGCGTGTCCCGGTTGCGCCCGAGATAGGTGTGACATACACGCGCAAAACGCCGCTGACCACGGCGATGTGGCGATGTAAGGAGACTGACGACGTGGACTTGGCTCTGGCGCCGGAGACACTGGCGCGATGGCAGTTCGGCATCACGACCGTCTACCACTTCCTGTTCGTCCCGCTGACGATCTCGCTGGCCGCCCTCACGGCCGGACTGCAGACCGCCTGGGTCCGCACGGAGAAGGAGAAGTACCTCAGAGCGACCAAGTTCTGGGGCAAGCTCTTCCTGATCAACATCGCGATGGGTGTCGTCACGGGCATCGTGCAGGAGTTCCAGTTCGGCATGAACTGGTCCGACTACTCCCGCTTCGTCGGCGACGTCTTCGGCGCCCCGCTCGCCTTCGAGGCGCTGATCGCCTTCTTCTTCGAGTCCACCTTCATCGGCCTGTGGATCTTCGGCTGGGACAAGCTGCCCAAGAAGATCCACCTGGCCTGCATCTGGATGGTCTCGATCGGCACGCTGCTGTCGGCGTACTTCATCCTCGCGGCCAACTCCTGGATGCAGCACCCCGTCGGCTACCGGATCAACGAGGAGAAGGGCCGCGCCGAACTCACCGACTTCTGGGCGGTCCTGACCCAGAACACCACCCTCAACCAGGTGTTCCACAGCTTCTCGGCGGCCTTCCTGACGGGCGGCGCCTTCATGGTCGGCATCGCGGCCTTCCACCTGATGCGCAAGAAGCACATCCCGGTGATGCGGACGTCGCTCCGGCTCGGCCTGGTCACCCTGGCGGTCGGCGGCGTGCTCACCGCCGTCAGCGGCGACACCCTCGGCAAGGTCATGTACGAGCAGCAGCCGATGAAGATGGCCGCCGCCGAGGCCCTGTGGGACGGCGAGGAGCCGGCGCCCTTCTCCCTGTTCGCCTACGGGGACGTCGACGAGGGGCACAACAAGGTCGCCCTGGAGATACCCGGACTGCTGTCCTTCCTCGCCCACAGCGACTTCGACTCGTACGTGCCCGGCATCAACGACACCAACGAGGCGCTGCAGGAGAAGTTCGGCCCCGGTGACTACAAGCCCATCGTTCCCGTCGCCTACTGGGGCTTCCGCTGGATGATCGGCTTCGGGATGGCGTCCTTCTCCCTGGGCCTGCTGGGCCTGTGGCTGACGCGGAAGAAGTTCCTGCTGCCGGCCGCCATGCGCACCGGTGAGGACGAGGTGCCGCACCTGGTACTGCTGCGCAAGCCGCTCGGCACCAGACTCACCCGCTTGTACTGGCTTCTGGCCCTGTGGACGATGGCGTTCCCGCTGATCGCCAACTCCTGGGGCTGGATCTTCACCGAGATGGGCCGGCAGCCCTGGGTCGTCTACGGCGTGATGCAGACCCGCGACGCGGTCTCTCCCGGAGTCTCCCAGGCCGAGGTCATCATCTCGATGATCGTCTTCACCACGCTCTACGCCATCCTCGCCGTCATCGAGGTCAGGCTGCTCGCCAAGTACGTGAAAGCGGGCCCGCCCGAGCTCACCGAGGCCGACCTGAACCCGCCCACGAAGATCGGCGGCGACCTCCGTGACGCCGACAAGCCGATGGCCTTCTCGTACTAGGCCCGAGGGAGTTGCACAGTCATGGAACTGCACGACGTCTGGTTCGTCCTGATCGCTGTCCTGTGGACCGGCTACTTCTTCCTGGAGGGCTTCGACTTCGGGGTCGGTGTGCTCACGAAGCTGCTCGCCCGGAACCGGGCCGAGAAGCGGGTGCTGATCAACACCATCGGTCCCGTGTGGGACGGCAACGAGGTGTGGCTGCTCACGGCCGGCGGCGCGACCTTCGCGGCCTTCCCCGAGTGGTACGCGACGCTCTTCTCCGGGTTCTACCTGCCCCTGCTGGTCATCCTGGTCTGTCTGATCGTCCGGGGTGTCGCCTTCGAGTACCGGGTGAAGCGCCCCGAGGAGAACTGGCAGCGCAACTGGGAGACCGCGATCTTCTGGACCTCGCTGCTGCCGGCGTTCCTGTGGGGCGTGGCCTTCGGCAACATCGTCCACGGGGTGAAGATCGACCGGGACCTGGAGTACGTCGGCTCCGTCTGGGACCTGCTCAATCCGTACGCCCTCCTCGGCGGCCTCGTCACGCTGACGCTTTTCACCTTCCACGGGACGGTGTTCACCGCGCTCAAGACCGTCGGTGAGATCCGCGAGCGGGCCCGGGCGCTGGCGCTGCGCGTCGGCCTGCTCACGGCCGTGCTGGCCCTGGCCTTCCTGGTCTGGACCCAGGTCGACAGCGGGGACGGCAAGAGCCTGGTCGCCCTGGTGGTCGCCGTGGCGGCGCTGGTCGTGGCCCTGATGGCCAACCAGGCCGGGCGTGAGGGGTGGTCGTTCGCGCTCTCCGGCGTCACCATCGTGGCCGCCGTGGCGATGCTCTTCCTGACGCTCTTCCCGAACGTCATGCCGTCCACGCTCGACGCGGACTGGAGCCTCACCGTCACCAACGCCTCGTCCAGCCCCTACACCCTGAAGATCATGACCTGGCTGGCCGCGGTCGCCACCCCGGTCGTCGTGCTCTACCAGGGCTGGACGTACTGGGTGTTCCGCAAGCGGATCGGCACCCAGCACATCGCCGAACCAGCGCACTGAGTCCGGACGGGAGGGCCTGTTTCACGTGAAACCCATCGATCCACGGCTCATGCGGTACGCCCGAGCCACCCGGTTCTTCCTGACGGCGGTCGTCGTCCTGGGCGCGGTCGGCGCCGGGTTGCTCGTCGCGCAGGCGATGCTCATCGCCGAGGCGGTGGTGGGCGCCTTCCAGCACGGCATGACGGCAGCCGAACTGCGCACTCCTCTGCTGCTCCTGGTGGCCGTCGCCTGCGGTCGCGCACTGGTCGGCTGGCTCACCGAGCTGGCCGCGCACCGGGCGAGCGCGGCAGTCAAGTCCGAGCTGCGGGGCCGGCTGCTGGAGCGGGCCACCGCGCTCGGCCCCGGCTGGCTGAGCGGACAGCGGACCGGGTCGCTGGTCGCCCTGGCCACCCGCGGAGTCGACGCCCTCGACGACTACTTCTCGCGCTATCTGCCGCAACTGGGACTCGCGGTGGTCGTACCTGTGGCGGTGCTGGCCCGCATCGTCACCGAGGACTGGGTCTCGGCGGCCATCATCGTCGGCACCCTGCCGCTCATCCCGGTCTTCATGGTCCTGATCGGCTGGGCCACACAGTCCAGGATGGACCGCCAGTGGCGGCTGCTGTCCCGGCTGTCCGGGCACTTCCTGGACGTGGTCGCCGGGCTGCCGACGCTGAAGGTCTTCGGGCGGGCCAAGGCCCAGGCCGACTCGATCAAGCGCATCACCGGCGAATACCGGCAGGCGACCATGCGGACGCTGCGGATCGCCTTCTTGTCGTCCTTCGCACTGGAACTGCTCGCCACCCTCTCCGTGGCGCTCGTCGCCGTCACCATCGGCATGCGGCTCGTCCACGGAGACATGGCCCTGTACGACGGCTTGGTCGTACTGGTGCTGGCGCCCGAGGCCTACCTGCCGCTGCGGCAGGTGGGGGCGCAGTACCACGCGGCGGCCGAGGGGCTTGCCGCCGCCGAGGAGATCTTCGAGGTGCTGGAGCGGCCCGTCCCGGCCTCGGGGACCGGCCCGGTACCGAAGGACGGTGCCCTGTCCTTCGAGGACGTGACCGTCCGCTATCCCGGACGCGCCGCGAACGCCGTGACGGACGTGAGCCTCACCGTCGAGCTCGGTGAGACGGTCGCGCTCGTCGGCCCGAGCGGGGTGGGCAAGTCGACGCTCCTCAACTCCCTCCTCGGCTTCGTGCGGCCGGCCGGGGGGCGGATCCGCGTCGGAGGAGCCGACCTCACCTCCCTCGACCTGGCGCAGTGGCACGCCCGCGTCGCCTGGGTGCCGCAGCACCCGCACCTGTACGCCGGCACCATCGCCGAGAACGTGCGGCTGGCCCGGCCCGAGGCCGACGACACCGCCGTACGGCGGGCGCTGCTGGACGCGGGCGCGCTGGAGTTCGTGGACGCGCTGCCCGACGGGGCGCGGACGGTGCTCGGGGAGGACGGGGCCGGGCTGTCCGCCGGGCAGCGGCAGCGGCTGGCACTGGCCCGGGCGTTTCTCGCGGACCGGCCGGTGCTGCTGCTCGACGAGCCGACGGCCGCCCTGGACGGGGCGACCGAGGCGGAGATCGTGGCCGCCGTGCGAAGGCTGGCCAAGGGGCGGACGGTGCTGCTGGTGGTGCACCGGCCGGCCCTGCTGGAGGTGGCCGACCGAGTGGTACGGCTGGAGGAGCCGCCACCCACCGCCGTGTCCGGCGGTTCCCACGGGGCCTCGGCCGCCCGCTCTACCGAGGAACCTCCTGGAGCCACTCTTCCGGTTCGCTCCGACGACCTCGCTCCCTCGGTGGCGGTACGAGGCGGCATCCTCGCCAGGGTGCGCGCGATGTCCGCCGCCCGGCGCGGGCGGCTCGGCCTCGCCCTGCTGCTCGGCAGCCTGGCCCTCGGCAGTGCCGTGGGCCTGATGGCCACCTCCGGATACCTCATCTCGCGCGCCTCCGAGCAGCCGCCGGTGCTGTATCTGATGGTGGCGGTGACGGCGACGCGCGCCTTCGGTATCGGGCGGGCCGTGTTCCGCTACGCCGAGCGGCTCGTGTCGCACGACGCCGTGCTGCGGATGCTGGCCGACACCCGGGTCGCCGTGTACCGGCGACTGGAGCGGCTGGCACCCACAGGACTGCGCCGCAGCCGCCGGGGCGATCTGCTGTCCCGGCTCGTCGCGGATGTCGACGCCCTGCAGGACTACTGGCTGCGCTGGCTGCTGCCGGCCGTGTCCGCGGTGCTCGTCTCGGCCGCGTCGGTCGGCTTCACGGCCTGGCTGCTGCCGGAGGCGGGTGTCGTCCTCGCGGTCGGCCTGCTGGCGGCCGGAGCCGGGGTCCCGCTGGTCACCGGTGCCGTGGCACGGCGGGCCGAGCGCAGGCTCGCCCCGGCCCGCGGGGTGCTCGCCACCCGGGTGGCCGACCTGCTCACGGGTACCGCCGAGCTGACCGTCGCCGGCGCCCTGCCCGCGCGGGCAGCAGAGGCGCGCCGGGCCGACGGCACGCTCACCCGGATCGCCTCGCGTGCCGCCACCGCCACCGCGCTGGGCGACGGGCTCATCGCGCTGATCTCCGGCCTGACCGTAGCGGGCGCCGCCGTCGCCGGGGTCCAGGCCGTCGCCGACGGCCGGCTCGCGGGCGTGGCCGTGGCCGTCGTCGTGCTCACCCCGCTGGCCGCCTTCGAGTCCGTGCTCGGGCTGCCGCTGGCCGTGCAGTACCGGCAGCGGGTGCATAGGAGCGCCGAGCGCGTGTACGAGGTGCTGGACGCCCCCGAGCCGGTACGGGAGCCGGAGACGCCCCGGCGGGCGCCCACGTCGCCGTTCCCTGTCGTTCTCAGGGCACTGGTCGCACGCCACCCCGGACAGGACCGGGACGCCCTGGCAGGGGTCGGCCTGACGCTGGCGGAAGGCCGCCGCATCGCCGTGGTCGGATCGTCCGGCTCCGGCAAGACGACCCTGGCCCAGGTCCTGCTGCGGTTCCTCGACTCGGACGCGGGCTCCTACACCCTGGCCGGCGTGGACGCCTACGCCCTGGCGGGTGACGACGTACGGCGCTTCGTCGGGCTGTGCGCGCAGGACGCGCACATCTTCGACACCTCGGTGCGCGAGAACCTGCTCCTGGCCAGGAAGGACGCGACCGAGGGCGAGCTGCGCGGCGCGCTGGCAGGGGCCCGGCTGCTGGAGTGGGCCGACAGCCTGCCCGCTGGCCTGGACACACTGGTCGGGGAGCACGGGGCACGGCTGTCCGGCGGGCAGCGGCAGCGGCTGGCACTTGCCCGGGCGCTGCTCGCGGACTTCCCGGTTCTCGTGCTCGACGAGCCCGCGGAGCACCTCGATCTGCCGACCGCCGACGCTCTCACCGCCGATCTGCTGGCCGCCACCGAGGGCCGTACGACACTGCTGATCACACACAGGCTGGCGGGTCTGGACGCCGTGGACGAGGTGGTCGTGCTGGACGAGGGCCGCGTCGTGCAGCGGGGGACGTACGCGGAGCTGACCGCCGTGCCGGGGCCGCTGAGGGCGATGGCCGAGCGGGAGGCGGCGTCGGAACTGCTGGTGGGGGCCAAGTGACCGGCGGCTCCCGGCGGAGCTCCGCAGAGCTCCGACGAGCTCTTCGACGAACCGGCTTTCCGAGCGGAGGTGAATCCGACTTTCCATGACAACAAGGACTCATTAGGCTCGTGTCATGCCTCCAGCACCACCCCCCGGCCCCTCACACCGCCGTGAGGGAGCCTCGGCCGAGTTCCTGGCACGGGTGCCGAAACTGCTGGACGCGATGCGGTCCGTCGGCAGTGGACTGGAGCCGCACTCCACGCTGAACCGGATCTGCGAGACGGCGGCCGACCTGGCGAACGCCCGGTACGCGGCCATCGGCGTCATCGGCGAGGACGGCGAGGGCCTCGTCGACTTCGTGCACCACGGCGTCGACGAGGCGACCGTCCGACGGATCGGCCGCCTGCCCGATGGACGCACAGGCCTGCTGGGCACCCTCATCCGGGCCCCGGAGCCGGACCGGCTCGCGGCCCTGAGCGAGGATCCGCGCTCGTGCGGCTTCCCCGAGGACCACCCGCCGACGCGCGGCTTCCTCGGGGTCCCCATCCGCGTACAGGGCGAGACGTTCGGCAACCTCTACCTGACCGACAAACGTGCCGCGGAGCCGTTCGACGACCACGACCTCGCCATGGTCCGGGTCCTGGCCGCGGAGGCCGGCATCGCCATCGGCAACGCGCGGCTGCACGAGGCGGCCCGGCAGCGGGAGCGCTGGATCGACGGGTCGGTCGCCGTGACCACCGCGCTGCTGTCCGGCGGTGACATCGACGACGCCCTCCAGATCGTCGCCGAACAGGCGCGACGGCTCTCCGGAGCGTCGGCAGGCATCGTGCTGCTGCCGGCCGACGGGGGCGGCCTGGAGATCGTGGCCGTGGCAGCGGAGCACCCCGTGAACGCCCTGGGCACGGTCATCCCGCCGGAGAACGGGATCGTCGTCGAACTCCTCGCGGGGCGTCCCGTGTTCGTGGACGACGCCGCCACCGACCCGCGCCTGGAGGCGGGGCCGGTGCGCGCGTACGGACCGGTCATGCTGCTGCCCCTGTCCCGGGACGGCCGGGTCCTGGGGAGCCTCGTCATGCCCCGCGCCCCGGGGGAGCGCCCGTTCACGCGAACGGAACGCGCGCTCGGTGACCGGTTCGCCTCGCAGGCCGCGCTGGCGCTGATGATGGCCGACGCCCAGCGCGACCGGGAGCGGCTCGCGGTGTACGAGGACCGCGACCGCATCGCCCGGGACCTGCACGACCTCGTCATCCAACGGCTGTTCGCCACCGGGATGATGCTGGAGAGCGCCCAGCGCGGGTCGGCCGTGCCCGAGGTACGCGACGGCGTGGGCGGGGCCGTCGACGAACTCGACGTCACCATCCAGGAGATCCGCTCGGCGGTCTTCGCGCTGCGGCACCCGGTGGAGCCCTCCGCAGCACTGAGCACACGCGTGCTGCGTGAGATCGCCATGGCGGCCGTGCCGCTCGGCTTCACGCCCTCGCACCGGTTCGTCGGTCCGGTCGACACCGCCGTCGACGACCTGACCGGCAAGAACCTCATCGCCGCACTGCGCGAGGCCCTGTCCAACGCCTTCCGGCACGCCCGCGCGGCCCGGATCGAGGTCGTCGTCGACGCGGCGGTGATCCTGCCGGACGGCCGGCGGGGCGTGCGGCTGACCGTCGCGGACGACGGAGTCGGCATTCCCGAGAGCGGTCGGCGCAGCGGCCTGCACAACCTGGAGCGCCGTGCCGAGACCGTGGGCGGCACCAGTCGGCTCGGGCCGGGCATCGGGGCGGACGGCGGTGGCGCGACAGTGCTGTGGGAGGCACCGTACTGAACGCTGCCGGTGCCGTGTTGCCCCATGTGCAGCAGCCGCACTGAGCCGTGTGCAGCAACGGGTCCCCCACTCGTACGACCTGGACAGGGCCGTGCGTCCCCATCCGGGCCAGGATCACTGACATGCGCTCACCTCGCCGACACACGCTGCCCGTTCCGGTGTTGCTGTGCGCGCTCGCCGTGCTGGCGGCCCGCCCCACCGACGCCACGGACGAGGACGGTGGGACCGGCAGGGGTGCCGGTGCTCAGGTGGCGCGGCTCTACGAGGACGCGGCCAACGCCACCCGGCAGTACGAGGACGGTCGGCGCGAGGCCGAGGCGCAGCGGTCGAAGGCCCTGGAGTACGAGAAGCGGCTCGACCGGCAGCGGCAGAGGATCGACGCCATGCACGAGGATCTGGGCCGGTTCGCCCGTGCCCAGTACCGCGGCGGCGGTGGGCTTCCGCTCACCGCGCGGGTGATCCTCGCGGACGACCCCGAGGAGCTGATGCGTGGCCAACGGGCGGTCTCGCGCGTGGACCTGGCCGTCGACAAGGCCATCGGCAAGAGCCTGCGCGCCGAGGACCGGCTCGCCGTCGACGAGGCCAGGGCACGGGCGGCCTGGCAGGCGCTGGAGGAACGCAATGCCGGACTGGCCAGGCTGAAGAAGAGGATCGAGGGCAAGCTGGAGGCGGCGCGGTCGCGGCTGGAGGGGCAGGCGGACGTCTCGGTCGCGGCCGGCTCGTGTCCCGGAGCGGTCCGCCTCGACCAGCCGGACGTGAACCTCGGCCGGCCGTGGGTGTCCCCGGTGGAGACGTACGACCTGTCGGCGTCCTTCGGCAGCGGTGGGTCGCGGTGGGCGAACCGGCACACCGGACAGGACTTCGCGGTGCCGGTCGGGACGCCGGTGCGGTCGGTCGGAACGGGCCGGGTGGTGAAGGTGTCGTGCGGCGGCGCGTTCGGCATCCAGGTCGTGGTCCAGCACGCGGGCGGCTACTACACGCAGTACGCCCACCTCGCCGCTGTCGCCGTCGACCAGGGCGAACGGGTCCGCGCCGGCCAGTGGGTCGGGCAGTCGGGCAGCACCGGTAACTCCACCGGGCCGCACCTGCACTTCGAAGTACGGGTCACACCGGAGATGGGCTCGGCGCTGGACCCGGTGCCGTGGCTGTCGCGGCGCGGGGTGCCGCTCTGACGACTCCGGGCGCCCCGCGGGAACACTTCCTAGGGCAGGTCCGCCAGCAGCCGCTCGATCACGACCGCCACGCCGTCATCGTTGTTGGCGACCGTCCGCCCCGACGCGGCCGCGATCACGTCCGGGTGCGCGTTGCCCATCGCGTACGACCGTCCCGCCCAGGTGAGCATCTCGACGTCGTTCGGCATGTCGCCGAAGGCGACGACCTCTTCGTGCGAGATGCCGCGCTCGGCGCAGCACAGGGCGAGCGTGCTGGCCTTGGAGACCTCCGGTCCACTGATCTCCAGCAGGGCGCTGGAGCTGGAGCGCGTGACGTTGGCCCGGTCGCCGATGGCGAGGCGGGCCAGCGTGAGGAAGCCGTCGGGGTCCAGCTCGGGATGGAAAGCGAGGATCTTCAGGACCGGCTCGGCGGCGGCACGACCACCCGGCGCCAGAATCTCCTCCGCGGGCGCGAGGTCTTCGGGGACCTCCATGTGCAACTTCGGGTACGCCGGCTCCTGGTGGAAGCCGTACGTCTGCTCGACCGCGTACACCGTGCCGGGCGCCGCCTCGCGCAGCAGCCGTACGGCGTCCAGCGCGTTCTCCCGGGCCAGCTCCCGGACCTTCACGAACCGGTGTGCTCCGGGACCGCCGTGCAGATCGACCACGGCGGCGCCGTTGCCGCAGATGGCGAGGCCGTGACCGTGGACGTGGGCACTGACGACGTCCATCCAGCGGGCGGGACGGCCGGTGACGAAGAAGACCTCGATGCCCGCCTTCTCGGCGGCGGCCAGCGCGGCGACCGTACGCGGGGAGACCGACTTGTCGTCGCGCAGCAGTGTGCCGTCGAGGTCGGTGGCGATGAGCCGCGGGCGGGTGGTCGCGGCCGGGGGCTCGGGCTGGCGGGTCGCTGAGGTCACCCGGTCATTGTCACGCATATGCCCGCACGAGTGTGCGTCAGTCCGCACATCTGTGAGCTACGGCTCTCAACCGCTACGGCCCTCAACCCATCAGCTGCGCCGGCGCCTCCATGGCGATCCGCTCGAAGATCTTCTCGTCCGCCGTGAAGTCCGACTCTGGGATCGGCCAGTGGACGACGAGCTCGGTGAAGCCCAGATCACGGTGCCGTCCGGCGAAGTCCACGAACGCGTCCACGGACTCCAGTGGCCTGCTGCGGTCCGGTGTGAAGCCGGTGAGCAGGACCTTGTCGAGCTCACTCACGTCCCGGCCGATCGCGGCGCAGGCGTCGGCCAGCTTGTCGCTCTGCTGCCGCAGCGCCCGGTCCGACTGCTCGGGAGTGCCGTTCTCGTACAGCTTCGGGTCGCCGGTGGTCACCCATGCCTGCCCGTAGCGCGCGGCGAGCCGCAGCCCGCGCGGACCGGTCGCGGCCACGGCGAAGGGCAGCCGGGGCCGCTGCACACAGCCCGGGATGTTGCGTGCCTCGTGCGCCGAGTAGAAGTCGCCGTCGTACGACACGGCGTCCTCGGTCAACAGCCGGTCGAGCAGCGGTAGGAACTCGGCGAGCCGGTCGGCCCGCTCACGCGGCGTCCACGGCTCCTGGCCGAGTGCGGTGGCGTCGAAGCCGGTGCCGCCCGCTCCTATGCCGAGCGTGACCCGGCCACCGGAGATGTCGTCGAGAGAGATCAGTTCCTTGGCGAGCGTCACCGGGTGCCGGAAGTTCGGCGAGGTCACCAGCGTGCCCAGACGCAGCCGCTCGGTGACGGCCGCGGCAGCGGTGAGCGTCGGCACGGCGCCGAACCACGGGCCGTCCCGGAAGCTTCTCCAGGACAGGTGGTCGTAGGTGTACGCGGTGTGAAAACCGAGCTGCTCGGCACGCATCCAGGTCGAACGGCCGCCTTCGTGCCAGCGGCGGTACGGAAGGATCACGGTGCTCAGACGCAGACTCATGCCTTCGAGCCTATGTGGCCGACGTCGGTTTCACGTGAAACGGCCACCGGCGTCACCGTACGCGACTGCTCAGCCACGGGGTGAGGAGGAGCATCGGCACCAGTTCCCGGTACGTGCGG
Organism: Streptomyces sp. NPDC017225; assembly: GCF_044331465.1. Lineage (NCBI taxonomy): Bacteria > Bacillati > Actinomycetota > Actinomycetes > Kitasatosporales > Streptomycetaceae > Streptomyces > Streptomyces sp. NPDC017225. The sequence goes on along the minus strand of NZ_JBIRNE010000015.1, from coordinate 99,939 downwards.
TCCCCCGGTAGCGGAACGGTCAAACGACGTCCCTTGACGTAGGAGAGACCGCCGAGGACGGAGCGCAGGAAGGCGGGGACGTCGTCGCGTGGGGTGTCGGGAAACTCCACGTCCTCGACAGTGATCAGAGCGTCGCCCTCGGGGAAGAGCCGGACGCTCACCCGGGGCACTCCGCCGAACTCCACGAACGCCTCGTGGGGCAGGGAGCCGTCGGCGTCGGTGGTCACGCCCACGCCCGCGGCGCTGCGGCGGGAGGTCTGGTCGGCGCCGATGTCGTCCGTGACCTCGATCTCCAGCGCGTACTCCGCGGCGATGGCGCGGAGAGCGGTGATGGCGGCCTGGGTGGTGGGCAGCTGCTCCATGCCACCGATCATGCGGGTTCAGTGCCGAGCGGGGAAGCGTAAATACCTCGGTGGCAGGTCCTTCGTCGGCCAGACCTCGTTCGCGCTGATGTGGAAGCCATGTCCGTCGCGGTGCATGGCGGTGACGTCCACCGACAGCACGACCGGTCGGTCGCGTCGGGGGCACCGACCCGGTTCGCGGTCTCGCGACCCGTCGAGAGGCGCACGTCGTGCCGGTTCATCGGCCTCAGCCGGGTGTCGGCCACGTGGCCGAGGGCCAGCGTGCCGAGAGCGACACACATCACGCGATCGATTCCGCCGTCCAGGTTTGATCCACAGTCAGACGGGGTTATCCACAGGCTGGTTGGGTGCAACTGTGGAAATCACAGAGGCGGTTTCACGCGTGCGAGTCGCCTCAACGCTCTCGGTGCGAAGCGGGAGAAGAGATGGGCGCCGCGCGCCTCCGGGACCACGGCCCTGTTGTGCACGACCGCCTCGAGCACGGCGTCGGCAACCCTTTCCGGCGGGTAGTTGCGCAGCCCGTACAGCCGCGCCGCGCGCCGCTGCCGTCGCTTCTCCTCGTCGGCGTCGACGCCCCCGAAACGCGCTGTGGAGGTGATGTCCGTGTTGACGAGGCCGGGGCAGACAGCCGTGACACCGATGCCCTGACCGGCCAGCTCCGCGCGCAGGCACTCGGTCAGCATCAGCACGGCCGCCTTGGAGGTGCTGTAGGCGGGCAGTGCCCTGGACGGCTGGCAGGCCGCCGCAGACGCGATGTTGACGATGTGGCCGCCCTGCCCGCGCTCGGCCATCCGCCTGCCGAACAGGCGACAGCCGTGGATCACACCCCACAGGTTGACGTCGAGGACCTCTTTCCAGTCCTCCGGTGTGGTGTCGAAGAAAGAGCCCGACATGCCGATTTCTGCGTTGTTCACGAGGATGTCCACCACGCCGTGTTCGGCGGCGACCTTGGCCGCGAGCTTCTCCATGGCCCGCTCGTCGGAGACGTCGACGGTCTCCGCCCAGGCCGCCGGCGCACCGGCCAGCCGGGACAGCTCCGCGGTGCGGTCGGCGGACTCGGCGTCCCGGTCGACGGCCACCACACGAGCGCCGGCCTCGGCGAAGGCGAACGCCGTCGCCCGCCCGATACCGTGGCCCGCCCCGGTCACCAGTACCAGCTGCCCGCCGAAGCGGTCGGCGTGCTCCCCGCTCGCCGCGGTCCCGGGCCGGCCGCTGTCGACGGCGGTGACGAAATCCGTGATCCAGTCCGCCAGCCGGTCCGGCCGGGTGCGCGGCACCCAGTGTTTGGCCGGCAGCGTGCGGCGGGTCAGTCGCGGCACCCACAGTTCCAGTTCGTCGTGGAGCCGTTCCGACAGGAACGCGTCGCCGAGGGGCGTGATGAGCTGCACCGGCGCGTGCGCGTGGGCGTCGTCGCGAGGGTGGCGCAGCCGGGGCCGGACGTTGTCCCGGTACAGCCATGCCCCGTGCGCCGCGTCCGACGGCAGGGACGGCGTCGGGTAGTCGCCGCCGGGCATCTTCTCGGCCCTTCGCAGGATGCCCGGCCAGTGCTTGCCGAGGGGGCCGCGCCAGGCCAGTTCGGGCAGTACGGGGGTGTGCAGCAGATAGACGTACCAGGACCTCGCGCCCTGGCCGAGGAGCTGGCCGACCCGACGCGGGGTGGGGCGCCTCAGACGTCTGTTGATCCAGTGCCCGAAGTGATCGAGGGACGGTCCGGACATCGAGGTGAAGGAGGCGATACGCCCCTCGGTGCGCCTCACCGTGACGAACTCCCACGACTGGACCGAGCCCCAGTCGTGCCCCACCAGGTGCACGGGCCGGCCGGGGCTGACGGCGTCCGCCACGGCGAGGAAGTCGTCCGTGAGCTTCTCCAGCGTGAACCCTCCGCGCAGCGGGCTCGGCGCGGTGGACCGGCCGTGGCCCCGGACGTCGTAGAGGACCACGTGGAAACGGCCGGCGAGGCGGGCGGCCACCTCGGACCAGACCTCCTTGCTGTCCGGATAGCCGTGCACCAGGACGACCGTGGGACGGCGCGGGTCACCCAGTTCGGCCACGCACAGTTCGACCCCGCCCGTGCGCACCCGGCGCTCCCTGGCCCCGTCCAGCACCGTCATCTCTCCTCCGTCCAGCGCCGCGTGCGCGGCAGATCGTCGTCCACCCGGAAGGCGCTCTCGCACCGGACGGGCGGGACGGGGTAGGTGGCACGACAGCGGCAGTGGCAGCGGAACTCAGCGGTCCGTGCCGACCGTGCTGCTCGCTCGTCATGTGGCGACGCCGAATCTCCCAGCTGTTAGACCTAGCGTCAATAGGTCCGCGCGGCCCGGAAAGCCGCTCCGGTGGCTCTCAGGTACGGCATCCCCTACGGGCCCGTACTACTCGAGGCTGATGCCAAGACGGCTCTCCGGTCTGACGACCCGAGTGGCGGGCGTCACTACTGTCATGGATGTGACTGTGATCGCGACCGAAAGCCTGAGCAAGCGGTTCCCCCGGGTGACCGCGCTCGACCGGCTCTCCGTGGACATCGGACCCGGTGTGACCGGACTCGTCGGTGCCAACGGCGCCGGCAAGTCCACCCTGATCAAGATCCTGCTGGGTCTGTCCCCCGCCACCGAGGGCCGGGCCGAAGTGCTCGGACTCGATGTCGCCACCAAGGGCGCCGACATCCGCGAGCGGGTCGGCTACATGCCGGAACACGACTGCCTGCCGCCGGACGTCTCGGCCACCGAGTTCGTCGTCCACATGGCGCGCATGTCCGGCCTGCCGCCCACCGCCGCCCGCGAACGCACGGCCGACACCCTGCGCCACGTCGGCCTCTACGAGGAGCGGTACCGGCCCATCGGCGGCTACTCGACCGGCATGAAGCAGCGCGTGAAGCTCGCGCAGGCACTCGTCCACGACCCCCAGCTGGTCTTCCTCGACGAGCCCACCAACGGCCTCGACCCGGTCGGCCGCGACGAGATGCTCGGTCTCATCCGCCGCATCCACACCGACTTCGGCATCTCCGTCCTGGTCACGTCGCACCTGCTGGGCGAACTGGAACGCACCTGCGACCACGTCGTCGTCGTCGACGGTGGCAAGCTGTTGCGCTCCAGCTCGACCACGGACTTCACCCAGAACACGACGACCCTCGCGATCGAGGTCACCGACACCGACGAGCACCCCGACGGCACCCGCGCGGTGCGCGACGCTCTCGACGCGCGCGGGGTGACCGTCCAGGACGGCAGCGGCCTGCCCGGCGCCGGCCACGTCCTGCTGCTCACCTCGGCGGGCGAGGAGACCTACGACCTGGTCCGGGACGTCATCGCCGGCCTCGGCCTCGGCCTGGTGCGCATGGAACAGCGCCGGCACCACATCTCGGAGGTCTTCACGGACAGCGACGCAGAACGGAAGGAGGCGGTCGGCCATGGCAACTGAGCAGCCCGTAGCCCGCGCGGCGGGTGACCAGACCCGCATCCACAACATCGGCTACCGCAGTTACGACGGCCCCCGCCTCGGCCGCGCCTACGCCCGCCGCTCGCTGTACTCGCAGTCCCTGCGCGGCGCCTACGGCCTCGGCCGCTCGGCCAAGTCCAAGGTGCTGCCGATGCTGCTGTTCGTGGTGATGTGCCTGCCCGCGGCCATCATGGTCGCCGTCGCCGTCGCGACCAAGGCGAACGACCTGCCTGTCGACTACACGCGCTACGCGATCGTCATGCAGGCCGTCATCAGCCTCTACGTCGCCTCACAGGCCCCCCAGTCCGTCTCGCGCGACCTGCGCTTCAAGACCGTGCCGCTGTACTTCTCACGGCCGATCGAGACCTCCGACTACGTCCGCGCCAAGTACGCGTCGCTGGCCTCGGCCCTGTTCATCCTCACCGCCGCACCGCTGCTGGTGCTCTACGTGGGCGCGCTGCTCGCCAAACTCGACTTCGCGGACCAGACCAAGGGGTTCGCACAGGGACTCGTCTCCGTGGCACTGCTCTCTCTGCTCTTCGCCGGCCTCGGCCTGGTCGTCGCGTCGGTCACCCCGCGCCGTGGCTTCGGCATCGCGGCCGTCATCGCCGTCCTGACCATCACCTACGGCGCGGTGTCCACGCTCCAGGCCATCGCGGACGTCCAGGGCAGTTCCGGGGCCGTCGCCTGGATCGGCCTGTTCTCACCGATCACCCTCATCGACGGCGTGCAGTCGGCCTTCCTGGGCGCCACCTCGGCCTTCCCCGGCGGGGTCGGCCCGAGCAACGGCGAGGGTGCGGTCTACGTCCTCGTCACCCTGGGCCTGATCGCCGGCGCCTACGGCCTGCTGATGCGCCGCTACACGAAGGTGGGACTGTGACCACGCTGAACATCGACCACGTCTCCCGCTGGTTCGGCAACGTGGTCGCCGTCAATGACATCACCATGACGATCGGCCCCGGCGTCACCGGCCTCCTCGGCCCCAACGGCGCGGGGAAGTCCACCCTCATCAACATGATGGGCGGCTTCCTCGCCCCCTCCACCGGCAGCGTCACCCTCGACGGCCAGCCGGTCTGGCGCAACGAGACCATCTACAAGCACATCGGCATCGTCCCCGAGCGGGAGGCGATGTACGACTTCCTCACCGGCCGGGAGTTCGTCCTCGCCAACGCCGAACTGCACGGCCTCGGGGCCAAGGCGGCCCACGAAGCGCTCGCCACCGTGCAGATGGAGTACGCGCAGGACCGGAAGATCGCCACGTACTCCAAGGGCATGCGGCAGCGTGTGAAGATGGCCTCCGCCCTCGTCCACCAGCCGTCCCTGCTCCTGCTCGACGAGCCGTTCAACGGCATGGATCCGCGCCAGCGCATGCAGCTGATGGACCTGCTGCGGCGTATGGGCGACGAGGGCCGCACAGTGCTGTTCTCCTCACACATCCTCGAAGAGGTCGAACAGCTCGCCTGGCACATCGAGGTCATCGTCGCCGGACGCCATGCGGCCAGCGGCGACTTCCGAAAGATCCGCCGCCTGATGACCGACCGGCCGCACCGCTACCTGGTGCGCTCCAGCGACGACCGGGCCCTCGCGGCAGCGCTGATCGCCGATCCGTCGACCTCCGGCATCGAGGTCGACCTCGCCGAGGGCGCACTGCGCATCCAGGCCGTCGACTTCGGCCGGTTCACGGCCCTGCTGCCGAAGGTCGCCCGCGACCACGGCATCCGGCTGCTCACGGTCTCGCCGTCCGACGAGTCCCTCGAGTCCGTCTTCTCGTATCTCGTCGCGGCGTAGGAGGCCGAAGAATGTACGACCCCACAGTCGCCAGGCTCACCTACCGAGCCCTGCTCGGCCGCCGCCGGGCCCTCATCCTGGGCGCGCTGCCCCTGCTGCTGCTCGTCATCGCCGTGGCGGTGCGCGCGCTCGCCGGAGCCGACGACCAGACCGCGGCGGACGTGCTGGGCGGATTCGCCCTCGCCACCATGGTGCCGATCATCGGCGTCATCGCCGGTACCGGAGCCATCGGCCCCGAGATCGACGACGGCTCCGTGGTGTACCTGCTGTCCAAGCCGATCAAACGGCCGACGATCATCTTCACCAAGCTGATCGTCGCCGTCGCCGTGACGATGGTCTTCTCCGCCGTACCCACGCTGCTCGCCGGCCTGATCCTCAACGGCAACGGCCAGCAGGTCGCCGTCGCCTACACGATCGCCGCGCTCGTCGCCTCCATCGCCTACGCCGCGCTGTTCCTGCTGCTGGGCACGGTGTCCCGGCACGCGGTGGTCTTCGGGCTGGTCTACGCCCTCGTCTGGGAGGCGCTGTTCGGTTCGCTGGTGCCCGGCGCCCGCACCCTGAGCGTCCAGCAGTGGTCGCTGGCGGTGGCCCAGAAGGTCGCCGACGGAAACCTGGTGACCTCCGACGTCGGCCTGACGACCGCGACGGTGCTGCTCGCCGGGGTGACCGTGCTCGCGACCTGGTTCGCCGGCCAGAAGCTGCGGTCGCTCACGCTCGCCGGGGAGGAGTGACCGAAGGCCCCGATCCTGACGGGGCCGCCGCCCCGGCCCAGGCACAGGGGGCCGGCCGGGGCCGGCCTGGGAGCACACGGGGGAAACGGCGGGGCGCACGACTGGGAGGAACCGGAATGGCGGGCCATACACCTCAGCGGGACGGCCGCGAGCAACCGGACGACAGAGCCGGGGACGCCACCAGAGACGGCTTGGAGGACGAGACCGTTCCCGAGGCCGTTCCCGAAACCGTCCCCGAGGCCGCTGCCGGGGCCGCCGCCGACACCGGGGACGGCCTCCTCCTGGACGAGGAGTTCATACGCGGCGCCGGGGCCTCCGAGCCTTCGGCCCGCGCCCGGATGCTCGCCGCCCGCTGGCACGACGAGAAGCCGGAGCCGCAGCCGTGGCGCTCCGACGAGCCGCCTGCGGGCTGGTTCTTCGGCAAGGGCCGGCGTCGCGGGTGGCGCCGCCGCTGACGCGGCGTACGTCCGCTTTTAATCAGTGGCGCCCGGCTTTCCGTACCGGCACTGTGGTGATGCACGAGGCCGGACGGGGCCGACGAATCGGACGGCCGCTTCGAGCACGTGAGGACGCCTCGCGTGGGCCGACCGACGGGGACGTCGGCACCGTCCGGACCGTGCGGTCGGCTGTGCTCCCCGCCTCCTGGAGCGGTGGCCTCAGAGGTCCGGCGCCCGAGATGTCGGCGTCCCCGGGCGCGAGCTCAGGACGCCAGGCGCTCCAGCACCACCGCGATGCCGTCCTCGTCGTTCGAGGACGTCACCTCGTCGGCCACCGCCTTCAACTCCTCGTGAGCGTTGGCCATGGCCACGCCCCGTGCCGCCCAGCCGAACATCGGGACATCGTTGGGCATGTCACCGAACGCGATCGTGTCCGCGGCCTTCAGACCGAGCCGACGCGCCGCCAGGGACAGGCCGGTGGCCTTGGACAGGCCGAGGGGGAGCAGCTCGACGATGCCCGCGCCGGCCATGGTCACCGTGACGAAGCCGCCCGCGGTGCGCCGGGCAGCCTCGGCCAGCTCGTCGTCCGACAGGGTCGGATGCTGGATGTAGATCTTGTTCAGCGGCGCCGACCACAGGTCGGAGGCGTCGGTGAACGGCACGGCCGGAAGGTTGCCCCCGACCGCGTAACCCGGCCCCACCAGCACGTCGCCGTCCAGGCCGTCGCGGCTCGCCGCCAGGTACAGCGGGCCGGTCTCCGCCTCGATCTTGGCCAGCGCCACCCCGGCCAGCTGACGGTCCAGAGTGACCGAGGTCAGCAGCCGGTGCTCCCCGGCGTGGTAGACCTGCGCTCCCTGACCGCAGACGGCCAGCCCGTCGTAGCCGAGGTCGTCGAGGATGTGCCGGGTCCACGGGACCGCGCGGCCGGTGACCACGATGTGTGCCGCGCCCGCCGTGGTGGCCGCGGCGAGCGCCTCACGGGTGCGCCGCGAGATCGAGTCGTCACTGCTCAGCAGCGTGCCGTCGAGATCGGTCGCGATCAGCCGGTAGGGGAAGCTCCCGGCGGAACCGGCGTCGGGCCCCGTGGCGGAGAGGGTGTCAGTCACTTGGCCACCGGTTCCAGGACCTCCCGGCCGCCCAGGTACGGACGGAGCACCTCTGGCACGCGTACCGAACCGTCGGCCTGCTGGTGGTTCTCCAGGAGCGCCACGATCGTGCGCGGCACGGCGCACAGCGTGCCGTTGAGCGTGGCCAGCGGGCGCACCTTCTTGTCCTCACGGACCCGGATCGACAGCCGGCGCGACTGGTACTCGGTGCAGTCAGAGGTCGAGGTCAGCTCGCGGTACTTGCCCTGGGTCGGGATCCACGCCTCGCAGTCGTACTTGCGCGCGGCCGAGGAACCCAGGTCGGCCGAGGCGACGTCGATGACCCGGAACGGCAGCCCGAGCGACGTCAGCCACTGCTTCTCCCACTCCAGCAGGCGCTGGTGCTCGGCCTGCGAGTCCTCGGGGAGGACGTACGAGAACATCTCGACCTTGTCGAACTGGTGTACGCGGAAGATGCCCTTGGTGTCCTTGCCGTGCGAGCCGGCCTCGCGGCGGAAGCAGGGCGAGAAGCCGGCGTAGCGCAGCGGCAGACGGTCGGCGTCCAGAATCTCGTCCATGTGGTACGCGGCGAGCGCCACCTCGGACGTGCCGACCAGGTACAGGTCATCCTTGTCGAGGTGGTACACGTCCTGGGCGGCCTGCCCGAGGAAGCCGGTGCCGGCCATCGACTGCGGGCGTACCAGGGCCGGGGTCAGCATCGGCGTGAAGCCGGCCGCCGTGGCCTGGGCGATCGCCGCGTTGACCAGGGCGAGCTCCAGGAGCGCGCCGACGCCGGTCAGGAAGTAGAAGCGCGAACCGGAGACCTTGGCGCCGCGCTCGACGTCGATGGCGCCGAGCAGCTGGCCGAGCTCCAGGTGGTCCTTGGGCTCGAAGCCCTCGGCGGCGAAGTCGCGATGCGTGCCGTGCGTCTCCAGCGTGACGAAGTCCTCCTCGCCGCCGACGGGTACGTCGGGGTGGACGAGGTTGCCGAGCCGCTGGAGCAGCTCCTGGGTCTCGGCGTCGGCCGCGTCGCGCTCGGCGTCGGCCGTCTTGACGTCGGCGGCGAGCCGGCTCGCCCGCGTCAGCAGCTCGGCCTTCTCGTCTCCGGTGGCCTTGCCGATGAGCTTGCCGAGGCCCTTCTGCTCGGCGCGCAGCTCGTCGAAGCGGACGCCGGACGACCTGCGCCGCTCGTCGGCGGAGAGGAGGGAGTCGACGAGCGCGACATCCTCTCCACGGGCGCGCTGCGACGCGCGCACACGGTCGGGGTCCTCACGGAGCAGGCGAAGGTCAATCACGCGGTCAAGGCTACCGGTGCGCGGTGACGGGTCTCGACTCACTATTGCCGATCGAGGGTTTCGGTTTCCGTTATGCGGAAATTGAGCCTTTTGTGACCCTCGTGTGCTCCACGTTCTCCCTGTCGGTCAAGAGCGTTCCCCTCCCCGGAACGGGCCAACGGTCCGGACGGCGGGTCGACGGCGGGTCGCCGGGGGTTGACCGAATCTCCTTGTGAAGAGGCGGACTTGAGTAGCCGGACGCGTTCGACTGTCCACAGGAGCGCTCGATCCGGAAAAGTTATCCACAGGCTGTGTGCAAGATCTGTGGACTCGCGAAATCGACCCGTTCCCAACTCCCGAGTGGTCTGTTCAAACCCTCTGCGGCCCCACTTTCGAGTGGAAACCGGGCGCTCGGCGTCACTCCGGAGTATGGAGAGCGGGAAACGGGTGGACGCAGGGTTGCCTGAAGGCCTGTGTACGGAGTGGGGGCTGTAGGGGGATATGTCGACTGAATACCGTTTCGTTGTCGACTTGTCCCCAGGTCGAGAAGCAGACCTGTGGATAACTTCTGTGGATAACGCGAATCGACTGGTGCGACTGGTGCGACTGGTCGACGGCCGATTCCGGCCGTCAGAACCGGCCGTCCTGGCAGCGCGTCACCCAGTCCGCCGCCGCGACGAACGCCTCGTCCGAGGTGCCCGGCCGCAGTGCGCCCACATCCGCCGGCTCGACCTCCGCGCGCGGGTACGAACCCAGGTAGCGCACCTGGAGGCAGGTCCGCTTCAGGCCCATCAGGGCATCGGCCACCCGGCGGTCGGAAATGTGCCCCTCGGCGTCGATGCAGAAGCAGTAGTTGCCGATGCCGGCACCGGTGGGACGGGACTGCAGCAGCATCAGGTTGACACCCCGGGTGGCGAACTCGCCCAGGAGGTCGCGCAGGCCGCCGGGGTGGTCGTCGCGCTGCCAGAGCACGATGGAGGTCTTGTCCGCGCCGGTGGGCGCCGCGGGCCGGGAGGGGCGGCCCACCAGCACGAAGCGCGTCTGGGCGTTCTCCGCGTCGTGGATGTCGGCCTCCAGGACCTCCAGGCCGTAGCGGGCCGCGGCGAACTCGCCGGCGAACGCGGCGTCGTACCGGCCCTCCTGCACCAGTCGGGCACCGTCCGCGTTGGATGCGGCCGACTCCCAGGCGACGTCCGGGAGGTGCTTCTTGATCCAGTTACGCACCTGGGGCTGGGCGGCGGGGTGGGCGGTGACCGTCTTGACGTCCGACAGCTTGGTGCCCGGGCGGACCAGCAGCGCGAAGGTGATGGACAGCAGCACCTCGCGGTAGATCATCAGCGGCTGGCCGGCGACCAGCTCGTCGAGGGTGGTGGTGATGCCGCCCTCGACGGAGTTCTCGATCGGCACGAACGCGGCCTCGGCCTCGCCGCTGCGCACCGCGTCGAGCGCGGACTGGACGGACACGTACGGGACCAGTTCCCGGGTCGCCGTCTCCGGAAGCGTGCGCAGGGCGACTTCGGTGAAGGTGCCTTCAGGACCGAGATACGCGTAACTGGCTGGCATGTCCTCACCCTAATGGGCCCGGGGGAGACCCGGCTCACGTGTCCCGCGCACCACGCTCCGAGGGGTGACCTCCAGCCGGTTTCACCCCTCCAGCAGCCGCTGCCCCACGTATTCTCCCTCCGCTGCCCCGCCGGGCACCGCGAAAAGACCGCTCGCCTCGTGCCGGATGAACCGCGACAGCGCGTCCCCACGGTCCAGCTTGCGCTGTACCGGAACGAAGCCGCGCAGCGGGTCGGCCTGCCAGCAGACGAAGAGCAGGCCCGCGTCGGGGACACCGTCCGCGTCGAATCCGTCGTGGTAGGAGAAGGGGCGCCGGACCATGGCCGCGCCGCCGTTCTGGTCGGGGCGGGTGATGCGGGCATGGGCGTTGATCGGGACGATCAGGTTCCCGTCCTTGTCCGTCTTCTCCAGGTCCATCTCGGTCGTCTCGGTGCCTCCGGACAGCGGCGCCCCGTCGGACTTCCGGCGTCCGATGACGTCCTCCTGCGCCCCGGCGGAGAGCTTCTCCCAGTCGTCGAGCAGCATGCGGATGCGGCGTATGACGGCGTAGGAGCCGTTCGCCATCCACGCCGGCCCGTTCTGGTACGCCTCGTTCGCCCCGGGGTTCTCGGGGACGAAGATCCGCTGGTCGAAGTTGGCGTCGGTCGGCTTCGGATTGCGGGTTCCGTCGACCTGGCCCATGAGGTTGCGGGTGGTCATGGAGTGGGCGGTGGCGCCCGGCGAGCGGTTGAAGCCGTTCATCTGCCAGCGGACACGGGCGGCCGATCCCGCGTCCTGCTGGATCGCGCGCAGGGCGTGGAAGGCGACCAGGGCGTCGTCGGCGCCGATCTGCACCCACAGGTCGCCGTTGCTGCGCTTCTTGTCGAGGTGGTCGGAGGAGAAGTCGGGCAGCGGGTCGAGAGCGACCGGGCGCTGTTCTTCCAGACCGGTCCGGCCGAAGAAGCTGTGCCCGAACCCGAAGGTGACGGTCAGCGAGGAAGGCCCCGCGTCCCGGGCCACGCTCGTGTCACGGGCCCCCGTGGGCTTCCCCGCCATCAGCCGCCGGGCGGTCTCGGTCCAGCGGCGCAGCAGTGCGGCGGCCTCCTTGCGGCCGGCGCCCGCCGCCAGGTCGAAGGCGACGAAGTGGCCGCAGGACTGCATGGGCGTGGTGATGCCCGGCTGATGTTTCCCGTGAAACATCACCTGCTCGCTGCCCAGCGCGGTGAGCGGCGTGGCCGCGGACGAGGGCGCGGCGGCGTAACCCGCGGCAGCGCCCGCCGCGCCGAGTACAAGCCCGGTCGCACCGGCGGTGCCGAGCAGTCGCCGCCGTGAGATGCCCTCGCGGGCGGTGGTGTCTTCGGCGTCGCGGGATTCGGGACCGCCGGGCGACCCGTGGGGTGCCTCGGGGCCACGGGCCTCCGGGATGGACTGGTCAGACATGGTGCGGTTCAGCCGATCTGCGCGTTCTTGGAGACGGTCACCTGGTCGATGTCGGAGGTCCGTACGGTCACGGCGACCTCCCAGTCGCCGGCCATCGGGACCTGCACCCCGCTCGCCGACCAGTGTCCGGTGGTGATGTGGTCGGGGACGACGGGCAGTGGCCCGATGTCCTTGGCCTTCAGGGTGAAGGCGACCTTCACCTCGGGGATGTCGAAGGCGTTTCCGCTCGGGCCCTCGACATAGAGGTGCATGTCGTTGGCGCCCACCCGCGCGGGGTCGAGTTCGACCCGTACGACGCCCTCGCCGTTCTGGCCGCCGGTGTCGAAGGGGATGTCCAGGGTGACCGCCCCGGTGGAGGGGGCGGAGGTGGAGGCGGAGGACGAGTCGGCGGTCTTGGCCTCCTCCTCGGTCCGGCCCGGCTCGGTCTGGGTCAGGACGGTGGTGACGGCGAGCAGGACGACGGCGACGCCCGCCTCGGCGAGTACGGAGCGGCGCAGACCGAAGCGGTGGGGGTCGGCGTCCCTTTGCCGTTTCTGCCGGGCGGCGTCCACGGCCGCGCGCTGCCGGGCGAGCTGGGCGGCCCGCCGGGAGGTGCCGGAACTGTCCGGCGTACCCGCACCGGATGTGCCTTCGACGGCCTTCGCGGTCCCGGTCGCCTTCTCGGAGTCTTCCGCCGTTCTCCCGGCGGTCTTGGAGGTCCCGGCCGTCCCGGCCGTCTTTCCTGCGGCTTCCGATGCGCCGGTCGCCTTCCCGGCGCTCTTCGTCTTCTCGGCCGTAGTGACGGAGGAGGTCCTGTCCTGCCCCCTCTCCCGTTGACGGGCGATGGTGGGCACCGCCTCCGTCAGCTGTGCCGTCCATCGTCGAGAGAGGTAGGCGATGCCGACCAGCACCGCCACGAGCCCGATCTTGCCGAGGAGCAGTTGTCCGTACCGGGTGTCGGTGAAGGCCGTCCAGGAGCCGAGCTGGCGCCAGGACTGGTAGGTGCCGGTCACGACGAGCGCGACCACGCTGGTGAAGGCGACGCGCGAGAACCGCCGTACGGCGAGGGCGGGGACCGGTGTGTCCGCGGGTGTCCGGTACAGGGCGACGAGCAGGGCGGTGAGCCCGCCGAGCCAGGCGGCCATGGCGAGCAGGTGGACGACGTCGACCGGCATGGCGATACCGGTCTGGAGGCCGACGGAGGCGTGTTCGGACATCGCCCAGGTCGCCGCGAGTCCGGCTGCCACGACGGCCCCGCCGACGGCGAGCCCGAAGGTGAGGTCCCGCTTCTCGTCGTCCTCCCGTTTGTCGTAGGCGCCGAAGAGTACGGCGACGAACAGCGACGCCGCCGCGAGCAGCAGCAGCCGGGAGACCAGTGAGGCGCCGGTCTTGGTCTGCAGCACGTCGCCGAGCAGGTTCAGGTCGAAGACGTCGCCGAGCTTCCCGGAACTGGTGTAGGAGCCGCGCAGCAGGAGCAGCAGCAGGGTGGCGGCGGTCAGCGCGAGCCATCCGGAGACGACGAGCCGCTGTACGGCCCGTACTCCGGAGCCGCGCGGCCAGCAGGCGAGGACGAAGGCGGCGCCGCCCACCAGCACGGTGAACCCGGCGTACGACACGTACCGTCCGAGGCCGTACAGCCAGCCGACGGCCCCGCCGCCCGCCTCCGTGGCGGAGACGGAGACGGAGGTCTCGGACGGGGCGCCGATGGAGAAGGTGTAGGCGCCGGCGACGGGGTGGCTGTCGGCGGACACGACCTGGTAGGTCACCGTGTACGTGCCGTCGGGCAGCCCGGTGTGCAGTTTCACGGAGTACGCCGTGCCGCCCGTGCCGGACGGCTTGCCGTCGTCGACACGCTTGCCCTTGGGGTCGAGGACGCGCAGCGAGTCGTCGTCCATGGAGACGGACTCGGAGAAGGTGAGCGACACCTGGGCCGGAGCCTTGTCGACCACCGCCCCCTGCCGGGGGTCGCTGCCGGTCAGTGCGGCGTGCGCGGAGGCCGGCCCCGCGCCGGCGAGCAGCGCGCAGGCCGCGGCCAGAAGCAGCAGCACCAGGGTCCGGACGCGCGGGGCGATGGTCTGCGTCAAGGTGGTCCCTCCCTCAGTGTCCGGAGTGTTCCGAGTGGTCGGTCGGCTGGTATGTGGCCGCCTTCACGGGCAGCTTGACCGTGACGGGGTCGGAGTGGGCGAAGTGCAGTTGGACGGGGACCGTCTGTCCCTCCTCGAACCGCTGCTTCAGTTTTTCGAACATCAGGTGGTTGCCACCGCTTTCGAGCACGAGTCGGCCGTGTGCGGGGATCGGGAGGCGGTCTACCTCCTGCATGGTCCCGTCGACGGTTTCGTGCACGGTGACGTCACCGGATTCGCTGGTGACGGAGGTCAGTTCGTCCTCGGCGTCGCCCTCGTTGGTGATGGTGAGGAAGCCGGCCGCCATCGAGTCGGAGACCGGTTGCGGTATGTAGGCGGCGTCGACGGAGAGTTCGGCACCGGCGGCCGAGGAGCCGGATCCGGAGTCCGAGTCGCCGCAGCCCGCGAGGAGCAGGGCGCCGATCATCGTCACGGCGGCGAGAGCGGGGCGGCTGCTCACGGGTTCTCTCCCTTGAGGAGCTTGGGGAGGTCCTTGGTGTAGTCCTGGACGGTGGCGTCCTCGCCGTAGAGGACGTAGCCCGCGTCGGACTTCGGGGAGAAGGCGACGACCTGGGTGCCGTGCGCCGAGACGATCTTGCCGTTCTTGTCCTTGGTCGGTGGGTCGATGGAGATGCCGAGGGTGCGGGCGCCGGCCTGGACGGTGTCGAAGTCGCCGGTCAGGCCGACGACCTGCGGGTCGATGCCCTTGAGCCACTTGCCGAGCGCGGCCGGGGTGTCCCGTTCCGGGTCGGTGCTGACGAACACGACGCGGAGCTTGTCCTGCTCGGCCTGGGGCAGCTGCTTCTTGGCCACGGCGATGTTGTTCATGGTCAAGGGGCAGACGTCGGGGCAGTGGGTGTAGCCGAAGTAGATCAGGGTGGGTTTGCCGGCGGTCTGCTCGCGGAGGTCGTACTCCTTGCCCTCGGTGTCGGTGAGGACCAGGTCGGGCTTCTCGAACGGCTTGTCGAGGACGGTGGCGGCCTGCCGGCTGGTGTCCTCGGAGACCATCGTGACGGGCTTGTCGCTGTCGGCGCCGCTGCCGCACGCGGACAGGGTCAGGGAGGCGGCGGCGAGCAGTGCGGCCGCGGCGAACGTCTTCTTGCGCATAGAAAAATGTCCCAGATGTGAGGTGCTCCGGTGCGCGCCGGGGTCCGTCGGACCGACGGAGGATGCCCGGCGCGTACCGGACGAGAGGATGCGTCGGCGTTGTTACGCCGACGCACCGGCGCGGGCGCTGTTACGCGGACGCACCGGAGTCGCGCCGGCGGCCGGCCAGTACGCCGTAGGCGACGCCCGCGGCGCCGACGACGATGCCGACGACGGCGAGGACGCGTGCGGTGGTGTCGCTGCTGTCACCGGAGCCGGAGTCGGACGAGGCGGAGGTGTCGGCGGCGGTGTTCCGCGCCGCCGCCTCGGTGTCGTCCCCGGCCTTCGCGCCCGACGATCCGTGGGCGTCGCCCTCGGCGGCGGCCAGCTCCAGCACGGGTGCCGGGTAGTCGGGCTCCTCCTGGCCCTCCTGCGGCACCTCGATCCAGCGCACGACCTCCTTGTTGTCGTACGTCTGGAGCGCCTTGAACACCAGCTGGTCGGCGTCCTCGGGCAGAGCGCCGACGGATACCGGGAACTTCTGGAAGTAGCCGGGCTCGATGCCCTTGCCGTCGGCGGTCCACGTGACCTTGGTGACGGCCTCGGTGAGCTGCTTGCCGTGCGACTCGAGCGGCTTGTCCAGCTTGGACTTGGTGACGACGGCCTTCCAGCCGGGGACCGGCTGCGGCATCACGGACGCCAGCGGGTGGTCGGCGGGGAAGTTGACCTCCAGCTTGGTGGTGGAGGCGTTGTCGCGTTCGTTGGGGACCTTGAAGCCGACGACCGCGTAGCCGCCCTTGGCCGCCGCGCCCTCGGGCTGCACGCTGACGTGCGCGAAGGCGGGGGCGGACAGGGCGAGGACGGCGATGCCGGAGACGGCGCCGGCGGCGGCGATACGAGAAGCCTTCATGGACGAGCACTCCACTTCGAGTGGGGCACCGGTGCTGAGCCGGTGACGAGTGACTGGAGGGATGCGCGCACGCGCGCGTGCCGCACGACGGCGGCCCCTCCGGACAGCGGCCGATGGGCCGAAGTGGGGTGGTGGTCGCGTCGTGTCAGGCGGCGAGGAAGAAAGCGTCGCTCGGCGGGCCGCGCCTGATCACCGTGTGCTGGAGTGCGGTGGTGCGGGACCGCGCCGGCACCGGTCGGGGGGCGTGCGGCAGGCGCGGGCCAGTCCCGGGGGCCCCGGCGAGCCCGGCGTGCAGGGCGCGGACCAGCGAGAGCGCCGCTCGCAGGGCGCGTACGAACGCTGCCTCGGCCAGCGAGTGGGCCGAGTGCGTCGACAGTTCGACGAGCCGGGCCAGGGCCAGGTCCCCTCGTCGCAGCAGCCAGCCGGCGGCCAGGGCCGCGAGGACGTGGGCGAGCAGCATCGGCAGGGACGGCAGCAGCGAGGCCGGGGAGCCGGCGGTGGCCAGGGCGTCGGCAGGGTGGTGTGCCGGACCGGCGGCGATGTCCGGAGCGATCCTGGCGTCGGTGAGGATCCGCTGGGCCTGGGCCGGGCTGATCGCCGCCGCGGTGGTCCCGCAGACCAGCCGTGCGGCCTGCTGGATCAGTGAGGCGTCGGACAGCGGGCCGGACCCGCCGGTGGACGCGACGGCCGTACCGGACGCCGTGACCGCCGTGGCGCCGTGCTGGCCCAGTCCGAACAGGGAGTGCAGCGCCGTCTGTCCGAGGATGAGCAGTACCGCGATGCCGGGCAGCGAGCGTTCGCGTCCGGCGAGGGGTGCGGCGACCACGACCGTCCCGAGGAATCCGGCGCCCAGTGACCACAGGGGAACGGCGGCGCAGGAGGCGAGGGTGTGCCCCGCCGCGGCCAGCACGACGCAGACCGCGGCGAACACCGCGGCCCGCAGGATCCGGAGGTCGTTCCCGGAGCGCGCCGTGGGCGAGTGGGGGGCAGTCATGGCCGCCTCATCATCCCACTGGCACCCCCCGCGCCGTACGGCAGGTCCACAAGGTGCCGTACGACCGGGAGAGGACCGTAAGATCACCTCTTGGTGCGAGCCGTCCTGTTCTGGCCGCTGACGTCCTGCATACACCGATTGGCGGCAGGGTCACATCCGCCATCTGGACGGTCTCGCGCGAAGACGGCGCTTACGCCCCGGCGCGGGGGGCAATACGTATCGGTATGTCGAGCCGCGGCCGGGAGGCTGGAGCATGAGCATCTGGTGGTCACTCCATTTGCGGCGCGAGGCTGCGAGCGTGCCCCTGGCCCGCCGCCTGCTGATCGGCACCATGGAGACCGCGGGCGTGGACCCCGACATCTCCTTCGATCTCTCCGTGGCGCTGAGCGAGGCCTGCGCGAACGCCGTCGAGCACGGCGGCGACGACGAACCCGGTGGCCCCTCGGAGGCGTACCGCGTCACGGCCTACCTCGACGGCGAGCGGTGCCGCATCGAGGTCGCCGACACGGGCCCGGGATTCCCGGCGGCGGCGCCGGGCCGCCCGGGGGGAGTGGCCCGACCGGTGTCCGACGACGCCGAGGACGGCCGCGGCCTGTGTCTCATCCGGGAACTCGCCGACCACGTCCATATCGGCAGCGCGCCGGGCCGGGCCGGTGCGGTGGTGAGCTTCGACAAGATCCTCAAGTGGCGCGAGGGCACTCCGCTGATGGCGGTCTGACGGGTCTGACGGGTCCGGCGGGACCTACGGGACGGGGAGACCGGGGGACGACGACGGCGGCGCCGTCGTCGCCTTGCCCCGCGAGATGCCGAGCTGGTCGGCCGGCCGCCGGGTCGCCGGCAGCCGCGATCCGGGGGCCAGCCACTGCCGTCCCGTACGGCGTCCCGGAGCGCCCGTTCGAGCCCGGACCGGCGCCCCTGCCCGGCCTCGGGCTTCATACGCAGGTCCACACCGATGCCGGACCAGAAGTCGTCCACGCAATGCGTCCCCCGGCGCCTGGGCGCGTCAGAACCCCGGGGCCCGTCCGCGGACGCGGACGCATACGCAGACACGGACGCGGCGCCCGGGCACGCCGATGGCCGGGTACCCGTGCGGTACCCGGCCATCATCGAACCGTGGATCAGGCCTTCAGCGCGGCCATCCACTCCTCGACCTCGTCCGACCGGCGCGGCAGCCCGGCGGACATGTTCCGGTTGCCGTCCGCGGTGACGAGGATGTCGTCCTCGATGCGGACGCCGATGCCCCGGTACTCCTCGGGCACGGTCAGGTCGTCGGCCTGGAAGTACAGGCCCGGCTCGACGGTGAGCACCATGCCGGGCTCCAGCGTGCCGTCGACGTAGGACTCCACGCGCGCGGCGGCGCAGTCGTGGACGTCCATGCCGAGCATGTGGCCGGTGCCGTGCAGCGTCCAGCGGCGCTGCAGGCCCAGCTCCAGGACCCGCTCGACGGGGCCCTCGACCAGGCCCCACTCGACGAGGCGCTCGGCCAGCACGCGCTGGGACGCGTCGTGGAAGTCCCGGAACTTGCCGCCCGGCTGCACGGCCGCGATACCGGCCTCCTGGGCGTCGTAGACGGCGTCGTAGATCTTCTTCTGCAGCTCGCTGTAGCGGCCGTTGATCGGCAGCGTGCGCGTGACGTCGGCGGTGTAGTACGTGTGCGTCTCCACGCCCGCGTCGAGCAGCAGCAGGTCGCCGGAGCGGACCGGGCCGTCGTTGCGTACCCAGTGCAGGGTGCAGGCGTGCGGGCCGGCGGCGCAGATGGAGCCGTAGCCGACGTCGTTGCCCTCCACGCGCGCGCGGAGGAAGAAGGTGCCCTCGATGTAACGCTCGGACGTCGCCTCGGCCTTGTCGAGGACCTTCACGACGTCCTCGAAGCCGCGCACGGTGGAGTCGACGGCCTTCTGCAGCTCGCCGACCTCGAACTCGTCCTTGACCAGGCGGGCCTCGGAGAGGAAGACGCGCAGTTCCTCGTCGCGCTCGGCGGTGACCTTGTCGGTCAGGGCCGCCTCGATGCCGGCGTCGAAACCGCGTACGACGCGCACCGGGCCGGTGGCCTCGCGCAGGCTCCCGGCCAGCTCACGGACGTCGGAGGCGGGGATGCCGTACCGCTTCTCCGCCTCGGTGAGGGAGTGGCGGCGGCCGACCCACAGCTCGCCCTGGCCGTCGAGCCAGAACTCGCCGTTCTCGCGGTCGGAGCGGGGCAGGAGGTAGATCGTCGCGGTGTGACCGTCGCCCCTGGGCTCCAGGACCAGGACGCCGTCCTCGGTCTGGTTGCCGGTGAGGTAGGCGTACTCGACCGAGGCGCGGAAGGAGTACTCCGTGTCGTTCGAGCGGGTCTTCAGATTGCCCGCGGGGATCACCAGGCGCTCGCCCGGGAAACGGGCGGACAGCGCCGCGCGGCGGGCGGCGGTCTCGGCGACCTGGGCGATCGGCTCCAGGTCGCGCAGCTCCGTGTCGGCCCAGCCGGACTTCATGTTCTCGGCCAGTTCGTCGGACACGCCCGGGTACAGGCCGTTCTTGCGCTGCTTGATCGGCTCCTCGGTCTCATTCTCCGGGGTCTCCGGGTTGTCCGGGGTGAGCTCCTCCGACACGGTCATCCTCCTTGATACGGCACTGGACCACCCCCCATCGTACGGTCGTACGGAAGGGGGCCCAGGGCCGTAGGGCCTGTTACATGGAGGCGCTACCGTCCGCTATGTATGACGTGCGGGGAGTCATTGCCCCGTTATTCGAACCGGACGGCCAGCAGGACGACGTCCTCCTCCGAGTCCGCGTCGGCCTTCCCGTCCGGCAGCACCGTGCGCAGGACGTGCTCCGCGACGGCGTCCGGGTCGTGGCGCTTGGCCCGGGGCACGCCGGCCGCCGCCGCGTGCAGGCGGGCGAAGGCGCGGTCGGCCGGGTCGCCGGTGCGGTGCAGCAGCCCGTCGGTGTACAGCAGCACCGTCTCCCCGGCCTCGGCCTGGAACTCCACGCTGGGCGCCTCCCAGCAGGCGAGCATGCCGAGCGGCGCGGAGACGGAGGTCTCGACGAACTCCGTGCGTCGTTCCCCGATCAGCAGCGGCGGGCTGTGGCCGGCGCCGGCCAGGGTGATCCGGCGCAGCGCGGGCTCGCAGTAGCCGAACAGGGCGGTGGCCGAGCGGGCGGGCTCGGTGAGCCGCAGCAGCAGTTCCAGGTCGGACAGGACCGCGACCGGGTCCTCGCCCTCCATCACGGCGTACGCGCGAAGCGAGGCCCGCAGCCGCCCCATCGCGGCGACCGCGCTGGGCCCGGAGCCGGTGACGGACCCGACGGCGAGACCGAGCGCGGCGTCCGGCAGCGGCAGCGCGTCGTACCAGTCGCCGCCGCCACGCGGACCGGTGCGGTGCCGGACGGCGAGCTGGACGCCGGGCACCCGCGGCAGGCGGGAGGGGAGCAGCTCCTCGGCCATCGTCGCCATGCACGCGCGCGTGCGCTCGGTTTCCAGGAGCCGGGCCAGGTGCTGGGCGGCGCACCGGGCGTAGCGGCCGGCGAGGTGGCGCTGCCGCTCACCCGGTTCGGCGGGCTCGTCGTAGAGCCATACGGCGGCTCCCAGGCGACCGGCGTCTTCCGCGGACAGGGGGAGCGCGTAGCCGGCGGCGTAGCCGAGGCGGGTGGCGACTTCGCGGTGGCGGGGGTCGAGGCCCGTCTCCGCGAGCAGGTCGGGCTCGGCGATCCCGCTCTCGCCGACCGGCAGTCCGTCGAGAATCCGCCCGTGGGGCAAGGAGCTCCGGGGGACGGTCTCGAGGTGGCCGAGGTCGGCGCGGGACAGGCCGAGGCCGGTGGTGGTGTCCGGTCCGAGTCCGTCGGCCGGTTCCAGGACGACGAGTCCGCGCCGGGCGCCCACCAGGGCGGCTCCGGCGCGCAGCACCTCCTGGAGGCCTTCGGAGAGGGAGTCCGTACGGACCAGGCGTTCGGTCAGCTCATGCAGGGTCGTGAGGTCCGATACCCAGCCGGCCAGCCGGTCTTGGAGCAGGGCGCCGGCAGCACATGGCGCGCCCGAGGCGTCTGTGGCGTCTGTGACCTCTGTGGCGTTTGGCGTGGTGGCCGGGGAGGTACCCGGGGCAACGGACGCGACAGTGTGTGCGGGGGACGGAACCGTTGAATCGATTCCGGCCACTTTCGCAGGGTGCGGGGTCTTCATGGCCTCCGGCCTTCCGACCGGCAGTTACTGCTCAAAAGCATCGCAAACCCCCATGTCATTCTGCGCCGCTAGCAGTGTCTCCACATGTACACGCACTCGTAAGGAGATGTCCAGCATTGTCCTGCCGGGATTCCTGGTGTCCATGGGGTGTGAGCGGCCCCTTCGCGACCTCTTGCGGAAAAGCGAAATTGGCTTGAAACTTCCCCGGAGGACGGCTTGTTGCGGTCGACTGGGGGTGCTTTACGGAGCGTCACAGCGGTCGTGATGGGTACGTACTCGGAGAAGGCCAGGGGTGGTTGGGGACCACCCGGAACCTGGCGGCGGACCCGGGCGTCCTATCCACCGACGACCGTGCCCCATCCTCCCGTGGCGGAGGCGGAGAGAAATACGCGGGACGGTAAACGCCAGACTTCGCCACCCCCGCGCCACGCCCATGCTTTTGACAGACGCAGTGTGGACGGAACCGCCGCGGACGCAGTCAGTGCTCGACCCACAGGGGTTTCCCCTGCCCGTGGCAGAGATGCCCTCGGCGGAGATGCTCTTGCCGGGGTGTGATGCGCCACCAGCTACGCACAGCGAAGAGATCGACACATGGTGTGATGTGACCACGGTGTTGCCAGGCGTGCAACGGAAAGGAACGAGCGCTCATGCGCGAGATCCTCGGAAGGCGACGCAGGCTCTTGTCCCAGCACGACGACGGGCGGCCTGAGCTGATCGGCGCGGCCCTGACCTACGCGACACAATGGCAGTGGCCCGTACTCCCGGGTGTGGCGGCGGATCCGCGAGCGCGGTCGCGCTGCGGCTGCCCCGACCCGGAGTGCACGGTGCCCGGCGCGCATCCCTTCGACCCCGGGCTCCTCGCGGCCACCACCGACGCACGTATGGTGCGCTGGTGGTGGACCAACCGGCCCACCGCGCCGATCGTCCTGGCCACCGGTGACAGCGCCCCGTGCGCCGTCTCGCTGCCCGCCCTGCCGGCCGCCCATGCCCTGGCCGCGCTCGACCGCGCCGGTCTGCGGCTCGGCCCGGTCGTCGCCTCGCCCACCCGCTGGTCGCTGCTGGTCAAGCCGTACTCCATGGAGCAGCTGGGCGAGTTGCTCTACGCCAAGGACTTCGTCCCCGGCTCTCTGCGCTTCCACGGCGAAGGCGGCTATCTCGCGCTGCCGCCGTCCGAGACCGGCGGGGGCACCGTGCGCTGGGAGCGGGCGCCGCTGCCCGGTTCCGCCTCGCCCTGGGTGCCCGACGTGGAGGCCGTGGTGGACGCGGTGGTCGACGCACTCACTCGTACGGGTGTGAGTGCCCCCGAGTTGTAGGGGTGTCGGGCGTGCGCGGGGGGCCGCGCACGCCCGTGTCGTTATCGTCCGCCCCATGCCGCTCCATGCTGGGGGCAGCGCGCCGCCGGACGATACCGCTGCGGGCTGTGCCGCGCTGGGCTGTGCCGCTCTGGGCTGTGCCGTGCTGGGCTGTACCGCTCTGGGTCGTTACCTCGGGCCGCGCCGTGCGGGGTCGCGTCGCGCGGGATCGCGCCGCGGCAGGCGGGCCCGGGGGCGGGTCCGCCTGTACGGGATCGCCGGCGCGGTGGTGTGCACGGTCGTCCTGCCGTTCGCCGTGGCGTCCGCGGGGCCACCGGGCTACGATGCGGAGGGTGCCCCTGCGGCCGTGCCTGACCTTTCCCAGGGCGGGGGCGACGGCAAGGCACCCGACGGGGCCGGTCACGCACAGGCCCCGGACGCGCCCGCCCGTTCGCCGCTGTATCCCGGCCCGGCCACCGCCGTGCGCTGCGGTTACGCACTCGCTTCGCCCGAGGGTGTCGAGGCGCATACCTGCGTCGGGACCCGAGGGGGGAGACCTGGGCGTGGACCTACTGCCGCAACGCGACCGGCGACCCGCTCGAATCCGCGGTGAGCCTCATGGGGCCCGGCGGGCACAGCGCGCGGACTGCGCTGCGCGGTGGGCACCGAGGACGCGCCGGGAATCTGCGAGACGCCCGGAGAGCACACTCGGAGCGGGCCGGCGGCGTACACCGCGGTCGCGGAGTTCGCGGACGGGCCGGAAGCGCACCGCTGCTGCTGCGCATCGGGAGCAATGGCGGCGGCGACGGGAGTGACGGTGGCGACGAGCGCGACAGCGACGACGTGCGCGGTCGTGGCGGCGGCGGAAGCGACGGGGCCGCCCGGGACGGCAGGGCCGTCGAGGAGGACAGCCCCGCTACGAGCGGTACCGGCGAAGTTTGGTAACTCACCTGTGGGAACGGGGAGTTGAATCATGACTGCGGTGCGTGTGCGACCGGACGCATGGAAAGGCCCGGTTGCTGGCGACGGGGGATGCACCAGCAACCGGGCTACTCGAACGGTAACAAGAGATCGGCGGTAAGCAAATTCGATCTCTTGTTTTCCGGTCACCGACTGGCTTGTCTTCGGCGGGAGTTGTGACCGGAGTCACGCCCGTCCGGGTCACGGTCCTGGCCGACCGGTCGGTCGGCCAGGACCGCCCCCCCACGGCTGGGCGTCAGCTGAGGGTGACCTGCCGGTTGGTCAGACCGCCGCGTGCCCGGCGCTCGTCGGGGGTGAGCGGAGCGTCCGTGGCCAGGGCCTCGGCGAGACGCTCGGCGAACTCGGCCGCCGGCTTCTCGATGTCCTGCGCGGTGATCTCGCTCGGCAGGTCCCACACCGGCACGGTGAGCCCGTGCGCGCGGAAGGAACCGACGAGGCGGGTGCCCTCGCCGAGTGACGACCGGCCCGCGGCGTGCAGCCGGGCGAGAGCGTCCAGAAGCCGCTCCTCCTCGTGCGGCATGACCCAGCGCAGGTGGTTCTTGTCCGGCGTCTCGCACCAGTAGGCGGCGTCCACGCCCTGGAGCCGGACGGTCGGGATGGCCGCGGCGTTGGCCCGCTCCAGGGAGGCGGTCACCTCCGGCGTGGCGTTCTCCGGGTCCGGGACCCAGAACTCGAAGCCCTCGTGGACGTCCGGCTCGAACGCTCCCTCGGGGGCGAGCAGGTCCTGCAGCCGAGGACCGTCGGCCGGTGCGCGGCGGCCCTGCACCGGGGTGCCGGGCTCAGCGGTCAGCGCCCGCTGGAGGGTGTCGGCGAGGTCGCGGCTGATGTCGCCCGACGCCGTGTCGTTCTGCAGGCCGAGCAGGACCGAGCCGTCGTCGCGGCGCAGGGCCGGCCAGGCCATCGGCAGCACGGTGGCCAGTGTGACGGAGGGGACGCCCTCGGGCAGGCCGTCCTTGAGGGGCAGTTCTACCGTGGCGGCCGGCACCAGCTCGCGCAGTGCCACCCAGTCGCACTCGCCGGGCAGCCCCTCGAACGGGCGCTGTACCAGCGCGGTCGTGGCCTGCGCGGCGGCCCGGCCGTGGCAGGCCTTGTACCGGCGGCCGCTGCCGCAGGGGCAGGGCTCGCGTGCGCCGACGGCCGGGAAGTTCCCGTCAGCGCCTGCGGCACGGGCACCGCCGGCGGGCTGCGGGCGCTTGGCCTTCGTCTGGGGTCGCTTCTTGGCCATCGTGGGTGTCTCCCGGTTGCGGCTCATCTCGTACGGGCGCGAGCCTAGCCGTTCCCACCCCGGCCGACGGGACCCTGTGGACAACGGGCCGCCTGTGGGCAACTCGCCCCGGCTTCCCCATGGCTGCTGCCGTCGCGGTTGCCCGGCGCCCCGCCGGGTGTCCCCGCGGTCGCCTGGGCGGCGGGCCCGCGGTGCCTACGGGTCTGCCTGTGGTCCCACGGGTCTGCCTGTGGTCCCACGGGTCTGCTTGCGGTCCCACGGGTCTGCTTGCGGGCCCCCGAGCAGGCTCGCGGTCTCACAGGGTCTTCCTGTGGTCCCCTGAGCAGGCTCGCGGTCTCACGGGTCTGCCCGTAGCTTCCTCGGCAGGCCCGCGATCTCCTGCGGGCCTGCTCGCGGCCTCGGCGTCCCCGCGTCGCCCCTGCCCGCCCGCGCCCCCGCAACCCCCCCCTGGAGCCGGCCACCGCCCAGTCGCTCCCCTCAACCCCCTGCGCGCGGGCCGCCGGGTCAGCCCAGGTCGTCGAAGACGTCCGCGAAGCCCAGGCCGGGGATCTCCGACACCGCCGGTGCGGTGATCCGGGTGGCGAAGTCGTCACGACGGTGCCCGGCGTCCGGGTCGTGGACGTCGTCGTGGACGACCACCCACACGGTGACCTCTCCGCGGACGTCGTCCCGTACGCCCCAGGCGTCGGCGAGCGCGGTGATGATGTTCAGCCCGCGACCGCCGTGCGCGGTGACCGAAGGGGTCGCCGGGGCGGGGCGGGTGGGACCGCCGCCGTCCGTGACCTCCACGACCAGCCGGCCGCCCGCGTCCACCTGCCACGCGGCGCGGACGTCACCGTCTCCGGCCAGCTCGTCGCCCAGCGGACGGCCGTGCTTGCACGCATTGCTCAAGAGCTCCGAAAGGACCAGTACAGCGTCGTCGATGACCGATTCCGACACGCCGCCGCTGCGCAGCTCATCGCGCATGCGGTGCCTTGCTTTCCCCACGCCCGCAGGGCCATGAGGCACGGCCATGCTCGACGACGTGGGCACCTCCTGTGCCACCACCAACGCCACCCCCGAGACCTCCTTCGCCCCACGCCACGGTGTGGATGCCCCCCTGGCCTGAACCGGAAACCGTCCGGTCCCCGCCCAGTGACGCATTCGACACGGGCGAACACGCATCGAACGCGCCGGAGCACTCCCTGTAATCACATGGCTGGATCTCATCGGTGTGGCCGAGACGGGAGAATGCGGCGGAGGCCCGCAGGGCCAAGGGCTCCGGGCCGAATCAGTGGCCCAGACGGTCCAGGTGATCCAGCACCGCGCGCGGCCGGTTGGTGATGATGCCGTCGACGCCCAGACCGGCGCAGAGCTCCACGTCCTCGGTCTCGTTCACGGTCCACACGTGCACCTGATGACCGGCCCGCTTCAGGCGCTCGACGTAGGCGGGGTGGTTGCGCACGATCCGGATCGAGGGGCCCGCGATCCGGACACCGGCGGGCAGTCGTCCGTCGCGCAGCCGGGGTGAGACGAACTGCATCAGATAAACCGTCGGCAGGGTCGGCGACGCGGCCCGTACCCGGTGCAGCGAGCGGGCCGAGAAACTCATCACACGGACCGGTGAGTCGGCGGCAGAGGCCGGGGAGTCGAGTCCGAACCGCTTCAGGAGCACCAGCAGCCGCTCCTCCACCTGTCCCGCCCAGCGCGTGGGGTGCTTGGTCTCGATGGCCAGCTCCACCCGCCGCCCCGCGTCGGACACCAGCTGGAGCAGCCGCTCGAGGGTCAGGACGGAGGTTGCCTCCCGGTCCTCGGGCCGGTGCTCCCAGTCGGGCTGCTCGTCGCGCGTCCGCCAGAACTCCCGGGTCCTGCGGGCGCCGAAGTCCAGCGCGGCCAGATCGGCGAGCTCCAGCGCCGACACCGCGCCGCGGCCGTTGGACGTACGGTTGACACGCCAGTCGTGGACGCAGACGAGATGGCCGTCCGCGGTCAGGCGCACATCGCACTCGAGGGCGTCGGCTCCGTCCTCGATCGCCTTCCGGTACGCGGCCAGCGTGTGCTCGGGCGCCTCCTCGGAGGCTCCCCGGTGGGCGACGACCTGGATCCGGTGCTGGCGTGCGTGGGTCACCGCGTCATGGTGCCACCGCGTGCGGGTAGACGTGCCATCGGAGTCCTCGGCGGCACGTCCGTTTAGTCTTGGATGACCTATATAAAGGCTGATCGTGGACCCACAGCAACCGCTTATGGTGCTCTGACGGCCCGTGGGAAAAGCTGATGGCATACGAGAACACCGCACATCTGCGTCGCGCCGGACCGTGGAGCAGCGCGTGAGCGTGGCTGAGCGCGAGCAGTGTGACCGACAAACAGCCGTGGAACGAGGAGAGAAGCTGTGAGCACCGAGAACGAGGGCACCGCGGTACCCCCGGCCCCGTCCGCGCCCCCCGTGCCGGTGGATTCTCCCGCCACCTCCGCCCCGTCGGCCGCGCCGCCCGCGGACCGGCCGCCGTCCCACACGCCCGAGGTACCGCAGCCGCACGAGGGTTTCGGCCCTCCAGGCGTTCCCACCCACGCACCGAACCAGCCCGCTCCGCAGGACCCGGCCGCCTCCCACGACCCGACCGCTCCCCAGCACCCGGCCGCCTCCCATGAGTCGACTGCTTCGCACGGTTCGGCCGCGCCCCAGGGACACAACGCCCCGGACGCCTCCTGGCCGCCTCCCCCGCCGCCGGGCACTCCGTCGTACGGCGGGGGAGGCGGCGAGGGCTACGGCGGCTGGGGCTCCTCGTACCAGCCGCCGGCGCCGAAGCCGAGCCGCGGCCGTGGTGGCGTGGTGGCCGCGCTCCTGGTCGCCGCGCTGGTCGCGGGTGGTCTGGGCGGCGGACTCGGCTACACCCTGGCCAAGAACAACGACGGGACCGGCTCCACCACGGTCTCCGCCTCGGACACCGGCGGCTCCGTCAAGCGCGACGCGGGCACGGTCGCCGGCGTGGCCGCCAAGGCGCTGCCCAGCACGGTCACCATCCAGGCCGAGGGCAGCAACGGCGAGGGCGGCACCGGCACCGGGTTCGTCTTCGACAAGCAGGGCCACATCGTCACCAACAACCACGTGGTGGCGGAGGCGGTCGACGGAGGAAAGCTCAGCGCGACCTTCCCCAACGGCAAGAAGTACGAAGCCGAGGTGGTCGGACACGCACAGGGCTACGACGTGGCGGTCATCAAGCTGGAGAGTGCCCCCTCGGACCTGAAGCCGCTGGCCCTGGGCAACTCGGACAAGGTGGCCGTGGGCGACTCCACGATCGCCATCGGCGCCCCCTTCGGCCTTTCCAACACAGTGACCACGGGCATCATCAGCGCCAAGAACCGTCCGGTGGCCTCCAGCGACGGCAGCGCGGGCAGCAAGGCGTCCTACATGAGCGCCCTGCAGACCGACGCGTCGATCAACCCGGGCAACTCCGGCGGTCCGCTGCTGGACGCGCAGGGCAACGTCATCGGGATCAACTCCGCGATCCAGTCCACGAGCAACGGCGGATTCGGCACCGGCCAGGCCGGCTCGATCGGCCTGGGCTTCGCCATCCCGATCAACCAGGCGGAGTTCGTCGCCAAGCAGCTGATCAAGACCGGCAAGCCGGTGTACGCGAAGATCGGCGCCTCCGTCTCCCTGGAGGAGACGACGAACGGCGCCAAGCTCACCGAGCAGGGCGTGGGCGGTGCCGAGCCCGTCGAGCCGGGCGGCCCCGCCGCCGACGCGGGCCTCAAGCCCGGTGACCTCATCACCAAGCTCGACGACCGGGTGATCGACAGCGGCCCGACGCTGATCGGCGAGATCTGGACCCACAAGCCCGGCGACGAGGTCACGGTCACCTACGAGCGCGGCGGCAAGCAGCAGACGACCGAACTCACCCTCGGCTCCAAGGTCGGCGACGACTGACCCACGCGTCGGCGCACCGGAGGGCCGGACACGGGTCAAGCGGCCTCCGTACGGGCCACAGCCCCCGCCGACCGACCGGGGCCGGTACGCTGTACCCGCTCCGTCCCTGGTGGACGGGGCGTGGGTGGGTTGCCCGAGCGGCCTAAGGGAACGGTCTTGAAAACCGTCGTGGCGCGAGTCACCGTGGGTTCAAATCCCACACCCACCGCAGTGTTTGACGGCCCCTGACCAGGCGTAACGGTCGGGGGCCTTCGTCATGAGCACATGCGCTTTCACCGTGAGATCCACTGAGGGGGGCAGGCCGCACCGGGCTACGCTGCTGAGGCCTCGGGTGCTGACAAGTTCGGGGTCTCGACCGGTGATCTCGTGTGTCCCCCCGCTTCCGGTGGGGCCGCCGCAGCGCGGGGGATCACCGGGCCTCGTATCCGAAGGCCAGGGCGGGGCTGTGACAGGGCTGTGACCGGAAGTGTGGCTTCCGCCACGGCCCAGGCGGGGCCGGGCTGGTGGGGTGGGGCGATGCGTATCCCCCAGCTCCGCACGCCGCTTGCGGTCTCCGGCGCTCTCGTCGCCAGTCTCCTGCTCGGTGCCTGCGGCACCCAGACCGCGGCGTCCGGAACGGGCGGGGAAGGCCAGTCGGAGGATCGGTGTGGGGCGGGGGCGTCCGGCGGCAGCGACAGCCCGAGCGCCGGTGCCGCCGCTGGTACCGGCGGTGACGCGGGGGCCGGGCAGGAGCAGGACGCGGTACGGATCACCGGGATGGTCGAGCGGGCCGGTGACGCCGGGTCGTCCGGCGCCGGGGCGAGTGCCTCACCCGGTGTCAGGGTGGGCGAGCGACCTGGTGTGTCCGTCACGGCGGACAGTCTTCCCGGGCTGCCGGAGATCGGCCGGTCCGACGGCGAGTCCGACGGCGCGGGCGGTGGGGCGGGCGGTGGGGCATCGTGCGTGGTCGCGTACTCGGTGACCAACCAGGGAGCCGAGCCCTTCACCTACACCATCACCTTCTCCCTGATGGACGACCAGGGAAGGGCGATGTCGAGCGTCGAGGAGACGGTGGCGGCCGTGGGGGTGGGGCGGACCGTGCGGCGCACTCTTGAGCACGTCGGTTACCAGGGCAGCCGGCGCCTTGACGCGGAGCACGTGCGGATCCTCGACGTGAAGCGGGTGCCTACCGACGAGGCGCCCGCGCCCCCCGGTTCCTGCCCGCCGTCCGGGCTGCGTCTCACCGCCGACAAGGGGGACGCGGCCATGGGGCTGCGAGTCGTGGGGCTGCACCTGGAGAACTGCGGCAGTCGCCCGTACTCCCTGGAGGGTTACCCGGTACTGCAGTTGCTCGACGAGGACCTGCAGCCGGTGGACGGGATCGACATCCTGCGCGGCACCAACGACATCCCCATGGCCGGAGACGACGACGCGCCGCCCCGGCCGGTGACGCTGCGGCCGGGCGAGTCCGCCGTGTCGGGTCTGGCGTGGCGCAACACCACGCAGTTCGGTGAGGCGGTGACCGTGCCGTACGTCAGGGTCCGGGCCGAGTCCGGCTCCGACCCCGTGGTGGTCACGCCGAACCTGGATCTCGGCACCACGGGGAAGCTGGGCGTCCGGGCTTGGCGGAAGGACGAGACGGGCTGAGTCGCCTCGGCCGCTCCGTTTCCGTTCCATGGGTGGCCCGCGTGGTCGTCCCGGCTACTTGGGGTCGCGGTTGAAGACCGACTTGGACCAGAAGTAGCCGAGTGCGGTGAGAGCCAGGCACCAGGCGAGTGCCAGCCAGCCGTTGTGGCCGATCTCGGTGCCGAGGAGGAGTCCGCGCAGGGTCTCGATGGCGGGTGTGAAGGGCTGGTACTCGGCGATGGGCCGGAACCATCCCGGCATGGAGCCGACCGGTACGAAGGCGCTGGAGATGAGCGGGAGGAAGATCAGGGGCATGGCGTTGTTGCTGGCGGCCTCGGCGTTGGGGCTGACCAGGCCCATGCCGACGGCGACCCAGGTGAGCGCCAGGGCGAAGAGGACCAGTAGTCCGAATGCCGCGGTCCACTCCAGGACGGTGGCGTCGGTGGAGCGGAAGCCGATGGCCACGGCGACGGCGCCCACCAGGACCACGCTGGCGACCGACTGCAGGACGCTGCCGATGACGTGTCCGACGAGTACGGAGCCGCGGTGGATGGCCATGGTGCGGAAGCGGGCGATGATGCCCTCGGTCATGTCGTTGGAGACGGACACGGCGGTGCCGATGGTGGTGCTGCCGATGGTCATCAGCAGCAGGCCCGGCACGAGATAGGCGATGTACGCGGAGCGGTCCGCGCCGCCGTCGCCGATGCCCGCGCTCATCGCCTCGCCGAAGACGTAGACGAAGAGCAGCAGCAGCATGATCGGCGTGAGCAGGAGGTTCAGGGTGAGGGACGGGTAGCGGCGTGCGTGCAGGAGGTTGCGGCGCAGCATCGTGGTCGAGTCGCGTGCGGCGAGGGCGAGGGTGCTCATCGGGCGGTCTCCTTGGGCTGGTCGGGCTGGTTGGGCTGGTCGGGCTGGGCGGGGATGCCGGTGTTGTCGGTGAGGGCGAAGAAGACGTCGTCGAGGTCGGGGGTGTGCACGGTGAGTTCGTCGGCCTCGACGCCGGCGGAGTCCAGCCGGTCGAGGATGGCGCGCAGGTCGCGCTGGCTGCCGTCGCTGGGGACCTGCAGGGCGAGTGCGTCGTCGTCGCGGGTGACCCCGCCCAGTGCGGTGGCGGCGCTGTGGTAGGCGGCGGGGTGGGTGAAGCGGAGCCGGACGTGGCCGCCGGGGATGAGGCGCTTGAGTTCGTCGGCGGTGCCTTCGGCGGCGATCCGGCCGTCGTTGAGCACCGCGATGCGGTCGGCGAGCTCGTCGGCTTCTTCGAGGTACTGCGTGGTGAGGAAGACCGTCACCCCGTCGGAGACGAGTTCGCGGATGATCTGCCACATGTTGTGGCGGCTGCGGGGGTCGAGGCCGGTGGTGGGTTCGTCGAGGAAGATGACGCGGGGGCTGCCGACCAGGGTCATGGCGATGTCGAGGCGGCGCTTCATGCCGCCGGAGTAGGTCGAGGCGGGCTTCTTCGCGGCTTCCACCAGGTCGAAGCGCTCCAGCAGTTCGGCGGTGGCCCGTTGTCCCTCCTGCTTGGGCAGGTGGTGCAGGTCGGCCATGAGGAGCATGTTCTCCTCGCCGGTGATCAGTCCGTCGACGGCGGAGAACTGCCCGGTGACGCCGATCGCGGCGCGTACGGCCTGGGGGGTGGCGGCGAGGTCGTGGCCGGCGACCTGGGCCTGTCCGCCGTCGGCGGTGATGAGGGTGGAGAGGATCTTGACGACGGTGGTCTTGCCGGCCCCGTTCGGCCCGAGCAGCGCGAACACGGACCCGGCCGGGATGCGCAGATCGATGCCGTCGAGGACGGTCTTGTCGCCGTACGACTTGCGCAGACCGAGGGCGGAGACGGCGGTCGGCGGCGTGTCACCGTTGCTCTGACTAGATGTGGGCATGACAGGTGAAGGCATGGTGCTCTCCGGTCGAAGGCAGAAGTGAGGAGGGGCCGGGGCCCGGGGTGGCGTCCGGCCCGGGGGAATGTGGCGCTCAGGCCTTGGCGCGGCGGATGTCGATGTTGCCGTGCCGGGTGCGGGCCCGAACCTGGACGGTGTCCTCGGACTTCTGCGGGGTCTCGGAGGCGGTGAGCGTGTTGCGCACCTGGCCGGAGCCCGCGTGGACGTCGAGCCAGGCTGCCGTACCCTCGCGGACGCCGACCTCGATGGCTCCGTAGGAGGTCTCCAACTGGACGCTGCCGCGGACCACGTCGCTCACGCGCAGGGTCCCGTGGGCGGTGGCGGCGGTGACCGAGTCCTCGGCGCGCGCGATGTCGATGTCGCCGTTGGCGCCCCTCACACGCAGTTCGCCGGTCACGGCCCCGATGGTCGTGGTGCCGTGCGAGTTCTTCAGGACGGCGGGCCCGTCCACCAGACCGACGCGCAGGCTCCCGGAACTGGTGGCGATCTCGGCCGAGCCCTCGACCCGGTCCACGGTGATCGATCCGTGCGACGCGGTCAGGTTCAGCGGGCCGGTCGTGTCGAGGCGGACATCTCCGGACGAGGTCTTCACCCGGCACTCGCCGAGCCGGCCCTCGCCGAGCACCTGGGTCCAGGCGCCGGTCAGGTCGACGCGTGAACCCGTGGGCAGTTCGACGGTCACGTCGACGGCGCCGGTGCGGCCGAGAAGACTGGCCTTGGGGGTCCTGACGGTCAGTACGCCGTTCGCGAACGTGACCTCGGTCT
Source organism: Streptomyces sp. NPDC017225 (assembly GCF_044331465.1). NCBI lineage: Bacteria > Bacillati > Actinomycetota > Actinomycetes > Kitasatosporales > Streptomycetaceae > Streptomyces > Streptomyces sp. NPDC017225. The sequence goes on along the minus strand of NZ_JBIRNE010000015.1, from coordinate 66,933 downwards.
GGTCGGCCGTCCGCACGTCCAGGTCCTTCTTCTGGTCGCGGGGACGCACCTCGACGACGGTGTCGAGGCGGTCGCCCGCGGTGAACTGGATGGATCCGGCCTCCACGCGCGCCGTGGCCGAGATCGCTTCGGGAGTGTCGAAAGAAGGCATGGCTGTCCCGTCCTCTTGGGTCTTCCGGACGTCCCCGTTGACGGGACGTGGTGTGGGTGAGGTGGTGCGGGTGAGGTGGTGCGGCCGGCCCGGGCGGGCGCGGGTCGGGCGCGGTTAACGGACCCAGCCGGTGAAGCTCTGCCCGACGGTCCGGGTCTTCTCCGTCGTACGCGGCCGGGTGGTGCCGTCGACCGCGGCCGACACGGTGCGCACCAGCCACGCGTTGACCGACAGGCCCTCGCGGGTCGCCGCGTCCTCGGCGCGGGCCTTGAGGTGGGCCGGAAGGCGCAGGTTGACACGGGCGGTGCCGCCCTCGTCGCCGTCGGCCGGGGCCGGGGTGCTGAGTGGTTCGACGGGTGCGGCCGGTTCCGCGGGGGTGCTGCCATCGGTGGGCGGCGGTGTCACCACGAAGTCGGGGTCGAGCCCGCGCAGCCGTACGTCGACCGAGCCGGGGGCGAGTTCGCGGGTGATCTCGTCCATCGCGGCGGAGAGCACGTTGAGCATGGTCAGCCGGGTCGCCGACTCCAGCGGAGCGGTGAGCCTCTCGGCCAGCTCGCGGGCGTCTTCCCCGCCGGCTTCGGCGGCCACCGCGAGTTCGCGGCGCAGTGTGTCGACATACGGGGTGAGGTCCATGGCGTCATCATGGCATCAGAATGGCGCCATGGGCAAGTGGTGGGATGGCTTTTCTGGGCCGATCGCCGAGCGCTCGCCTCTGACCTGCGGGAACCTGATTATCTATGAGGTGAACGGCTTGTTGGCGGCTTGGAGTGGTGACCGGCGGCGCTTGGTAGTGCCCAGTGGCGCCCGTGGGTGCTGAGTGTGCTGGGTGGTGCTGGATGACGCTAAGTGGCGCGCGATGGTGCCTACTGGCGCCGAGTGGTGCCGAGTGGTGTCACGTGGTGCCAGCCGGTACGGGACCGCAGTCGCCTCCGGCCGTGGCGCGGACGGGGGTTCGTAGCCCACGCAGGTCAGGGCCCGGCAGCACCCGACTGGGCCGAAGGCGGCCGCGTACTGGTCCGGGTGCGGACGACCCGGATCAGCCCGGCCCTGCCCGGCCCGACTCCGTGCGGCCCGTCTCGGTGCGGCCCGTCTCGGTGCGCTGCGGTCCGGCCCGGTCAGGGCGGGGTCAGGGGTGGTGGCCCGTCATGCGGGCCGCGGACGCGATCGTCGCGCGGGCCTCGCGTTCGGTCAGGCCGATGCCGAGGGCCGCCTCGACCAGCGGCTCCACGAGAGCGGGGCCGATGCCGTCCTCATAGGCGCGGCAGGCGGCCCAGAACAGGCGGGTGTTGCGCTGGCCCTCGTGGGCGGCGAGGACGAACTGGACGAGTCCCCGGCCGTGCGCCTCGGTCGGGAGGAGGGTCTGCTGGTGCGCGCGGGGCGGTGGGAGCAACAGGCGCAGGAGCGCGGGCGGGCAGGCGGCGGGGGCGAGGTGGGCCGTGCCGGGCGCGGCGGCGTACGCCCCGTGCCGGGTGCGGGAGCCGGGGCCGACCAGGTAGCCGCCGGCGCCGCGGATGTCGATGCCCGGGGCGAGACGGCCCGCCGAGTTGGGGACGACGGCGTCGGGCGGGCCGCTCAGCCAGAGGTGGCGGCCCCCACCGGGGGTGAGTACGACGACCGTGGGCGGGATCGTGAACAGGTGGCGCAGGGCGAGTTCGCGCAGGGCGGTCGAGGAGTCCGTCTCCGCCTTCGTGTCCAGGTCGACGCCGATGAGGTGGTGCGGGGGCAGGCCGCAGGCGATGCCGTAACCGGTCGACCAGGGTGCGGCGGCGAACAGTTCGCGGATGCGGGCCGGATCGGTGGAGGCGTCGTAGACCCCGTGGCCGAAGCGGCCGCACTCGCCGTGGCAGGCGGCGGGCGCCGGGTCGTGGTGGTGGGGGGAGCGCAGGGCCGGGAGCTTCGTCCGGGACAGGGGCATGACGGCCAGTCCGCGTTCGGCGGCTGACAGGGCGTGTGCGAGGGCCAGCGTCGTGGCCTGCCGGTCGGTGGTGGCCATGACCCTATTTTCGTACGCGCGTTCGAAAAAGGGAAGGGTGTTGCGCGCGACGCGCCGGGGAGGAGGGGTGGGCGGAAAAGGTGCCGGAACGCTTCACCTCTTGCGGCGCTTGGGGTGGAGCTGTCCGTACTGCCCTGGGCTGGGTCAGAAGTGGTGCGAAGGGGTTTATCGACTTGTCATCACGCTTGAGAGCGAATCAGGGCTTCCGGGGTGGTTCGCAGGGGATTCGGTGGGCAACTCTGATCACGCGACGTCGTGCACAGCGTCGAGGCGGTCGGCCAACTGCCTTGGCACCAGCGCTACTTCAGTGCCACTCAGCCGTACTCGGCTCTACAGCTTCACTCAGCTCTGCTCAGCTCTGCTTCACGTACTTCTCGCGTTGTCGGCTGGAAGCCGGTGCGCCCTTGTTCTGGAGGAACAACATGGCAAGCATCCGTACCGCCCGTGTCGTCGCCGCTGTCGCCGCCCTTCCGCTCGCCGCCGCCCTCTTCAGCGGCGTGGCGACGGCGGACAACGGAGCCTTCGCGGACGACGGATCGAACGCGACCGCCTCCGAGGCCTACGCGGGCATCCTCGGCAGTGGCGTCGGCGACGACAACCTCGGCAACTCGGCCACCACGCAGCAGCAGGCCGTCGGCTCGGGGGCTTCGAACCAGAGCAACACCGCGCAGGTCGACGGCTCCGCGTTCACGGCGATCAACCAGGGCAACGAGAACGTGGCCGTCAGCTTCTCCCCGCTGTGGTGGTGAGCTGAGGGACCGGCGCGGGCGGGCTCCCGCGTCGGCCCCTCAGTCTCTGTGCGGGTGTGCTTGATGGGGTCGCAAGGCGTCTGGGCGGCGGTACTTCGGTATCGCCGCCCAGGCGTTTTCGCGTGCGTCCGGAGAGGGCCGGGTCCTCCGGGGGCGGATTTCCCGGGGAGCCTCGGCGAGACTCCCGGAAGAACATCGGCGAGACCCCGGGAGAACCCCGGGAGGCCCCATGAGGGAGAGCCTGCCGGGCGGACCCGTCGGAGCGGACCCGCAGGGGTGAACCCGCAGGGACCCGCAGTACCTCTCCTCCCCTCGTCCACCTACAGGAGGTGCAGCCAACACCACCCCTACAACCTGAGGCGGACTCGGCTTCGGGACCTGCGGCCGATCCGCCGCACACCCCCGCGCTCATAGCGTTGAGTCATGACCGCACCCGTCTGCACCAGTGCTTCGAACGCCGCCACAGCCAAGGCCACAGCCAAGGCCCCGGCCGTGGCCGTGGCCATGGCCATGGCCACAGCCAAGGGCCCGGCCATGGCCGCGGCGAGGACGCAGACCTTCCCGTACCCGTCGTTCTCGTCGTACGTGAGGGCCCGCCAGCCGGTGCTGCTGCGCACCGCACGGTCGTTGACGGCCAACCCGAGCGACGCGGAGGACCTGCTGCAGACCGCGCTCGCCAAGACGTACGTGGCCTGGGAACGCATCGAGGACCACCGCGCGCTGGACGGTTACGTGCGCCGGGCGCTGCTGAACACCCGGACGTCGCAGTGGCGCAAGCGCAAGGTCGACGAGTTCGCCTGCGACGAGTTGCCGGAGCCGGAGCCCGTGTCCGCCGGCGACGACCCCGCGGAGCGGCAGGCCCTGCGCGACGCGATGTGGCGGGCGATCATGAAGCTGCCCGCCCGGCAGCGGGCGATGGTCGTCCTCAGGTACTACGAGGACCTCAGCGAGGCCCGGACGGCCGAAGTGCTGGGAGTTTCCGTGGGCACGGTCAAGTCGGCGGTGTCCCGGGCGCTCGGCAAGCTCCGCGAGGACCCTGAGCTGGGGTTTGTTCGACAGTGAGCCGGTCTGCGGGACGTCGGCGGGCGACCTCGCCGGGCGCCCTGTCGGGCCCCCCGCACTGATCGATCATCCGGGAGTAGTGACATACCACGCGGTATGTGCGCAGAATCAGCGCAACCCTTACCGCCGCGTAGGCAATGTCGCCCCGGGAGGACACCGTGCTGAGCACGATGCAGGACGTACCGCTGCTGATATCGAGGATCCTGACCCACGGGTCGACGATCCACGGCAGCTCCCAGGTGACCACCTGGACCGGTGAGGGCGAGCCGCACCGCCGCTCCTTCGCCGAGATCGGCGCACGCGCCGCACAACTCGCGCACGCCCTGCGCGAGGACCTGGAGGTCCAGGGCGACGAGCGCGTCGCGACGCTCGCCTGGAACAACGCCGAGCACGTCGAGGCCTACTTCGCGATCCCCTCCATGGGCGGGATCCTCCACACCCTCAACCTCCGCCTCCCGCCGGAGCAACTGGCCTGGATCGTGAACCACGCGGCCGACCGCGTCGTGATCGCCAACGGCTCGCTGCTCCCCCTGCTGGCCCCGCTGCTGCCGCACCTGAAGACGGTCGAGCACGTCGTCGTCACCGGCCCGGGCGACCGTTCCCTGCTGACCGGGGCATCCGTCCAGGTGCACGAGTACGAGGAACTGATCGCGGGAAAGCCGGCCACGTACGACTGGCCCGAGCTGGACGAGCGCGCCGCCGCCGCCATGTGCTACACCTCCGGCACCACCGGCGACCCCAAGGGCGTGGTCTACAGCCACCGCTCCATCTACCTGCACTCCATGCAGGTCAACATGGCCCAGTCGATGGGGCTGACCGACGAGGACACCTCGCTGGTCGTCGTTCCGCAGTTCCACGTCAACGCCTGGGGACTGCCGCACGCCACCTTCATGACCGGCGTCAACATGCTGATGCCGGACCGCTTCCTCCAGCCGGCCCCGCTCGCCGCGATGATCGAGAGCGAGAAGCCGACGCACGCCGCGGCCGTCCCCACCATCTGGCAGGGCCTGCTCGCCGAGCTGACCGCCAAGCCGAGGGACGTCTCCTCCCTCACCCAGGTCACCATCGGCGGCTCCGCGTGTCCGCCCTCCCTGATGGAGGCGTTCGACGCACTGGGCATGCGGGTCTGCCACGCCTGGGGCATGACGGAGACCTCTCCACTCGGCACCATCGCCCGACCGCCGGCGCACGCGGTCGGCACGCCGGAGGAGTTCGCGTACCGCCTCACCCAGGGCCGTTTCCCGGCCGGTGTCGAGGCCCGGCTCACCGGCCCCGGCGGCGAGCGGCTCCCCTGGGACGGCGAGTCCGCCGGTGAGCTGGAGGTCCGCGGCAACTGGATCGCCGGCGCCTACTACAACGGCCCCGGCGCCGAGCCGCTGCGCCCCGCCGACAAGTTCGGCGAGGACGGCTGGCTGAAGACCGGCGACGTCGGCACCATCTCGCCCGACGGCTTCCTCACCCTCACCGACCGCGCCAAGGACGTCATCAAGTCCGGCGGCGAGTGGATCTCCTCCGTCGAGCTGGAGAACGCCCTGATGTCCCACCCGGACGTCGCCGAGGCCGCCGTGGTCGCCGTCCCCGACGACAAGTGGGGCGAGCGCCCGCTGGCCACCGTCGTCCTCAAGGAGGGCGCGAGCGTCGGCTTCGAGGCGCTGCGCACCTTCCTCGCCGAGGACGGGAAGATCGCCAAGTGGCAGCTCCCGGAGCGCTGGACGGTCATCGAGGCGGTGCCGAAGACGAGCGTCGGCAAGTTCGACAAGAAGGTGCTGCGCAGGCAGTACGCCGACGGTGGCCTGGACGTCACCCGGCTCTGACCGACGACGGCCCGGGCGCACGCACGCCGGGCACGCACGCCGGGCGTGTACGCCCGGCACGTACGCCGGGTGGGAGAAGCCGAGTCCCGGCTCCACCCACCCGGCGTACGCGCGTGTACCGACCGGCGGCGTACTGCGACCGTCAGTTGGTCCCGATCCGCGAGAGCAGTTCGACGATCCGGGACTGCACCTCGCCACTGGTGGAACGCTCCGCCAGGAACAGCACCGTCTCGCCCGAGGCCAGCCGCGGCAGGTCGGCCTGGTCGACGGCGGCGGTGTAGACGACGAGCGGGGTGCGGTTGAGCTGCCCGTTCGCGCGCAGCCAGTCGACGATCCCGGTGTGCCCGGCCTGTCCCCGCTGCACCCGCATCAGGTCCATCACGACCAGGTTCGGCCGGAACTGCCCCGCCAGCGTCACCGCGTCGGCGTCGCTCGCCGCCCGCGCCACCTGCATCCCGCGCCGCTCCAGCGTCGCGGTCAGCGCCAGCGCGATCTCCGCGTGCTCCTCGATCAGCAGCACGCGCGGCGGGTGCTGCTCGCTGTCCCGGGGTGCGAGCGCCTTCAGCAGTACGGCGGGGTCGGCGCCGTAGGCGGCGTCGCGCGAGGCCTGTCCGAGCCCGGCCGTGACCAGCACCGGCACCTCGGCCGCCACCGCCGCCTGCCGCAGCGACTGGAGCGCCGTACGGGTGATCGGCCCGGTCAGCGGGTCCACGAACAGTGCCGCGGGGAACGCCGCGATCTGCGCGTCGACCTCCTCGCGCGAGTGCACGATCACCGGCCGGTAGCCGCGGTCACTGAGCGCCTGCTGCGTGGAGACGTCCGGCGCGGGCCACACCAGCAGCCGGCGCGGGTTGTCCAGCGGCTCCGGCGGCAGCTCGTCGTCCATCGGCTGCGGACGCGGCGGATCCGCCACCTCCACGGCACCGCCGGGCCCGTCCAGCGGCTCGGGCCCCTCGGCGGCGTTCTTGTCCGGGGCGCCTATGGCGTACGACCGGCCGGCGCCCTCGGTGACCGGCGCGCGCCGGGGCTGGTGACCGGCCAGGGACGGCCGCTCCTGCCCCTGCGGCTGCCCCTGCCCCTGGGTGTGCGGCTGGGGCTGCGGCTGCTTCCTCGGCTGCGGGGCGGTGGGCGACCGGTCGGCCGGCGGATGCGGACGGGCCGACTGCTCCGAGCCCGTGGCGGCCGGGTCGGGCGGCGTACCCAGCTTGCGGCGCCGGCCCGAGCCGCCCGGCTGGTGCGGGGCGGGTGTGGCCGACGGCCGCTGCACCTGGACCGCCTGCCGGTTGAACGGCACGCCCTGGCCCAGCGTCCGCACGCTGATCGCCTGCCCCTGGGGCGAGTTCGGGTCGACGGGCGCGGACGCCTCGGCGGGCAGGGGCTGTGCCGCGCGGGGTGCCGGAGCGTTCTCGGGCGGCAGCGGGGTGCCCCGGCTCGGCGTGTTGGCAGGGAGGCCCTGCGCGGGCGCCGAGGCCTCAGGCGCGGCGGGCGCGGGCCCGATGGCGCCGGGAGCGGCCGTCGGCGTGGGGCCGGTGACGCCGCCTGGCGGTACGGGGGCGCCGGCGCCCGGAGCGTCCGAGGCCGCGGCGGGCCATGGCTGCGGGACGGGCTGACCGGCGGCAGGGTGCTGCGCGCCGTCGGCGGCCGCATCGGCGGGCCGGGGCGACTGGCCATGAGCGGCCGCCGCGGGGCCGGGCGCCGGCTCGGAAGCCGGTGCGGCCTGGGCGGGCAGGCCCGGGTCCGCGGAGTTCTGCGCGGGCCCGGGGGCTCCCTGTGGGGGGGCCCCTTGTGCGGGGCCACCCTGCACCGGCAGCGGCACCGCTCCTTCGGCCTGCTGGGCGGCTCCGGCGCGGCGGCGCCGACCCGTGGGTGCTTCGGCCGGGTGCGGCTGCGGCGGGGTGTGGTCGTCGGCCTGGTCCTGCGGCACGGCGTCGTGCCGGCCCTCGTCGAGCAGGGCGTCACCGGAAACGGCCGGGCCGGGCACCCGGACCTGCCCGGTGGGCGACGCCGCAGGCGTCACGCCTCCGGCCGTCACGCCTCCGGCCGTCACGCCTCCGGCCGTCACGTCCCCGGCCGGCACGTACGTGTCCGTCGCTCCTCGGGCATCCGCCGCACCGTGCGGCTCGCCGTCCGTCGCCTCGTGCGGCCGGCCGTGCGGCTCCACCGCCTCGTCGGACGGCCGGTGCGCGTCGGCGGGCGGCAGGGCGAACACCTGACGCGGCGCCGCCTCCTGCGCGGCCGCACGCTCGTTCGCGGAGGCCAGGGCACGGCGCCGGCGCCCGGTCGGCTGCGACGCGTCGGCCGGGTCCGCCTCGCCGGCCTGCGCGGGCAGCGCCGGAGGCAGTGCCTGCTGCTCGCCGCCGTCCGGTAGCGCGCGCCGGCCACCGGGCCCGGGCACGCCCTGCGGCGGTACGGTCCCGCCGAGGCCGGTGTTGGAGGCCGCTGCCCCACCGCCGTGCTCGCCGGCCATGACGACGGCGCCCTCGGACACCCCGGCCGCCCCCTGGGGCAGACCCTCGACGGCGTCACCGGTGCCCCCGGTGACCTCCGCGGGCCGCCCGCGCCGGCGCCCCGTACCGCCGGCCCCCTCGCCCGGCCCCGCCTGCGCGGGAACCGGAAGCGGGGCCGAGGTCTGAGCCTGGGCGGCCTGTGCCTGTGCCTGTGCCTGCGTGGCCGTTCCCTGCGCGGCCTGGGCCTGTGCGATCTGTCCCTGTGCGGCCTGTCCCTGCGCGGCCTGGGTCTGTTCCTGGGTGGCCTGTTCCTGAGTCTGGGCCGCACGGCGCCTGCGTCGCCCGGTCGGTGCGGCGTCCCCGCCCGCGGCACCGCCGACGGTCCCGTCGGCTCCTTCGCCGGCCGCGCCCGCGACCTCGCTCTCCAGGAACGCGTCCACGGACGCCCGCCGGGCGCGCCGCCGCCCGCCCCCGGGAGCCGGCTCCGGAACGGCCAGGGCACTGCCCGTCCCCGCCGCGCCCTCGAGCTCGGCGGCCCGCGGTTGTGCCTGTGCCCGTACGGCGGCCTGTGCTCCGGCCGGGTCCGGAGCCTGGGCCGCGACGGCCCCCGCCCCGCCGCCGATCGGCACCTCCAGCACGTACGCGCTGCCGCTCATGCCCGGCACCTCGTGCGTCTGCAGCACGCCGCCGTGCGCCCGGACGATCCCGCGCACGATCGGCTCGTGCACCGGGTCTCCCCCGGCGTACGGCCCGCGCACCTCGATGCGCACGACCGCACCGCGCTGCGCCGCCGCGACCACGACGGTGTTGTCCAGGTAGCCGCCGGTCGCCGACACGGGCGAGTTGCCGGTGGCGTCGACACCCGCCACGTCCGCGACGAGATGGGCGAGCGCGGTGGCCAGCAGCCGGGGGTCGACCTCGGCCTCGATGGGCGGCGCGTGCACGGCGAACTGCACCCGCCCCGGCCCGATCAGTTCCACGGCACCGTCGACACCGGCGGTGACGACGGCGTCGAGCATCACCTTCGTACGGGCGACCGACTCGTTGCCGACGTCGAGACGCTGGTAGCCGAGGACGTTGTCGATGAGCGTGGTGATGCGCGAGTAGCCGGCCGACAGATGGTGCAGCACCTGGTTGGCCTCGGGCCACAACTGCCCGGCGTCGTCCGACGCCAGCGCGGCCAACTCCTGGCGCAGCTCGTCCAGGGGCCCGCGCAGGGAGCCCTCGAGGAGGGTGAGCAGCTGCTCGTGGCGGGCGGCGATCGCCTCGTAACGGTCCTTCTCCCGCTCCCCGAGCGCGGCGTAGCGGTCGGCGTCCGCGGCGGTCTCCTCCGCGTGCTTGTCGCGCAGCTCCTCCAGCTCGCTCGTGTGCTGCCGGCGCAGTGCGGTCAGCTCGGAGGCGTGCTCCTCGGCGAGTCGCTCCAGCTCCTCGGCGTGCCGCTGCTCCGCGTCCTCGTGCTCCTTGACCAGCGCGTCGTAGGGGCGCCGGTCGGTGAAGGTCATCACGGCGCCGACGAGCTGGTCGCCGTCGCGGACGGGCGCGGTCGTCAGGTCGACCGGCAGCTGGTCGCCGCTCTTGGCGAACACCACCTGTCCGCGCACCCGGTGCTTGCGGCCCGAACGCAGGGTGTCGGCGAGCGGGGACTCGTCGTACGGGAAGGGGGAGCCGTCGGCCCGCGAGTGCAGGACGAGGGTGTGCAGCTCGCGTCCGCCGAGGTCGCTGGCCCGGTAACCCAGTATCTGGGCTGCGGCCGGATTGACGAGGACGATCCGCCCGTCCGTGTCGGTCCCCACGACGCCCTCGGAGGCGGCCCGCAGGATCATCTCGGTCTGCCGCTGGGAACGTGCCAGCTCGGCCTCGGTGTCGACGGTGCCGGAGAGGTCGCGGACGACGAGCATCAGCAGTTCGTCGCCGGTGGAGCCGTAGTTGTCGTAGGCCTGCTGGCCGGTCTCCAGGTTGGCGCTGGTGACCTCGACCGGGAACTCGCTCCCGTCGGTGCGCCGGGCGACCATCCGCGTCGGCTTGGTACGCGCCCGCGGGTCAATGTGGTCGGGCCGCCGCATGGACCCGGGGATGAGCCGCGAGTCGAACTGCGGCAGCAGATCCAGCAGCCCGCGCCCGACCAGCGCGGTACCGGGCGCCTCGAAGGCCTCCAGCGCGATGGTGTTCGCGTTGACGACGGTGCCGTTGGCGTTGACCAGTACCAACGCGTCCGGCAGGGCGTCCAGTATGGCTGCGAGGCGAGCAGCGCCTCGGGATGGCCTGCTGCTCACGAGACGCTTCCCTCCTGTTACCGCACTTGCCGACCGCTTGGGCCATCTTGCCAATCGGCCTACAGCGTGTCACGCGAGGGAGTCTAAGGGTTGGGGCCCGGCGGGCGGTGTGGGATGCGACGGAGGTCGCACGAGAAAGTGACGTAGAACGTGTGACCGGGCACTCACGACCGCCCCGGGCACGGGTCGCGCTCTGCCCACGGACCGCACCCCGCCCACGGACCGCACCCCGCCCACGGACCGCACCCCGCCCACGGACCGCACCCCGCCCACGGACCGCACCTCGCCCACGGACCGCACCTCGCCCACGGACCGCACCCCGCCCACGGACCGCACCCCGCCCACGGACCGCACCCCGCCCACGGACCGTGCCCGGGCATGGACCACGCCCGGGCACCGACCGCGCCACGGCTACGACACTCCTGGCGCCCCCACCTCGGGCAGCAGCGGCACCATGCGGTCCCAGCGGGAGATCCCGCAGCCGTCGCGGCGGTCGTACGTCGTGTCGACGGTGCGTCCGGCCCAGGTGCCCGTGACGTGCGCGGTGGCGGGCCCGCCGTACTGCATGGTGCAGACGCCGCCCTGCGGGACGGGGGCGAAGGTGTCCTGTCCCCACCGCGTGTCGCGCTCGGCGACGGCACAGGCGCCGTCCGGGTCGGGGTGGCTGCCGCCGTGGGGGTGGCAGTACAGCTCGTACGTGCCGTCCGCGCCCGCTCCGGCGTCCCGGACGGTGATCGTCAGATGATCAGCGGCCCGCGCCTCACCGCCGCCGGCCGCGGCCGGGTGCGCGGTGGCCAGGGGGGCCAGAGAGGCCAGGGTGACGACGGACAGGGCGGCGGCACCGAGGAGACGGGCGGCGGCGGGGAGACGCGAGACCTGGAACATGACCGGACTAACGCGCCGGCCCGCCGGACGTTGCGCGGCCGGGATCCGGGCGCTTCGCGTGACCGGGCCCCAAGGGCTTTGCCCTGTGGCCTGCCCGCCTAGTACCGTGGGGGTCGATTGGTGACAGCGCGCTCGACTGTGTCATCATCGGCACGCGCCACTCGCGCTCGCATGCGAGAGGTGATGTTGTCTGGAGGCGTCGCCTAGTCCGGTCTATGGCGCCGCACTGCTAATGCGGTTTGGGTCTTAAAGCCCATCGAGGGTTCAAATCCCTCCGCCTCCGCACTGATCACCGAAGCCCCGGCCCACTCGGCCGGGGCTTCGGTGCGTCGTGGTCCGTACGGTGGCTTCGTGGGTTGTTTCCGCAGGTCACAAGGGGTGTGGCTAACGGATTTCACATGACGGCGGCAGTCATGTAATGTTCTTCCTGTCGCCGCGAGCGGGCCGGAAGGGCCGGGAGCGGCGGTAAAACTGAAAAGACAAGCACTCGTAGCTTAACGGATAGAGCATCTGACTACGGATCAGAAGGTTGCAGGTTCGAATCCTGCCGAGTGCACAGTAAGGCGAAGGCCCTGTGGAGTGATCCACAGGGCCTTCGCCTTTGTCCGTCCAGTGGCGAGGACGCCGTCCGGTCGCCGGCCGTCCGGAGCGGGTGCGCGAGGTGCTGTCCCGTCCGGGCGGCCGGCCCCGCGTCAGGCGTTGTCCGCGGCCCTGCGGCGGCGGATGGCGAAGACCGTGCCGGCGCCGAGCGCGACGGCGGCGGCGCTCGTGAGGGCGATCGGTGTCATCGCGGAGGACGAGCCGGTCCTGGCGAGGTTGCCGTCGGCCTCGGTCCCGGCCTCCGTACCGGCGGCCGGGGCCTTCGCCGCCTGCGTGGACGCGCCGCCCTGTGCGGAGGCGTCCTTGCCGGTGGCGGGAGCCGCGGCGTCCGGCCGCTTGTCGTCGTCCGCGTCGGGCTCTGCGGGCTTGGCGTCGTCGACCTCGCCGGGCTCGCTGCCCGCGGGCAGGAGCGCGAAGTCGTAGCGCTTCATCGAACCCTGGACGCAGGGTCTGTAGGCGCTGGAGGCGTCGGCGGCGAACAGCGCGACGACGTCGGTGGACCGGTCCACGGAACCGGCCCTCATCCGCAACTTCACGTCGCTGTGCTCGCCCGGCTTCACGTGGGCGAGGGGACCGATGTGCTCGGGCTCGTTGCCGTTGAGGGAGCGCCAGCCCGAGCCGTTGGACCACTCCACCGCCAAGCGGCTCTTCTCGGCGGGGCCTTCGCCGTCCACGTGGACGAACACCAGGGGGTCCACGGACAGCGTGCGTTCGGTTCCGTTGGTCAGGCGCAGGGTGAAGTCGACGGTGGTACCCGCGACGACCTTGGACGGCAGGCCGACCGCGAGCGAGGTCAGCCCGTTCTCACGGACGCACTCCTTGGCGGTGGCGAGGGCCCCGTCGGCGGCTTCCTTGGTCTCGCGTGCCTTGTCGAGGGTGTTCTGGAGCACGCTGTACTCGCGGACGGCCGCGACCCTGGCGTCGTCCAGTGCGGTCCGGGCCTTCCCGGCCGCGGTGCCGGCCTCCTGCTCGGCCTTGACGGCCACCGCCAGGTCGGCCTCGGCGGCTTCGAGTGCCTTCTGCGCCGCGGCCCGGTCGGCGTCGTTCCCGGCCGCCTCGAGCTCGGCCTCGGCGTCCGTGACGGCCTGCTCGGCGGCGGTCCTGGCGTCGGCCGCGTCCTTGGCCGCCTTGTCCGCGGTGATCGTGGCCGCCCTGAGCGGGTGCGTGTCGGAATCCAGCGCGTCCAGGGCGGCTTCGAGTTCCTTCTCGCCTTTCTCCTCGGCGGCGACGGCGTCCTCATAGGCCTTCTTGGCGTCGGCGGCGGCCTTTTCCAGCTCCGCGTACGTCGGCTGAGCCGTTTGTTTCCGCTGATTCTGGGTCTGTGCCGCGGACGGGGCGGCGGCGAGTGCGGGAGCCGCGGTGAACAGCACGACGGGCGTGGTCACCGCTACGGCGGCGGCCACGGCGAGGGAGCGGCGAAGTCTCACAGAGGGCCTTCTCGATGGGAGTGGGAAAGGAGAAGGGCTGCCGGAAGGTGTGCACGGCAGCCTCAATAGGTGAAGAGTTTATGGCTCAAGTAAAGGAACGTGCCGGGGTTTTGCCCGGCCCACGGATATCCTTGAGAGGCTCACCCGGATAAACGGGACGGACGGGGAGGGTTGTTCACCAGGTCCGCATTTTTATGTGCCGCATGTCACTTTCACGACCTACCCACCTGATGCTCACGACTCGCGCTGTGTCTAGGGTGTGCGCATGTCGCGACGACGCATCTCCATATCCATCCGGCCGAGCCTTGGTGGGGGCACCCGGTGAACAAGCCACTGAGGGCCGTGGCGATCTTCTGTGGTCTGCTGGTGCTCGGCCTGCTGATCCGCGCGAACTGGCTGCAGTACGTCCGCGCCCCGGAACTCGCCTCGGACACGAAGAACCGGCGGGTGCAGATCGAGCAGTTCGCCACCCCGCGCGGAGACATCGTCGTCGGTGGCCGGGCCGTCACCGGGTCCGCCGAGACGGAGGGCACCGACCTCAAGTTCAAGCGCACCTACGCCGACGGGCCGATGTACGCGCCGGTGACGGGATACGCCTCGCAGGCCCAGGGCATGACGCTGCTGGAGAAGACCTACGACGGCATCCTGACCGGAAAGGACGACCGGCTGGCCTTCCAGCGGTTCGCCGACGTCGTCAGCGGCGAGGGCCGGCGGGCCGGCTCGGTGGTGACCACCATCGACCCGAAGGCACAGAAGGCCGCCTGGAAGGGGCTGACCGACCTGAAGGGCGCCCGGGGCGCCGTCGTCGCCCTGGACCCCGCGACGGGGAAGGTGCTGGCGATGGTCTCGGCGCCGTCCTACGACGCGTCGACGTTCGCGGGCGGTACGTTCAACGAGTCCGACCGCTTCGTGGCGCTCACGAAGGACAAGAGCAAGCCGCTGGCCAACCGCGCGCTGCGGGAGACCTACCCGCCGGGCTCCACCTTCAAGATCCTCACCGCGGCCGCCGCCCTGGAGCACGGCGTCGTCTCCGACATCGACGCCCGCACGGACGCCGTCTCCCCGTACCCCCTGCCGCAGTCCTCCAACAAGATCGGCAGCGAGGCCGGCGACGCGGTCTGCAACAAGGCCTCGATGAAGACCGCGATGCAGTACTCGTGCAACAACGTCTTCCTCGACGCGGCGGCCGAGCTGGGGCAGGAGAAGATGCGGGAGACCGCGGAGAAGTTCGGCTTCAACGAGGACGTCTACTCCGACGAATTCGGTGACCTGCTCGCCACCAAGAGCCTCTACCCGGAGGAGCTCGACCTGCCGGGCACCGCGCTCACCGGCATGGGGCAGGGCAGCCTCACCAGTACGCCCATGCAGATGGCCATGGTCACGGCCGGGCTGGCCAACGACGGCAAGGTGATGCAGCCCTACGTCGTCGACGAGGTCAAGGGCCCGGACCTCGGCACCCTGGAGAAGACCGAGCCCAAGGTGATGAGCGAGGCGGTCTCCGCCGAGACCGCGCAGAAGGTCCAGCAGATGATGGAGTTCACCGCCAAGGAGGGCAGCGCCCGCCGCGCCCAGATCGACGGCATCACGGTCGGCGGCAAGACCGGTACCGCGCAGCGCGGTGTCGACGTGAACGACGAGGTGCCGTACGGCTGGTTCGTCTCCTACGGCAAGAAGTCGGACGGGTCCTCCGTCGCCGTGGCCGTCTTCATCGACCCGACCGACATGGACATCTCCCGCGAGGACATCTCCGGTGGCGGTCTCGGCGCGCCGATCGCCAAGCGCGTCATGGAGGCGGTCCTCAAGCAGTGAGGACGCCTGGTACGGAGTAGCGGAGCGGGCGGCGGCGCGCGTCAGGCCTTCGCCGCGTCGCAGGCCTCGTCGTACGCCGCGCGGGCCTTCTCGACCGCCGCCGTCCGCCGCTCCGTCCACCGTGCGAGGCCTTGGACCTGTTCGGCGGCCTCGCGGCCGAGGTCCGTGAGGGAGTAGTCCACGCGGGGCGGGATCACCGGCTTGGCGTCCCGCCGGACCAGGCCGTCGCGTTCCAGCGTCCGCAGGGTCTGGGCCAGCATCTTCTCGCTGACGGTGCCGATCTCCCGGCGCAGCTCGCTGAAGCGGTACGAACGGTCCAGCAGCGCGATCAGGGCCAGGGTGCCCCAGCGGCTGGTGATGTGTTCCAGGATCAGACGTTCCGGGCACATCGACTCGCTCACCTTCATGCCCATACGGTACGCCGGGGCGTGCACTAACTGATGGTTGGTGCACGCCCCGGCGTTGTCAGTGGTGCCCTCTACTCTCGAGAGCGATGGCACAGGCGTGGAAGTGCTCGGGGCTGCGGTGGGCGGCGGAGGGTCCCCTGCTGACGTGGGTCGGGGGGCGGCGCAGCGCGCTGGCCCGGGGGAAGCGGGTGGCCTTCGCGGTCGCCGAGGGGGGTGTGCGGACATGCGTGGGAGCACGGGGGAACACATGCCCGGTGCGGGCCGGCGTGCCGGGGCGGAGCACGGGGGCGCGGTGCGAGGAGTGCGCGCGGCTGGACCGGGCGCACTCCGTGGCCGCGGACACCCTCGCGGACGACCCGCGGCCGTACCGCGTCTATCTGGCGTGGTTCGGTCCGGGGCTCACCAAGGTGGGGATCACCGGATACGAACGGGGAGCCGCCCGGCTGCTGGAGCAGGGGGCGGTCTGTTTCAGCTGGCTGGGCCACGGGCCGCTGATGGCCGCGCGCCGGACCGAGGAGCTGCTGCGGGCCGCGCTGGGCGTGCCCGACCGGATTCCGTACGCCCGCAAGCGCGCGGTGCGGGCCGGGTTGCCGGGGTCGGAGGCGGAGCGGGCGGCGGAGATCACGGAGCTGCACGCGCGGGCGGTCGCGCTCGGCGGCTGGCCGGAGTCGCTGACACCGGAGCCGTTCCGGGGCGTGGACCACGCGGGAGTCTTCGGAATCGGGGGCGCGGACCGTGGGCCGGCCGCCGTGGGGGAGGTGGCCGAGCTGGTGGCGGGCGGGGCGATCGGCGGTGACCTGGTGGCGGCCGCCGGGCCGGATCTGCATCTGGCGACGGAGCGCGGGGTCGTCGTGCTCGACACACGGCTGATGACGGGGTGGGAGCTGGTGTCCGTCGGGGGTGCGCCGTGCGCCGTGCCCGTGCGGGAGCTCAGGCGGGCGGCCGGAGTACAGGACGGGCTGTTCTGACCTCGCCCCTCTTGTCCGTGGGCGTGGAGGGCGCGATCGTGGCCGTATGAGTGTTCACGAGGCCGGGCAGGTCCGCCGGTTCTGGGAGGGGCTCGGGCTGCCCGGGCTGGTCGACGTGCACACGCACTTCATGCCCGAGCGGGTACTGCGCAAGGTCTGGGACTACTTCGACGCCCTCGGGCCGCTGACCGGCGGCGTCGAGTGGCCGATCACCTACCGGCAGGAGGAGGGTGAACGCACGGCACTGCTGCGGGAGTTCGGCGTACGGGCCTTCACGGCCATGCTGTACCCGCACAAGGCGGGCATGGCCCAGTGGCTGAACGGCTGGGCGGTGGACTTCGCCCGCCGGACGCCCGACTGCCTGCACACCTGCACCCTCTTCCCGGAACCGGGCGTCGAGACGTACGTCCGTGAGGCCGTCGAGGCGGGGGCGCGGGTCTTCAAGGCGCATGTGCAGGTGGGGGCGTACGACCCGGCCGACGAACTGCTGGACGGCGCGTGGGGGCTGCTCGCCGAGGCGGGGGTCCCGGTCGTCGCCCACTGCGGGTCCGGGCCCGCGCCCGGCAAGCACACCGGGCCCGAGCCGATCGCGCGGGTCCTGGCGCGGCACCCCCGGCTGCGGCTGGTCGTGGCGCACCTGGGGATGCCCGAGTACGAGGACTTCCTGGACCTCGCCGAGCGGTACGGCGAGGTGCGGCTGGACACGACGATGGCGTTCACCGACTTCAGCGAGCGCTTCGCCCCGTTCCCCCGGCGTGCGCTGCCCCGGCTGGCCGCCCTCGGCGACCGCGTCCTGCTCGGGTCGGACTTCCCCAACATCCCGTACGCCTACCTGCATCAGCTGCGCGCGCTGGAGCGGCTGGAGCTGGGCGACGACTGGCTGCGGGGCGTGTGCCACGACAACGCGGCCCGCCTGTTCGGGCTGCCGGGGTGCTGAGCCGGCGTCCGGGGTGCTGTTCGGGCTGCCGCTGCGCTGAGCCGGGGGCCGGGGCGCCGAGAGGCCCCCGGTGTCCGGGAGGGAGCGCCCGTCCGGAGGGCTGTGAGAGGCCCCCGTGGGTTTCTCAGACAAATCACAGCTTGGGGAAAGGGTGCTCTCAGAGCGCCCCGACACCGTGTCCGGTATGACCACGACCTCGCCCCAGGGGCGCACCGAACTGCTGAGGCCGGACGGGAGCCCCGTCCGGGTGCTTGTAGTGGACGACGAGCTGTCCATCACCGAGTTGCTGTCCATGGCCCTGCGCTACGAGGGATGGCAGATCCGCAGTGCCGGGGACGGACACGGCGCGGTCCAGGCCGCGCGCGAGTTCCGGCCCGACGCCGTCGTGCTGGACATGATGCTGCCCGACATGGACGGGCTGAGCGTGCTCGGCCGGCTGCGCCGCGATCTGCCGGACGTGCCGGTGCTGTTCCTGACCGCCAAGGACGCGGTCGAGGACCGGATCGCCGGGCTGACGGCCGGCGGGGACGACTACGTCACCAAGCCGTTCAGCCTGGAGGAGGTCGTCGCCCGGCTGCGCGGGCTGATCCGGCGCTCGGGCGCCACCGACCGGCGTTCCGACTCCGTCCTGGTCGTCGGTGACCTCACTCTCGACGAGGACAGTCACGAGGTCACCCGGGGCGGCGACGGCATCCACCTCACCGCCACCGAGTTCGAGCTGCTGCGCTTCCTCATGCGCAATCCGCGGCGCGTGCTGAGCAAGGCGCAGATCCTGGACCGCGTCTGGTCGTACGACTTCGGCGGGCAGGCCAACGTCGTCGAGCTGTACATCTCCTACCTGCGCCGGAAGATCGACGCCGGTCGCGAGCCGATGATCCACACCCGGCGCGGGGCCGGCTACCTGATCAAACCCGCGGCGTGAGCGGACGGCGACGACCGCGGCCGCGGACCCTGCGGACGCGGCTCGTCGTCGCGTCGGTGGCGCTGATCGCGGTGGTGTGCGCGGTGATCGGCACGGTGACGACGGTGGCGCTGCGGTCGCATCTGTACGACCAGTTGGACGTGCAGTTGGACGAGGTCGCGGGCCGGGTGTCCGGCCTCGGACCGCCCGGGGACCCCCAGGGCGGCGGCGGGGACAAGGGCCGGCGGCACATGGACCTGGACGCGTTCGTCACCCGCGGCCCGCAGCCGCGCCGCACGATCGTCGCCGACGTGCGCGACGGCGTGGTCGTCGACGCCAAGTACGGACAGGACTCCGACGAGAGCACCGACCTCAGCGGCATGACGGCGGTCTCCCTCAGCGCGGAGCAGCGGGCCGCGCTGGCATCCGTCCCCCGGGACGGCGGCGCGCACACCACCGGGATCCCGGGCCTCGGCGACTACCGCGTGGAGTACCGCGCCGGCGCGGGCGGCAGCTACTACGCCGCCGTCCCGACCTCCGGGGTGACGGGCACCATCAACACCCTGGTCCTCGTGGAGGCCAGTGTCACCGCCGCCGGTCTCATCGCCGCCTCCCTCGCCGGGACCGTCATCGTGGGTGTCGCCACCCGCCCCCTGCGCAGGGTCGCCGCCACCGCCACCCGCGTCTCCGAACTCCCGCTGCACGCGGGTGAGGTGAACCTCGACGAACGCGTCCCGGAGTCCGAGTGCGACCCGCACACCGAGGTCGGCCGGGTCGGCGCCGCGCTCAACCGGATGCTGAACCACGTGCACGGGGCGCTGCACGCACGGCAGGAGAGCGAGACGCGGGTACGGCGGTTCGTCGCGGACGCCAGTCATGAGCTGCGTACGCCACTGGCCTCCATCAGCGGATACGCCGAACTCACCCGCCGGGGAGGGGAACAGGTCGGCCCCGACACCCGGCACGCGCTGGGCCGCATCGAGTCCGAGGCCGGGCGCATGACCCTGCTGGTCGAGGACCTGCTGCTGCTCGCCCGCCTGGACGCCGGGCGCCCCTTGGAGTTCGGGCGGACCGACCTCGTACCGCTCGTGGTGGACACCGTCAGCGACGCCCGCGCGGCCGGCCTCGGTCACAACTGGCGGCTCGACCTGCCCGGGGAACCGGCGTCGGTGTCGGCGGACGCCGCCCGGCTCCAGCAGGTGCTGGTCAACCTGCTGGGCAACGCCCGCAACCACACTCCGCCCGGTACGACCGTCACCGCGCGCGTGCGGGCCGCCGGGGCGTGGCTGTGCGTGGACGTCGAGGACGACGGGCCGGGCATCCCCGCCGAGTTGCTGCCGCACGTGTTCGAGCGGTTCGCGCGCGGCGACTCCGCGCGGTCCCGGGCGACCGGCTCCACGGGCCTCGGACTCGCCATCGTGCGGGCCGTGGCGACCGCGCACGGCGGTGGCGTGACGGTCGACAGCGTGCCGGGCCGGACGGTCTTCACCCTGCACCTGCCCGTGCTCGGGCAGCGGGCGAGCGCGCCGCCGCGCTCACAGGCACTGCACAGCCTCACCACACGGGTGCGACAGGAGAGTTGAGAAGAGTCGGTCCCATGCGAACCGACTCTTCCCCCGGCTCCCTGCCGACGCGGGAGCACCTCCCGGCCGCAGGAGCCGGTACGCCCGTCCTGGACGTCGTGATCCCCGTCCACAACGAGGAGAAGGACCTCGGGCCGTGCGTCCGGAGACTGCACGAGCACCTCACCCGGACGTTCCCGTACGCCTTCCGCGTCACGGTCGCGGACAACGCCTCCACGGACGCCACCCCGCACGTCGCGGCGCGGCTGGCGGCGGAGCTCGTCGAGGTCACGTCCTTCCGGCTGGAGCGGAAGGGCCGGGGCCGGGCCCTCAGGACCGTCTGGTCGGCCTCGGAGGCCCCGGTCCTCGCCTACATGGACGTCGACCTGTCCACCGACCTGAACGCGCTGCTGCCGCTGGTGGCCCCGCTGATATCCGGTCACTCGGACCTCGCGATCGGCTCCCGGCTCGCCCGCGGTTCTCGGGTCGTGCGCGGGGCCAAGCGGGAGTTCGTCTCCCGCTCCTACAACCTCATCCTGCGCGGGTCCCTCCAGGCCCGCTTCTCCGACGCCCAGTGCGGTTTCAAGGCGGTCCGCGGGGACGTGGCCCGGGTGCTGCTGCCGTTGGTGGAGGACACCGGCTGGTTCTTCGACACCGAGATGCTGGTGCTTGCCGAGCGCGCGGGGCTGCGGATCCACGAGGTGCCGGTCGACTGGGTCGACGACCCTGACTCCACCGTGCACATCGTGAGGACGGCGACCGACGACCTCAAGGGCGTGTGGCGGGTCGGCAAGGCTCTGGCCACCGGATCGCTGCCGCTGGACCGGCTGGCGCGGCCCTTCGGTGACGACCCGCGCGACCGCGACCTGAAGGACGTACCGCCCGGACTGGCCCGGCAGCTCGTCGGCTTCTGTGTCGTCGGCGTCCTGTCCACCCTCTTCTACCTGCTGCTCTACAGCGGCTTCCGCCACTCGGGCGGCTCCCAGCTCGCCAACGCGCTCGCCCTGCTGGTCTCGGCGGTCGCCAACACGGCCGCCAACCGGCGGCTGACCTTCGGGGTGCGGGGCCGCGGCGGTGCCGTGCGGCACCAGGCGCAGGGGCTGCTCGTCTTCGGTATCGGTCTCGTCCTGACCACCGGTTCGCTCGCCGCCCTGGACGCGGCGAGCGCGGACCCGGACCACTCGACCGAACTGGCGGTGCTGATCGCCGCCAACCTCGCGGCCACCGTGCTGCGCTTCCTGCTCTTCCGCGCCTGGGTGTTCCCGGACGCGCCGCCCGCCGTGGACGTGGCACCTGTCGTGGGCGCGCCGCCCGTCGTGGACGGGAAACCCGTCGTGGACGTGCCCGAACCTCAGCTCCAGCAGCCCTGTCGCACCCGCGGCGCCGCCACGGTGCGCCTGCGGCCGGCGCCCCCCGCCGACACCGACCCGAGGGACGGACGATGACGACGCACCACGACAGGACGACGTACGCGGGGGACACGCGCCCCCCGGACGGCGAGGACGAGGACAGGGGGCCGCAGCCGGCGGCGCCACCCGCGCCCGGCCGGCCCCGGCGGACGCGCCTGTGGGGACTGTGGCGGGGGCGCCCCGAGGACCCCCGCTGGGTCCGCCCGGCGCTGCTCGGCCTGCTGCTGGCCACGGGCCTGCTCTACCTCTGCGACCTCAGCGCCTCCGGTTACGCCAACTCCTTCTACTCGGCGGCCGTACAGGCGGGCAGCCAGTCGTGGAAGGCGTTCTTCTTCGGCTCGCTCGACGCCGCGAACGCCATCACCGTGGACAAGCCCCCGGCCGCGCTGTGGCCGATGGCGCTGGCGGTGCGGGTCTTCGGGCTGAACTCGTGGTCGATCCTGGTGCCCGAAGTGCTGATGGGCGTCGCGACGGTCGCCGTCGTGTACGCGGCCGTGCGCCGCCGGTTCAGTCCCGCGGCCGGGCTGATCGCCGGTGCCGTGCTGGCGCTCACGCCCGTCGCGTCGCTGATGTTCCGGTTCAACAACCCGGACGCGCTGCTGGCGCTGCTGATGTCCGTCGCCTGCTACCTCGTCGTGCGCGCGCTGGAGGACGGCCGCACCAAGTGGCTGGTGTGGGCCGGTGTCGCGATCGGCTTCGCGTTCCTGACGAAGACCCTCCAGGCCTTCCTGATCCTGCCCTCCCTCGCCCTCGTCCACGGCGTCTGCGCGCCGGTGCGGCTGAGGAAGCGGCTGGGACAGCTCGCGCTGGCGACCGTCGCGATCGTCGTCTCCGGCGGCTGGTGGGTCGCGGTCGTGGAACTGTGGCCGGCCTCCTCGCGCCCGTACATCGGCGGCTCGCAGAACAACAGCTTCCTGGAGCTGACCTTCGGCTACAACGGCCTCGGCCGCCTCAACGGCGAGGAGACCGGCAGCGTCGGCGGCGGGGGCGGCGGTGGCGGCGGGCAGTGGGGCGAGACCGGCTGGGACCGGATGTTCAACTCCGAGATCGGCGGCCAGATCTCCTGGCTGCTCCCGGCCGCCCTGATCCTGCTCGTCGCGGGCCTGGTCGCCACGCGGCGCGGCGGCCGTACCGACACCGCTCGGGCGTCCTTCCTGGTCTGGGGCGGCTCGCTGCTGACGACCACGGCCGTCTTCAGCTACATGGCCGGCATCTTCCACCAGTACTACACGGTGGCCCTCGCGCCCTACCTGGCGGCCGTGGTCGGCATGGGCGCGGCGACGCTGTGGGAGCGACGCGAGCGGGTCTGGGCGTCGCTCGCCCTCGCCGCCGCCGTCACGGCGAGCGCGGTCTGGGGGTACGTCCTCCTCAACCGCACGCCCGACTACCTTCCCTGGCTGAGGTGGCTGGTGCTGGTCGGCGGTCTGGCCGCCGCGCTGGGTCTCGTCTTCGCCGGGCGGCTGAGGCGGCGGGTCGCCCTCGCGGCGGCGGGGCTGGGCCTCGTGGCGTCGCTGGCGGCGCCCACCGCGTACACGCTGAGCACCGTGCGGGAGGGGCACAGCGGTTCCATCGTCACGGCCGGTCCGGCCGGCGCGAGCAGGATGGGCGGTCCAGGCGGTGGCGGCGGCGGCCCGGGAGGCGGCGGCTTCCCCGGCGGCGGGAACGCACCCGCGCAGGGGCAAGGGCAAGGGCAAGGCCAAGGCCAAGGGCAGGGCCAGGGCCAGGGCGGGCCCGGCACCGGCGGCTTCCCCGGAGGCGCACCGGGCCAGAACGGCCGGACGACCCCCGACGGCCGGACGGCCCCGGGCGGCCAGACCGGCGAGGGTGGCCGCCTGGGCGGAGGGGGTGGCGGCACGGGCGGCCTGCTCAACGGTGCCCAGGTCGACGCCGAGGCCAAGAAGCTGCTGGAGGCCGACGCCGACCGGTACACCTGGGTCGCGGCCGCGATCGGCTCCCAGAACGCCGCGAGCTACCAGCTCAGCACCGGTGACCCGGTGATGGCGATCGGCGGCTTCAACGGCACGGACCCGTCGCCGACCCTGGCCCGGTTCAAGAAGTACGTGGCGGACGGAGAGATCCACTACTTCGTCGGAGGTGGCGGAACGGGGGGCATGGGCGGCATGGGCACCGACTCCGGCACCTCGTCGCAGATCACGGCCTGGGTCGAGGCCAACTTCAAGGAGGTCACGGCCGGTTCGGCCACCTTCTACGACCTCACGCAGCCGACGGGCTGACCGGAAGGAAGGGCGCGCTGTACAGCGTATAAGAGCCCCTATACGCTGTACAGCATGACGACGTCCTCCCCGGAACAGAAGGCCGCGCCCGCGGTCCAGGGCCACCCGCAGCGCTGGCTGATCCTCGGTGTGATCAGCCTCGCCCAGTTGACCGTGGTGCTGGACAACACCGTGCTGAACGTGGCCATCCCCTCGCTCACCGACGAACTGGGCGCGACGACCTCGGACATCCAGTGGATGATCAACGCCTACTCGCTGGTGCAGTCCGGTCTGCTGCTCACCGCGGGCAGCGCGGCCGACCGCTACGGCCGCAAGAAGATGCTGACCGCGGGTCTCGCCCTGTTCGGCCTGGGCTCGCTGGCGGCGGGCCTCGCGGAGACCACCGGGCAGTTGATCGCGGCGCGGGCCGGGATGGGTGTCGGCGGCGCGCTGCTGCTGACCACCACGCTCGCCGTGGTCATGCAGATCTTCGCGCCCGCGGAGCACGCGAAGGCGATCGGCATCTGGAGTGCGGTCAGCGCGCTCGGCTTCGCCTGCGGCCCGTTGATAGGCGGCCTCGTGCTCGACCACTTCTGGTGGGGCGCGATCTTCCTGATCAACCTGCCCGTCGTGGCGCTCGGCCTGGTCGCGGTCGTGACCCTGGTCCCCGAGTCGAAGAACCGGCAGGGCGACCGCCCCGACCTGCTCGGCGCCGTGCTCTCCACGATCGGCATGACCGCGCTGGTCTACGCGATCATCTCCGGCCCCGAGTACGGCTGGACGTCGGGCCGGGTACTGGCCACGGCGGCCGTCGCGGTCGGGGTACTCGCCCTCTTCGCGTACTGGGAGAGCCGTATCCCGTACCCCATGCTCGACCTGGCCTTCTTCCGCAACCAGCGGTTCACGGGCGCGGTGGCCGGGCTGGTGCTGATCACCTTCGGCATGGGCGGCGCGCTGTTCCTGCTCACCCAGCACCTGCAGTTCGTACTCGGGTACGGCCCGCTGGAGGCGGGACTGCGGACCGCGCCGCTGGCCCTGACGGTGGTGCTGCTGAACTTCTCCGGGGTGGCGGCGAAGTGGCTGGCCAAACTGGGTACGCCGGTGGCGGTGCTGCTCAGCATGGTGCTGATGTCGGCGGGCCTGGTGGCCATCGCCACGCTCACCGGCGAGGGCTACGCCGGCACGCTGTTGGGTCTGCTGCTGATAGGCGTGGGCTGCGCGCTCGGCAACCCGGCCATGGCACACGCGATCATGAGCTCGATTCCGCCGGCCAAGGCGGGGGTCGGCGCGGGCATCAACGGTACGTTGGCGGAGTTCGGCAACGGGCTGGGCGTGGCCGTGCTGGGCGCGGTGCTGAACTCCCGGTTCGCGGCGCTGGTACCGGTCGCGGCGACGTCGTTGCCGGCCGCCCTCGCCTCGGCGGACGGGGAGACGGAGCGGCGGCTGGTGATCGACGCGTTCTCCTCCGGGCTGGAGAGCAGCCAGTTGGTGGGGGCGGTGGCGGTGCTGCTCGGTGGGGTGGTGGCGGCGGTGCTGTTGCGCAGGGCGGAGCGGGCGGACTCGGAGGCGGTGAGCGCCTAGGAGCGCGGATGGCTCGTCCTGCGGCGCGGCTGCCGGATGTTCGTGGTCTACCGGTTGTTCCTGGTCTACCGGTTGTTCGTGGTCGATCGCGCGGTTACCCGCGCCCCTTACGGGTGCTTGGCTGACCTGCGTCCGACGAGTCGAGGAGAATGTGCGCATGGCGAAGGAAGGGCGGCAGGGGCCGCGGGCCAGTGTCTGGCTGGCGGACGGGGGCCGGCGGGGCGGGCGGCGCGGTGGACAGCCGTCCGGGCAGCCGTCCGGGCTGGACCGGGAGCGGATCACCGGGGCCACCGTCCGGCTGCTGGACGCCGAGGGCCTGGCCAAGTTCTCGATGCGCCGCCTGGCCGCCGAGCTGGATGTCACCGCGATGTCCGTCTACTGGTACGTCGACACCAAGGACGAGCTGCTGGAACTCGCCCTGGACGCCGTCTTCGGCGAGCTGCGCCACCCCGACCCGGAGGCCGACGACGACTGGCGCGGGCAGCTGCGCACGCTGGCCCGGGAGAACCGCACCCTGCTGGTGCACCACCCCTGGCTGTCCCAGCTGACCGGCACCTACCTCAACATCGGGCCCCACTCGCTGGCCTTCTCCCGGGCGGTGCACGGCGTCATGCGCCGCAGCGGTCTGCCGGTGCACCGCGTGGCCGGCGCCATCGCCGCCGTCTTCCAGTTCGTCTACGGCTACGGCACCATAGAGGGCCACCTGCTCACCCGGGCGGCGGACAGCGGCCTGAGCCCGGACGACTACTTCCACGACTCCATGGCCGCGGTGAGCGAGTCGCCGGACATCGCGTACGTCATCGACGACTCCAAGGCCATCATGTCGGCCCGCGGCGGCGACACGGTCGCGGAGATGCTGGACCGGGACTTCGAGTTCGCGCTGGACCTGCTCGTGGCGGGCATCGAGGCGATGGTCGAACGAGAGTGACCGCCCCGCCCCGCCGTCAGCCGTCCGTCGCCAGGCGGGCCGGGAAGCCCCCCGTCGCCACCGGACCCCACCGCTCCGGCGTCACCCGAATGATCGACTTTCCCTGCTCCACCATGGCCCGCCGGTACTCGTCCCAGTCGGGGTGCTCACCGGCGATGTTGCGGTAGTACTCCACGAGCGGCTCCACGGAGTCGGGCGTGTCGATGACCTCCGCCGTGCCGTCGATCTGCACCCAGGGGCCGTTCCACTCGTCGCTGAGCACGATCAGGCCGACCCGCGGGTCGCGGTGCGCGTTGCGCGTCTTGGCCCGCTCCGGATAGGTGGAGACCACGATCCGGCCCGAGTCGTCGACCCCGCAGGTCAGCGGTGATCCCTGCGGGCCGCCGTCGGCCCGCCGGGTGAGCAGGATCGCCCGGTGGCGGGGGCGTACGAAGTCCAGCAGCTCGTCCAGACCGACGCGGGTGTTCGTCGCGATGTTCGGTGCCATGCCGCCAGCCTAGGCCGCGCTCCCGCTGCCCGCCCCGCTGCCGGGTCCGCCGGCCGTACCGCTGCTGGGGCGCAGTGCCTCCGTGAGGCTGTCGTACACCGGCACGTCCCGGCGCAGGCCGGACAGTTCCAGCACGCGGCTCGGCACGCCGCGCGGGGCGGCCACCACCCGCAGCCGGGCGCCGTCGGGCAGGCGGCGGCGCACCCGGTCGAGGAGGCGGACACCCTGGGAGTCCATGAAGCGGGTGGCGGTCAGGTCCAGCACGAGCACCCGCAGCCCGTCGGACCGGCTGTCGGTGTGGTGGTCCACCGCGGTCGTGATCAGGGGCAGCAGCCCCGTGGCGTTGCAGAAGTCGATCTCGGGGGGCAGTGCGAGCACGGCGTAGCCGGGTGGGTCGCACGGCTCGCACGGTGGGGGGAGGAAGGTCACGTCACTCACCTGACAGACGTCCGCCGGCTTCCGGTCGAGGCCGCTTCCTGACCCTGCTCCCATTCCATCACGCCGGCGGCGAGGTGAGGAAGGCGCCCGGCCCGGTCCTTCGGCCGGGCGTCACCGGCACGCAACCAAGCAGCTAAAGTGCTGTTCGTCCTGTGCTCGCAGTCGGGAATGTGCTGCGGAGCTCTCCTGCGCACGGCCGTTTGGCCGCGCATGCCGAAGAGGTTCGTGGTGGCTGCGTCCGAATTTACTGATTTGCCGCGTTTTCCGGTGGGCTTCGAGCTGGCCGAGGCCTTGACGGCCGCGGCTCGGCAGCTGCATGAGACGGGCACCCCGGACGACACCCTGACCACCGCGGCCGCGCTGGCGGTGCGCCTGCTGCCCGGCGCGGAGCACGCGGGTATCTCGGAGGTCCAGCGCGGCCGCCGGCTCCGCACCCTTGCCTGGACCGACGAGGTCGTACGGTTCGCGACCGAGCACCGTGCCGGGGTGCGTGAGCCGCACCCGGACTGGGACCACCTGTGGACCACCCCCGTGGTGCGGATAGACGACAGCGAGGCCGGTGGCGGCGGGAACGCCCTCGCCGACCTCGGTCTCCGCTCGGCGCTGTCGCTGCGGCTGCGCGCCGACCGGCGCCGCCTGACCGTGCTGACGGCGTACGCCCGCAAGCCCCAGGCCTTCGACGACGACGCCACCCGCGTCGGCCGGCTGTTCACCGCGCACGTCTCCCTCGCCCTGGACTCGGCGACCGTGCGCGAGCAGCTCACCGAGGCCATGCGCACGCGGGACCTGATCGGGCAGGCCACCGGCATCCTCATGGAGCGGCTGAACATCGACGCGGCCGGTGCCTTCGAGTCCCTGGTGAAGGCCTCGCAGCGGGAGAACGTGAAGCTGCGCGACCTCGCCCGCCGCATCGTCGACGCGAACACCGGCGCCGGGGGACGAGGCGTGAGCGAGCGGTGACGGGTTATCCGTACGGGCATGACCTCGGAGATCCCTGACACGCTCGACCGTGCGATAGCGCGCAGCCAGGGCCTCGACACCCTCCTGCGCGATCTGACCGACCGCGCGGTCGCGCAGGTGCCCGGCACCGTCGCCTGCTCGGTCACGGTGCGCCGCGCCGAGCGGCTGATGACCCTGGCGGGCAGCACCGGCCTGCCCAGCGGCCTGGATCTGCGGCAGTACGAGAACGGCTCGGGTCCCTGCGTGGACGCCGCCGAGACACAGAGCGCGCGGTACGCGCCCGACCTGGCGACGGAGACCCGCTGGCCCGCGTACACGGAGTACGCGCTGGCCACCGGCGTGCGCTGTGTGCTGGCGCTGCCGCTGGCCGTCGAGGGCGAGACGGGCGCCGCCCTCAACCTCTACGGCGCCGAGCCCGACGCGCTGGCCGGCGGACTCGACGCGGCCCGCGCCTACGCGGAGCGGGCCGCGCACGCCGTGAACGAGGCCCTGCGCCTGGAGCGGCAGCAGGCCTCGGCGGCCGACGTGCGCACCGCCCTGCTCTCCCGCAGCGTCATCGACCAGGCGGTCGGCATGCTCATGGCCCGGGAGCGGATCGACGCCCACCGGGCCCTGGAGCGGCTGCGCCGGGCCTCGCAGGACCGGAACGTCAAGCTCCGGGACCTGTGCGGCGACCTGGTGGCCCGGGCGTCCGGCGGCGCCGCACGCGGCCGGCGGTGACTCGGGCGGCGCCGACCGCGGCCGGCGCCAGTGGCCCGGGCGGGGCCGGTGACCGGCTCACGCGGCCGGCAGTGACTCCCCCTGCACCGCCTGGATGTCCAGCTCGACCCTGAGCGTCGTACCGATGGCGGCGATGCCCGCCTGGAGGACCTGGTTGTAGTTCATGGCGAAGTCCTCGCGGCGCAGTTCCGTCGTCGCGCGGAACGCCGCCCGGGTGCCGCCCCACGGGTCGGCGCCGGTGCCGAGGTAGGCCAGGTCCAGGTCGACCGGGCGCACCACGCCGTGCAGGCCCAGCTCGCCGTGGACCGTCCAGCGGTCCTGCCCGGACTGCGTCACGCCCGTGGAGCGGTAGGTGATCTCCGGGTACCGCTCGACGTCCAGGAAGTCGGCGGAGCGCAGGTGGGTGTCGCGCATGCCGTTGCCGGTGTCGACGGAGGCCGCCCGGATCACCGCCTCCACCCGGGACTTGGTGACGTCGTCCGGCGCGATCTCGACCGTGCCGGTGAAGTCCGTGAACCGGCCGTGCACGCTGGAGATGCCCAGGTGCTGGGCGACGGCGGCCACGCTGGAGTGCGCCGGGTCGACGGTCCACGGCCCCGGCGGCGGCAGTTCGGTGCCGCCCTGGCGGGCCAGCGTCACGGTGCCGACCTCGGCCCGGCCGCTCGCGGTGACGATCGCGCTGGAGGCGGCGGGCGCGTACCCGACGGCCGTGACGATGACGGTGTACGCCCCCGGCGTCAGCACGGTGGTGTCCCGCACGGCGCCCTCGGTGTCCGCCTCGGCGCGCAGCACCTGCGTGCCGGTCGTGTCGGTCACCGTGACGACCGCGTGCGACACGGCCCATCCGTCCCGCGTACGGATCCTCGCGGTCAGTCCCATCCCGTTTTCTCCCTGCAAAGGCTCAGAAAGTGGTCGTGAAGAAGGTCGTAGCGGAGGTCCAAGGACGTCGGAGAGGACATCGCGGAGGACGTCGTGGAGAAGTTCGTGAAGAAGAAGGCCGTGAGAAGAAGGCCGTGAAGAAACCGGCCCGTGGTGGGCGGGCGCGCCTCCGCTCAGAGCGCGCACGCCACCACGGGCCGGGGTCCGGCTACTCGCCCGGGTGGGCGAGCTCGATGTCGTGGCCGTCGGCACCGGGGCCGGTGACCGTCAGGGCCGTCGCCACCGGCGGGTAGCCGGTCGCGATGACGGTGTACTCACCGGCGTCCAGGTCGGTGAAGGCATACGCCCCGTCCGTCCCGGTGGTGGCCGTGCCGACCACGTTGCCCGCCGCGTCGACCAGCGTGACGCGGGCGTCGGCCAGCGGGCCGTGCGGTGCCCGCACGACGCCCTGGAGCTGCGCCCCGGCCTGGAGGTCGACCTCGACCCGGGTGACCCCGGTGCCGCCCACCTCGAGGGGCAGGGCGCGCGGCCGGTAGCCGGCGGCGTTCACCGCGACGGTCACCGTGCCCGGCACCAGTTCGGTGAAGGCGAACTCGCCCGCCTCACCGGTGGCGGCGGTGGCCAGCAGGTCCCCGCGCACATCGGTCACGATCACCATCGCGTCCTTGACCGGCAGCCCGTTCTCCACGGCCCGCACCAGGCCGGTCAGCCCGCTGGTGCCGCTGAGCAGGATGTCGTACGCGATCGGCTCGTCGTTCACGACGATCGTCGAGGCCTGCGGCTGGAAGCCGTCGGCGGAGGCGATCAGGACGTACGATCCCGCGCCCGGCACGTCGACCGCGTACGAGCCGTCGGCCTGGGCGACCGACCGGCCCAGCTGCCGGCCCGCCAGCGAGATCAGCGTGACGGCGGCCTGCGGGACCGGCGCGGACTCGGCGCCGCGGACGAAGCCGCGGACCGCGATGCCGCCGGATACGGGCGCCTGCGGATCACCGGAGCCGGTCGCCGTGGCGACGGCGGCGAGCCGCTGGGTGGCGTCGGGCCGCAGACCCGCGTCGGCGACCGAGGTGGCCGAGCCGGCCGAGGGCGCCGACGAAGCGCCCGCCGTCGCGCCGGCCGGAACCGGCTCCGGGGCGACCCGGGTGGCCTCGGCCGGAGCCGGGGCGACGGGGGCGGCGGTCTCGGCGGTGGCCTCCGCGGCCTGGGCCAGGGCGCCCGAGGTGCGCAGCGGGACCTCCTTGATGAACAGCGTCACCAGGAAGCCGAGCAGTGCGATCGGCGCGACGTACAGGAAGATGTCGGCGATGCCGTGCCCGTACGCGCTCTCCAGCCAGGTGCGGATGGGCGCGGGCAGCATGCCCATGTCGGGGATCTGGCCGGAGCCCATGGCCTGGCCGGCCGCCGCCTGGTCCTCGGGCTTGAGCTGCCCGATGGAGTCGGTGGCGTAGTGGCTGATCCGGCTCGACATCACGGAGCCGAGCACCGAGACGCCCACGGCGCCGCCGAGGGACCGGAAGAAGGTCACGACGGAGGAGGCCGCGCCCAGGTCGCTCGGGGCCACCTGGTTCTGCGTGCACAGGACCAGGTTCTGCATCATCATGCCGACGCCGAGACCCATCAGCGCCATGAAGATGGCGATGTGCCAGTAGGCGGTGTCGTAGCGCATGGTGCTGAGCAGGCCCAGGCCCGCCGTCAGCAGCACGCCGCCGGCCAGCAGCCAGCGCTTCCACTGGCCGGTCTTGGTGATGATGATGCCGGAGACCGTGGACGAGATGAACAGGCCGCCGATCATCGGGATGGTCATGACGCCCGACATGGTCGGGGACTCACCGCGTGCCAGCTGGAAGTACTGGCTGAAGTAGACGGTGCCCGCGAACATCGCGATACCGACGAACAGCGAGGCCAGCGAGGCCAGCGTGATGGTGCGGTTCTTGAACAGACGCAGCGGGATGATCGGCTCGCTGGCCTTCGTCTCGACGAAGAGGAAGATCAGCGTCAGCACGATCGCGCCGCCGACCATGGCGCCGGTCTGCCAGGACATCCAGGAGTACTTGTCGTCGGCGAAGGTCACCCAGACGAGCAGCAGGCTGACGGCCGCGGTGACGAAGAAGGCGCCGGCCCAGTCGACCTTGACCTTCCGCTTGACCACGGGCAGGTTCAGCGTCTTCTGCAGCACGATCAGCGCGATGATCGCGAAGGGCACGCCGACGTAGAGGCACCAGCGCCAGCCGAGCCAGCTGGTGTCGGTGATGACACCGCCGAGCAGCGGACCGCCGACGGTCGCGACGGCGAAGGTCGCGCCCAGGTAGCCGGAGTAGCGCCCGCGCTCACGCGGGGAGATCATCGCGGCCATGATGATCTGCGCCAGGGCGGACAGACCGCCGGCGCCCAGGCCCTGGATGCCTCGGGCGGTGATCAGCATCCCGGGGTTCTGCGCCAGACCGGCCACTACGGAGCCGATGACGAAGACGATCAGGGCTATCTGGACCAGGGCCTTCTTGCTGACCAGGTCCGCGAGCTTGCCCCACAGGGGGGTGGAGGCGGTCATCGTCAGCAGCGAGGCCGTGACGACCCAGGTGTAGGCGCTCTGGCCGCCACCGAGGTCACCGATGATCTCGGGCAGGGCGTTGGTGACGATGGTCGAGGACAGGATGGCGCAGAACATGCCGAGCAGCAGCCCGGACAGCGCTTCCATGATCTGCCGGTGCGTCATCGGAGCGTCTCCGTTGGAGCCTCCCCCGTGCTTGGCATGAGCCCGCACACCGGCTGGTGTGGTCGTTGCCATGGACTTCCTTTACTTACGTGGTGGTCGCGGGTGTACGGGTGGACTGTTCGTCCCCGGACGGTGCGGGTGGCCGGGGAGCGGGTCCCCGGCAGTCGTCGAAGCTGGCCCTGAGGCGGGCCATGAGCCGGGACAGCTGGCCGACCTCGTCGTCGGACCAGTCGCTCAGCCGGTGGGCGAGCATCTGGCTGGTCCGTTCGGCGATGTCGTCGAGCCGGCCCTGACCGTCGGGCGTCAGGCGCAGAATGCGCGAGCGCTTGTCCGCGGGGTCGGGGGACCGTTCGATCCAGCCCCGCTCGGCGACGTGGGCGACGTGGCGGCTGGTCACCGACATGTCCACGGCGAGCAGCTCCGCGAGCTTGCTCATGCGCATGTCCCCGTGGCGGCCGAGCAGCGTCAGTACGGCGACGGATCCGCTCGGACAGTCGGACGGCAGTAGCCGCCCCATCTCCCGCTTCACGGCGCCGAAGGCGCTGAACTGGCGGATCAGCTCCTCGTACTGAGCCTTCTCGGCCATGCGCACCTCCCGTTATTTGTTGCTTAGGGCAACCATAGGATCGGTTGGTTGCTACAGGCAAATAAAAACGGTCATCGCGTCATAAAAAGTTGGCAAAGGCAAGTATTGCGAAAGTAAACGTGCAGGTGACGGGCGGGTGCCGGGCCGTGGGCGGGTCACGGGCGTCCGACGGGCGTCCGACGAGCATCCGGCGGGCGGAGGTCAAGGGATCTCGGCAGCCCCGCACTTGGGCCGCAACCGCGGATTCGCTAGTGTCTCGGCCCATGGCTAACAACCAGGGCCCCCAGGGCAATAACGACCCCGCAGGCAGCACCCAGATGTTCCGCGCGTTCGTCGACGACGCCCCCCAGTCCCGGCAGGCGGCCCCCGCCGCCTCCTCCGGGCCCCGCATCGGCCTGATCGTCGGCATCGTGGCCGCCGTGGTGATCGTCGCGGCCGTGGCCTGGCTGGCGCTGAAGTAGACCGGAGCCGGAACGGACCGGCACCGCGCGTACGTGCGGACGTGCGGACGTGCATACGCACGGACGAGCGGGCATACGCATACGGCGGCGGCCGCCGCTTCACCCCCGAGGTGCCGCGGCGGCCGCCGCCGTAGTCATGTGCGTCCGTGCGTCGGTGCGTCCGTGCGTCCGCGCCGGGCTCAGTCGGAGATGAGGCCCTCGCGCAGCTGTGCCAGGGTGCGGGTCAGCAGCCGGGAGACGTGCATCTGCGAGATGCCGACCTCCTCGCCGATCTGCGACTGGGTCATGTTGGCGAAGAAGCGCAGCATGATGATCCGCCGCTCCCGGGGCGGCAGCTTGGCCAGCAGCGGCTTGAGGGACTCGCGGTACTCCACGCCCTCCAGCGCCGTGTCCTCGTAGCCCAGGCGGTCCGCCAGGGAGCCCTCGCCGCCGTCGTCCTCCGGGGCCGGGGAGTCCAGCGAGGAGGCGGTGTAGGCGTTGCCGACCGCGAGGCCGTCGACGACGTCCTCCTCGGACACGCCCAGCACGATGGCCAGTTCGGCGACGGTCGGGGAGCGGTCCAGCTTCTGGGAGAGCTCGTCGGTGGCCTTGGTCAGGGCCAGGCGCAGCTCCTGGAGCCGGCGCGGGACGCGCACCGACCACGAGGTGTCGCGGAAGAACCGCTTGATCTCCCCGACGACGGTCGGCATCGCGAACGTCGGGAACTCCACGCCCCGTTCGCAGTCGAAGCGGTCGATCGCCTTGATCAGGCCGATGGTGCCGACCTGGACGATGTCCTCCATCGGCTCGTTGCGGGAGCGGAAGCGCGCGGCGGCGTAACGCACCAGCGGGAGGTTGAGCTCGATCAGGGTGTCCCGGACGTAGGTACGCTCCGGGCTGTTCTTGTCGAGGGCGGCGAGCCGCAGGAACAGGGAGCGGGACAGGGTGCGGGTGTCGATGGCCCCCGTGGCCGGGACGGCCTGGGCCGGCACGGCGTTGAGGGCCGGCGCGGCGTCGAGAGTGGGTACGGCTTCGATGGCCTGTGCGTCATCGACGGGGCCGAGCGCCTCGAGCGTGTCGGGCGCGGTCTCGCTCTCGGCGAGCGCGAGCACCTTCGAGCTGCCCTGGTCTGCGGACATGCCACCCCCTTTGGGTCGCGGGACGGTCACGGCGACGCTCCCACGCCGGGAACGCAGCCTCCACCTGAATACCGGAGCCGGAGCTCCGGCAAACGCGTCTCCGGCAGAATGTCACATGTCGGCAACGCGCTGTAGTGACATGTCGACATCCAAGACGCGAAAACCCCCTGGAAACAGGGGGTCTGACGGGCTTTCGGCCCGATCCTTCCGCAACGTCCCTGGTGAGCGATTCGCTCGTCCCGGTGACCTCCCGCTCGCGCCTTCGATTACCTCTCGAGGCGGTCTCCAGGCTACGCGTCGATCCGGTTCGCGGACCTCAATCGCTGGAAACTACGCGCCAGTAGCCGCGAGACGTGCATCTGGGAGACGCCGAGTTCCGCGCTGATCTGCGACTGGGTGAGGTTGCTGTAGTAGCGCAGCAGCAGAATGCGCTGCTCCCGTTCCGGTAGCTGGACGAGCAGGTGGCGGACCAGGTCGCGGTGCTCGACCCCGTCGAGGGCGGGGTCCTCGTAGCCGAGCCGGTCGAGCAGACCGGGCAGCCCGTCGCCCTCCTGCGCGGCCTCCAGCGAGGTGGCGTGGTACGACCGTCCCGCCTCGATGCACGACAGCACCTCCTCCTCGGTGATGCGCAGCCGCTCGGCGATCTCGGCGGTCGTCGGGGAGCGGCCGAAGGCGGTCGTCAGGTCCTCGGTCGCGCTGTTGACCTGCACCCACAGCTCGTGCAGCCGGCGCGGTACGTGCACGGTGCGGACGTTGTCGCGGAAGTACCGCTTGATCTCGCCGACGACGGTCGGCATCGCGAAGGTCGGGAACTGCACGCCCCGCTCCGGGTCGAAGCGGTCGATGGCGTTGATGAGCCCGATGGTGCCGACCTGGACGACGTCCTCCATCGGCTCGTTGCGGGAGCGGAAGCGGGCGGCGGCGTAGCGCACCAGCGGAAGGTTGGCCTCGATGAGTGCCGCCCGCACCCGGTCGTGCTCCGGTGTGCCCGGCGCGAGGCCCTTCAGCTCACCGAAGAGCACCTGGGTCAGGGCCCGGGTGTCGGCACCCCGGCTGCGCTGCGGCGCGGCTTCCGGCGCGGGCGGCGCCTGGACCGGTGCGGCCTGTGCGACGGGTGCGGCCTGTACGACGGGTGCGGTCTGTGCGTTTTGCGTGGGGTGCTCGGTGTGTTCGGTGTGCGGGAGCTGCGTGGGCTGTGGGTGCTGCGGGGCTTGTGTGGCCTGAGAGGCCTGTGCGGGCGGTGCTTGAGGCGCAGTACTGGCCGGCACGGTCAACTCCACCTCGTGATCGGTCAACTCTTCCGTAACTCATCCGTCAAAAGCGGTCATAGCATCACAAGACATGTGCACTGTGTGCAAGCACCGCATAACGCCGTGTTGAGTGAACGCGAGGCGGACCCGGGGAGAACGTGAGCGGCCCCGCACCGTGCGGGTGCGGGGCCGGGACGCGGGGCCGTGCTAGAACTCGTAGTCGGCGATCACCCAGGTGGCGAACTCCCGCCACAGTGCGACGCCCGCCTGGTGGGCCGGGTGGTCCACGTAGCGCCGGAGGGCGGCGGTGTCGTCCACGGCGGAGTTGATGGCGAAGTCGTAGGCGATGGGCCGGTCGCTGATGTTCCAGGCGCACTCCCAGAAGCGCAGCTCCTCGATCCGGCCGCCGAGCGCCCGGAAGGCCTCGACGCCCTTCACGACCCGCGGGTCGTCGCGCTCCACGCCCTCGTTCAGTTTGAAGAGCACCAGGTGGCGGATCATCATTCTCCTCCGTTGGCGGCCCAGGTCATGAAGTCGCCGACGGCCGCGGCCGCGTCGGAGATGCCCTGGAAACCTATCTGGACGTAGTCGGCGGCCGTGGCCGGATCCGTGATGATCACGTACAGAATGAAGACCACGAGCACGTAGACGGCGATCTTCTTCGCGTTCACCGCCACCGCGGCCTCCCCTGGGACTGTCCCTCGGACTCCTGTGCTACCGGCGGTGAGTGTAACTGTCCGGTCCCGCGAGCGATCAATGCCGGAAGCGATCAATGCCCGGGCCGGCGGGCCGTGGGGGACCCGGGCCCGGCCCGGACACAGCATGAAGGGCCCAGTCCGCCGGACTGGGCCCTTCATCGGCGGTAGCGGTGGGATTTGAACCCACGGTGACTTGCGCCACACTCGCTTTCGAGGCGAGCTCCTTCGGCCGCTCGGACACGCTACCGAGAGAGACCTTACAACACAGTGCGGCATGGTTTGAAATCGGTTCCGGGCGCCTTGGCGGGTGACCGTCAGCGGTCGCGGAAGAAGTCGGTGAGCAGCCGGGCGCAGTCGTCCGCGAGTACGCCCTCGATCACCTCGGGGCGGTGGTTGAGGCGCCGGTCGCGCACGACGTCCCACAGGGAGCCGGCCGCGCCCGCCTTGTCGTCGCGGGCGCCGTAGACGACGCGGTCCACCCGGGACTGCACGAGCGCGCCCGCGCACATCGTGCACGGCTCCAGGGTGACGACGAGCGTGCAGCCGGCCAGCCGCCACTCGCCGAGCTCCGCGGCGGCCCGCCGGACGGCGAGGACCTCGGCGTGGGCCGTGGGGTCGCCGGTGGCCTCGCGTTCGTTGTGTCCGGCCGCCAGCACGGTCCGGCCGTCCGGCGCCAGCACGACGGCGCCGACGGGGACGTCCCCACCCCGTGCGGCCCGCCCGGCCCCGGCCAGGGCGAGCCGCATCGCGGCCCGCCACGGGTCGCGTACCGGGTCGGGCGGTACGGAGCCGTCCGGCGCTTCTTCCTCCCGGCCCCCTCCGGCCGGCTCGGTCGGCGCGGTCAGCGGACGGTCTCCAGGACATCGGAGACGCCCAGGGCCTCGGCGATCTCGCCGACCGCGTCCCCGGACATCGAGCGCAACTCCTTCTCGCTCACGCCGAGGTCGTCGAGGACCTCGGCGTCACCGACCGGCCCGTGCGGCACGGCCTCACCCGTACCGGCGGCCGCGTCATCGCCGTCCCTGCCGTCGTCACCGTCCTCGTCGTCGGACTCTCCGTCCTCCGTGCCGTCGAGATCGAGGGCGTCGAGGTCGTCGCCGCCGTCACCGGGGTCCCGGCCGAGCAGCTCGTCGGTGAGCAGGATCTCGCCGTAGCTGCTGCGGGCGGCCGCGGCGGCGTCCGACACGTAGATGCGGGGGTCCTCCTCGCCGTCCACCCGGACGACTCCGAACCACGCGTCCTCCTGCTCGATCAGCACGAGCACCGTGTCCTCGTCGGGAGAGGCCTCCCGGGCGAGGTCGGCCAGATCCGACAGGGTCTCCACATCGTCGAGCTCTGTATCGCTCGCTTCCCACCCGTCTTCGGTGCGCGCGAGCAGTGCGGCGAAGTACACCGTGACTCTCCCACTGGTCATAGGCGTGCCGGTTGGGGGTCCCCCCGGCGGAGGCTGCGGGCGGGGGAGCGGCGCTCCGAGCCCACCCACTCGGAATCGTGGCAGAAACAAGGCCCTCAGGGGACGTCTTCGACGCCCTGTGTCCGGCAGTTTTGACCGGGGCCCGAGGCTCGCCGCCGCCACGTGCGGATCGTACGCGGATTTCGCGGAATCTCGCGGTGCCGCGTACGTCCGTCCGTCGTAACGTCGGCGCGGCGCGTGATCTTCCCCGGCGGGGCCAGGGGAATGCCGAGGGGCCCGCCGGCCGAGGGGCCCGCCGGCCGAGGGGATCCCAGCCGAGGGGGCTGACCGGCCGAGGGGACTACCAGCGGAAGGTGCGCATGCGCATCGCGTGCCGCAGCCGGGCGGTCTTGGCGCGGCGCGGCTGGACGCGGTCGCGCAGCGCACGGGCCTCCGCGAGGTCGCGCAGGAACTGGGCCCGGCGCCTGCGGCGCTCGGCGTCCCTCTCCGGTTCGGCATCCGGCTCGGTACTCCGGTCCGTGCTTCGCTCCGTGCCGCGACCCGTCCCCGGCTCCTCGCCTGGAGACGGCGTGTCGTGGAAGTCCCGGTCAGGCACAGTCTCACCACCCAGCGTCCGTCCCTCCCACCTTCCCCCGGTCGGGCGGTTTGACGCGGGCGAACGAGTGGAGCCGTTGATCAGGGGCTTGCCAGCCGCGGGGACGCCGGTCCCGCGGGGCCCGGTTACTGTGGGGGACATGCGTCTCCACGTCGTCGACCACCCCCTGGTCGCCCACAAGCTCACCACGCTGCGCGACCAGCGCACCGACTCCGCGACCTTCCGACGTCTCGCCGACGAGCTGGTCACCCTGCTCGCCTACGAGGCCACGCGCGACGTGCGCACCGAACAGGTCGACATCCACACGCCGGTCTGCCGGACCACCGGCGTCAAGCTCTCCCACCCGCGCCCGCTGGTGGTGCCGATCCTGCGAGCCGGGCTCGGCATGCTCGACGGCATGGTCCGGCTGCTGCCGACCGCCGAGGTGGGCTTCCTCGGCATGATCCGCAACGAGGAGACGCTGCAGGCCTCCACGTACACCACCCGTATGCCGGAGGACCTCTCCGGACGCCAGGTGTACGTACTGGACCCGATGCTGGCCACCGGCGGGACCCTGGTCGCGGCGATCCAGGAGCTGATCAAGCGTGGCGCCGACGACGTGACGGCCGTGGTGCTGCTGGCCGCCCCCGAGGGCGTCGAGATCATGGAGCGCGAGCTGGCCGGTACCCCGGTGACGGTCGTGACGGCCTCGGTCGACGAGCGGCTCAACGAGCAGGGCTACATCGTGCCGGGCCTCGGCGACGCGGGCGACCGGATGTACGGAGCGGCCGAGTAGCACGGTCCGGGCTCCGGGCCGAGCCCTGGTCCGGACTCCGGTCCGGGCCTTGTGGCCCGGCCGAGGCGTTACTCGACGCGAGTACGACTGCTCAGCAGCTCTTCTTCTCCGCGGCGGACGTCGACCGCGGTGCGGCCAGCTCGGTCAGCGCCGCGTCGGCGTCCGCCTGCGTCGCCAGTCCCTTGAAGCCCTTGCCGATGATCAGGTCGACGGTGGCGCCCTTGCGAGCGGCGTCGGTACGGCGTTCGGCGGCGGGGAGCTGGGCGCCGAGTACGGGCAGCGAGGTCTTCAGGGAGGCGGCGGGGCCGAGCAGGACGCCCGTGCCGTCGACCTTCTTGTCGTATTCCTTGGGCGCGTTGCTCACGTCGCCGACGCGGAAGCCGCGCTTCTTCAGCTCGTCGGCGGTCTTCTGGGCGAGACCGCCGACGGTCGTCGCGTTGAGCACGTTGACGGTGACCTGGGCCGGCTTCGGCACGGCCACCGCGGCGGGCGAGGCGCTCGCCTTCGCGGGGGTGGCCGGGCAGTCCGCGGCCCCGGCCGCCGAGGCCTTGTCGCCGCCGGTGAAGACGTCGATGAGCTGCAGTGTGCCCCAGCCGAGCACCCCGAGCACGGTGACGCAGGAGACGGCGGCGAAAGCGAGTCGGCCGCGGCGTCGGGCCGGTCGCATCCGCGGGTACTTGTCCCCCGTGATCTTGTACTGGCCGCCCATGCCAGGGGGAGTGAGCATGCTCATGGTCGCAGCGTAGTCCGCTGGGACGGTGATGCCTATTAGATGATCAGTCGACGTTCCGAGGTTCGGGGCAATGCAACCCGAAAGGGTCAAGCCGGAGCGTCCGAGGAGCGTCGCGGGGCCGGCTGGGAGGCGTCGCCGTGGTGCCGTGCGGGCCGCCGCAGGGTGTGCCGTGTCGGACGCCGCAGGGCGTGGGGCCGTTTCGGTCAGTCGAGTTCGAGGACCCGCGCGTGCAGCACCTGGCGCTGCTGGAGCGCCGCGCGCACCGCGCGGTGCAGGCCGTCCTCCAGGTACAGGTCGCCCTGCCACTTGACGACGTGCGCGAAGAGGTCGCCGTAGAAGGTGGAGTCCTCGGCGAGGAGCGTCTCCAGGTCGAGCTGACCCTTGGTCGTCACCAGCTGATCGAGGCGGACCGGGCGCGGCGCGACGTCCGCCCACTGCCGGGTGCTCTCCCGGCCGTGGTCGGGGTACGGCCGGCCGTTTCCGATGCGCTTGAAGATCACACGGAAAGCCTACCGGCCCGGAGGTTGCGGGCGCAGCCATGGCGCCCGAGTGCGGTACTGGAAAAGAAGCCGTAAACGGTGGCAAACGGGGTGGGGGGAGCGGGCGGGTCCGCCGTCAGGCGTCGTGGAGGGGCGGCGGCCGGCCCGGGCCCGGCCCTCCGGGGCGGCCCGGACCCTGTCGCGACGGCTGCACGACGGCTACGCGCCGGCGGCCTTCGCCGCCGCCTTCATCTCCTGTTTGTGGGCGCGGACCTTGGTCAGGGACT
Source organism: Streptomyces sp. NPDC017225 (assembly GCF_044331465.1). Taxonomy (NCBI): domain Bacteria; kingdom Bacillati; phylum Actinomycetota; class Actinomycetes; order Kitasatosporales; family Streptomycetaceae; genus Streptomyces; species Streptomyces sp. NPDC017225. The sequence continues at coordinate 26,224 of NZ_JBIRNE010000015.1, read as the reverse complement.
CCGGCCCGGTGATGTCGGCGACGGAGCGGAAGGACTTCGGTTCGCCGTAGGCGCCGGCGGCCTCGCGCCAGCCCTCCGGCCGGACGCCGAGCTGCTTGCCGAGCAGGGCGAGGAAGATCTGGGCCTTCTGCTTGCCGAAGCCCGGCAGTTCCTGGAGCCGCTTCAGCAGCTCCTTGCCGGTCCCGACGCCCCGCCAGACGGCCTCGGCGTCACCGTCGTAGGTCTCGACGAGGTACCGGCACAGCTGCTGGACGCGGCCGGCCATCGAGCCGGGGTAGCGGTGCACGGCCGGCTTGTCGGAGAGCAGGGCGGCGAAGGCCTCGGGGTCGTGGGCGGCGATGTCGTGGGCGTCCAGGTCCTCCGCGCCCATGCGCCGGGCGATGGTCGACGGGCCCTTGAACGCCCACTCCATGGGGACTTGCTGGTCCAGCAGCATGCCGACCAGCGCGGCGAGCGGGCTGCGGCCGAGGAGCTCGTCGGCCTCGGGGTCCTGGGCGAGGTGAAGTGTGACGTCCATGCCCCGATGATCGCGCGTGCGGGCTCAGGTCGCGCGCCAGTACCCCAGCGCGTTCACCCGCTGCTTGGGCAGGCCCAGCTCCTTGCGGGCGTACGAGCCCAGCGCCCGGGTCGTCACCGTGTCGCAGGCGATCCAGACGTACGGCTCCGGAGTGGAACGCAGCAGCTCGGGCAGGTCCTGCTTCACCCGCGCGACCAGGTGGGCGCCCGCGTCGCGGCGCGGGACCGAGCGGACCTCGTGGCGGCCGGGGTCGGTGCGGAAGGGCAGGCCGTCGGTGCCGGTGCCGCCGTCCTCGAACCAGATCGTGGCGGGGACCGGGCCCAGCGCGTCGAGGAGGGAGTTGAGGGCGGGGAGGGAGGCCGGGTCGGCGACCGCGAAGACGCGGGAGGGGGTGGGCTCGGGGGCCTGGAAGCCGGTTCCCTGGACCGTCGCCCCGATGGTGTCGCCCGGCTTCGCCGCCCGGGCCCAGTCGCTCGCGCACCCCTCGTGCAGGGCGAACTCCATGCCGAAGGTGCCGGCCGCCGGGTCCGGGTCGACCAGCGTGTACGCCCGCTGGTGCGGCTTGCCCGCGTTGTCGAACCACAGCCGCACCCACATCGTGGGGTGGACGCCGGTCGCGGCCAGCATGCCGCCGTCGCTCAGGCGCAGCCGCCGGAAGTCCGGGGTCACGTCCTCGGCATCCGTCACGGTGAACTCGAAGTCCTTGCCCCGCATCAGCTTGAGGACCGCGCCCTCCCAACCCCGCCCCTGCCCCATCGTTTCTTCACCCTTCACGTACTATTCGGCCACGACGATTGACTTAGGTGAGCCTAACCTAAAGGAAAGTGGGGGCACAGGGGTGAGCGCCGAGACATACCGCGACGCCTGGGGAATCCCGCACCTGCGCGCGGACGACGTGACCGAACTCGCCCGCGCCCAGGGCCGGGTGACCGCCCGTGACCGGGCCTGGCAGCTGGAGGTCGAGCGGCACCGCGCGCAGGGCACCTCCGCGTCCTTCCTGGGCCCCGAGGCCCTTTCCTGGGACCGGCTCGCCCGGCGGGCCCGGCTCGCGGACACCGCCCGCCGCTGCTTCGCCGCCCTGGAGGAGAAGGAACCGGAGACGGCCGCCTGGGTGCGGGCGTACGTCGACGGAGTCAACGAGGGGCTGGCCGACACCGGCCCGTCCACTCCCGAGTTCCCGCGCACCGGCCTCGCCCCCGGCCGCTGGGAGCCCTGGACCCCGCTCGGTATCTGGCTCGCCACGCACATCCTCTTCGCCGGCTTTCCCGCCAAGCTCTGGCGCGAGCACATCACCGCGCACCTCGGCCCGGACGCCGTCGCGCTCTTCGCCGCCGACGGACCCGGCACCGCCGGCAGCAACGGCTGGCTGGTGAGCGGCGAACGGACCGTGACCGGGCACGCCGTCATCGCCGGCGATCCGCACCGCTTCATCGAGGACCCCGGCGTCTACCAGCAGATCCACCTGTCCTGCCCGGAGTTCGACGTCGTCGGCCTCGCCGTGCCCGGCGTCCCCGGCATCGCCCACTTCGGTCACACCGGCACCGTCGCCTGGGCGATCACCAACGCCATGGCCGACTACCAGGACCTGTACCGCGAGCGACTGCGCCGCACCGGCGCCGGCGTCGAGGCGCTCGGCCCCGACGGCACCTGGCACCGCGCCACCCGGCACACGGAGACGATCCGGGTCGCCGGGGAGGACGACGTGGAGGTCGAGGTCATCGAGACCGGCCGGGGCCCGGTCATCGCCGGCGGACCCGAGGGCCTGGACGACGGCACCCCCACCGCCCTCACCCTGCGCTACCCGCCCCGCGTCACCGCCGACCTCGGCTTCGGCGCCCTGCTGCCACTGCTGCGGGCCCGCCGGGTCGCCGACGTGGACCGCGCCCTGGACGCGTGGGCCGAGCCGGTCAACGTCGTGCAGGCCGCCGACACCGAGGGCGGGCTGCTGCACCGGGTCGCGGGGCGGGTGCCGTCCCGGTCCACCGCCAACCGCCTGCGCCCGGTCCCGGCTTGGGAACCCGGCCACGAGTGGGAGGGCTGGCACACCCCGCCCCGCGCCGGGCTCGCCGACGGCGTCGCCGTGATGGCCAACCAGCGCGGCCCGGCCACCCCGCTCGGCGTCGAGTTCGCCCCACCGCACCGCGCCGACCGCATCGCCGCCCTGCTCGCCGGGAAGGAACGCTGGTCGGCCGCCGACATGCCCGCGATCCACACCGACACCCACCTCGCCTCGGCAGCCCCCCTGCTCGACCACCTGGCAACCCTGGACGACCTGCCCCCCGCGGCCGCCGCCCTGCGCGAGCGCCTCCTGGCCTGGGACCGGCGCATGGACGCCGACAGCACCGACGCGGCGCTGTACGCGGCCGTGCGCGGAGCGGTCGTACGGCGGCTGGCCGCGCACCCGGCCCTCGCCGCGGCGTCGGTGCCGCCCGCGTACCCCGAGGTGCTGCTGCCCTGGCTCGCGCTCGTGCCGCGCGTCGGATACGCCCTCGAACACCTGCTGCGCGCCCCGGACCTGTACGGCATCGACCGCGCGGGCACCGTCCGCACGGCGTTGGAGGAGGTCGCCGCCCGGCCGCCCGCCGGCACCTGGGGCGACACCCACCGCCTCGCCCCCTGGCGGGCGCTGCCGGACACCGCCCACGGGGAGGAACCCGGCCTGTCCGGCGACCACGACTGCGTGCTGTGCACCTCCGCCGTGCCCGGCCTCACCGACCGGGCCGCGCGCGGCCCGGCCGCCCGGTACGTCTGGGACCTGGCCGACCGGCACAACAGCCGCTGGGTGGTACCCCTCGGCGCGTCCGGCGTCCCCGGCTCCCCCCACCACCGTGACCAGCGACAGCTGTGGCTCGACGGAGAGCTGGCCCCGGTGGTCACCGACTTCGCCCGCCTCACGAAGGAAACAGATGTCTGACCCGCACCCGCACTCGTCCATGCTCCCGTCGCCGTCCCCGTACGCCTCCCGCGTCGCCGTCCACGAGCAGGAGCTCGCCGGCTTCGGCACCGTGCGCGTCCTCCCCCTCGACGCCGCCGCGGACGCCGCCGTGGTCCACCGCTGGGTCAGCGAGGAGCGGGCCGCCTTCTGGGGCATGAACGACCTCACCCCGGAACAGGTCGCCGAGACCTACGCCTACATGGACACGCTCGACACCCACCACGCCTACCTGGTGGTGAAGGACGGCGCGCCCGTCGCCGTGTTCCAGACCTACGATCCCGGAGCCGACCGGGTGAGCGAGTGCTACGACGTCGAACCCGGTGACATCGGCGTCCACCTGCTGCTCGCCCCCGCCGGACCCGAGGGCACGCGGCCCGGCTGGACCGCCGCGCTCGCGGGAGCCCTGGTGGCGTACGTCCTGCTGGGCCTGGGCCGGAAGCGGATCGTGGTCGACCCGGACGTCGGCAACGAGAAGGCGATCGCGCGCTTCCTCAAACAGGGCTTCACCGCCGGACCGGCGGTCGTGCTGCCCGAGGTCGACCTGCCGGACGTGTACCTGCCGGAGAAGAAGGCGCAACTCGCCTTCCTCGGCCGGGAGGTAGCCTTCCCGGCGTGACGCCGCCCCCGCCGACCGCCGAGGACCTGATCGCGCACTACGGACTGGAGCCGATCCCCCGTGAGGGCGGCCTGTTCCGGCGTACCTGGGCCGGCCCCGAGCGCCCGGACGGACGCCCGGCGGGCTCGGCCATCGTGGCACTGCTGACCGCCCGTCCGGGTGACTTCTCCGCCCTGCACCGCCTGCCCTTCGACGAGGTCTGGCACTTCTACCTCGGCGACCCGCTGGAACTGCTGCTCCTCGCCCCGGACGGCGGCGCGCGTACGGCGGTGCTGGGGCCGGACGTCCTCGGCGGACAGCACGTGCAGTTCGCCGTCCCCGCCGGGACCTGGATGGGCGGCCGGGTGGCGGAGGGCGGCACGTGGTCCTTCTTCGGGTGCACGATGGCGCCCGGATTCACCTACGGGGACTACGAGCACGGCGACGCGGCCGGCCTCACGGCGCGCTATCCGGCGGCGGCCGAGCGGATCGTGGAACTGTGCCGCCCATGACTCTCCTCGACGGTCAGGTCGCTCTGGTCACCGGCGCGGGCGGCGGCATCGGCCGGGGCGTCGCGCTGCGGTTCGCCGAGGAGGGCGCGGCGGTCGCGGTGCACTGCCGTACGGCGGTGGAGGCGGCGCGGGACGTGGCCGCGCGGATCCGGGAGCGCGGCGGACGGGCCACGGTCCTGCGGGCCGACCTCACCGACGAGGACGCCTGCCGGCGCCTGCTCGAGGAAGCCGCCGACTGGGGCGGGGGGCGGCTGACGGCGCTGGTCAACAACGCGGGCGTGCAGCCGTTGCGGGACCTGCCCGGTATGACGGCCACCGAGTGGCGGACGGTGGTGGACACCAACCTCACCAGTGTCTTCGCGTGCACACAGGCCGCCGCCCGGATCATGCGGGCCCAGGACGGCGGCGGCACGGTCACCCACATCGCGTCCATCGAGGCGGGCGCCCCCGCACCCGCCCACGCGCACTACGGCGCCTCCAAGGCGGCGGTCGTGACGCACGCCCGTTCGGCGGCGCTGGAGTACGGCCCGTGGGGAGTGCGGGTCAACACCGTCTCGCCCGGCCTCATCGACCGGGAGGGGCTGGCCGGCGCCTGGCCGGACGGCGTACGCAGGTGGCGGGAGGCGGCACCCACGGGACGGCTGGGGCGGCCGGAGGACGTGGGCGACGCGTGCGTGTTCCTGGCGTCGCGGCTGGCGTCCTGGGTCACCGGACACGACCTCGTGGTGGACGGCGGGGTGACGGCCCGCCCGTCGTGGTGAGGTCCCGGCCCGGCACCCGGTGGGTCACGTGCGGGCTCCCGGTGGCCCCCGGGCGGGTCTCCGGCGGCCTTCGACGGGTCTTCGGCGGCCTTCGACGGTCTCCGGTGAGCGGGGCGGCGCCCGCGTCCGTACGTATCCCCGAGGCAGTGGGTCCCGACGACGGAGATGCGACGTGAGGTGTGGTGGCGGTGCGCGCACTGGAGGCCGGGAGCGAGAAGGCCGTCGGAGCGGACGGGGACGACGGGGCCGGCGGCGGGTCCAGGGGCCGGCGCTGCTGGGCGCCGTGCTGGTCCTGTTCGTCCTCGGCGGCGCGGCACCGGCGTCCGCCCACGCCGCCCTGCGCTCCACCGACCCCGGGGACGGCGCCGTCCTCCCGCGGGCCCCGCGCCACGTCACCCTGACGTTCACCGAGTCCGTCGGCCTGCGCGACGACTCCTTCCGCGTCCTCGACCCCGGCGGCCACCGGGTGCGCACGGGGGAGGCCGGGCGGGCGGACGGCCGTTCCGACACGGCCCGCGTCGCGCTGTCGGGCGAACTCGGCGCGGGCACGTACACCGTGGCCTGGCGGGTGGTGTCGGCCGACAGCCACCCCGTCTCCGGCGCCTTCACCTTCTCGGTCGGCAAGCCCTCCGCGACGACCGCGTCCGTGGACACCGGTCCCACCGAGAACCCGCTGACCGCCACCCTCCACAAGACCGCCCGCTACCTCTCCTACCTCGCCGCCGCCCTGCTCATCGGCACCGCCGCCTTCGTCGCCCTGTGCCGGCCGCCGGACCCCGCCCCGCTGCGCCGCCCGCTGGTGGCGGGCTGGTGGACCCTGCTGGGGGCCACCGTCGCCCTGCTGGTGCTGCGTGCCCCGTACGAGGCGGGTACGGGGCCGTCGGCGGCCCTCGACGCCGACGCGCTCGGCGGCACCCTCACGACCCGGCCCGGCGTGCTGCTGGTGGTCAGGCTGGCGCTGCTCGTGCCGGTCGCCCTGTTCCTGCTCCACATGGCCCGCGGGGGCCGTCACCGGGAGCGCACCGCCCTCTCCGTCGCCGGGGGTGTCGTGCCGGCGGTCTGCCTCGCCCTGACCTGGGCCGCCGCCGAGCACGCCTCCGCCGGGATCCAGGTGCCGGTCGCGATGACGTCGTCCGTGCTGCATCTGCTGGCCACCGCGGTCTGGCTCGGCGGTCTCGTGGCCCTGCTCCTCACCCTGCGCGGCTGTCCGGACGCCGGCACGGTCGCCCGTTTCTCCCGGACCGCCTTCGTCTCCGTGACCGTCCTGGTCGTCACCGGCGTCTACCAGTCCTGGCGCGGCCTCGGCTCCTGGCCGACGCTCACGGAGACGACGTACGGCAGGCTGCTGCTGGCGAAGCTGGCCGGGGTGGCCGTGCTGCTGGCCGCGGCGGCGGTCTCACGGCGGTGGACGGCCGCGTGGGTGACGGCGGCAGGAGTGACGGGGGCGGGGGCGAGCGCGGAGACGGCCGTACGCGAGTGCGTACGCGAGCGGGTGCCGGAGCCGGTGGGCGGGCCACCGGCGCACGCGGTGTCGGGGCCGTCCGGACCGGGAGCGCCCGAGCCGGGGCCGCCCGAACGAGGGCCGTCCGAACCGCGAGCGCCCCAACCGGAGCCACCCCAACCGGAGCCACCCCAACCGGAGTCACCCCTGCCGGAGCCGCCGGTCGACGGGGACGCACACCGCCGGGGGCTGCGCAGGTCCGTCCTGGTCGAGGCCGTCGTCGCGGCCGTCGTCCTGGTGGTCACGACCGTGCTCACCGGCACCCTGCCGGGCAGGGCCGCGGACGAGGCGGCGGCGCGGGCCGTACCGGCGGGCGGGGTGCTGCCCGCGTCCGTCACCACGATCCCCTTCGACGTCGGCGGCTCCGGCCGGGGCACGGTCCAGATCACCCTGGACCCCGGCCGCACCGGCGACAACGCCGTGCAGGCCGTCGTCTTCGGCCCCGACGGCAGCCTGGCCGCCGTACCCGAGCTGCGTCTCTCCTTCACCCTGCCCGACCGCGAGGTCGGGCCGATCGACGCGGAGCTCGTCGACCGGGGCGGTTACTGGAGCGCCAACTCCCTCACCCTGCCCCTCCCCGGCACCTGGACGATGAAGACGACGGTCCGGGTGTCGGAGATCGACCAGGTGAGCGAGACGAGGCGGATCCGGATCGAGCGGTAGCGGGCCCGGCGAGGCTTTCGGCGCCGGCGGCTCAGAGCGCGCCCCCGCGCATCCGGCGCACCCGCAGCGCGCAGCGCCGCAGACCGTGCCCCACACCCCGTTGACCAGGAGCATCGGCAGGATCGTCCGCGGTCGCGCCAGAGGACCCCGCAACTCCCCCGTGAGTACGGGGGACAGGACCCCGCCGAGGACCAGGACCGCCCAGCGTGTACGCCACCCCCGCGGCCACCGCTGTCAGCAACGGCTCGCGCACCCGGCCGAGCCCGACGACGAGAATCCAGGTCAGGCTGATGACCACGGTGAGCAGCAGAGGCGTGAGCGGTCGGCCGAGGGCGGCCCGGGACATCGCCGCCGGCCCGCGCCTGAACGACGTACGCGTGGTCATCCTGACCACCTTCGACCTCGGCGACTACGTGTACGGCGCCCTGCGCGCGGGTGCCACCGGCTTCCTGGTCAAGGACACCGAGCCGGAGGAACTGGTGCACGGCGTCCGGGTCGCCGCCCGCGGCGACGCGCTGATCAGCCCCTCCACGACGCGCCGTCTGATCGCCGAGTTCGCCGGCCGCGTGCGCGCACCCGAGCCCGGCCCGCTGCTGAACGCCCTCACCGACCGCGAGCACGAGGTCATGTCCCTGGTCGCGGCCGGCCTGACCAACGACGAGATCGCCGCCCGCCTCGTCCTCAGCCCGGCCACCAAGACCCGCGTCGGCCGCATCATGACCAAGCATGGTCTTCGCGATCGTCTTCGGACTCTCCATGGACTCGAGGTCTTCCTGGTCTCCCGCATCCACGAGGAGTGGGAACGCATCCGCGACGCCGCCCTCGCCGTCCGTGAGGGCCTGGCCGCGACCGGCCGGGTCATCACGGCAGCCGCGGCCGTCATGGTCGTCGTCTTCGCGGCCTTCGTCCTCAGTCCGAGCCGTATGCTCCAGCAGTTCGGCCTCGGTCCCGCGACGGCGATCCTGCTGGACGCCGTGGTGATCCGCTGCCTCGTCGTCCCGGCGGTGATGCACCTCCTGGGCCGCCACGCCTGGCGGCTCCCGGCCCCGGCGGCCCGGCGGCTGCCGAGGGTCACACTGAAGCCGGCCGGGCCCGCCGACTGACCGGGTGAGCGGGGTCAGGCGGTACCGGCGGTGGCAGCCGGCCGGGGGCTGCCGTGGAAGACGTTGGCCGCGTGCCAGGCCCGGTGACCGGCGGCGACGGGACTGGCACCCGGCTGGGGCCCGGTCAGCGGTCGGCCCGCGAGCGCGGTGACGTGGTCGCGGGCGGCGGGGCTGTGACCGACGAAGCGCTGCGAGACCAGGACGCGGTGCCCGTCCCCGACGCCGAGGACGCCCTTGTCGAAGAGCTTGTGGTGCAGCGAGCACAGGCACAGTCCGTTGTCGACGTCGTCCGGGCCGTCGAACGCCCACCAGCGCACGTGCGCGGCCTCCAGCCCGACCGGCACCGCCCCGATCCGGCCGTCGTAGCCGCAGAAGGCGCACCGGTACTCGTAGGCCGTCAGCACCAGCTCCCGCATCCGCCGGTCCCGCTGCCGGCGTCCGGCGACGAGTGGCGCGACCGGAGTCGCCCGGGCCCGGAGACCGACCGCTTCGCACAACTCGTCGTGGAGCGAGGGCGGGAAGTGCTGGTCCAGCAGCACCCCGGCCATCCGGTCGAGCAGTGACGGCTCCCGCCGCAACGCGGCCCGCAACTCCGGCGCCAGCCGCCCCGCGGCCCCCGACGCCCGCAGCTCCCCCACCCGGCTTCCGGGGCTTCCGGGTCCACGGTCGGTGCGCACCTCCCACACCCCGTCACCGACCAGGTGGTGAAAGGGATAGGCGGGCGTCGTGCCGTGCGGCGGGCCGTACTCGGTCAGCAGCCGCTTCAGGTCCTCCTCCACCGCGCTGTAGCGCAGTTCCCCGTCGGCGTCCCGCTGATACCGGCCGAGCGCGTAGAGAAGGAGCAGCGGCTTGTGCGGAGCACGTGTACCGCCCCTGCTCCACTGCCTCAGTTTCGCGGCGCGCTCCAGCCAGTCCATGACGGGCGATGGTAGCGACCCGTTGTGGGGCGCGGTCCCGCCAGGGCGGGGCTCAGGCGCGGTCGTCGCAGGGGTCGGGCGACGGGCCGAGGAGGCGTACCTGGTCCTGTGCGGTGAGGGCCCGGCCGCGGGCGTGAGCGGCCGTGAAGGCTGCCTCGCCCAGGACAGCGCGTGCCCGGCCGGCCGCCCGGTCGACATCGATCCGTTCGGCCCGGGGCAGCGGCGCGCCGGCCGAGTCACGGAGGGCGGCCGCCGTGCCGAGCAGGGACGCGGCTTGCTCGTACGGGGACGCGGCGGGGTCGGGCCGGGACGCGGCGGGGTCGGGCTGATACCCGTGGGAGTCGAACCGGGCCGCGTCGGCTCCGGGCCGAGGCGTGGCCGATCGCGCGCCGGCCAGCCCCTCCATCGCGAGGGCCACGGCGCGGGGGTCGCGGGTGCGGAGAGCCGCCGTGAGCCCGTCCCGGTGGAGTGCCTCGGCGCGCCGAGCGTCGCCCCGCTGCTCGGCGACGTAGCCGAGTTGTGCCAGGACCAGTGCGGCTCCGGAGTCCACGCCGAGGCGGCGGTTCCACTCCAGCCAGGGGGTCAGCAGGGCCTCGGCGGTGTCCGGGTCACCGCTCCGACGGGCGCCGAGGGCCAGTCCGGTCTCCGCGAACTGTTCCGCGGACCGGTGCGACTGCTCGGCCGCGAGGCGCCTGGCGCGCTCGTGGAGTTCCGCGGCTCGCGCGTAGTCGCCGGTCAGCAGCGCGATACGCCCCAGCCTGGACAGCCGGAACGACATGTGCGACCACAGTTGGAGCTCCTCCGCGCCCCGTACGCCGTCCTGGTGCAGGCGGGCTGCGGCCCCGTAGCCCCCGCAGACCTCGGCGATGACGCCCAGCAGCTCCGATGCCTGGAGCCGGCCCCACCGGTCTCCGAGTCCGGTGAAGAGGGCCGCGCTCTGCTCCGCGTACCGCCGAACCGCATCCAGGTCCCCCTGGTACAGCGCCTGGGTGGCGCGGGTGCCGAGCGCGGCGGCCTCACCCCAGCGGTCACCGAGCCCGCGGAACTCATCGGTGATCGTGCGGGCTGTTCCGGCTGTACCGCCTCTCGCTCCTTCTGCCGTTCCGTCGGTCGTTCCGGTGGCGAGGCTCTCCTCGGAGCGGTCCAGGAAGCCGCACCGCGCGAAGACCAGCAGCCACCGGCCTCGTGCGTCGGCGCCGTCGAAGGACTCGCCGAGCCAGGAGTCGTCCCCGGTCAGCAGCGAGAGCGCGGCACGGCGCACCCGGGCCGCGGCCTGGACGGGGTCCTGGACGGCGCCGCCCCCCGCAGAGTGCGCGTACTCCAACGCCCGGCCCAGGGACCTGACGGCCTCGCCCATCCGGCCACGCAGATACCAGTACCAGGTCAGCGAGTTGGCCATCCGCAGCCCGAGACCGGGGGAGCCGTCCACCGCGGCGTGGTCGAGTGCGGCCCGCAGGTTGAGCGTCTCGCTGTCGAGGCGGTGCAGCAGGCGGCGCTGGTCGCGGCCGTACAGCAGCGGTTCCGCGTGCGCGGCGAGGCCGGCGAAGTGGAGGGCGTGCCGGTGTCGTACGTCCTGGGTCTCGCCGGCGTCCGCGAGCCGGTCCAGCCCGTAGGCGGCCACCGATTCGAGCATCCGGTAGCGGGTGCCGTCGTCCCGGTCGGTGGCGTACGCCGGTACGAGCAGGGAACGGTCCACGAGCCGGGTGACGATGTCGAGTACCTCCTCGGCCCGAACGTCCCCTTCCGGTATGTCCCTCCCCTCTGTCTCCCTCTCTGTCTCCCTCTCCCTCTCCTTCGTCTCGTCCCCCTCGGGCGCGTCCCCCACGGCACAGACCGCCTCCGCGGACTCCAGCGTGAACCCGCCGGCGAACACGGACAGCCGGCGCAGGACCGTGCGCTCGGCCGGGGACAGCGGTTCCCAGCTCCAGTCGATCATCGCGCGCAGGGTCCGCTGCCGTGCCGGGGCGTCCCGGCGTACCTGGCCCAGCAGCCGGAAACGGTCGTGCAGGCGGTCGGCCAGGGCGTGCACGCCGAGCGCCCGTACGCGGGGCGCGGCCAGTTCGAGGGCGAGGGGGATGCCGTCGAGGCGCCGGCAGACGAGAGCGACGGCCTCGGTGTTTTCCGGCCCCAGGACGAAACCGGGGGCCGCGGCCGCGGCCCGCGCGGCGAAGAGCTCCACGGCCTCGGCCTCTGCCAGCGGCGCGACGGCGTGGAGGACCTCGCCGGAGAGGGCGAGCGGTTCCTGGCTGGTGGCGAGGACGCGTACGCCGGGCGCCCGGCGCAGGAGGTGTGCGGCCAGCGCGGCGACCGGTCCGACGACGTGCTCGCAGTTGTCGAGGACGAGGAGCATCCGGCGCGGGCGCAGCGCCTCGACGAGCAGGCGCAGGACCGGGTCGTCCGTGTTCCCGGGGGTGTCGAAGCCGAGTTCCTGTGCGGCGTCGTCGCGTATGCCGAGCGCGGCGGCCACTGTTTCCGCCACCTCGGCCGTCGCTCCCGCGAGCTCCACGAACCAGACGCCGTCGGGGTGGGCGCCGGGTCCCCGTTCCGTCAGCCGAGCCGCAGCCTCCAGGGCCAGCCGGGTCTTGCCGACGCCACCGGGCCCGGTGAGCGTGACGAGGCGGCCGTGCTCCAGCAGGGCGCACAACCGCGTGACCGTTTCCTCGCGCCCGACCAGTGAACTCACCGGCGTGGGCAGGTTCGTACGCGGCACTCCGCCGACCGGAGCGGCGGGGCCGGGGACAGAGCCGGCACCAGGGCCAGGACCACGGACAGGACCGGGGGCGAGGCCGCGACCAGGACCAGAGCCGGAACCGAGGCAGGGACCAGGAACGAGCCCAGGGTCCTGCCGGAGCATCGCCTGGTGCAGTTCGGTGACGTCGGCGCTCGGGTCGATGCCCAGCTCATCGGCGTAGCGCCGCTCCAGGTCGCGGTAGGCGGCCAGTGCCTCGCTCTGCCGCCCGGCGAGGTAGAGGGCCCGCATGTGGGCGGCGCGCAGCCGTTGCCGCAGCGGATGTTCGCCAGTGAGCAGGCCCAGCTCGTCGGCGAGGGCGGAGTGGCCGGCGCGTCCCACGGTCTCCAGCCGCAGCTCGGCGAGCTCCTCCCGCGCGGTGAGCCGCTGTTCGTCCAGACCGGCGATCGCGGCCTGCGCGAACCCCGAGTCGCGGAACTCGGAGAATGCCGCACCGCGCCACAGCCCCAGCGCCTGCGACAGTAACGACGCCTTCGTCCGCGGGTCGGTCTCCTCCCGCGCACGCGCTGTGAGCCGCCCGAACCGGCCGGAGTCCACCGCGTCCGCCGCCACCCGCAGCGCGTAGCCCGCCGGGCCGTACTCCACCAGCGCGCGGGCGCCGGACTCGGCCCCCGCCAGGGTGCGCCGCAGTTGGGAGACCTTGGTCTGCAGGGAGTTGACGGGGTTGCCGGGTACCGCCTCGCCCCAGAGATCGTCGATCAACCGGTCCACCGGTACCGGACGCCCGTGGTGCACCAGCAGATCGGCGAGCAGCGCACGGACCTTGGGTTCGGTCACAGGCACCGGGTCCCCGTCGTCGGTGCGCACCGTCAGTGGCCCCAGTACCTCGAAACGCATGCCGCCACGGTAATGCGTGGCCCGCCGACAACGGCTCGCGCCCGGTCGGCGGCCGTGCGTGGAGCGTCAGCCTCCCGTGCGCGGGCCCGTGCACGGTGTTCCGGTGAGTCACCGACGCGGCCTCCGCGTCCGCCCCACGCACCGGTCTGTACAGCCACGTACCGGCACGCACCGAAAGGACACACCATGACCACCTCCCGCGAGATCCGCCTCGCCGCCCGTCCCGTCGGCGAACCCGGCCCGGCGAACTTCGAGTTCGCGACCGTCGACGTGTCGTCGCCCGCCGAGGGGCAGGTACTGGTCCGCAACACCTGGATGTCGGTGGACCCGTACATGCGCGGCCGGATGGACGACGTACCGTCCTACATCCCGCCCTTCGCCCTCGGCACCGCTCTGGAGGGCAGCGCGGTGGGTGAAGTGGTCGCTTCCCGCGCCGAGTCCGTCCCGGTCGGGGCAACCGTCACGCACTTCCAGGGCTGGCGGGAGTACGCCGTCCTGGACGCGGCGTCGGCCACCGTCGTCGACACGTCGCTCGCCCCCGCGGAGGCGTTCCTCGGCCCGCTGGGCACCACGGGACTGAGCGCCTACGCCGCGCTGACCCGGACCGCGCCGGTGCGGGAGGGCGACGTCGTGTTCGTCTCCGCCGCGGCGGGCGCGGTCGGCAGCGTCGCCGGACAACTGGCCAGGAAGCTGGGCGCGTCCCGGGTGATCGGCTCGGCGGGCGGCCCGCACAAGACCAGGAAGCTCATCGACGACTTCGGTTACGACGCGGCGATCGACTACCGCCAGGGGTCGCTCGCCGAGCAGTTGGCCAAGGCCGCCCCCGGGGGACTCGACGTCTACCTGGACGCCGTGGCCGGCGACCACCTCGAGGCGGCCATCGACGCCATGCGTCCGGGCGGCAGGATCGCTATGGTCGGCGCGATCAGCGGCTACAACGCCACCGGTGCCGTGCCGGGCCCCGGCAACCTCTTCACGGCGGCCGCCAAGGAGGTGACGCTGCGGGGAATGCTCGTCACCAACCACCTCGACCTCTTCGCCGAATGGATCCCCAAGGCCGCGTCCTGGCTCGCCGACGGCACCCTGCGCACCGAGGTGACCGTCGAGGAGGGCATCGAACGGGCGCCGGACGCCTTCCTGGGCATGATGCGCGGCGCGAACACGGGCAAGATGCTGGTCCGGCTGGGAGAGACCCGATGACGTACGGGAACGCGACCACCTCTCGCCCCTCGCCCGCCACCACTCCTCCGCCCCCCGGCGGACACGCCCTCCTGGTCCACGCCCACCCCCGCCCGGACTCCCTGACCGCCCAGCTCGCTCACCGTGCGCACGCCCGGCTCACGGCGGACGGCTTCACCGTCGACGTGCTCGACCTGCACGCCGAGGGATTCGACCCCCGGATGACCCCGGAGGACGAGCCGGACTGGGCCGACCCCGGCAAGGAGTACTCGCCGGAGGTACGCGCGCACATGCGACGCGTCGCCGCCGCCGACACGATCGTCGTGGTCTTCCCCCTCTGGTGGTTCGGCCCGCCGGCCATCCTCAAAGGCTGGATCGACCGCGTCTGGAACCACGGCTTCGCCTACGGCAGTGCCCGGGCCCGCCTGCGCGACAAGCGGATGCTCTGGATCAGCCTGGTCAGCTACACCCGCGGCCAGTTCGCCGAACTGGACTGGGAGGGCCCGGTCACGCGCACCCTGCGGGCCGGGATCTCCAACTTCTGCGGCATCGAGGACGCGGCGGTGCACCTGGTGTACGACTCCCTCAACGCGGGCGAGGCGGCTTTCACCTCCGCGCAGTCGGGGTTGGAAACGTTCCTCGCGAAGGCCGCGTAGCCCGGGACCGGAGGGCCGCCGGGCCGCGAAGGCGTCAGTGCGCCGCTCGGCGCTCCGCGTTCTCCCGCCACTCCCGGCCGATCGATCGCATCAGGGCCGGGTACACCCCCAGGTACCGGAAGGGCTTGATGCCGAGCATGTACAGGGAGCCGAGACGGCCGTTGGGCTTCACCAGGACGGCCAGGTGGCCGCGGAAGCCGCCGTTCCCGTCGGGGACCCAGCCGATGTGCAGCACCCCGTGCATCGTCTTGTTGGCGCACTCGGCGGCCCACTCGTCGTTGGTCTGGAAGACCGAGGTGAAGGGCACCGAGCTGAGGTCGGGCCCCCGTGGCCCCTCGCGCAGGTCGTCCGGCAGCCGGTCGCGCAGCGTCGTCACCCGGCCGCCGAGGCCCGTGTCCGGCTTGTCCCAGCCGAGCAGCGCGCCGAGTTTCCAGCGCACCGCGAAGAGGAAGCGGCCCACGGGGTTGCCGCCGTCCGGACCGTCCTCGCCGCCCGCCATCTGCTCGACCAGATGGCGCAGGTCGTCCGGACCGCCCGGCGTCGGCAGCGCCCACACGTCCTCGAGCCGGAAATCGCCGGCCATCTCGTGGATCCGCCAGGGGCGGGACGTGTGCTCGGCCGGGGGAAGGCGCAGATCACTCATGGCAGCTTCCTGTCTATACGGTGGCGTATAGAACGACCATAGACTGATCTGTACGCCTCCGTATATCGATCGAGGGCATGTGAGGAGAGACACGGCATGGGCGCGATCCGTACGCCGCGGGACAAGTGGATCGAGGAGGGACTCCGGACACTCGCCGGCGGCGGCCCCGAGGCTGTCCGGGTCGAGGTCCTCGCTCAGGCGCTCGGCGTCAGCAAGGGCGGTTTCTACGGCTACTTCCGCAACCGCGCCGCCCTGCTGGAGGAGATGCTCGACACCTGGGAACGCGGGGTCACCGAGGGCGTCATCGACCGCGTCGAGCGTGACGGGGGCGACGCCCGCGAGCGGCTCGGGCGGCTCTTCGACTTCGTGGGGTCGGGCGGCGCGCCCCTGACCGGCGCAGGGGTCGAACTCGCGATCCGCGACTGGGCCCGGCGCGACGAAGGCGTCGCGCGGCGCCTCCGCAGGGCCGACAACCGCCGCATGGACTACCTGCGCCGGCTCTTCGGGGCCTTCTGCTCCGACGAGGGCGATGTCGAGGCCCGCTGCCTGATCACCTTCTCGCTGCGCGTCGGCGACCACCTCATCGCGGCCGACAACGGCCCCCGCGACCGCGCGGAAGTCCTCGCCGCGGTCAGGGACCGGTTGCTGAGCCCGGGCTGAACAAGTCGAAGGGCCCCACCGCAAGCGGTGGGGCCCTTCGACTTCGTGCCCGGTGAGGCACTGGCGGAGGATACGAGATTCGAACTCGTGAGGGGTTGCCCCCAACACGCTTTCCAAATGTTCGTACGGGGGTCCGGCGGGGGACAGGGCCGTCCTGACCTGCGGCGGAGCGTTCAGGGTGACCCTGTCCGGACGGGGCCGGACGAGGGCGAATGAGACCAGGACTGAGACCAGAACGGGTGGTGCGGCGGCCCCATCGCTGCCGGTAGCGACCAAGAGGATGTGTGCCTTCTGCCTCTCTCGTACCGCCGAACGCGAGGATCAGCCACGGTGGCAAGATCCGTAAAGTCTCTGCCGACTGAGGAGCCCTCTGGGTACACTCGATCGCGCTAAGTGATCAAGCGTCCTCGGAAAACGGACCCCCAGAGTGACAGAGGCCAACCCCTTCGCGCCACCACCAGGGCACGTGAACCCTCCAGTGTGGTCGTCCCTGGACGACCATCTGTGGCACTCATGCGAGATCGTCGCGGATCTCCTTACAGGCGGTCTGGCTCGCCGTCCATTGATCGCCACGACAGCGCGACTGGAGCGTGGCGACCGTGCCCTTGCTGTCGGTCCCGGTCAGCGTTCGACCTGGCGAGCCCTGGGCAACGGGCGCTACCAGCACAACAATGTGGTTGCCGTCGGCAATCCCGCATTCGTCATCGGGAGTCTTGTGGGTTCCGCTGTCGGCAACTCTGCCAGGCGGCGCCAGGCGGCGCATGACGCCCAACCGCGATGGGTGGTCGATGGCCCGGGAGAGGTGACGATCACCCGTCAGAAGCTGCACTTTGCGAGCAGCACGATCGGGCTTGACCTTGATTGGAAGGCCCTCAGCACGATTGACCTCGTGAGCGTTGCTACGTTCCAGGCGAGCTTCGTCAATACTCGCGGCCAGCAGGTGACGACGATGGTGCACACACCATGGGCGTCCCTCGCCTTCGCTGTCGCCGCCATCACCGCGTTTCCCGCGCATCCTCGTCTGCTGAGCGGTGGATGGCTCCCCCCAGGGTTCGAGCAGAAATGCGCCCGCTTCGGTCGACCGTGCCGACCGGCCGCCACACTTGCGGCGCCCCAGTGATCCACCCCGGCTCCCGCCACGCGTTGGTGTCGACTTGGGCTCGGGCGGGGTAGGGATTCAGCCGCAATCCGACAGGGCTGCCTACTCCCCGCGCCGCACCGTCTAACCTGCGGAGCATGATTCGTGCGGTGGTGTTCGACGTGGGTGAGTGTCTTGTCGACGAGACCCGGGAGTACGGGACCTGGGCGGACTGGCTGGAGGTGCCGCGGCATACCTTCGCGGCGATGTTCGGGGCGGTCATCGCGCAGGGGCGCGACTACCGCGAGACCTTCCAGGAGTTCCGGCCGGGGTTCGACCTGACCGAAGAGCGCGAAAAGCGCGCGGCGGCCGGGAAGCCGGAATGGTTCGGCGAGGACGACCTCTACGCCGACGTGCGACCCACGCTGGCCGCGCTGCGGGAGGCCGGCCTGTGGGTGGGCATCGCCGGGAACCAGACCGTGCGTGCGGGCGGCCTACTCCGCGGGCTGGACCTTCCGTCCGACCTGATCGCCACCAGTGACGACTGGGGGGCGTCGAAGCCGGACGTGAAGTTCTTCGAGCACGTCATTGAGGCGACGCCTGCCGAGCCGGGCGAGATCCTGTACGTCGGGGACCGGCTCGACAACGACATCCGTCCGGCCGTGCAGGCCGGGCTTCTGACAGCTCTGATTCGGCGTGGGCCCTGGGGCACGATTCAGCAGCGTGCCCCGGATGCAGACTCGATCACCACGATGCGCATCGACTCGCTCGCGGAGCTGCCTGAGAAGATCGCCAAGTTCAACGCTGGAGAGCGCTGACAGTCGTTCCCCAGTCGTAGAGACGATCGTCGAGGTCTCGGACGCACTGCTCGTTCTGCCATGAGGCGAGCGTGCGTCGGACCTCGCGGATACGCTCCATGCCCGTGGCGTACCAAGTGATGGCGAGCTGGTCGAGGGCTTGTACGGCGTACCGGCATGCCGCCTCTGGGTGGCCGTCCGCGGCTTCGACTGCGGCGAGATCACCGAGGACGACGGTGCGCTGCTTGTCCGACTCGGGCGGCAGGTCGTTGAGAACCTCCTGAAGAGTCTGGCGGGCTTGTGGCATGTGGCCGGCCTTCAGCTGCGTGTTCCCTTTGAACGCGGACAGGCGCACGGGGCTGAACCAGTCCAGCCACTCAGGGGTGGGGTGCTCGGAGCCCGCGGAAAGGGCGTCCTCGGCGTGTCCGATCAGGCGGAGCGCAGCGCGAGGGTCGCCGCATCGGGTCTCGCATTCCGCCTCGACTGCATCCAGCCATGCCCAGTGCTCCACGGAGGCGTCTCCGCGTCGAGCGTAGGTGCGGGCGGCCATCATGCGCTCGATCGCCGCTTCCCGGTCATCGGTCCAGCCGGGGATAAACGCCATGTGCGCGAGGATGGCCGATCCCAGGAGGGGGTCGTCGGCTTCGCCCGCCGCTTGCAGGGCACGCAAGAGGGTTTCCGAGGCTTGGTCGGGCTGGCGCAGGTCGAAGAACTCGATGCGCCCGGCCAGTAGATAGGACTCGGCAAGGGCGCCGGCCAGGGTCTGGCGAGCAGGGTTCGCCGTCTCCGGCAGGAGAGCGCATCCCAGACGGGCGTGCTCCAGCACTGCCGGGTGCAGCACGGCGGGCGCTACGGACCAGTAGAGGTGCCGGTGAGAACGAGTGACGGCCTCGAAGTCCTTGCCCACTGTGACTGGCTGCGTTGCGGGGCCGACCTGGGCGGGGACGTTAGCTAGCCGCGCTCCCTTCAGAGGCGCATGCGGGGTGTTGCGGACCGTCGAGCCCGCGTGGCGGCTCTCATTTCCCCAGGGTGGGGTGAATCCCAAGTCCTCCATGCTCTGGCCCAGGAGGTGGGTCAGAACTCGGTGGACGTCAGGCTGAGGCCAGGGCGGTGTGGCGGACTCCCAGCGTCGGATCTGACGCACGCCAACAGCGAGCCCCCTGATGCCCAGCTTGGGTGCCGTCTTGGTGATGGCGTCGGCCAGAGCCTGTTGTGAGTTGTATCCGGCCGCCAGGCGGGCGGACTTGAGTCGGGTGTTGCCTGCGGGACGGGACATGGATCTCCTCCGGGGACGAGTTCTCGTCAGAGAGTGACATGCGATGTCCCTGTCGCGGCGCAAAATCATCCACGGACGCCCAACAAAGCCCTGTGAAAGTCCTCTTGATGGCCTGTCGGAGCCCTCGAATAGGACCTGGAGGGCCAGGAAGATGGCATCCACGGACCGAGGACATCGGCCTCGTCACCACACACGGCACTTACCGCTCGTCCAGGCGTTCTGCGCCTGCGCTCATCCCCTTCTGTCCATCCTGAACGGGAGTTCGTGATGCTTCGCACGAGCACGACCATCGACAACAGCCACCTCGTCATCGAGACGGGCGGGTCCGCCCCGGACGCCACGACCATCGTGGAGCGCAAGGGCCTCGGCCATCCGGACACCCTCGCCGATCAGCTGGCCGAGCGACTGTCCCGCGCGTACAGCGCCTACACCGTGCAGCACTTCGGCGCGGTCCTGCACCACAACTTCGACAAGCTCGCCCTCTTGGGCGGCGCGAGTGAGGTCCGGTACGGCGCCGGCCGCATGACCGCCCCGGTCCGGGTGCTCGTCAACGGCCGTGCCGCGCCCATGTGCGGCGGTGAGCGGATCCCCGTCGAGGAGATCGTGGAGGCCGAGGTGCGGGCGTTCTTCGCCCGCCGGCTCCCCGAGGTCTCCGACCACCTCGACATCACCTTCAACATCACCAGCAACTCCAGCCCCGGTGCCGTCCTCACGGGCGACGAGGTGCCCGACCGGACGCGATGGTTCAACCCGCGGTCGATCGACGACCTGCGGGAGCGGCGGGTGCGGCTCTCCAACGACACGTCGCTGGGCACCGGCTGGGCGCCGGAGAACGTCTTCGAGTCCTTCGCGCGGGATCTGGTCGACCACTTCTCCGGGGAGAGCGACTTCACCCTCTCCCACGCCTGGTGTGGATCGGACGTGAAGCTCATGGGCTACTGGGACGGGGAGCGGGCGGATGTCGTGCTCTGTGTGCCGCAGAAGTCGCGGCTCGTCGCGAGCCGTGCGGAGTACGTCCAGAACACCGAGAGCGTTCTGGACGAGTGCTACCGGCTCGCCGGCCTCCACCTGCCCGGTGCCGAGGCGAGCTTCCGGCTCAACGCGCGCGACGTGCCGGATAAGGACGAGCTGTACCTCACCTACACCGGGAGCTCGATCGAATCCGGCGACGAGGGCGTCGTCGGCCGCGGCAATCGCGTCAACGGGCTCATCACGCCCCTGCGGCCGATGAACCTGGAGGGCGCCAACGGTAAGAACCCCGTCTACCACGTGGGCAAGCTCTACAACATCGCCGCACGACGGCTCGCCCAGCGGCTCCACGAGGCGACGGGAGGGCACGCCGAGGTCCACCTGGTGAGCACCACCGGGCAGCGCCTCGACCAGCCGTGGCGTGTCCTCGTTCGTCTGTCGTCCCCGGACGCCGAAGTGGACAAGGTGCAGGCGCTGGTGGCGGAGGCGCTGGGCGCGTTTCCGGCGCTCACCGACGAGCTGGTCTCCGACGGGATCGTGCTGAGCTGATGAAGAAGCGGATGCTCGGCGAGGTCTCCCCGAAATGCCGGCGTCGGCTGGTCACTCACTACGGCCCCGAAGTCTCCGGGTGGCTCGATGCGGTGCCCACCCTGCTGGAGGAGGCTGCGGATCGTTGGAAGCTCACCCTCGATGGCTACCACGACGCCGGACACGCCTCGGTGGTCGTCACGGCCGGAGCCTTCGACGGGCGTCCGCTGCTTCTCAAGGCGTGGGCCGATCCCGCCCGGTTCCGCAACGAGGTCACCGCCTTACGCCTGTGGGCGGGCGGGCCGACTACAGGCGTCGTCGAGGCGGCGGACGACCTGGCCGTGGCGGCCCTGGAAATGATCGGAGGGAGCCCCGGTGGTGGTGAGCGACCGCCTCGCGAGCTTCCGACCGTGGCCGCCGCCCTCCAGGGCCTCCACACCTTCGGCCGCCGTCGGCGCCGGCCGCGTGCCCTTCCTTCCCTGACCACGTACCTGCACCAGGAGGTACGCCCCCGGGTGCGGCGCCGACTGGAATCGGTCGACGTCGGCCCGTGGCAGGAGCACGTCGACGCGGCCCTCCCGACCCTCGTGGCCCTGGAGGAGGACTCCGCTCGATCCACCGTCCTGCACGCGGATCTCTACCGAGAGAACGTCCTCTTCGACTGGCTGGGCCACCCCCGCCTGATCGATCCCCTCCCGATGGTGGGCGACGCGGCCTTCGACTGGGCCTTCTGGACCGTGTACTACGACCTCGGACACGGCACGGACGCTCGCCTGGCCGCAGCCGCCCGTATCTCCCGCATCCCCGTGCCCGTCCTCGCGCCATGGTGCAGGGCCCTGGCCCTGGACGGCCTGCTCTTCTACCTCGCCACCGGCGATCCGCGCGCGCCGAGGATGGCCGACGTCCTCGCGTGGCTGTCGGCGCCAACCCCAAGGAACCGATCATGACGACCTACGTCCTCCGCCACGGACAGACGAACTACAGCCGGCGCTACCTGGTCAATGGCGACCCGACGAAGCCCATCCGCCTGAGCGAGGACGGCCGTCGGTCGCTGACCAAGGGATGGAGCAGCGTCCCCCTCCACAGCGTGAAAACGTGGCTGGCCAGCGAATTCCCCCGCGCCCAGCAGACCGCCAACCTGCTGATGGGAGTTCCCGGACCGGAACTGATCACCGATCCGCGGCTGAACGAACTCGAATACGGGGAATTCGAGGGAAGCCCGTTCCTGGAATACGCCGTCTGGCTCGACGGGCACGGCGCCCGCGAGCGGCCGCCGGGCGGCAGCGAGTCGCAGCGCGAGGGCATCCGCAGGATGCTCACCGGGGTGCTCGCGGCCCTGAAGCACCCCGGCCCCCGCGTCCTGGTGGCCCACGGCCTGCTGGTCTCCGTGCTTCTGTGGCACCGCGAACGGACTCCTGGCGGGGCCATGCCCCTCTTCTTCCCGGAAGCCCCGTACATCGAGCCCGTCGCCATCCCCGATGACGAGTTGTCGGCGTTCGTCGGGGCCCTGATGAACGATCTCGAAACTGACGTTCCCGATCACGCGGTCGGCTCCGGTGGCTGGGAGGTAATGCGGATCGGCGAAGGGGCCGCGGTTGCTACCGTCGATCCCGTATCCCACCACTCGCCGGATCAGAAGGATCTTCCTCATGCATGATGCCCGCGCCCTGATTGAAATGGGTTCCGAAGCGGTTCGTCGGCTCGCTCGTCGCGGTTACTCCCTGGACCTGTCCGAGCTGGAGTCCCTCCAGACTCGTCGCAACCAGAACATCCGCTCGGCCGATGAGCTGCGGGCCGAGTCCAAGCGGGTGGCGAGTGAGGTTCAGCAGACGGCCAAGCAGGGCGGCGACATCAGCAAGCTGAAGGAGCGCGCCCGCGAGATCAAGGAGCAGGTCCGCGACATCGAAGCAGGGCAGGAAGAGATCGAGGCCCAGCTCCGTGATCTGCTTCTGAGCATCCCAAACCTGCCGGACGACTCCGCACCTGACGGCGACTCCGAGGAGTTCGCCATCGAGATCCGGCGCGTCGGCACGCCTCCCGCGTTTTCGTTCGAGCCGAAGGACCACGTCGATCTCGGAGAGGCCACGGGCATCCTCGACTTCGGCCGCGCGACGAAGCTGTCCGGTCCGCGCTTCGCGGTCTCCCGCGGCGCCGGCGCCGCTCTGGAGCGGGCCCTGGCCACGCTCTTCCTCGACATCCACACCCGCCGGCACGGGTACACCGAGTACGCGGTCCCCTACCTGGTCACCCGCAAGACCATGACCGGCACCGGCCAGCTCCCGAAGTTCGAGGAGGACCTGTTCAAGGCCGGTGTCGCCGACCGGGAGCTCTTCCTCATCCCGACGGCCGAGGTTCCGCTGACCAACCTCTACGCGGACGAGATCATCCCGCCCGCCGAGCTGCCGCTCGCGTTCACGGCGCACACTCCGTGCTTCCGGTCCGAGGCCGGCTCGTACGGCCGCGACACCCGCGGTCTGATCCGCCAGCACCAGTTCGCCAAGGTCGAGATGGTCAAGATCGTCGATCCGGAGACGGCGGACGCCGAGCTGGAGGAGATGGTCGGCCACGCCGAGGCGTGCCTCAAGGAGCTCGGCCTCGCCTACCGGGTCATCACGCTGCCCGCCGGCGACACCGGCTTCTCCGCCCAGCTCACGTACGACCTCGAGGTCTGGATCCCGAGCCAGAACACGTACCGCGAGATCTCCTCGGTCTCCAACTTCGGCACTTTCCAGGCCCGCCGGGCGAACATCCGGACCCGAGGCGAGGACGGCAAGCCCAAGCTCGTCGCCACCCTCAACGGCTCCGGTCTGCCCGTCGGCCGCACCCTGGCCGCGCTCCTTGAGCAGTGCCAGCAGCAGGACGGCTCGATCGTTCTGCCCGAATCACTCTTCCCGTATCTCGGCTTCCGCCGTATCTCGGCGGACGGAACACCGGAGGCATAACGTGCTCGTCGGCGTCTGCGACTTCCCTGGTAGCTACGCCTTTCCACCCGCCGGATACGGCGGGATCGAACGATGGCTGTGGGCGGTCGCCGTAGGCGCCCGTGCCGCAGGCGCCGACGTACACCTCCTCGGGCCGGGCTGGCTCACGGACCTGGAACACGACTGGGTCCGCAAGCCGGTCCGCCTGGAGGACATCTCCACCGGATCGCTCGCCGAGCGCGAGCTGCACGACACGGGGTACGACCTCCTGGTCGTCGGTCACGAGTACCCGTCGCTTCCCGCGTGGACACGCACCTGGAACGAGCTGGACTGCGACGTCGCCACCTTCCAGCACTCGCCCGTCTTCCAGCACACCGCCACCGCCTTCGACGGCCAGCGCTCGCGGCTCTACTGCTACTCGCCCGAGATGAACGAACGGTACGCGGACCACCGGCCGATCCCTGAGCTCGCCGTCCATCTCGGCCTCGACGAGGAGGAGCCGCCGGCCACCGCGGGCACCGATCTCGTCTGGCTCGGCCGGATCGACGAGGAGAAGGCACCGCACATCGCCGTGCGGGCGGCCCAGATCCTCGGTCGCCGCATTCGGATCGTCGGCCCCGTCTTCGACGAGGCGTACGTGCGACGCCACGAACGGCTCTTCAGCGCCGACCACGTGAAGTGGATCGGCGAACTCGGCGGTTCCGCCAAGACCGCAGCCATCGCCGACGCCTCGGTCTTCGTCTACACATACGCCCGCACGTACGTGGAAGCCGGTGCCGCGGTCTTCGGTGAATCCCTGCGCGCCGGCACTCCCATGGCCGCCCTGACCTGGCGCGAAGGAACCTGCGCCGACGCCGCCCTGTGCGACGAGACGGGCGCGGTCGCGGTCGTCGACCCCAGGGAGGAGGACGAGACCGCGGCACGAAGGCTCGCCGACGCGATCGAACAGGCGGAAAGCCTCGACCACCAGCGCGTCCAGGCGATCGGAATGCAGCGCTTCGACCCGGCGCGCCACTTCCAGGCGATGTCGGCCCGATCGTGCTGACCCGCGCCGCCGGCACCGTCGGAGGCGACCTGGCCCAGCGGATACCCGGCGTACTGAGCGCCGCGTTAGGCCCCCACTGGGAGTTCACCGCCGACGGCCCCCACATCGAGATTCTTCACCCGCACCGGGGCAGCCCCTACCAGCCTCCACGCAGATCACCCACGTGGAGGGAGATCCTCGACTCCCTGGAAGCCGGCTTCGCGCGGGACGGCGCTCCACGTGACGCCTGCCTCCCGCTCTGGTGGGGCAGGGAGACCGAACTGACGATCTCCGCTGTCCAGGCCCTGGACCCGGTCCTCAAGGACGGCCAACCCCGAACGTATCGAAGCGGATTCATCCCGCAGCCGGTCGTCCGCTTCACCGGTCAACGGGACGCGGAAGGCCAGTTGATGGACGGCTTCCTGACCTCGTTCGTCAACGTCTCCCGAGTCCAACCCATAGGCGGTCTCGACGAGTACGGCGCCATCCTCGATGGCTGGCTGACCGTCCTCTCCCAACTCGGCTTCCACGCACGGCACCTGAGCATCTACGGAACGCTCACCCCGTGGCGCCGACGGCAGGTCGAAGGCATTACACTGCGCTTCCGCCACCTGGACCTCACCCTCGGCGACATCGTCCTCCTGTGGAACACGGATCACCCGGACCGGATGGCCGTTGACCTCGGCACTGGGCTGGAACGCCTGGCCTGGGCGCGCACCAGGGCGAGCTGGCACCCCCTGATCTTTGGGCGCTTCGCACAGATGGCGACACCACCGACGCTGGATGCCATCCGTACCGCCACGCTCCTGCTCGGCCACGGGATCGCCCCAGCAGCTCGGGGTGCCGGCGGAATCACACGGCGCGTCATAGGCGCCATCGATCCCGAAGCCGCCCGCCTTGGCGTCAGCGCCATGGTTCGAGCCGTCTACGACTACTGGTCGCTCTTCGGTGCCTTGCGCGCTCCGTGGCCGGAGATTGCTCGCGTCATCGAGAGAGGGGGAGGCGACGCGCTCGGCCCTGGCGGCATAGCAGTTGTGTGCAGCGCTCGTTCTCGGCCCAAGCCTCGAAACGGCTGAAGCTGGTAGGTCGAGCCGCTAAACGCGCAGGTCGAACGAAGAGCGACGGATGGGGTGCGGGGTTCTTCTGACCGAAAACTCATCACTCCTGGTGATCGACGTCTTACATTCTGTCGGTGGTGCGTGCTGTCATACGACCGGCGCGGGGATGCATCAACGGTCTTAGACCGTGTCCTATGTGGTGAGACGAGCGAGTCGCTTGTAGCAGCAGAGTGCTGCGGCGAGGCCGAGGAAGGCCAGGTAGTTGCGGGGGTGGCGTTCGTATCGGTGGTTGAGTCTGCGGTAGCCGGTGAGCCAGGACATGGTGCGTTCGATGACCCATCGGCG